>NZ_JBQCWS010000005.1:0-112833 GCF_051957155.1 Neisseria sp. P0019.S002
TTCGGCAACCTGATCCACCGCGAACTGGCCGACGGCGAAGTGCAGAACTATTTCTACGATCTGCATGACCAACTGGTTAAAGCCGAAATCTTCAAAAAAGACGGCACGAAAGAGACTTGGGCCTACACCTACGACGCCTTGGGCAGAAGGATAGGCAAAGGCCGTCTGAAAAACGAAGAAGTTTCAGACGGCCTCGAAGAGGAAACCCGCTTCGTTTGGGACGGCAGCCACCTCTTGCAAGAAATCCAACCGGACGGCAGATATACCTATCTCTACACCGATCCCGACAGCTACGAACCTTTGGCACAGGTACGCAATTGGACAACCGAAGACGGCGAAAGTAGACAACAAATCCTCTACTTCCACTGCGACCAAATCGGCATCCCGAGAGAGATGACCGATAAGGACGGCAACCTGGTTTGGTTCGGCGACTATTACGGTTGGGGTAAACTGAAGAACGAGACGAACGTAACGGGAACGACGCACCAGCCGTTCCGCCTGCAAAACCAGTACGCCGACCGTGAGACGGGGCTGCATTACAACTTCTTCAGGTACTATGAGCCTGATGCGGGTCGGTTTGTGAATCAGGATCCTATTGGGTTGTTGGGTGGAGATAATTTGTATCAGTTTGCGCCTAATACGAATAAGTGGCTTGATGTCCTAGGTTTAAATAAAAATCTGCCCGCACCATATTGGCCTCCTAATAGAGGCGCTTTAGGTGAAGTAAGGAGTATTACACTTCCGGTTGGCACTCTTGTTGATAGGTATGGTTATCCAGGAGGAACATTTGTATCTCCAGTAGGAACACCATACCCTATGAGAGCCTTACCTCCTGGTTCTAATCAAAAGCCTTATACCATATATAGGGTACTGAAACCAATTGATAATGTAGCTGCAAGTAAAATTATGCCGTGGTTCGGAGAGATTGGATTAGGGACACAGTATGAATTACCAAAATCTGTTAAATCATATATAGAATCTGGGCATCTGGAAGAGGTGAAAATAGGAAAATGTTAAAAATTAATGAATTAAATTCATATCTTAAAAGTAAAGGTGTACCAGAAGATAGTTACTCAATCAATGAAGTAAATGATGAATCATTATGTATTGTTGAAGAAAATAAAAAATGGCATATATTCTATTCTGAAAGAGGATTGAGAACCGAAGAATATTGTTACCAAGATGAACATTTGGCAATTCTATATTTTATAAATCGGTTATCAAAAATGTTAAATTTTTCTTTCGAATGAAAAAAAGCAAACTGTAGCCTGTATGAAACTTTTAATTATGGTATGGGGTATGTGCGTAACATACACGCTGCTTCTACTTTTTAAGCGACATCTAAATCTTCTTTGAAGGCGTCTGAGCTATCGATTCTTTAACAATTTCATTACTGATTGATGTAGAGTTCGTCTGAAAACTTACTTTCAGGCGACCTCTACCAAATTTCTCTCTTGTTGGTTACACCACAAGCTACGGCTACAACGCCCCCTCACCACTAAACTGATGGCGCAACTGCATTGCCCCAAAAGACGTCGCTCCGCTTTCAGACAGCCTCGACAGCCAAACCCCGCTGCGGATTACCGAGTTCAAACGTGATGTATTGGGACGCTTAATCCATACCCTTGCCCGCGAGAACGACAAAGTTCAGGAAACCGTTTACCAATACGACTTCAACGGCAACCGTACCGCCACCGTCCTGCCCGACGGCAGACAAATCAACTACCTGAGACCTTTGCAAAATTAAATAACTATAAACTTTTAAATGTGAAAAAAATAAGCCATCCCTATTCTTTAGTGATGGCTTATTTTAAAGTAACTGGCACGCCCACGGGGAATCGAACCCCGGTTACCGCCGTGAAAGGGCGATGTCCTAACCGCTAGACGATGGGCGCGGAGATTTTCTGTGGCGCACCCGGAGCGATTCGAACGCCCGACCCTCTGGTTCGTAGCCAGATACTCTATCCAACTGAGCTACGGGTGCATCAAGAAAGATTTGAATTATAAAGAGAGGGCTATTTACTGTCAAGCGTTTTATTTGGAAAACTTGCAGACAGCGTGTAAAATGCGCATTTGCTATTGAATTTACAGAGAATAAAATGTCAGATTTCGCACGCTGGCCGCTCTTATCCGAAGCATTTTCCCGTTTGGGACGGCCTGTGGTCGTGGTGGATTTGGAGACGACCGGTGGAAATTTCTATCAAGACAGGATAACGGAAGTCGCCCTTGTTCGTTTTGATCAAGGACGCGCCACACATTACGAGCAATTGGTCAATCCTTGCCGCAGCATTCCCGAATTTGTTGCCAGGCTGACCGGAATTCATGATGAAACGGTGAAAAACGCGCCTGTCTTTGCCGATATTGCAGCCGATTTGTTGCCGCTGTTGCAAGGTGCAGTGGTTGTTGCACACAACAGCCGCTTTGACTACACCTTCCTGCGCCACGAGTTTGCCCGTATCCATACTGACTTTGCCGCACCCTCGCTCTGTACGGTTCAACTGTCTCGCCGCCTGTATCCTGAGTTTTACAAACACAGTCTCGACAGCATTATCGAACGCACCGGCATTCAGACGGCCAACCGCCACCGTGCCATGACCGATGTTGCCGCATTGTGTGATTATCTCGAATTAAGTCTGGCAGAAAAAAATCATCAACAATGGGACGAACACGTCCGTGTATTGATGAATCCGAAAATGTTGCCCACTTGGCTGCCTGATTCGCTTGCCCAACAGCTCTATGCCCTGCCTGACAGTTACGGCGTATTGGTTTGGCTTGACCATTTCGGCAAAGCCCAAACCATTGAAGCACATGAACGTGCATACAGCGAAACTGCCACCCTGTTGCACAGCAAAAAACTGCCGCCACACATCAAAGCCGCAGCCTCCATCCGTTTTATTCCGGCAGTCGGACAGCTTCATACATTATGGCTCAAAGCCCAGACCATGCAGGAATACCAACTGATGCCGTCTGAAAAGTCCACATCGTTTTCTACCGTCCGCTTTATCGCTGACGAACACGGCAGCCTTCAAGCACGCATTGTCTTGTTAAATAGCGGCACCAGAAATTGGCGCCCTTATGGTTTGTTTGCCCACAAAAAAGCAGCCAAACGCGCTTTGACGCAATGGTCGCAAGAACACAGACTCTGCCCAGATTCGCTCAACATTTTGCCGACCAGCTACGCAAAAGGCGAACCCTGCCCTGTCGAGGCTGTCGGAAAATGCAATGGCAACTGTCGCCAGCCAAACGGTATCAAACATCAAAACCAACGCATTACCGAGCTTGCCGCCCTACTCCCCGTAACCGATTGGGGCAAAGCGCACGAAATTGAAATTACCGAAACCGACCCCCTGACCGGAAACAGCATTACCCTGCTCTGCGCCGGTGGCGCGTTGGCATTGCCTGATGGAAGCTGGTATTTCGACAGCAGCCTGCCTCTCGTGATTAAAAACAAATTCAGGCAAGACAAAGAAAATATCCGTTTGATTGCTTAAAACAAGGCCGTCTGAAAACCAAATTTTCAGACGGCCTATTGTGAATAACTTTCCGCTTTATTCCAAAAATAAAAATCTGCCTAAAATTTAATCAGAACTTATTTTTATAATAGCAATCAAATACTAAACCAATTTATACACAAGCTGTTCACACAATTTTCAATGAAAGCTGTGTATACACAGCCCAACGAGTGAACCATGAACAACCCTGAAATCATCTTCTTTGACATCGACGACACCCTCTACCGCAAATACACGGATACCTTACGTCCTTCAGTTGCCCAAGCCATGCGCGCATTAAAAGCCAAAGGCATTTTGACTGCCATTGCCACCGGCCGTCCTGAAGCCGCTATTCCTGCCAAAATCAAAGCCTTGATTCAAGAATGCGGTATCGACATGCTCGTTACCATCAACGGCCAATATATTTCCTTTCGCGGCGACCCCCTGCAAAGCTACCCTTTGGACATTGCCGACATCGAAACCGCCATCAACCTGGTTGAACAACACAAAATAGACTACGCCTTTGTCAACAACCAAGAAATTGCCGTTTCCTCCCATTCGCCGCGCGTTGTCGAAGGCTTATCGCATATCCTGCCCAACTTCCTGACCGACAAAGAATATTTCCGCAAACAGCCAGTTTATCAAATGTTGGTCTTTGTGGATAAGGAAGAAGAAAAAATCCTGCAACCGCTAACCCAGCAACACGGCTTCAAATCCGTCCGCTGGCATGAATATGCTGTGGACCTGCTGCGCAAAGAAGGTTCAAAAGCACGGGGCATCGCCCACGCAGTGGAAAAACTGGGCATTGATATGAGCAAAGTAATGGCATTCGGCGACAGCTTCAACGACTTGGAAATGCTGTCAACCGTCGGCTTCGGCGTTGCCATGGGCAATGGCGAAGAAGCGGCCAAAGCCGCCGCACAATTCGTCTGCCCAAGTGTCGATGAAGACGGCGTATTGCGCGGCCTGCAAGAATTAGGTGTAATTTAAAACATCAAATCAAAAGGCCGTCTGAAAAAATGTTCAAACGGCCTTGTTCTATCTATAAGCTTCCTGCTTATTTCGGCAATACCAAAAAGCTAATCAGCAATTCTTTGAATACAAATCCAAACACACCCAAGCCCAAAACCAAGAAGAGCATGGCAATGCCGAATTTACCGGCTTTGGATTCTTTACCCAAGTTCCAAACGATAAAACCCAAAAAGATAATCAGGCCGGTGAGGAGGATTTTCATTGCCCACGAGGCAAATTCTGCTTCAGACATTATTTTTTCCTTTTATTCTTAAGATGTGTGTTTAATTGCTTTCAGACGGCCTATTAAAATTTAAGGCCGTCTGAAATTTGTTTTTAGATTATTTGTTCAATGCTTGTTGCAAATCATCAATCAAATCGTCGATGTGTTCCAAACCGACAGAGAGACGGATCAAGCCCGGGCGGATATTGGCGGCGAGTTTTTCTTCAGGCTGCATCCGGCCGTGCGTGGTTGTCCACGGATGGGTGATGGTTGAACGCACATCGCCGAGGTTGGCAGTACGGGAGAAAAGCTCCACGCCGTCCACGACTTTCCATGCTGCTTCTTGGTCGGCGACTTCAAAGCCGATGACGATGCCGCCACCGTTTTGTTGCTTGCGGATAAGCTCTGCCTGCGGATGGTCGGGCAAACCGGTGTAGTACACGGCTTGGACTTGCGGCTGTTGTTGCAGCCATTGGGCGATTTTTAACGCATTGTCAAACTGTTTTTCCATACGCAGCGACAAGGTTTCTACACCACTCAACAACTGCCATGCGTTAAACGGAGACATCGCCAAACCGCAAGAGTTGCAATACATGGCAACTTGCGTCATCAATTCTTCCGAACCGGCCAACACGCCACCCATCACGCGGCCGTGACCGTCAATCGCTTTGGTTGCGGAAGAAACAGAAATATCCGCACCGTGTTTCAAAGGCTGCGAACCGGCTGGCGACAAGAGGCTATTGTCCACCACCAAAAGCGCGCCGATGCTGTGCGCCAGTTCAGCCAGCGCTTCCAAATCGGCAACTTCGCCCAAAGGGTTGGACGGAGTTTCCAAGAAAAACAGTTTGGTATTGGGCTTGATTGCCGCTTTCCATTCATCTACATCAACCGGCGATACATGGCTGACTTCGATGCCGAACTTGGTAACGATGTTGTTGATGAAACCGACGGTCGTGCCGAACAGGCTGCGGCTGGAAACAACGTGGTCGCCTGCTTGCAAGAAGGTAAAAAACGCCGCCTGAATTGCAGACATACCGGTCGAAGTGGCTACCGCGCGCTCTGCGCCTTCCAATGCGGCAATGCGTTTTTCAAAAGCGGCAGTAGTCGGATTGGCTGTACGGGTATAGGTAAAGCCTTTAATTTTTTTGGAAAACAAATCTGCCGCATGTTGCGCGCTTTCCCACATGAAGCTGCTGGTCAAAAACAGCGCCTGATTGTGCTCGCGATATTCGGTCTGCTCTTTGCCGCCCCGGATGGCCAGCGTTTGCGGATGAAGTTTTTTGTTCATTTATTCTCCAATCTACTGTGTATTCCAATGGACGGAACAATATTTTTCCGTCTGTTTAACTTGTTAACATTTTGCGCCGATTTCTACCATCTTTCAAGCCGAAGGCCGTGTTTTGGGCCGTCTGAAAAAACAGGAAAACCGTTTTTACTGATAAAGGCGGCCATCGTGTTTCAACCAGCCGTCAGTATGCCGGCCTGACGGGTCATGGTGCGTCCAATGGATAACGCCGCCCTGCTCCGACCATTCGTATTCGCCGTAAAATGCTACTTTATCACCTTTTTTCAAGCCTTTGATTTTATCGGCCAAATCGATATTATGCGCCACCAAAAGCGTCTGGCCGCTGGAAAGCTTCAAAATAAAGCGTTGATGGCGCGTACCTTTGTTGTCATCCGGCAGGGTTTTCCATACCGTGCCCTCGCCCTCAACCTGAATATCGCTTTGCTCGTTTTCAAACGCCTGTTTCAAAACCGCTTCAGCTGATTTGCCCAAACCGATTTGCTGCTGAGCCGTATCGGCATTCTTTTTGCCCGAATTATTTTGTTTTTGAACGACTTCTATTTTCTGCTGATTCTGCGATTGTACCGGCTGCTTGTTTTGCATTTTGTTATAAGCAAATACGGCAACCAAAGCAATCAGCAATACAATGATTTTATTTTTATTCATAACAATCTCAAAAAAAATGCCCGATTCTGCATCGGGCATATCAACTATTTAGAAAGGATATTTATCACGAAAACGTGAGCCGCTATTATACACGCTTCGTAAAATTTTAAGGGAATTTTACGCCGAAGGCCGTCTGAAACTTTTCAGACGGCCAGGATACTCAACGGCGGTATTTCATTTCAGTCTTCATATCGTCCAAAATACGTTTGACGTTATGTTCCAATACATCTTCCACCAAGCCTGGCGCCTGCTCGTTCAGCATTTGCTGCAACTGGTAAGTGAACACGGCCATTTGTTTTTGTACGGCAATCCGAATCATGCCGTTGACCGCATCGGCCACATGGGGACGCAAACGCTTAATCAGACGCTCGGTCAAATCTTTTTCAGAAACGCAGAATACTTGCCGACGGCCGATCACCTGCGGGTTTAATACATTAATATGGACATTAATGGCCGGTTCTTGTTCAAGGCCGTCTGAAACCGCCTCTTCAGCCGCTTGCGCATCATCATTTTCCGGTTTTTCAGTTTCTTCCACTTCAGGCGCATCAAAATCTACGGCACTTGATTTCGGATTCAGTCTGACGGTTCGCGTTGATTCAATATGACGCTCTGAAGCCGCAGCCTGCAATGCCGATTGCGCGCTCAACCAGTTGTCCTGCAAAACCACCATCGCATCAGTTTCCACTGCCTCGCCCTCGTCGGCAAGGGCAGTATTGTGTTCCAACTGCCAGCGGTACAAATATTCTTCCAATACTTTTTCACGATTGTCCGCATCTAATTTATATTCTTTTTTAGACGCGGTTTTGGGCGCAACATCGACAGCGTCGTCCGATTTTTTGACCAATGGCACATGAGTCGGCGCAGTATTGAATTGTCGTGCCTGACGCAATCTTTCCAAGCGTTTTTCCCAATTCAGGTCTTCTTCCTCGAGGGCTGTGGGGTCAAGACGGTTGTTTTCCATAATAATCTCGTTTTTTCATTTTTATTGTGAACCGCATTCAAACCTAAAATCACTTGAAATACGGCCGATGGTTGGACATATCCGGCAAGCCGGCGCAAGCGTCACATTTTAATATTAATTCACTATATAATCACTATTTTATTTAATATACCCTCAAGGATACATCATGAGCAGCATCGAACAACGCCTCGAATACTTGGAAGAAGCCAACGACGTTTTGCGTATGCAAAATCACGTCCTCGCCACCGCCCTCAAAGGCCTTATCCGTTCCCTGCCCTCCGACATGGCCAACGATGCCGTAGAATCCATCCAGCTTGCCTTTGAAGACGCGTTGGCAGAATTGAACTACGAAGACAGCCCGCACACCGACCTCTTCCATGACGTAACCTACGCATTTTTCCGAGAAAAAGACCACTAATTTCAGCTAGTTTGTTCACAAAATTATGCTAAACTAAGATTTTATCCGTTAACATTTTATTAAGAAAGCACATATCATGAACATGAAAAAATGGCTGGCCACTGCCCTCGCTTGTTCCGCCCTTGCCCTGACTGCCTGCGGCGGTCAAAGCAACAATGCCTCTGCTCCTGCCGATAAAGTGTACCGTGTCGGCTCTAACGCCGAGTTTGCCCCATTTGAATCTTTGGATTCTGCCGGCAAAGTAGAAGGTTTTGACGTAGATTTGATGAATGCCATGGCCAAAGCCGGCAACTTCAAAGTCGAATTCAAACACCAGCCATGGGAAAGCCTCTTCCCTTCTCTGAACAACGGCGATGTGGACATCGTTATGTCCGGCGTAACCATCACTGACGACCGCAAACAAAGCATGCTCTTCAGCGATCCATACTTTGAAATCACCCAAGTTGTCCTCGTTCCCAAAGGCAAAAAAGTAGCTTCCTCCGAAGACCTGAAAAACATGGCCAAAGTCGGCGTGGTAACCGGCTACACCGGCGACTTCTCCGTTTCCAAACTCTTGGGCAACGACAATCCGAAAATTGCCCGCTTTGAAAGCGTTCCCCTGATTATCAAAGAATTGGAAAACGGCGGTTTGGATTCCGTCGTCAGCGACAGCGCGGTTATTGCCAACTATGTGAAAAACAACCCGACCAAAGGCCTGGATTTCATCTCCCTGCCTGACTTCACCATCGAAAACTACGGTATCGCTGCACGCAAAGGCGACGAAGCCACCATCAAAATGTTGAACGATGCGCTGAAAAAAGTACGCGAAAGTGGCGAATACGACAAAATTTACGCCAAATACTTTGCTAAAGAAGGCGAAAAAGCAGAAAAAGCCGAAGTAGCCAAATAATCTGGTTTGACTTCCTAAACTAAAGGCCGTCTGAAAAGTTTTCAGACGGCCTTTAATCTAGTTAACGCCATTAAACGAAAGCATCCCCTATAATCCATTTGTTTTTATCCTTCAAATGAAAGACACGTCATGATCAAACCCCTTATCCTCAGCCTCGCTGCCGCCACTGCTCTGGCTGCCTGCTCCGCTTCTGAAAAACAAGAATCCCCCAACGTCGGCGTGGCCAATCCGGCTTCTGAATTCTGCGTCAAACAAGGCGGCAAATCCGAAATCAAAAAAGACAAAGATGGTGGCGAATACGGTGTGTGCCACTTGCCTGACGGTACCGTTGTCGAAGAATGGGAATATTTCCGTCAACACAACAAATAATTGTTCAATCATAGAAAAGGCCGTCTGAACCCAAGTTTCAGACGGCCTTTTTATTTAAACAACGATTATTTTACTTCCAATTTGGTCACGCCGCCCATATACGGTTGCAACGCAGCAGGAACATTAATGCTGCCGTCGGCATTTTGATGGTTTTCCAAAACGGCCACCAAAGTACGGCCGACTGCCAAGCCTGAGCCGTTCAAAGTATGTACCAAACGGTTTTTACCGTTTTCATCTTTGAAACGCGCTTTCATGCGGCGTGCTTGGAAATCTTCGCAGTTGGAGCAGCTGGAAATTTCACGGTAGGTGTTTTGCGCAGGAACCCAAACTTCCAAGTCGTAGGTTTTGGTTGCGCCGAAGCCCATGTCGCCGGTGCACAAAGTAATCACGCGGTATGGCAGTTCCAACGCTTTCAAAATATTTTCAGCGTGTCCGACCATTTCTTCCAGCGCTTCGTATGATTTTTCCGGATGAACGATTTGCACCATTTCCACTTTGTCGAATTGGTGCTGACGAATCAAACCGCGCACGTCTTTACCGTATGCGCCCGCTTCGGAACGGAAACATGGGGAATGCGCAGTCAATTTCAACGGCAAATCGCTACCGGCCACAATGCTGTCGGCAACAGTATTGGTCAGCGTCACCTCGGCGGTCGGAATCAGATATTGCGTTTTCTTACTCTCGTCGCCGCCGCGGGTAACGTGGAACAAATCTTCTGCAAATTTAGGCAGCTGGCCCGTACCTTGCAGGGTCAGATCGTCCACAATGTAAGGCGTGTAATGTTCGGTATAGCCGTGTTTCAGCGTATGCGTGTCCAGCATGAACTGAGCCAAAGCGCGATGCAGACGGGCGATTTGACCTTTCATCACGGTAAAGCGCGCGCCGGAAAGTTTCGCACCGCCTTCAAAATCCAAACCCAAAGGCTCGCCCAAATCAACATGGTCTTTGATTTCAAAGTCAAATTCTCGCGGCGTACCGACTTTGCGGACCTCAACGTTTTCAGTTTCGTCTTTACCGACAGGCACACTTTCGTGCGGCAGGTTCGGAATGCTCAACAACCATGCATCCAATTCTTTCTGAACCGCATCCAAATCAGCAGCAGCCTGCTCCAAATCCACTTTGATTTGGGCAACCTGATTCATTGCAGCTTGAGCCTCTTCGTGTTTGCCTTGGCCTTTCAACGCACCGATCTGTTTGGAAATACTATTGCGTGAAGCCTGCAACTCTTCTGTTTTCACTTGAACGGCTTTGCGTTGCTCTTCCAAAGCGTTGAAACGCGCGGTATCAAACTCATAACCGCGTGCGGCCAAACGTTCGGCGACTGCGGCGGTATTGCTGCGGAGCAATTGGATGTCTAACATTGTATTCTCTCGTTAAGATTCGGAATGGCATTATTGTAAACCAATTTAAAGATATTTTCACAGCGGCAGGCCGTCTGAAAACAAAAAACGCCCCTGCAAAAAGCAGGAGCGTTTTTTAAGAATCCTGGCACGCCCACGGGGATTCGAACCCCGGTTGCCGCCGTGAAAGGGCAGTGTCCTAGGCCTCTAGACGATGGGCGCGTAACCGAAGCGCGAACTATACAGAAAGCCTTTTCTTCTGTCAACGCCTTTACTGCATTTTTAAAGATGCTGCCGATTTCCGTATGTTATTTTCCCTGTATAATGCCGGTTTTAATAAAAAGGAAAACTCGCCATGTGGTTTAAGCAAATCAGTTTTTATCCGCTCAACAAAGACAAATTGCCCGAATTGGAAGTCCTTGCCGACAAATTGGCGCAATCCGAATTTGCCCATTGTCAGGGTTTGGACTGGTTTAGCGAAGGCTTTGCCACGCCGGTTTCCTTTTCGCCCGAGCTGGTTTTCCCTGCCGATTACACTTGGCGCGTTGCTCTGAAAAAAGAAGAAAAAGTCCTGCCTGCCGGCGTGATCCGCGATATTTTGGATGAAAAGGTTTTGGAAATCCAAAACAACGAAGCGCGCAATGTCGGCCGCAAGGAAAAACAAGAACTGAAAGAACAGATTACTGACGACCTGCTGCCCCGTGCCTTTACGCGCAGCAGCCGCACACAGGCGATTTTCGACACGCGCCACGGGTATCTTTTGATCAACAATGCCGCCTCTGCCAAAGCGGAAAACATCCTGACCAAGTTGCGCGAAGCGTTGGGCGGTTTAGAAGCCTCGCTGCCCAACACCAAACAATCGCCCTCTTCCCTGATGACCAGCTGGCTGCTGCAAGGCCATTGCGAAGGCGGTTTTGAATTGGACAGCGATTGCGAACTCAAAGGCGTAGGCGATGTTGTTCCGGTCGTCAAAGTTTCCAAACAAGACCTGACCGCCGACGAAGTGGTACAACACGTCAAAAACGGCAAAACCGTTACCCAGTTGGGCTTGGTATGGCGTGAACAAATCGCGTTCATCCTCACCCAAGACTTTACGCTCAAACGCATCCAGTATCTGGACGTTTTGCAAGAAGAAGCCGAAAGCAACGGCGACGATGCCGCCAGCCTCGCCTTTGCCTCACAAATCCTGATGACCGAAGCCATTAGCACCATGTTGGAAGAACTGGTTTCTTATTTAGGCGGCTGGCAAGAGTAATTTTTCAGACGGCCTTTCGATTGGGAATATCAAAGGCCATCTGAAATATAAATAGAAGTATCAGAAAGGATGTCATGATGTTGGGCGCAATCATCGGCGATATTGCCGGTTCACGATTCGAGTTTGACAACTACCGTCACACCGATTTCGATATTTTCAGCCCCGACAGCGACTTTACCGATGACACGATTTGCACTGTTGCCATTGCCGATTGGGTTTTACAAGGCTGCAACAATAATTTGGCCTCTATTTTACAAGGCTGGTGTAGGGCATATCCCTGCCCCAAAGGCGCATATGGCGGCCGCTTCTCACAATGGATAGAATGGAAAGATCCAGAACCTTATAATAGCTGGGGCAACGGCTCGGCCATGCGTGTTTCTGCCGTTGGTTGGGCATTTGCCACATTGGAAGAAACCCTGCATTTTGCCGAACAATCCGCCATCGTAACGCACAACCATCCGGAAGGCATTAAAGGTGCACAAGCCGTAGCTGCCGCCATCTTTTGGGCGCGTACCGGTATGGGCAAAGCGCAAATCAAAGAAAACATTACACGACAATTCGGCTACGACTTGAGCCAAAGTTGCGACCAAATCCGCCCGCATTATCATTTCAACGAAAGCTGTCAGGAAACCGTACCTCAAGCGATTACCGCCTTTCTTGAAAGCGATGATTTTGAACACGCCATCCGACTGGCAGTTTCCCTAGGCGGAGACAGCGATACCTTGGCGGCCATTACCGGCAGTATTGCTGAAGCCTACTACGGTATCCCTACGTCTATGCGCGAACACGCTTTAGCCATATTGCCACGCCGTATTGCTGAAACCCTGCTGACTTTTGAATCCCAATATCAGGCCGTCTGAAACTGCCTGCAAAAAGGAATAAATGATGAAATACCTCGCCCTACTCCCTATCGCCTTTATGCTGGGTACGCCTGCCATTGCCGAAACCATCAATCCTTATCAGGAAAAAGGTTGCGCTTATGATGGCGATGTCGGCAAAGACGGCAAACCATCCGGCAAAGGCACATGGAAATGCCAAGACGGCCGCAGCTATGTCGGAGCCTTCAAAGACGGCAAATTTGACGGCAAAGGCGTATATACCGTTTCCAGCAACAGCGAAACCTTTATCGAACCTTTCTCCTCCAACAGCGCCAAATTACGCAATATGACGCTGGAAGGCGTATTCAAAAAAGGCAGGGCGCACGGAAACTTTACCGCCTCCCAAAACGGCACACCAGTCTTCATCATGAAATGCGAAGACGGTATGATTAAAGAAGTCAAACTGCCTAAGAAATCTGCGTCCAAAACCAAATAAACAGCCTTTTAGACGGTCTTATCCAGCTTTTAGGCCGTCTGAAACATCAATGAACAAGCCCGCCTAAAGGCTGTTGTGTTGATTTCAAAGAATTTCTAAACAACCCTTACCCCAGGACAACCACCATGAGCATTAAATCCGACAAATGGATACGCCGCATGGCCGAGGAACACGGCATGATTGAGCCGTTCGAGCCCAACCAAATCAAAGAGGCCAACGGCCAACGCATCATTTCCTACGGCACATCCAGCTACGGCTACGACATCCGTTGTGCCAATGAATTTAAAATCTTCACCAATATCAACAGCACCATCGTCGACCCGAAAAACTTCGACCCGAAAAACTTCGTTACAGTCGAAGACGACTGCTGCATCATTCCGCCCAACTCCTTTGCACTGGCGCGCACAGTCGAATATTTCCGCATCCCGCGCAACGTCCTGACCGTCTGCTTAGGTAAATCCACTTACGCACGCTGCGGCATTATCGTCAACGTTACCCCGTTCGAGCCTGAATGGGAAGGCTACGTTACACTTGAGTTTTCCAACACCACGCCGCTACCGGCAAAAATATACGCAGGCGAAGGCGTGGCCCAAGTCTTATTCTTTGAAAGCGATGAAGTCTGCGAAACTTCATACAAAGACCGAAACGGCAAATACATGGGACAAACCGGTGTTACCTTGCCCAAGACCTAATATACAAAATAAAAAAAGGCCGTCTGAAGTTTCAGACGGTCTTTTATCATTTCATTTAGAAACGGCGTTTCAGCTTGCAAGCCTGCAAGATATGAACGGCGAGTTCTTCCACAGATTTATCCGTTGTATTGGTAAACGGCACACCGTGGCGTTTGAACATATTCTGCGCATCGGCAATCTCGCTGCGGCAAGTATCGATTTTGGCATAGGTCGAATTAGGACGGCGTTCCTGACGGATAGCCTGCAGACGCTCAGGCTGAATGGTCAAGCCGAACAGCTTGTCTTTATAAGGTTTGACCATACGCGGCAAATCGGTCGATTCCAAATCATCGGGAATCAATGGATAGTTTGCGGCGCGGATACCGTATTGCAGGGCCAGATAGAGACAGGTCGGCGTTTTGCCCGAACGGGACACGCCCATCAAAATCACATCCGCTTCCTGCAGGTTTTTATCGCTGACGCCGTCATCATGATTCAGTGAAAAATTGACCGCCTCCATACGCGCATCATAGCGTTGGGTATTGCCGATACTGTGGTGCCCCTGCCGGGCGGCAACCGCCTCCGTATTGAGTTCCTTTTCCAAAAGACCGAGAAAGGTTTCAAAGAAATTAATATGGAACGCATTGGCTTTCTTGATAATTTCACGGATTTCGTCATTGACCACACTGACAAAAGCAATCGGGCGCACGCCGAATTTTTCAGCTGACTGGTTGACTTTGTCTACAACAGCACGTGCTTTTTCAGGCGTATCGATAAACGGATAGGTATGGCGTTTGAACTCAACATTGCCAAATTGGTTCAGCAAGGCTTCACCGATATTTTCAGCGGTCAGGCCGGTTCGGTCGGAAATATAGAAGACTTGGCGTGGATCAGTCATAATGAATCCTCTTGATGGTAACGTTTCAGACGGCAATCATAGCAGTTACAGCCTTTGCAATAAAGCGATTCCCGATAGATTACACAGGATTACAACAAATTTGAACAATTTTTAAATTGGCACAAAATTTTATTTTTTTCTATTTTATGGAATTTTATTCTAACATTGCAAAATAAATCTTGTTTATCAAATTTATTAACTTATTTTGTTTTCCATATTTAACAAGAAGATAACACGTAAAAACATGAATCTGATATTCACATTTCAGAAGGCTACACGCCTGAAAAGCACAACATCACAGACGAATTTGTGATTTTTAAAAAGATAAAACACATGACAGCCATCAAACGAATGGCTACAATAAGCAGGCGGATTTGTTTCTTTTTTAACATTTTTTGGATTGGATTGGACACACAAATGGCCGAAAACTACGTTATTTGGTTTGAAAACCTGCGTATGACTGACGTTGAGCGAGTGGGCGGTAAAAATGCCTCTTTGGGCGAAATGATCAGCCAACTGACTGAAAAAGGCGTGCGCGTTCCCGGCGGTTTTGCAACCACAGCCGAAGCTTATCGTGCTTTCCTGGCTCACAATGGTCTGAGCGAGCGTATTTCCGAAGCCCTGAAACAACTGGATGTTGAAGACGTTGCCGAGTTGGCGCGCGTGGGTAAAGAAATCCGTCAATGGATTTTGGATACTCCGTTCCCTGAGCAGCTGGATGCTGAAATCGAAACAGCTTGGAACAAAATGGTTGCCGATGCCGGCGGTGCGGACATTTCCGTTGCCGTACGTTCTTCCGCAACAGCAGAAGACCTGCCGGATGCTTCTTTTGCCGGTCAACAAGAAACCTTCTTGAACATCAACGGCTTGGATAACGTTAAAGAAGCCATGCGCCATGTATTCGCTTCCCTGTACAACGACCGTGCCATTTCTTACCGTGTCCACAAAGGCTTCGAACACGACATCGTTGCCCTTTCCGCAGGCGTACAACGCATGGTGCGCTCTGACAGCGGCGCCTCCGGTGTGATGTTCACCATCGATACCGAATCCGGTTACGACCAAGTCGTTTTCGTTACCTCTTCTTACGGTCTGGGCGAAAACGTCGTACAAGGCGCGGTCAACCCTGACGAATTCTATGTATTCAAACCTACTTTGAAAGCAGGCAAACCGGCTATCCTGCGCAAAACCATGGGTTCGAAACAAATCAAAATGATCTTTACCGACAAAGCCGAAGCCGGTAAATCTGTAACCAACATCGATGTACCTGAAGAAGACCGTCAACGCTTCTCCATTACCGACGCCGAAGTTACCGAGTTGGCCCATTACGCGCTGACCATCGAAAAACACTACGGCCGCCCAATGGACATCGAATGGGGCCGCGACGGTTTGGACGGCAAACTCTACATCCTGCAAGCCCGTCCTGAGACCGTGAAATCCCAAGAAGACAGCAGCCGCAACCTGCGCCGCTTCTCCATCAACGGCGAAAAAGTTATCTTGTGCGAAGGCCGTGCCATCGGTCAAAAAGTCGGCCAAGGCAAAGTACGCCTGGTGAAAGATGCCTCCGAGATGGATTCCGTTGAAGCGGGCGACGTACTCGTTACCGACATGACTGACCCGGATTGGGAACCGGTGATGAAACGTGCTTCCGCCATTGTGACCAACCGCGGCGGCCGTACCTGCCACGCAGCGATTATCGCGCGTGAATTGGGTATTCCTGCCGTAGTCGGCTGCGGCGACGCAACCGATCTGCTTTCAGACGGCCAAGAAGTTACCGTATCTTGTGCCGAAGGCGATACCGGCTTCATCTACTCCGGCCTGCTGGACGTACAAATTACCGATGTTGCTTTGGACAACATGCCTAAAGCCCCTGTCAAAGTGATGATGAACGTTGGTAACCCTGAATTGGCATTCAGCTTCGCCAACCTGCCTAGCGAAGGCATCGGCTTGGCACGTATGGAATTCATCATCAACCGTCAAATCGGTATCCACCCTAAAGCCTTGTTGGAATTTGACAAACAAGACGACGAATTGAAAGCGGAAATTACCCGCCGCATCGCCGGCTATGCCTCCCCTGTCGACTTCTATGTCGATAAAATCGCAGAAGGCGTGGCAACTTTGGCTGCTTCGGTTTACCCACGCAAAACCATCGTCCGCATGTCTGACTTCAAATCCAACGAATACGCCAACTTGGTGGGTGGTAGCATTTACGAACCGCATGAAGAAAACCCAATGTTGGGCTTCCGCGGCGCGGCGCGTTATGTCGCTGACAGCTTCAAAGACTGCTTCGCACTCGAGTGCAAAGCCTTGAAACGCGTTCGCGATGAAATGGGTTTGACCAACGTCGAAATCATGCTTCCATTCGTTCGTACTTTGGGTGAAGCAGAAGCTGTTGTTAAAGCCCTGAAAGAAAACGGTTTGGAACGCGGCAAAAACGGTCTGCGCCTGATCATGATGTGCGAGTTGCCAAGCAACGCTGTATTGGCAGAACAATTCCTGCAATACTTCGACGGCTTCTCCATCGGCTCTAACGACATGACCCAGCTGACCCTAGGCCTCGACCGTGACAGCGGTTTGGTATCTGACTCCTTCGACGAGCGTAACCCTGCCGTTAAAGTGATGTTGCACTTGGCAATCTCTGCCTGCCGCAAACAAAACAAATACGTCGGTATTTGCGGTCAAGGTCCATCAGACCATCCGGACTTTGCCAAATGGCTGGTTGAAGAAGGTATCGAAAGCGTATCGCTCAACCCTGATACCGTCATTGAAACCTGGCTGTATCTGGCTAACGAATTGAACAAATAAGTTCGATGAGACAAAAATCCCCTGCCCGTTTATCCCGGCAGGGGATTTTTATTGCCTTGCTCAATGCCGTCTGAAAAAACTTTCACTTTCTTTTACCTTACTAAAAAAGTTCTTTATCATCAAAATGATAAAAAAATATGCCGATATATCCACAAATTTTCAATGTTAATATACTGCCTTTATGTAGTTTATTCCATGCCTTTTGAGTGAACCTTTTTCCACTCTTCTTATCTATCATACACAGCATAACGATACATTTTGAAATAATCCATGAATACAAACTTTATTTCCACCTTTCAGACGGCCTTGAAACGTCTGGCACTCATCAGCACCATTGTCGTCTTAGCAGCCTGCGCCGGCAACAATACCTCTTCCAACCGCGCCGTACCTGACGGCTACTACAAAGTCCGCCCCGGCGATACCCTGACCCAAATCGCCAAACGCTACGGACAAAATGTCAACACACTGGTTGCATGGAATAACCTTCCCAACGCCTCACAAATCGAAGTCGGCCAAGTATTGCGCGTCCGCCGCCATGTCGCCCCACGCAGCACCGCAACGCAGCAACGCCAAACCACTGCCGTTACCCCAATCAACCGATTGAACCTGCAATGGCCGACCGATAACGCTTCATCCTCCATTATCCAACGCTACAACGGCACAACCAGCAAAGGCATAGATATTGCAGGCACACGAGGCCAACAAATCCGTTCCGCCGCAGCCGGTACCGTTATCTACGTTGGCGAAGAAGTCCGCGGCTACGGCAAGCTGATTTTGATCAGCCATAATGAATACACCATTACCGCCTACGCCCATAACGACACGCTTTTGGTACAAAAAGATCAAAAAGTCCAAGCAGGTCAAGTTATCGCCACCATGGGCAGCAGCGATTCAGACAGCGTCAAGCTGCATTTTGAAGTTCGTCTCAACGGCAAAGCAGTCGATCCCCTGCCTTATTTGACTAGAACAAATTAATACCTTAATCAAAAGGCCGTCTGAAATAACTTTATTTCAGACGGCCTTTTGATTATCTTGCTATAACAGCTATTTCAACAAAATCTTTTCCTATTTAACTTATGTTGATTGAGTGTAAATGCCGTTATACAATAACAACTCTTTTTAACATTCCATTTCAGGTACCCTACTATGTCTCCTAACCGTATCCTTGCAACCGCATTCTTGTTTGCATCTGCATTTGCCAGTGCAGATGTCCATATTGATGAAAGCATCCCTTACCGCGACAAAGAAGAAATCGATACCCGTATCGTTTCGGAATGTTTAGAAGTAGGCAGTATTATGTCCAAATCTTTGCAAGAAACTGCAGCCAAAAGCGATGTAACGGTTGTCCGTGACGGTAAAAAACAAGGTACATACGCAGATATCGCCATCACTTCCGCCATGAGTGCAGGCAATGCCTTTATCGGTCACGCCAAAGGTATGGCGGTTTCAGCCACTTTGTATGTTGACGGCAAACAAGTTAATAAAAAAACCTTTACCCGCAACTCTTCCGGTGGCATGTTTGGCGCTTATAAAAGCTCTTGCGCCGTCTTGAACCGCACTTCTAAAGTATTGGGTTCAGATATTGCCCAATGGGTGGTCCGCGAACAAAAAAACTCTCAAGATAAATAAAACCCCAATTTGATAAAGGCCGTCTGAAAAACCGTATTCAGACGGCCTATATATTTTCTATTTCTCTAGGAACAAAGAATTAAATTATCCATTAATCATTGTCAGAAATAGAGAATTTTATTTCTAACGCCCTTGATTTTAGAATATCTACCCTCAATTATTAAAACTATAAGAATTTTGTATATGAGCAGTCAAAGGAATAACATGGCAGAAAAAAACTATTATGAAATACTAGGCGTTGCCAAAGATGCGGATGAGGCCGAAATCAAAAAAGCCTACCGAAAACTGGTGCGCAAATACCACCCCGATGTCAGCAAAGAACCTGACGCAGCCGAACGCACGGTAGAAATCAACCGTGCCTACGAAACGCTTTCCGACAAAGAAAAGCGGGCCGAATACGATGAAATGTTGGCTAATCCTTACGGACGCAGCGCCGGAGGCAATCCGTTCGGTCAAGGCGGCAATCCGTTTGGCAATGGATTTAACGGTGGCGGCTTCCACTATGAACGTCATGAAGGCGAACCGTTCGGAGCGGGAGACTTCAATTTTGAAGATCTGTTTTCATCATTCCGCCAATCCCACACTCGTTCCGAGCAACCCCGCGGCCCAATAAAAGGCGAGGATCAACATGCTGAATTGAGTATTGATATTTACGCAGCGTATGTTGGCGCAGAACGTAGCATGACTTTGAATGTGCCGACTCTAGACGAATACGGACGTGCGGTTTATCAAAATAAAACCCTCAACGTCAAAATCCCCAAAGGCATTGCAGAAGGCCAACAAATCCGTTTGGCCGGTCAAGGTTTGCCGGGATATAACGGTGGAGAAAACGGTGACTTGTACTTAAAAATCAAGTTCCACGACCAACCTGATTTATACGTCAAAAACAGGAAAGACGTATATCAAACAATAGATGTCAAACCTTGGGAAGCCGTATTGGGCGGCAAAATCATCGTCCCTACCGCTTCAGGCCGCTTACAGGTCAATCTGCCTGCCAACAGCCAAAGCGGTAAAAGCATCCGCCTCAAAGGCAAAGGTATTCCTGCAAAAGAAGCCGGAGACCTTTATCTCAGTATCCGCATTAATGTTCCGCCAGTAGAGAGCGAAGCCGACCGTGCCGCATGGGAAAAATTGGCCGAACACTTTGCCGCGAAACAAGCATAAAAGAAAGGATAAATTATGATTCAGTCCTCCGATGTTACCCTTACTTTTGAAGAAATCGTTGCCGCCAGCCGCTGCCGTCGTGATTGGCTGTTGGAACTTATAGCAGAAGACATCATCAGCATAGATGGTGCGCCCGAAAAAAGCACCTTCAGTGGTTTTCATCTTGCCCGCATCCGTCGCGCACAACGCTTAAGCCGTGATTTTGAGGCCGGCATTCCTGCATTGGGGCTGATTATGCGGCTGTTGGACGAGGTGGAAGAACTCAGAAAAATACAGCGTCCGCTGGTACTGCTCGAAGAAGAGTAAATATTGGCAAGTTGTTCGATTGAATATTGATGACAAGACAAAGTTTTTGATGTTTATTGATATTCCATAATGAAAGGCCGTCTGAAAATATTTTCAGACGGCCTTTTTATGCCTTCATTAACAACAGCGTCCGCCGTTGCTGCCGCAACGGCGTTTGCGGCAGTAGTCTTGGAATTGCAGCTCAGTCATGACCGGCGCGTTGGGATTATGTTTGCGCTGGCGGGCAACGTAGTTTTCATAATCTGGGACACCAGCCATCAAGTTCGCTGTCAACTTGATGGTTTTCCACCAAGATGCGAGCTTATGCTTCACTTTGAGCCTCCGGCTGTTTACCGTCACGGTACACTGCTGGAATTTCTTTAGCAGTTGGCCAACCGACTTTCCGGGCTTTCATGGCGGTACGGAAACCGTACACGGCGACAATCACGACAACTGCCAGGAACAAAGCGGTCAGACCGGCATTGATTTGGTCGTTGAAGATGATTTGTGACATTTCGCCAATGTCTTTAGCTGGGGCAAGGACTTCGCCTGAGGCCAAGGCATCGCGGTATTTGCCTGCATGAGCTAAGAAGCTGACGCGTGGGTCGCTGTGGAACAGTTTTTGCAAACCGGCATAGCAGGTTACGAACAATACGCCGACAGCAGGAACCAAGGTTACCCAAACATAGCGGTCGCGTTTCATTTTCACCAATACAACGGTACACATAATCAACGCTACGCCTGCAAGCATTTGGTTGGCGATACCAAACAACGGCCAGAGCGAGTTAATACCGCCCAGAGGGTCGGTTACGCCGGTATAGAGGAAGTAACCCCACAATGCCACGGCAAAGAATGTGGCAACCAAGTTGGCAGGGATAGAGTCGGTGTTACCGAATGGTTTGTAGAAGATACTGCCCAAGTCTTGAATCATGAAACGGGCAACGCGTGTACCGGCGTCAACCGCGGTCAAGATGAACAAGGCTTCAAACAGCAAAGCAAAGTGATACCAGAACGCCATCATGGCTTCACCCGGAATCAGACGGCTCATGATGTGTGCCATACCGACTGCAAGGGTTGGCGCACCGCCTGCACGGGACAGAATGGTGTTTTCGCCCACTTCTTTAGCAGTATGCAACAGAGTTGCGGCATCAACAGAGAAATTCAGTTTAGTGGTGATGACTTCGGCAGCTGTGTTGGCATCTGTACCAATCAGCGCGGCCGGGCTGTTCATCGCGAAGTACACGCCTGGCTCAAGCGAAGCGGCGGCAGCCAGCGCCATAATGGCCACAAAGCTTTCCATAATCATGCCGCCGTAACCGATCATGCGGACGTGGGTTTCGTTTTCCACCATTTTTGGCGTGGTACCTGAAGAAATCAGCGCATGGAAGCCTGAAACCGCACCACAAGCGATGGTAATGAACAAGAATGGGAACAATGCACCAGAGAATACCGGGCCGGAACCGTCAATAAAGTGGGTAACTGCAGGCATTTGCAGAGTCGGGTTAACAATAACGATACCCAAAGCCAAAGCTGCAATCGTACCGATTTTCAGGAAGGTAGACAGATAGTCGCGCGGAGTCAGCAAGAGCCAAACCGGCAATACGGAAGCCACGAAACCGTAAATCATAATCGCCCAAGTCAGCTGAATGCCGTCAAGGTCGAACCAATGGCCGAAGGAGCTGTGGGCAACATCTTCACCATAAATCACAGCCAACATCAGCAAAATAAAGCCGACGATGGAAATCTCGCCAATTTTGCCCGGACGGATGTAACGGGTGTAGATACCCATAAACAGGGCAATCGGCATAGTCGCTGCGATGGTGAACGTACCCCAAGGGCTGTGAACCAATGCTTTCACAACGATCAGCGCCAATACCGCCATAATGATGACCATAATCATCAAAATACCGATGGATGCAATCACGCCGGGGACGGTACCGAGTTCTTGTTTCACGATATCGCCCAAAGACTTACCGTCACGACGCATAGAAACAAACAGTACCATCATATCCTGTACGGCACCGGCAAATACCACGCCGAAGATAATCCACAAAGTACCGGGCAGATAACCCATTTGCGCTGCCAATACAGGACCAACCAAAGGGCCTGCGCCGGCAATAGCGGCAAAGTGGTGGCCGAACAGTACGCCTTTATGTGTGGGAACATAGTCCAAGCCGTCATTGTGGCGTTCTGCCGGAGTCAGACGGTTAGGATCAAGCTGCATCACACGGTTGGCAATGTAAAGACTGTAAAAACGGTAGGCAATGCAGTATACCGAAATGGCGGCCGTAACCATCCAAATCGCACTGACACGCTCGCCGCGACTGAGGGCCAAAGTGGTAAAGGAGGCCAGGCCGACCAAAACCACAATGCCCCAAATCAAAAATGATTTGAGCGATTTCATTGATTTATCCTTAAAACGTGATGCACCAAGGCTTGCTTTAGCGACAAACTGCCTTAATGCGCTTCAGAAAGACCAGTCATTATAGTCTTCATGATTTCATGAGTGAAATGTCATTTCAACCCCAATTCGACTGAAAACAAAATGATTAGTTCGTCCGTAAGGTTAACACAAACAGACAATATACCCTTCATTTTTTACTTCAAAACCAAATATTCCTTAACATATAGCAAACGAAAGGCCGTCTGAAAACCCAAATATTCAGTTTTCAGACGGCCTGACAAACGGTCAATGCTATAATCCGATATTCCCATTTCTCTATATTGCCATACCATGCAAAACAACGATTCCGAAACCATGCGCCTCTCCAAACGCATGGCGCAATTAGGCTTATGCTCGCGCCGCGAGGCAGACAGCTACATCGAGCAAGGCTGGGTCAAAGTAAACGGCCAAACCGCCGTACTCGGTCAAAAAGTCACCGAGCGCGACCGCATCGACCTCAACAAACAAGCCCATGAAAAACAAGCCGCGCGCGTAACCATCCTGCTGAACAAACCTGTCGGCTACGTCAGCGCGCAGGCAGAAAAAGGCTATAAGTCCGCCGCCGAACTCATCACAGCCGACAACCATTGGGAAGGCGACGACAGCCGTATCCCTTTCAGCGAAAAACACAAATTCGGCTTAGCTCCTGCCGGCCGCCTAGATATTGATTCTGTCGGATTGTTGGTACTCACCCAGGACGGACGCATTGCCAAGCAACTGATTGGTGAAAACAGCAGCAGCGAAAAAGAATACCTCGTCCGCGTCCGTGGCAAACTGGACGACAAAGGCCTCGCCCTACTCAACCACGGCTTGAGTTTGGACGGCGAAAAGTTGCGCCCCGCCAAAGTTGAATGGCAAAACGAAGACCAGTTGCGCTTTATTTTGCGACAAGGCAAAAAACGCCAAATCCGTCGCATGTGCGAACTTGTCGGCCTACGCGTCGTCGGTTTGAAACGCATCCGCATGGGCAAAGTCAAACTCGGCAGACTGCCGCCGGGCAAATGGCGTTATTTACGCGCTGACGAATCGTTTTAATTGCAGCTAATAAAAAGGCCGTCTGAAAACATATTTCAGACGGCCTGATCTTTTACTGCTTACTCGATATACGTAAACTTCGCACGTTTGATATTACAGAGAATTTCGTACGGAATCATACCGGCAACTTCGGAAACTTCATTGATATTAATCACATCGCCCCAAAGCTCGACTTCCGCGCCCAAGCCTTCTTTCGAGGCTTCCAGCTCAACCGTAATCATATCCATAGATACCCTGCCGATAATACGGCTGCGTTTGCCATCCACTGCCACAGGGGAATTAGTGGAAGCGCGACGCGGATAACCGTCGGCATAGCCGCAGGCAATCAAACCGACACGGGTAGATTTGCTGGTGTAGAACGTTGCTCCGTAGCCAATCGGAGAATGCGGTTGCAACACACGCTCGCCGAAAACGCGGGAAGTCAGGCGCATAACAGGTTTCAAACGCTCATCCACGCCGCCGAAAGGCGAAATACCATATAAGGCCAGACCGGCACGGCCCCAATCGCGGCGTGCTTCAGGCACGTTCAAAATCGCGGCGGAATTGGCCAAGCTCTCTTCGCCTTCCAAACCCTCACACGCCAAATCAAATGCTTCAAGCTGCATTTCGGTCATGCCGTTTTCCGGTTCGTCTGCGCAGGCAAAATGGCTGAATTTCACAATATTTTCAACCGATTCGGATTGTTTCAATGCAGTATAGGCCGCGGCATAATTGTGTGGAAAGAAACCGGCACGGTGCATACCTGAGTCCATTTTCAGCCATACGGTTGTCGGACGTTGCCACTCATGATGCACAAACGCCTCCAGCTGCCATTGACTGCCGATTGCCGGCCACAAATCATAACGGTCAACATCCGCATACTCCGCAGCATCGAATACGCCTTCCAACAAAACAATCGGGTTTTTAATGCCGTTTTGACGCAATTCCACGCCTTCATCTACCGTTGCCACCGCAAAGCCGTCGGCAATATCCGCCAACGCGTGTGCACATCTGACCGCACCATGCCCGTAAGCATCGGCCTTAATCACAGCCAACAATTTATTGCCGTGCAACTCTTTGAGAAAACGATAATTTTGACGTAAATTATCCAAACGGATTTGCGCATTGAGCGGACGCATAATGTATTCCTCTTATCGGCATTCCGTTTCAGACGGCCTGCCCCATTACTTTGAAGTAAATATTATAGGTCAAAAACTACACAGGATTCCATGAAATACACAAGAATAATCTATTCATAATTTAGACCTCATGCGCACCTTTAGGCATTTATGCTTCTTCTCAGGCTGTTTTAAGGTTATGATTCAATCCAAATGAAAACGACAGACATCAAGACCATGAAAGAACTCGACAAAACCGACTTAAAAATTCTCAAGCTCCTACAACAAAACGCACGTATCCCCATGACCGAATTGGCTGAAAAAGTCGGCCTCTCCACCACGCCGGTAACCGAACGCGTCCGCCGCTTGGAACGCGACAACCTTATCACCGGCTATCACGCCCATCTGAATCCTCATGCTTTAGGCCAAAGCCTCTTGGTCTTTGTCGAGCTGAAACTGCGTTCCAAATCCGGCAATATTTTTGAAGACTTCAAACGCGAAGTACTGAAGATTCCGCAAATTCTGGAATGCCACTTGGTCTCTGGCGAATACGACTACCTTATCAAAGTCCGCCTGCCCAATATGTCCGCCTATCGCGATATGCTCGGCAACATCCTGCTGCAACTGCCGGCTGCGTCCGAAAGCCGCAGCTATGTTGTCATGGAAGAAGTCAAAGAAGAAGTAGTATTAGACATCTAATTCTATTCAACAAACAAAGGCCGTCTGAAAGATTACAACATTCAGACGGCCTTTATTTTAAATAGGCAAAAAAAATGCACACATCCGACAGAATGTGTGCCAAGTCTACAAAGGAGAAATAGAGGAGAAACTATTAACTGACTACTCGAACCAGCTAACGAAACGAATTATGCAACAAGATATTCAACCGCGCAAGTATTTTTCTTGTAAAGTTTCTTAATTATTCAATTAACAGATCTTAAATGTAATCATGTTTCAATGTAGATAAAAAAATGCGCATACCGTTTTGATATGCGCCAAGTCTACAAAGGAGAAATAGAGGAGAAAAATCAAGCTGCATCAAGCAACTCAACGGCGCGAATTATCCTAGCCTTCTACCCGACTGTCAACTGTTTTCCTATCTATTTTCAAGTATTTTGCCAAAAAACAACAAAGTCGCTATTCCCCTCTTTTTCTAGCTATTTTCGCCCATATATAAAAAGAATTTAGGGCCGTCTGAAACATATATTGCCACTAAAGATAAACGGCTCCATACTCACACATTCATAGTCCATATCAACCCAACCCAAAGACCATGACCACCCCACTTTCCCTTGCCGTCGTCGGCCATACCAACACAGGCAAAACCTCGCTCTTACGTACGCTTTTGCGCGACAGTACCTTCGGCGAAGTGAAAAACGCACCTTCTACCACGCGCCATGTCGAAGAAGCCCTCATCAACGACGGCGACGACAGCTTGGTTTACCTCTACGACACACCCGGCCTTGAAGATGCCGGCGGCGTGTTGGATTGGCTGGAAACCCACACATCTGCACGCGATGACGGTATTGAACGCATCCAGCAATTCCTCAACAATCATGAAGCGCATCACGAGTTCAACCAAGAAGCCAAAGTGCTGCGCCAAGTCATGCAAAGCGATATGGCCATGTACGTCATCGATGCGCGGGAACCCGTCCTCGACAAATACAAAGACGAGCTGACCATTTTGTCTTGGTGCGCCAAGCCCATCATGCCCGTGTTCAACTTCACCCAAAATCAAGACCTGACTGCTTGGACCAATATGCTCGCCCGCAGAAACCTGCATGTTTACGCCGGTTTCGATACTGTTGCCTTCGACTTTGAAGGCGAAATCCGATTGTGGGACAACCTTGCCACCATGTTACCTAAGCGCGACATCCTAGACCGCCTCATCAATATGCGCCGTCGCGAGTGGCAACGGCTGGATACGGAAGCGCGCCGTGAAATTGCTGATTTTCTACTGGATGCCGCCGCATTCACCCAAGAAATTGCCGAAAACGACGACCCTGCCCCGACTTTGGAAGTCATGCAATCGGAAATCCGCCAACTTGAGCGGCAAATGCAACAACGCCTGTTCACACTTTACCGCTTCTATCACGACGAAGTCGGCAGCGACAGCACATGGATGCCCAAAGCCTTCAAACAAGATCCGTTTGACAGCGAGTTGCTCAAACATTACGGCATCCGTACCGGTACCGGCGCAACCGCAGGCGCTCTCATCGGCCTGGGTTTGGACATTGCCACGCTTGGCGGCTCGCTTGGTTTGGGCACAGCCATCGGCGGACTGTTGGGCGGCATTTTGCCCAATGCCCAAGACATCACCGACAAAATCAACGGCCGACAAACCCTGCATACCGATCCGGAAACCCTTACCCTGCTCGCCGCACGCGCACTGGATTTGTTGCACGTCTTGCAAACGCGCGGCCACGCTGCCCAATCGCATATCGAGTTAAACGAACGCAAAGCGCCATGGAATGCAGCCAAATTGCCAAGCGAACTCAACAAAGCGCGCAGCAACCGCAAATGGTCTTCGCTCAACACACACCAGCCCGAAGCCAGCCGCAACGAACGCGCAGCCTATGCCGCCACTTTAAGCGAGAAATTAAAAGCTTAGAATTGCCGCATAATAAAAAGGCCGTCTGAAACCCAAATGTTTCAAACGGCCTTTTAATCTTAGCAGGCAAATATTTATTCGGCAGCTTTGGTTTCGCGTTTCAAACCGCCGCCAAGTGCTTTATACAAGTCGGCAAGGTTTTCCAAACGGGTCAACTGATTAGCCAAAAGAGCAGTTTCTGCGCTGTAACTGCTGCGCTCGGCATCCAGCAAATCTAATGCACTGGATACGCCATGTTTGTAGCGCAGGCTGATGAGGCGCAGGCTGTCGTTGTAGGCACGGCTTTGTTTGCTCAAAGCGGCATAGCTTTTATCCAGCTGTTCGCGTGCAACCAACGCATTGGAAACGTCTTTGAATGCGGATTGAACAGCGGCTTCATAAGCAACGATTTGTGCCTGTTGGCGCAGTTTGGCTACGTCAAGATTGGCTTTGTTTGTGCCCCAATCAAAGATAGGCAGAGTGATGGATGGTGCAAAAGCCCAAATACCCGTGCCGCTTTTAAACAGGCCGCTCAACTCGCCGGAAGCGGTACCGACAGAACCGGTCAGGCTGATGCGTGGAAAAAACGCCGCACGAGCCGCGCCGATATTGGCATTGGCTTGTTTGAGCGCGTGTTCGGCCGCGCGGATATCCGGACGGTTGAGTAACACCTCCGAACTCAAACCGGCAGGCAGTTTGGTCAATTTGAACTGCTTGCTCAAAGGCAGACCGGCAGGCAAATCTTCAGGCAAAGGTTGATTAATCAGCATGGCCAAGGAATTGCGCGCTTGCTCGCGGTTTTTCACCGCGGATGCGTAATCGGCTTTGGCTGATTCAATCAGCGCTTCCTGTTGGCGCAAATCAACGGCGGAAATCACGCCGGCCTTATGGCGTAATTGCGAGAGCTTGTAAGTCGCTTCACGGGTTTGCAACACGCGTTGTGCCAATGCCATGGTTTCTTCAGCGTAGCGTTCGTTAAAGTAGGCTTTGGCAACGGTAGAAATCAAGGTCAGATGGGCGGCATCGCGGTTGGCGGCCACATTGAAATAACCTTGCAACGCGGCTTCGCTGGTGCTGCGGACACGGCCGAAAAGGTCAAGTTCATAAGAGGCTGCGCCCAAACCCACACTGTATTGGCTGCTGACGCTGCCGCCGCTCAAGCTGCCTTGACGCGAACCTGTACCGCTAGCATTGACGGTTGGCAACAAATTATTACGCGCAATCATATATTGCTTGCGGTAGATTTCCGCATTCAGCGCGGCCGTACGCAAATCGGTATTGCGTTCCAATGCGATGTCGATCAGGCGGTGAAGGCGCGGATCGGCAAAGTAATCTTGCCAACCCAATTCAGCGGCACGGATACCGTCGTCAACAGTGTCGTATTTAAACGTATCGGCCACGGCAACTTGGGGCTGCTCATATTTCGGCATCATGGTACAGGCCGACAAAGCCACGGCTGCGGCAACGGCGGTCAGTACAGGTTTGAATGTAATCTTCTTCATTTTAGAATCCTTTAGCATTTTGAGGCCGTCTGAAAAATTTTCAGACGGCCTTTGCTTTAGTGCTTGTCTGAATCGTGTTTACCGTCTTCAATCATGCCGGCTTCAGCGGCGTGTTTGGCGGCCATCTCATGCTCGTGTGCAGTTTCTTTAAAGAATTTGCGCACAACCACATAGAACAAAGGCACAAGGAACACAGACAGAATCGTACCGATCAACATACCCCAGAACACGGTCGTACCAATCGCACGTTGACTGGCGGAGCTGGCACCGCTGGCAACATAGAGCGGCACCACGCCCAAGATGAAGGCGAACGAAGTCATGATAATCGGACGGAAACGCAAGTGTGCGGCGGCAAGCGCAGCTTCAAGCGCGCTCTTGCCTTGCGCTTGCAGGTCTTTGGCAAACTCGATAATCAAAATCGCGTTTTTCGCACTCAAACCCATCACCGTAACGAAACCGACTTGGAAGTAGATATCGTTGGCGTATGCCGGAATACTGCCCAGCAATGCTTCAAACATGTTACGGCCGGTCACGCCCAATGCCGCGCCAATCAAGCCCAACGGAATCACAAGGATAACCGCCAACGGGATAGACCAGCTTTCGTACAAAGCAGCCAATACCAAGAATACAGCGGCAGCGGCCAATGCGTACAACACGACAGTTTGTGAGCCGCCTTTAGCCTCTTCACGAGACTGACCTCCCCATTCCAGACTGTAACCGCCGCCCATTTCTTCAACCATTTGCTGTACCGCAGCCATGGCTTGACCGGAAGATACGCCATTAACAGGAGAGCCGGAAAGCTCCATTGCCGGATAACCATTGAAGCGGACGCTTTGTTCCATACCGTTTTCCCAAGAAACAGTAGCAATGGTAGAAAGCGGTACGGCCACGCCGGATTTATTCGGTACAGTCAGGTTCAGAATATCGGCAGGCTGCATACGGGCACTCGCATCAGCTTGTACCATCACGCGTTGCAGACGGCCTTGATTCGGGAAATCGTTGACATAAGACGAACCCAAAGAAGAAGCCAAAGCAGTACGGATATCAGAGAACGAAATACCTTGTGCGGCTGCGGCGGAACGATTGATGTCGATTTTCAACTGCGGCGCATCTTCCAAACCGCTCGCACGGACGGTACTTGGGTTAAACAAACCGCTTTTGCGCATTTTGTCAATCAACTCATTGCGCTTGGCCAATAATGCGGCATGGCCGCTGTTGTTACGGTCTTGCAGGTAAATCGTCAAGCCGGAGCCTGTACCCAATTCCATAATGGCAGGAGGCACAATCGCCAAACCGAAACCGTCTTTCAGCGTAGCCATCATCATGCCGGTCAACTTACCGGAAATAGAAGTCGCATCGCTGCCCGGAGCAGTACGTTCGCTCCAGTCTTTCAGAATGACAAAGCCCAAAGCCATGTTTTGGCCGGAACCGCTAAAACTAAAGCCGGAAACGGTAATAATGTTCTCGATCTCAGGTACAGATTTCGCCAGTTGGGTGATTTGAGCCAAAGTTGCATCGGTACGCTCTTTGGTTGCGCCGGCAGGCAGCTGCACGCTCAACATCAAGTTACCTTGGTCTTCAGACGGCAAGAAGGAAGTCGGCAGACGCATAAACAAGAATACGCCCACAACAGTCAGACCAATATAGACAACCATCATGCGTAAAGTCTTGCGCAAGACTTTGGCAACCCAGCCTTCGTAGCCGTGTGTCCAGCTGTCGAATTTTTTGTTAAACCAACCGAAGAAACCTTTTTTCTCTTCGTGATGACCCTTCTGAATCGGTTTGAGCATGGTGGCACACAATGCCGGAGTCAGCGTCAAGGCAAGGAATGCGGAGAAGCCGATAGATGCCGCCATGGTCAAGGCAAACTGTTTGTAAATGTTACCGGTTGCACCGCTAAACATTGCCAGTGGCACAAATACGGACATCAACACGGCAGTAATACCGATAACCGCGCCGGAAATCTGACCCATCGCTTTTTTGGTGGCAGCCTTAGGCGACAAACCTTCGCTCGCCATAATACGCTCAACGTTTTCAACGACCACAATCGCGTCATCGACCACAATACCGATCACCAATACCATCGCAAACATGGTCAATACGTTAATCGACATACCCATGTATGAGATAAAGGCAAAACCGCCCAACAGGGAAATCGGTACAACAATAGTCGGAATCAGCGTATAGCGGATGTTTTGCAGGAAGAGATACATCACCAAGAATACCAAAACAATGGCTTCCAAAAGCGTATGGATCACTTTCTCAATCGAAATTTCCACAAATTTGGAAGTATCGTAAGGAACTTTCCAGCTCATACCGTCTGGGAAATACTTCTGCAAAACCGCCATTTTTTCTTTCACAGCAGTCGCTGTTGCCAAAGCGTTACCGCTGTTAGACAGCATCACTGCCATACCGGTGGTATTCACGCCGTTCAAGCGGGTGGAAGAAGAATAGTCCTGCATACCCAAGCTGACTTTGGCAACGTCTTTCAGATAGACATTCGAGCCGTCGGTATTGGATACCAAAATGATGTTGCCGAACTCTTCAGCAGTGCTCAGCTGACCTTGCGCTGTAACGGTTGCTGAAATAGTCTGACCTGCAGCCGCCGGCAAAGAGCCGATAGAGCCTGCAGAAATTTGGATATTTTGAGTAGCCAGTGCGTTGGTTACCGTTGCAAAAGACAAGTTGTAGTTTTGCAGTTTTTTCGGGTCAACCCAAATACGCATGGCGCGTTGCGCACCAAACAATTGTACCTGCCCTACCCCGTCGATACGCTGCAGTTCAGGAATGATATTGCGCTGGGCGTAATCGTTCATTTCCTCAATGGATTGCTTTTCAGAAGAAAGCATGACCACTTGCAAGAAGTTGGAACGCGCTTTAGATACGGTTACACCATATTGCTGTACGGTAGAGGGCAATGTGGACAACACTTCCGACAATTTGTTCTGCACGTCTACCTGCGCCAAATCTTCATTGGTTTCCGGTGTAAACGTCAGACTGACGCTGCCGCTGCCGCTGGAATTAGCAGAAGTCGTCATATAGTCCAAACCTTCCACACCGTACATATTACGTTCGATAACGGCCAGTACGCTGTCTTCCATTACCTGAGCAGAAGCGCCCGGATAAGTAGCGCGCAAAGTAATGGTCGGTGCAGCAACGGACGGATATTGGGAAATCGGCAGTTTTTGAATGCCGAAAATACCCGCTGCGATGATAAAAATCGCAATAACCCATGCAAAAATGGGGCGGTCAATAAAAAACTTAGACATTCATGCGTTCCTTATTTGGCTTCAGATGCAGCTTTAGCTTCAGGCTTGGCCTCGGATGCAGCTTGGCCGTCTGAAACTGCCGTTGTTGCTGCCGCAGCGCTTGCAGGCGGCGTCCATTCTTTCGGCGTTACCTGTTTAGCACCCGACATAGCGGCAATGCTGATGCCTTCAACAATCACTTTGTCGCCGTCTTTCAGGCCGTCTGTAATCACCCAATTGCTACCTTGCTGTTGGGCAACGGTCACGACACGCGCTTCCATTTCGCTCTTGTCATTCACCACCATCACCGTATCTTGCGAACCGCGGGTAACTGCTTGCTGCGGCACTACAAATGCATTATCCACTGCCACTTGTTCCATCAACACGCGTACATACAAGCCCGGCATCAAGATATTTCTGTCGTTAGGAATGGCGGCGCGCAAGGTAATTTGACCGGTCGTTTCGTTGACAGTCGGATCTGCAAACAGCAGACGGCCTTTTTCAGGGTAAACCGTACCGTCGTCAAATTTGATATCCACTGCAATCGCGCCGTTTGCCGCCAACAATTTGCCTTCGGCAACCTGTTGACGCAGTTTCATGACCTCACTCGCAGACTGAGTAACGTTGACATACATCGGATTGGTTTGTTGGATGGTGGCTAAAACAGTGGTATCGCCAGAATTCAGCAGCGTACCTTCAGAAACTTTAGATTGACCGATAAAGCCGGAAATTGGCGCAGTAATGCGGGATCGGTTCAGGCTGATACCGGCAGATTTGATGGCTGCTTGAGCGGATTTGACGCCTGCCTCTGCCGAACGCTTGGCCGTTACGGCCGCATCATATTCTTGTTGGCTGATGGCATCGGCGGCAACCAGCGGTTTGTAGCGGGCCAGGTCGGCGTTCGCTTTGGCCAAAGTAGCTTGTGCACTCGCCAACTGGGCGCGTGCGCTTTCTAAGTTTGCTTCATAAGATGAGCTGTCGATTTGGTACAAAGGCTGACCGGCTTGCACATAGCTGCCCTCTTGGAAGAGGCGTTTTTGCAGAATACCGCCGACTTGGGCGCGAACTTCGGCAGTACGCAATGATTCCAGACGGCCCGGCAACTCGGTTGTCAATGCAACGACTTCCGGATGCACAGTGACCACGCGCACTTCAGGCGCAGGTTGTTTTTGCTGTTGCTGACTGCCTTGCGCCTGTTGGCCGGCTGCTTTTTCATCACCTTTGCCGCAAGCGGAAAGCGCCAACGCAGTAGCTGCTGCAATTGCCGCGACACGCATCATTTTAGAAGCATAAAGAGCCATAATTTTCCTATCTCTATGATAAATAAGGGTTTGACTAATTAAAAATTGATTACTTTAATCTCATATTTCACAAACAGAAATTGCCTGTTTTTTATGAAAAACAGGCTGATTATATAGTGTTGAGAAACACTATCAAGTATTGAATTGAATTATACATACATTTTTGCATGTTCAGAAGTAATTTTTTATAATCCGAACCATAAATTTATATTTCCTACAAAAAAACCATGAGAAGAACCAAAACCGAAGCCTTAAAAACCAAAGAATATCTCATGCTTGCCGCATTGGATACGTTTTATCAGAAAGGCATTGCCCGCACCTCGCTTAACGAAATCGCCCAAGCCGCAGGCGTAACGCGCGGCGCGCTGTATTGGCATTTCAAAAACAAAGAAGATTTGTTTGACGCCTTGTTCCAACGGATTTGCGACGACATCGAAAGCTGCATAAAAGAAGACTCGAACAATAATAACGAACAGGCTTGGCCAAGCTTCCGACTGACCCTGACCCGTTTTTTCGAGCGCCTGCAACACAACGAGCTTCACTATAAATTCCACAGCATTTTGTTTTTAAAATGCGAACACACCGAGCAAAACGAGGCGGTTATTGCCATCGCTAAAAAACACCAATCTCTATGGCGTGAAAAAATCGTTGCTGTCCTGACTGATGCGGTACAACAAAAAGCGTTGGCGGATAATTTAGATATCGACATGGCGGTCATCTTCATCAAGTCTTCATTAGACGGCTTGATTTGGCGCTGGCTTTCTTCAGGTCAAGGCTTCGATTTGGCGCAAACTGCCCCACGCATGATTGAAATCATCATTGATACATTGGAAAACCATCCGCAATTAAGAAAACAATCATAAACATCAAAAATAAAAGGCCGTCTGAAACATTAAAAGTTTCAGACGGCCTTTTGGTTCAAACCTAATTAACGTGTTACCGGTTTGTAACGGATACGTTTCGGTTTCGCGCCCTCTTCGCCCAAACGGCGTTTCTTGTCGGCTTCGTATTCCTGATAGTTGCCGTCGAAGAACACCCATTTAGAGTCGCCTTCACAAGCCAAAATATGCGTAGCGATACGGTCGAGGAACCAGCGGTCGTGCGAAATCACCATCACGCTGCCGGCAAATTCCAACAATGCGTCTTCCAGCGCACGCAGGGTTTCCACGTCGAGGTCGTTGGACGGTTCGTCCAGCAGCAACACATTGCCGCCGCTCAACAAAGTTTTTGCCAAGTGCAGACGGCCGCGTTCGCCGCCAGACAATTGACCTGCGATTTTGCTTTGGTCGCTGCCTTTGAAGTTGAAGCGTCCCAAATATTGGCGGGCGGGAATTTCAAACTGACCAACCTGTAAAATGTCGCGGCCTTCGGCGATGTTATCGAACACGGTTTTATCGTTTTGCAAACCTTCGCGGCTTTGGTCGATCAAGCTCATTTTCACGGTTTGCCCGATTTTCACTTCGCCGGAATCAGGCTGCTCTTTGCCCGAAATCATTTTGAACAGCGTAGATTTACCCGCGCCGTTCGGGCCGATGATGCCGACAATCGCGCCCGCAGGTACTTTAAAACTCAAATCGTCAATCAGCACTTTATCGCCAAACGATTTGGAAACGTTCACAAATTCAATCACTTCGTTACCCAAACGCTCGGCAACAGGGATAAAGATTTCCTGCGTTTCATTGCGTTTTTGGTATTCGTAGTTGCTCATTTCTTCAAAACGAGCCAAACGCGCTTTGGACTTGGCTTGGCGGCCTTTGGCATTTTGGCGCACCCATTCCAACTCCTGCTTCATCGCTTTCACGCGTGCGGCTTCGGATTTCGCCTCGTTTTCCAAGCGTTTTTCTTTCTGTTCCAGCCAAGACGAGTAATTGCCTTTCCACGGAATACCGTGGCCGCGGTCGAGTTCCAAAATCCATTCGGCAGCGTTGTCGAGAAAGTAGCGGTCGTGTGTTACCGCAACGACTGTACCGGGGAAGCGCACCAAGAATTGCTCCAGCCATTCGACAGATTCTGCGTCCAAGTGGTTGGTCGGCTCGTCCAGCAGCAGCATATCGGGCTTGCTCAACAAGAGTTTGCACAAAGCCACACGGCGTTTTTCACCGCCGGATAAATTGCCGATTTTGGCATCCCAATCAGGCAGGCGCAGCGCGTCGGCAGCGATTTCCAATTCGTGTTCCGCACCGCCGCCGGTAGATGAACCAGCCGCAATAATCGCCTCCAAACGGCCCTGCTCTTCCGCCAACGCGTCAAAATCCGCATCAGGATTGGCGTACTCGGCATACACTTCTTCCAAGCGTTTCTGCGCGGCAGCCACTTCACCCAAACCGCTTTCCACTTCCTCGCGCACAGTTTTCTCAGGATCAAGCTCGGGCTCTTGCGGCAGGTAGCCGATTTTAATGCCGCCCATCGGCACGGCTTCGCCCTCAAATTCTTTATCCACGCCCGCCATAATCCGCAGTACAGTAGATTTACCCGCACCGTTCAAACCAAGCAAACCGATTTTTGCACCGGGGAAAAATGAAAGGGAAATGTCTTTAATAATGGTTTTTTGCGGCGGCACAACCTTGCTCACGCGCAACATAGAATAGACGTATTGTTGGGACATAGTTTTCTCGTTTCCGTCAAACAAATTTCAGACGGCCCATTTTAACCTATTGCCCAAATACTTGCTTGTTCAAATGCCGTCTGAAAATAGAAATAAGCATCAAAATATACACCGAGCCGAACCGATACCCTCATTACCCGACGGTATCAATGCCAAACCGCAAAAAATTTGATTTAAGCCAGTTTATCCTTGAACTGGCATTGCCAATATCCGGCGCGCTTCATAAAATGCACCTATATCCTTGAAAGTACGCACACAAACAATAACGACAGAGAACACCACACCAAGGAACCTTTCAGATTTCTCAATAAAAATACTTTTTAAAAAAAGGATTTACCTCATGTCGGAAAATACGCAAAAAACAGCAAAACAAGGTTTGCCGTCACTGGCAAAAAGTACGATTTGGATGCTGAGCTTCGGCTATCTCGGCGTTCAGACGGCCTTTACCCTGCAAAGCTCACAAATGAGCCGAATTTTTCAAACTTTAGGCGCTGACCCGCATAATTTGGGCTGGTTTTTCATTCTGCCCCCATTGGCTGGTATGTTGGTTCAGCCGATTGTGGGCTACTACTCAGATCGCACTTGGATGCCGCGCTTGGGCGGCCGTCGTCTGCCCTATCTGCTTTACGGCACGCTGATTGCGGTCATCGTTATGATTCTGATGCCGAACTCGGGCAGCTTCGGTTTTGGCTACGCTTCTTTGGCGGCTTTGTCGTTTGGCGCGCTGATGATTGCGCTGTTGGACGTGTCCTCCAATATGGCAATGCAGCCGTTTAAAATGATGGTCGGCGATATGGTCAACGAGGAGCAGAAAAGCTACGCCTACGGCATTCAAAGTTTCTTAGCAAATACGGGCGCGGTTGTGGCGGCGATTCTGCCGTTTGTGTTTGCGTATATCGGTTTGGCGAACACGGCCGAAAAAGGCGTCGTGCCGCAAACTGTGGTCGTAGCATTCTATGTGGGTGCAGCCTTACTTATTATTACCAGTGCGTTCACCATCTTCAAAGTCAAAGAATACGATCCGGAAACCTACGCCCGCTATCACGGCATCGATGTCGCCGCGAATCAGGAAAAAGCCAACTGGTTCGAACTCTTAAAAACCGCGCCTAAAGCGTTTTGGACGGTCACTTTAGTGCAATTCTTCTGTTGGTTCGCCTTCCAATATATGTGGACTTACTCGGCAGGCGCGATTGCAGAAAATGTTTGGCAGACAACAGACGCCTCTTCCGTAGGCTATCAGGAAGCAGGCAACTGGTACGGCGTTTTGGCGGCGGTACAATCCATTGCTGCCGTTATCTGCTCGTTTATTCTGGCAAAAGTACCGAATAAATACCATAAAGTCGGTTATTTCGGTTGCTTGGCTTTGGGTGCACTCGGTTTCTTCTCCGTTTTCTTCATCAGCAATCAATACGCACTGGTGTTGTCTTATACCTTAATCGGTATTGCGTGGGCCGGTATCATTACCTATCCTTTGACGATTGTGACCAATGCCCTTTCAGGCAAACACATGGGTACTTATTTGGGTCTGTTCAACGGCTCTATCTGTATGCCTCAAATCGTCGCCTCTCTGCTGAGCTTTATCCTCTTCCCTATGCTGGGCAGCCATCAGGCAACCATGTTCTTGGTTGCAGGCGCGGTCTTGCTGCTGGGAGCCTTCTCAGTATGTCTGATTAAAGAGACCCACGGCGAATAATCCATCAATACCATCGGCAAAGCCGTCTGAAACCTTTGTCGAACTTACAATTTTAATAACAGGAGCTTCATAAATGTATACAAGAATCATGGAAGTCAGCCCTTGGACACTGCGTTCGGCAAAACTGGAAAAAGAACACAAACGGCTGCAAGAGAGCCTGACCAGCTTGGGCAACGGCTATATGGGTATGCGCGGCAACTTTGAAGAAACCTACTCCGCCGACAGCCACTTGGGCACCTACATCGCTGGCGTGTGGTTCCCCGACAAAACCCGCGTCGGCTGGTGGAAAAACGGCTACCCCAAATATTTTGGCAAAGCCATCAACGCGCTCAATTTCAGTAAAGTCAAAATCTTTGTCGATGGACAAGAGGTGGACTTGGTGAAAAACGACGTTGCCGACTTCTCCGTCGAACTCGATATGCAGCACGGCGTGTTGCGCCGCTCGTTCACCGTATTCGGCGTGCGTTTCGATGTGTGCAAATTCCTGTCCGTCGCGCAAAAAGAGCTGGCTCTCATCCGCTGGGAAGCCGTATCCGTTGACGGCAAAACCCACCAAGTCCGCATCGATTCCATCATCGATGCCGACGTGAAAAACGAAGACTCCAACTACGAAGAAAAATTCTGGCAGGTATTAGACAAAGGCGTTTCAGACGGCCTCTCCTACATTGCCACCCAAACCGTTGCCAACCCTTTCGGCGTGGAACAATTCATCGTCAACGCCGAGCAAACCTTCGCCGGCAGCTTCAAAGCCCTCAGCGGCAGCCAAACCGACTGGCAGGTCTCTAATTCTTTCCAAGCCGAAGTCGGCGGCACGCCCGAAACTTTTGAAAAACGCGTGATTGTTACCACCAGCCGTGATTATCAAGGCTTGGAAGCAGTGAAAGCCGCTGGCCGCGCCTTGTCGGAAAAAATCGCAGGCGTTGCGTTTGAAACCTTGCTGGACGCGCACAAAGCAGGCTGGCTGCACCGTTGGGAAATCGCCGACGTGGTCATCGAAGGTAGCGACGAAGCGCAGCAGGGCATCCGCTTCAACCTGTTCCAACTGTTCTCCACCTACTACGGCGAAGACGCACGCCTGAACATCGGCCCGAAAGGCTTTACCGGCGAAAAATACGGCGGCGCGACCTATTGGGACACCGAAGCCTACGCCGTGCCGCTCTACCTCGCACTGGCTGAACCCGAAGTTACCCGCAACCTGCTGCAATACCGCCGCAACCAACTGCCGCAGGCGCAGCACAACGCGCGCGAACAGGGCTTGGCGGGCGCACTCTATCCGATGGTAACGTTTACGGGCATCGAGTGCCACAACGAATGGGAAATCACTTTCGAGGAAATCCACCGCAACGGCGCGATTCCTTACGCCATCTACAACTACACCAACTACACCGGCGACGAAAGCTATCTTGCCAAAGAAGGCTTGGAAGTCTTGGTCGAAGTGTCCCGCTTCTGGGCGGACCGCGTCCACTTTTCCAAACGCAACGGCAAATACATGATTCACGGCGTAACCGGCCCGAACGAATACGAAAACAACATCAACAACAACTGGTACACCAACACCCTCGCCGCATGGGTATTGGATTACACCCGCGAAGCCTTGGCGAAATACCCGCGTCCTGATTTGAACGTGAGTGCCGCCGAGTTGGAAAAATGGGCGGACATCAGCACGAATATGTACCGTCCGCATGACGAAGAACTCGGCGTATTCGTGCAGCACGACGGCTTCCTCGACAAAGACATCCGCCCCGTGTCCGCGCTTTCGCCCGACGATTTGCCGCTCAACCAGAAATGGTCGTGGGACAAAATCCTGCGTTCGCCCTTCATCAAACAGGCGGACGTCTTGCAAGGCATCTACTTCTTTGGCGACCGTTTCAATATCGACGAAAAACGCCGCAACTTCGACTTCTACGAACCGATGACCGTGCACGAAAGCTCGTTGTCGCCTTGTATCCACGCCATCCTTGCTGCCGAACTGGGCAAAGAAGAAAAAGCCGTGGAAATGTACCAGCGCACCGCCCGCCTGGACTTGGACAACTACAACAACGACACCGAAGACGGCCTGCACATCACTTCCATGACCGGCTCGTGGCTCGCCATCGTCCAAGGTTTCGCCCAAATGAAAACTTGGGGCGGCAAACTCAGCTTCGCGCCGTTCCTGCCGAGTGCGTGGACAGGCTACGCCTTCCACATCAACTACCGCGGCCGTCTGATTAAAGTCGCCGTCGGCAAAGAAAACGTCGTCTTCACCCTGCTTAAAGGCGAGCCGCTCGATTTGCAGGTGTACGGCAAAGACATCACGCTCAACGGCAGCCACACCGTTGCGTTGGAAAAATAAGGAGAGCGCAAAATGACTTTTACAGCAGTGCTCTTTGACCTCGACGGCGTCATCACCGACACCGCCGAATACCACTACCGCGCATGGAAAAAGCTTGCCGAAGAACTGGGCATCAGCATCGACCGCAAGTTTAACGAGCAGCTCAAAGGCGTGTCGCGCGACGATTCACTCAAACGCATCCTCGCGCACGGCGGCAAAACCGTCAGCGAAGCCGAGTTCGCCGAACTGACCCGCCGCAAAAACGACAACTACGTCGAGATGATTCAGGCAGTCAAACCCGAAGACGTGTATCCCGGCATTTTGCCGCTGCTGGAAGCATTGAAAGCAAACGGCAAAAAAATCGCCCTCGCGTCTGCCAGTAAAAACGGCCCGTTCCTGCTAGAACGCATGGGGCTGACCCACTTCTTCGACGCCGTCGCCGACCCTGCCGCCGTCGCGCATTCCAAACCCGCCCCCGACATCTTCCTCGCCGCCGCCGAGGGCGTGGGCGCGGACATCCGCCGCTGCATCGGCATCGAAGACGCCGCCGCCGGCGTCGCCGCCATCAAAGCCGCCGGTGCCTTGCCCATCGGTGTGGGCAAAGCCGAAGACTTGGGCAGCGACATCGCGCTGGTGTCCGACACCGCCGAGCTGACCTACGCCTATCTGCAAAGCGTGTGGGAACAGTCAGGTAGATAAAACATTAAGGAAGTAAAAAGGCCGTCTGAAAAATATTTCAGACGGCCTTTCTGCTTTTAGAACAGAGTGATAACCCAACCTACTCAACCCTAAAAACTGAATACCAACTTTTCAACCATGCTATTCAAATTTATTTGAAAGATTTTCTCTGACCAGCCAACCTTAACAATCACTATTGAAATGCGCGCCGATGTTTTGCCGCCTTGCGTATGCGGCTTGGGCGACGGCGAGGCTGCATTCTATCAGGTTGCGGTTTTCGTATTCGTACACGGTGTGCGGTTCGGCTTGGTTTTGCTTCCAAAGCCGCAGTTGGGCGATGGCGCGGCGCAGGTCGGTATCGTTGCGGAGGATGCCCAGATGGCGTTGGTTGAATGCTTGCAGGACGGGGCGGCTGAAGGTGTTTTGGAGGTCGTCTGAAAAGATGTCTGCTTTGGCGGAGGGGTTTTCAGACGACCTTTGGGACGATACAGTTTGGAATGCTTGTCCGTCCGCGATGGTTTGGGCGGCAAGTCTGGCGGTAACGACGCATTCGAGCAGGGAGTTGCTGGCGAGGCGGTTGGCTCCGTGCAGCCCGGTGCAGGCGGTTTCACCTAAGGCGTAGAGCTGCGGCAGGGAGGTTCTGCCGCTGGGGTCGGTTTGGATGCCGCCGCAGGTGTAGTGTTGCACAGGGCGGACGGGGATGGCTTGGCGCGTGATGTCCAAGCCGCATTGGGACAGGCAGTGCCGATGGATGGACGGAAAATGCTGACGGACAAACGCTGCGGGTTGATGGCTGATGTCGAGTGAGACGAAGTCTTGAGTTTGTTTGGCGATTTCGGCGGCGATGGCGCGGGCAACGATATCGCGCGGCGCGAGTTCGGCGCGGCGGTCGTAATGCGGCATAAATCGTTCACCCGATTGGTTGGTCAGGATACCGCCTTCGCCGCGCACGGCTTCGGAAATCAGGAAGGTGCGGCCGTTTTCAGACGGCCTTGCTAAGCCCGTGGGGTGAAATTGGATAAATTCGAGGTTTTCGACTGTGCAGCCTGCGCGTATCGCCATGGCGATGGCGTCGCCCGTGCATTCGGGCGGCGTAGTGGTGGCGGCGTAAATCTGTCCCAAGCCGCCGCCTGCGAGTACGGTATGGCGGGCGCAGATGCGGTAGGTTTCTTGCGTTCGGCGGTCGAGGACGGTTAGCCCGCACGCTGCGCCTGATTCGGTTTGAATGTCCAACGCCATCTGCCGCTCGCAAACGCGGATGTTCGGGCGGCGGCGTATTTGGGCAATCAGGCTCTGCATAACGGCCTCGCCCGTGTAGTCGGCGACGTGGGCGATTCGGCGGCAGGTATGCCCGCCTTCGCGCGTCAGGTGCAGGTCGTTATTATTTTGGTCGAACGCCACACCCTGCGCCAGCAGCCATTCGATTGCCGGTTTGCCCTGCGTCAGGATGGTGCGGACGGCGGCTTCGTTGCACAAACCTGCGCCCGCTTCCAAAGTATCGGCAACGTGTTTTTCGATGTCGTCCTCTCCCGACCACGCCGCCGCAATCCCGCCTTGTGCATGACGGCTGGCTGTGTCGTCCAGCCTGTTTTTGCACAAAATGACGATGCGGAACGATTCAGGCAGCGACAGGGCGAGCGTCAGTGCCGCCAGCCCGTTTCCGGCAATCAATACGTCGCAATCGGTTTGCATGGTGTTGTCCTTGTTTGAGAGGTCGTCTGAAACGGTATAGTGGATTAAATTTAAACCAGTACGGCGTTGCCTCGCCTTAGCTCAAAGAGAACGATTCTCTAAGGTGCTGAAGCACCAAGTGAATCGGTTCCGTACTATCTGTACTGTCTGCGGCTTCGTCGCCTTGTCCTGATTTAAATTTAATCCACTATAATATGGACGGCAAATCAGGCGGGCCCCATGCCGTTGAACACATCCCCGCGTTTGAGTCCTGCCGCGAAATCGAGCATACGCTGCAAAGGCAGTTTGGCGGCTTCGCCCAGCTTTCTGTCCAACAGGATTTCGTTGTGTCCGCTTGTCAGGGCGTGTTTGATGCCACCCAGTGAATTCATCGCCATCCACGGACAGAACGCGCAGCTTTTGCAGCTTCCGCCGTTGCCCGCCGTCGGGGCGGCGATAAATTCTTTGTCGGGCGCCTGCTTTTGCATTTCGTGCAGGATGCCCAAGTCGGTCGCCACGATGAATTTTTTTTCGGGACGCGATACGGCAGCTTTCAGCAGTTTGCTGGTCGAGCCGACCACATCGCCCAGTTCGATGACGCTTTGCGGCGATTCGGGATGAACCAGCACCACCGCATCGGGGTGTTCCGCCTTCAACGCCGCCAATTCCTGCCCTTTGAATTCGTTATGGACGATGCACGAACCCTGCCACAACAGCATATCCGCGCCCGTTTCGCGGCGGATGTAGTCGCCGAGGTGACGGTCGGGCCCCCAAATCAGCTTCTCGCCGCGCGATTTCAGATACGACACGATTTCCAACGCCACCGAAGACGTGACCACCCAGTCGGCACGCGCTTTCACGGCGGCGGAAGTGTTGGCGTACACTACCACCGTACGGTCGGGGTGTTGGTCGCAAAACGCCGAAAACGCCTCTTCCGGGCAGCCCAAATCCAAAGAACATTCCGCCTCCAAATCAGGCATCAGCACCGTTTTTTCAGGGCAGAGGATTTTCGCGCTCTCGCCCATGAAGCGCACGCCCGCCACCACCAGCGTACCGGCTTCGTGTTCCGCGCCGAAGCGCGCCATCTCTAGCGAATCGCCCACGCATCCGCCCGTTTCCAAAGCCAAATCCTGAATCAGCGGATCAACGTAATAATGCGCCACCAAGACCGCGTTTTTCTCCTTCAACAAAGCCTTGATTTCATCTTTCAGACGGCCTGCCGTCTCGCGGTCGGGCGTGTCGGCAACCTTCGCCCACGCCTGACGGATTTGGCAGGCAGAAGTCGGCGTCTGAATGAGGGGCATATCGTAGTCGAACGAGCGGCGGGCGGCGGTTTGCATGATGTTTCCTTGTGACTGTTTTTTCAGACGGCATAAAGGTTTGCCGTCTATGTTTCAAATAGTTTTTATATTATGCTCAACTTGAGTATAATATGCAAGGTCGTCTGAAAACCGCTTTGGTTTACAATAAGGTTTTCTCTTGAATGAAAGCCACGCATGGATGCCTATCCTGAAACAGCAGCCAATACGCAAAGTATCGTCGAACTGGTTCCTGTACTGATCGCCATTACAAACGGCAGCTTGAGGGTTTTGACCGTTGCCCAAGGCACGCTGCTGCCCAACGGCCTGCTTGCACCACTTCGCCACTCCTTGCAGGCAGGGGTCAGGATGTGGGTCGCCAAGCAGACATCTCAGCCCATGGGTTATGTAGAACAGCTTTACACCTTTGTCGATACGCGCCGTCAAAACGAGCAAGGCCTGCCTGTCTTGTACGTCAGCTATCTAGGGCTGGTGCGCGAGGCAGCCGACAGCATCCTGCACCCGGATGCGAAATGGCAGGACTGCTACGGCTATTTCCCGTGGGAAGATTTGCGCACCGACGGCGGGCATCGCGACGCCATCGTCAGCCGCTTGCGCATTTGGGCAAACTCGGCGGATACGGAGGAAGTGCGCCAAAAGCGGCTCAAACGCATTCATTTGTGTTGGGGCGTCGAACCGGAAAACTGGTCGGAAGAATACGTTTTGCAACGCTATGAAATGCTGTATGAAAGCGGCCTGATAGCGGAAGCCGCCGAGCCACAGGCAAACTTCGACTTCGCGCTCACGGGGCAGCCCATGCGCCACGACCACCGCCGCGTACTGGCGACCGCACTGTCCCGCCTGCGCGCCAAAATCAAATACCGCCCCGTGATTTTCGAACTGATGCCGCCCGAATTCACGCTGCTGCAACTGCAAAACAGCGTCGAAGCCATCAGCGGCAGATTGCTGCATAAGCAAAACTTCCGCCGCCAGATTCAGCAGCAAAACCTCATCGAGCCGTCGGATACCGGCGTATCGGGCAGCAAAGGCCGTCCCGCGCAGCTTTACCGCTTCCGCGACGACGTCCTGCCCGACAGGTTGATTTCGGACATCGGACTGCCGCTGGGCAGCCATTAGCCCGTTTTCAGACGGCCTCAAATGAAGTTTTACCCTCGCCGCAACACCAATATTTTTCAACAAAGGAAACCCCATGCCGTCTGAAAATACCCTCTTCCCCCTGCCCGACACCCTGTTGCGCCCTATGATCGAACAAGCCTTGAGCGAAGATTTGGGCAGGCGCGGCGACATTACGTCTGCCGCCGTCATCGCCCCCGACAAAACCGCCAAACTCTTCCTCGTCAGCCGCAAAGACGGCGTCATCGCCGGCATGGACTTGGCGCGCCTCGCCTTTCAGACGATGGATTCGTCCGTCCGCTTCCAAGCCGAAATCCAAGACGGACAAACCGTCCGCGCAGGTCAGACGCTTGCCGCCGTCGAAGGCAACGCCCGCGCACTGCTCGCCGCCGAACGAACCGCGCTCAACTACCTCACGCACTTGAGCGGCATCGCCACCGCCACCGCGCGTGCCGTTGCCGAAGTCACCGAATACAGTACAGACATCGTGTGCAGCCGCAAAACCATCCCCCTGCTGCGCGTCCTGCAAAAATACGCCGTCAGAGCAGGCGGCGGCGTGAACCACCGCATGGGCTTGGACGACGCCGTACTCATCAAAGACAACCACCTCGCCTATTGCGGCAGCATCGCCCAAGCCGTGCAGCAGGCAAAACAGGCGGTCGGACCGTTGACCTGCGTGGAAATCGAAGTGGACACGCTGGCACAACTGGACGAAGCCATCGCGGCGGGCGCGGAACGGATTTTGCTGGATAACATGAACGACGAAACCCTGAAAGAAGCGGCAAACCGCTGCCACACGCAAACCGCCCACCCTCACACCGTCTATTGCGAAGCATCGGGCGGCATCGGCTTCGACCGCCTGAAGCGCGTGGCGCAAACCGGCGTGGACAGCATCGCCCTCGGCTATCTGACTCACAGCAGCCGCTCGTTGGACATAGGCTTGGATTTCGTGGCTTAAGTTCGAGTTGGCTATAAAGCAAAAAGGCCGTCTGAAATTTCAGACGGCCTTTAATATTACTCATCAACCCAACGTTACCATCTCAATCTGCTCCATACTTCTGCCCAAGAAGCGTTCGCCGATGGTACGGAAACGCAGTGGGATATCGCTGACGTAGAAACGGTAATCCGGATTGTCGTTTTCTGTATTCAGCAAACCTGCTTGTGCCAAGGCTTTGGCGGTGGCTTCGGCGGTGGTGATGGCGGAATCGACCAAGGTAACGTTTTGTGCTTCGCGGCCGATAAGCGGTTTGAGCAGTGGGAAGTGGGTACAACCCAACACCAGCGTATCAATGTCGTCGGCCAAAAGCGGCTTCAAGTATTCGCGCACGGTCAGGCGGGTGACTTCGTGATCGAGCCAGCCTTCTTCTACCAATGGCACAAGCAGGGGCGCGGCTTGTGTGCGCACCAGCGTGTCGTTGTTTTTTGAATGGATGGCACGCGCGTAGGCATTGCTGTTGACGGTGGTGTTGGTCGCGATAATGCCGATTCGGTTGTTTTTAGTGGTTTGCAAAGCAGCTTCCGCACCGGCGGAAATGACGTCCAATACGGGCATATTGCCTGCTTTTTGGCGGATTTTTTGTCCGGCAACGGCAGCGATGGTGTTGCACGCGATGACGAGTGCTTTGACATCGTTTTCCAGCAGGAAATCGACAATCTGCATGGCGAAGGTTTCGATGGTGGCGCGGGATTTGGTGCCATAGGGAACGCGTGCGGTGTCGCCGAAATAGATGATGTTTTCCATCGGCAGGCGTTCCATCAGGGCGCGGACGTTGGTCAAGCCGCCGACGCCGGAATCGAATACGCCGATGGGGCGTTGTTTGCTGGTACTCATGGTTAATTTCTTCAATATAAAGTCGAGGCCGTCTGAAACCGTTTTTCAGACGGCCTGAAGGTTAAACATATTCTTTTTTATCGTTTTCCATCCAAGCCTGATGCGAGCAAACCCACAACAGTACGATACCGCACACGGTCGAGCTCAACATCATACCGGCCATTACCAAGGCAGAACCATTATGCAACCAAGTTGTCGCCATGCCGACCGATGCGCCGATGAGGGATTGGAACACGCCCAAAACGGCATTTGCGCTGCCGCCCTCTTCGCTAAAATAGCCCATAAAGCAGGCTTGCGTGTTCGCACCGACCAAGCCTTGCGTACCGACTGAAAACATCACGCACAACACCAAAGCCCACAAAGGTGGCAAAGACAGTAACAACACCAAAACCGCCATCAGCAAATTGGCGACGAATTGGACGATAATACCCCATTTGAGGATGTTTTGCGGATGCGTACCGGTTTTCAAACGCCATGCGGTAACGCGGTTAAACGACATCATGGTAATGATATTGAGCGCAAATATCCAAGCGTATTGGTTTGGCGAAGCATGATACAGTTGTTGGTACACGAACGACGATTCGGTCAAAAAGGCAAACATCGAACCAAAACTGAAAGCTTGGAAAAACAGATAGCCCATTGCGGCACGCGTTCTCAAAACACGTTTAAACCTGCCTGCCACCACGCCGAACACGTCCATGCTGATTTTGCCTTTTTGGTGCGGCTTGGGCAGGAAATACCACATCAACCCCCAAAGCAGTAGCGAATAACAGGCCAGAAAGCCGAAAATCATGCGCCAGCCACCCAAATTCTGCAAGCCTGCACCAATCATCGGCGCCATCAGCGGCACAATCATCAGAATAATGCCGATTAAGGCAAACATCTGCGCGGCTTTGCGTCCGGAATAATAATCGCGCACCATCGCGCCAGAAATCACCACGGTCATCCCCGCGCCAAACGCCTGCACGGCACGTAAGTTCAGCAGCTGCTCGACATTATTCACCATCGTCAAACCGATGACGGCGGCAAAGTAAATGCTCAAGCCCACCAAGGCGACAGGTTTGCGGCCTTTAATATCCGAAATCGAACCGCCGACCACCTGACCAAACGCCACACCAAACATAAAAAAGCTCAGGCTTTGCTCAATACGGTGGATGTCCGAACCCAGCGACTTCGCCATTTCGGGAATCGCAGGCAGATAAGCATCGACAGAAAACGGCATCAGCGCGACCAACATCGCCATCAGCACGGCCATGGTTTTTTCGCCCAAAGGGGCTTGTTGTGCAGTCATTCCGACTTTCGCTTTCGTAAAAAATATTCAAAAAACAAAGAAAATAACCGCCTTGTCAGACGGTTGCGGATTGGATGGAATTATAGCAGATTTCAACCTTGTCCAATCACTGCAAAAAAACCTTTGCAAAACTTAAGGCCGTCTGAAACTTTGCTTGGTTGAATCCCCTCGCCGCAAACGTTAAAATGCTTGTTTTTAAGACAACAAATTGTTTCACATCACGGATTCTAAGGAATAATCATGACTACATTTCAAATTGCGCGTGCCGACGGGAAAACGCTCGAAATCCAAGGCAAAATGGCCAACCGCCACGGCTTGATCGCCGGCGCGACCGGTACGGGTAAAACCGTTACCCTGCGCCGTATGGCAGAAGCCTTCAGCAGCGAAGGCGTCCCTGTATTCTTGGTCGATGTCAAAGGCGATTTGTCGGGCATCGCACAAGCCGGTGCCAACAGCGGCAAAGTGGGCGAACGCATCGCCGAGTTTGATTTGGGCGAGCAATGGCTGCAAAATTTCCCCGTGCGTTTTTGGGATGTTTACGGCGAAACCGGTATTCCCGTACGCGTAACCGTTTCTGAAATGGGCCCCATGCTTTTGGCCCGCCTGATGAATCTGAACGACACGCAAGAAGGCCTGCTCAACCTCGTGTTCAAAGTTGCCGATGACAGAGGCTGGCACATTCTGGACTTGAAAGACCTGCGCAGCATGCTGAAACACGTTTCCGACCACGCTTCGGAATACCGCACACAATACGGCAACGTTTCTGCCGCCAGTATCGGCGCGATTCAACGCCAACTGCTGACTTTGGAAAACGAAGGCGCAGAAAAATTCTTCGGCGAACCTTCCCTCAACCTGCAAGACTGGATGCAAACCGACAACGGCAAAGGCATCATCAACATCCTTAATTCCGAAAAACTGATGCGCTCGCCGCGTATGTACAGCGCGTTTTTGCTGTGGATGTTGGCGGAGTTGTTTGAAACCCTGCCCGAAGTTGGCGATTTGGACAAACCAAAATTCGTGATGTTCTTCGACGAAGCGCATTTGATGTTCGACAATGCCGCCAATGCGCTGGTCGAACAAATTGAACAAGTCGTGCGCCTGATCCGTTCCAAAGGCGTAGGCGTATATTTCGTCACCCAAAACCCGCTCGACTTGCCCGATACCATTCTCGGCCAACTGGGTAACCGTGTACAACACGCCCTACGCGCCTTCACACCGCGCGACCAAAAAGCAGTCAAAGCCGCTGCCGAAACCTTCCGCAGCAACCCAAACATCAAAGTTGCCGAAGCGATTGCCGAACTCGGCGTCGGTGAAGCCCTCGTTTCCTTCCTTGATGAAAAAGGTATGCCCGAGCCGGTAGAACGCGCCCTCATCCTGCCGCCGCAATCTTCCTTAACCCCGCTTGCTGCAGAAGAGCGCAACCGTTTGTTCCAAAACGACGATTTGTATCCGACCTATAAAGACATGGTGGACAACTACTCCGCTTTTGAAGCATTGGCCGAAGCAGACAGCCAGGCTGCCGCTGAAAAAGAAGCCGCAAATGCCGCCAAAGAGCAGGAAAAAGCGCAAAAAACCGCAGAAAAAGAGGCTGCCAATGCTGATCCCGGCATCCTCGGCGGACTGATCGGCGGTTTGAGCGGCGGACGTAAAAAATCCGGCCAAGGTTTGGGCTACAACGTTGCCGACGCCATCGGCAGCCAAATCAACCGCCAAGTAACCAACGCCATTTCACGCAGCGTAATGGGCATTATTAAAAATATGTTCAAATAATCAGCCTGCAAACATAAAAGGCCGTCTGAAAATCAATTTCAGACGGCCTTTTTTATTCATCAAACCAATCAGTTTTTCATTGACTGAACAGGAGCCGGGATTCTACCGCCTCGGTTGACGAACACTTCGCATGAGCCTTCTTTGACCGGCATTACAGGCGCGTAGCCCAATAGGCCGCCGAACTCGACGCTGTCGCCGACGGTTTTGCCGGTTACCGGAATAATGCGCACGGCAGTGGTTTTGCTGTTGATCATGCCGATGGCGGCTTCGTCGGCGATGATGCCGGAAATGGTATGAGCAGGCGTATCGCCGGGAACGGCAATCATGTCCAAACCAACGGAGCAGACAGCGGTCATGGCTTCGAGTTTGTCCAACGTCAGCACACCGGCTTCAGCAGCCGCAATCATGCCCTCGTCTTCCGAAACAGGGATAAATGCGCCGCTCAAACCGCCGACCGCGCTGGAAGCCATCATGCCGCCTTTTTTCACGGCATCGTTCAGCAATGCCAAAGCCGCTGTTGTGCCGTGCGTACCGCAGACGCTCAAACCTATTTCTTCAAGAATGCGTGCCACCGAGTCGCCGACGGCAGGGGTTGGTGCCAACGACAAGTCGAGAATACCAAACGGAATATTCAGCATTTTTGAGGCTTCGCGGCCGATAAGTTCGCCCACGCGGGTAATTTTGAAAGCAGTTTTCTTCACTACTTCCGCAACTTCGGTCAATGTCGTTGCATCTGAATTTTCCAACGCGGCTTTTACAACACCCGGGCCGGAAACGCCGACATTGATAACGGCATCCGCTTCGCCCGAACCGTGAAACGCGCCCGCCATAAACGGGTTGTCTTCTACTGCATTACAGAACACGACGATTTTGGCGCAGCCGAAACCTTCGGGCGTGATTTCAGCCGTACGTTTGATGGTTTCGCCTGCCAGCTTGACCGCATCCATATTGATACCGGCGCGCGTGCTGCCAATATTGATGGAACTGCACACGATATCGGTAGTCTTCATCGCTTCAGGAATGGAACGGATCAGCACCTCATCCGAAGGTGACATGCCTTTTTGCACCAACGCGGAAAAGCCGCCGATAAAAGACACGCCTATCGCTTTGGCAGCTTTATCCAAAGTTTGCGCCACGCTGACGTAAGAATCGGCATGAGTGGCCGCGGCGATTTGGGCAATCGGCGTAACGGAAATGCGCTGATTCACAATCGGTACGCCGTATTTGGCAGATAGATATTTTGCCGTCGCCACCAAGTCTTTGCCGATTGTGGTGATTTTGTTGTAAATATTTTGGTTCAACACATTGATATCGCTGCTGATACAGTCGTGCAGATCAATACCGATGGTAATGGTGCGCACGTCAAAATTCTGGTCGGCCACCATTTTGACGGTTTCTAAAATCTCGCCGGATTGAATACTCATGGCTCTTCCTCCGACTTAAATACGGTGCATGGCTTGGAAAATTTCTTCGTTTTGCATACGGATATCAAGCGCGAGTTTTTTACTCTCTTCTGCAAACAAATCCAAAACCTCTTGACGCGACTTGGTGCATTTTGAAGTGTCCACCAAAATAATCATGGTAAAAAAATCGTCCATCAGCTGTTGGCTGATGTTAAGAATATTGATTTGGTTTTCCGCTAAAATTTTGGAAACGTCGTACACAATGCCCACACGGTCTTTACCGATGACGGTGATGACTGAATTGTTCATAACGCTGTTTCTCCTTATAGGATATTTGAAAAGTGTTGACAATTATAACACTCAGGCCGTCTGAAAAACTGTTTCAGACGGCCTGAGTATTCAAATTTCAATTTTAATTATCGCCCTGCTTTTAAAGCCTGCCACAGGCGAACGCTGAGTTTGCTCGCATCGGTTGACTTAGGGGAGACGATGAAGCTTTTTTCCATCAATTCTTTACTTGGGAAAATCGATTCGTCAGAGGTGTATTTTTCATCCATCAAATCACGCGCCGGACGGCTGGCCGGAGCATAAGTCACATAGTTGCCGTTTTTGGCCGCTGTTTCCGGATTGAGCGTGTGATTGATGTATTTGTGTGCATTGGCCACATTTTGCGCATCACGCGGAATCATCAACGAATCCACCCAAATACCGACGCCGCTTTTCGGCGCCAATACTTCGACTTCGACGCCGTTTCCAGCTTCTTTAGCACGGGTTTTGGCAATATTGAGGTCGCCGCCATAGCCTACCGATACGCAAAGATTACCGGCCGCCATATCGTCGATATAGCCGGACGAGGTAAAGCGTTTGATGTCGGGACGCACTTTTTTCATCATTTCAACAGCTGCTTTGATATCGTCAGGGTTTTCGCTGTTCGGATCTTTGCCCAAATAATGTAAAGCCAAAGGAATCTGCTCGATGGCGCTGTCGAAATAGCTGATGCCGCAGGATTTCAGTTTTTGGGTGTATTCAGGGTTAAACACCAAATCCCATTCGTTTTCAGGCAGCTTATCCGTACCTAAAGCCTTTTGAACCTGCTGTTTGTTAATCGCCAGCGTATTGATACCCCAGAAATAAGGGACGGCATATTCGTTGCCCGGATCGACGGTTTCCATCATTTTCAACAAATCGGGATCGATATTGGCGTAATCGGGAATTTGCGATTTGTCGATTTTTTGATACGCGCCGGCTTTAATCTGGCGGCCGACATTGGCAATAGACGGCGCAACCAGGTCATAACCCGACTTGCCGGTCAGCAGCTTGGCTTCCAGCGCTTCGTTGCTGTCGTAGTAATCGTAGCGGACGTTGATATGCGTTTTGTTTTCAAACGCAGACAGCGTGGCAGGATCGACATAATCCGACCAGTTGTAGATATTGAGTTTATCCGTTTGAGAGGAAGAAGTTTGAGTTTGAGATGCGGAAGATTCTGCGGCGGTTTCTTTTCCACCGCTACACGCAGTCAAGACGAGGCTCAAGATTGCCGCCGCCATCAAAGATTTTTTCATGGTTTCAGACCTTTTGTTCGGGGGGTAAAAATATTGCAGCGGTGGCAGATGCCACTTACAAAAGGGAAACTGTGGGGGCGGCCGGCATGTGTCCTTTGCCCTTGATTCAGCAAGGTTTGCATTAAACGGCAAAAAGCTTTTGAATGCAAGACCTTAAAGCAGAAAAAAATTTCATTTTTCAGACAGCCTGAAGCTATGGTTTTATTCATAAACAACATTTTTTCAGAAACGGTTTCATGCCGTCTGGAAAAAACTGTGGGCTTATTCAAACGGCCTCAAGATTTGTCAAAACCGCCCAATTTGTGGGAAAATTGCACGATTGAATTTAATGAAGGGCGACACCGTGTTAGACAGAGAAGGCTATCGCCCCAATGTCGGTATTATCCTGATTAACGAGCGTAACGAAGTCTTTTGGGGCAAACGCGTACGCGAACATTCATGGCAGTTTCCGCAAGGCGGCATCAAGCCGGGTGAAAGCCCTGAGACCGCCATGTACCGCGAGTTGTACGAAGAAGTCGGCCTGTTGCCGCAACACATCAAAATTGTTGGCCGTACGCGCGACTGGTTGCGTTATGACGTTCCCAGCCATTGGGTGCGCCGCGAATGGCGCGGTTCGTATCGCGGACAAAAACAGATTTGGTATCTTTTGCGTTTGGTCGGCCGCGACAGCGACGTCAACCTCCGCGCCTGCCACCATCCTGAATTCGACGGCTGGCGTTGGCACCAATACTGGGCTCCGGTTGACGAAGTCATCGACTTCAAGCGCGGCGTGTATTTGGACGCATTGACCGAACTCTCCCGTTTCTTGCGCGGCATAGAAAGCTATGAAGACTTTATCCGTCGCAATCCAATAGAAAACCTATAACCCCAACGCTTTCAGGCCGTCTGAAAGCGTTGTTTTTCTTCCTTTCAGACGGCCTTTACATTATTCCTATGGCTAAAAACAATCAATACAGCGAATCCAGCATTACCGTCCTCAAAGGCTTGGAGCCGGTCAAAGAACGTCCCGGCATGTACACCCGTACCGACAGCCCGACCCATATCTGTCAGGAAGTGATTGATAACGCGGCGGACGAGGCGTTGGGCGGTTTCGCGACTGAAATCGACGTGCAAATTCATGAAGACGGTTCGCTTTCCGTACGCGACAACGGCCGCGGTATTCCCGTCGGCCTGCACCCTGAAGAAGGCGTACCCGTAGTCGAACTCGTGTTCACCCGTCTGCACGCAGGCGGCAAGTTCAACAAAAAGGACGGCGGCAGCGCGTATGCCTTTTCAGGCGGTCTGCACGGTGTCGGCGTATCTGTTACCAACGCCCTTTCCACCCGCCTTGAAGTAACGGTCAAACGCGAAGGCAAAGTCCACCGCATCGTCTTTTCCGGTGGCGACGTCATTGAACCATTGACTGAAGTGGGCAAATGCGCCGTCAAAGACAGCGGCACCGAAGTGCGCGTGTGGCCGGACGGCAAATATTTTGAAAGCCCGAATTACAGCATTCCCGAACTCGAGCGATTATTGCGCGCCAAAGCTGTATTGCTGCCCGGTGTGAGCGTTTCCCTGACCCGTCCGGTCAAAGGCGAAGGCGAAGCATACACCCAAACTTGGCACTATCCAGACGGCTTGAAAAGCTATCTGACCGACCTCATTGCCGACGCGCAAGAAGCCGTGCCTATCTTCTCCTGTGAAAACTACATTTCAGACGGCCACAACGGCGATTTCAGTATCGGCGAAGGTGCAGCATTTGCCCTGACTTGGCTGGAAGAAGGCTCGTGCGCCAACGAAAGCTACGTCAATCTGATTCCCACCCCATTGGGCGGTACGCACGAAGCAGGCTTGAAACAAGCCGTGTTCAACGCCGTTAACAACTTCATCAATCTGCATAACCTCTTGCCGCGCGGCGTGAAAGTACAAAGCGACGACGTGTTCAGCAAAACCGCCTTCGTCCTCTCCGCCCGCGTCCTCGACCCGCAGTTCCAAGGTCAGACCAAAGACAAACTGACCAACCGCGACGCGTTGAAACTCGTTGCCGCCGTATCGGGCGACCCTTTGGAATTGTGGCTAAACCAAAACGTGGACTACGGCAAAAAAATCGCCGAACTCGCTATCCGTCAGGCACAGGCGCGGATGCGTTCGGTGAAAAAAATCGAAAAGAAAAAAGGCAGCGGCGTCGCTGTCTTGCCCGGTAAGCTGACCGACTGCGAAAGCGAAGACATTCGCGAAAACGAACTCTTCCTCGTCGAAGGCGACTCCGCCGGCGGCTCTGCCAAACTTGCCCGCGACAAAGCCACCCAAGCCATCTTGCCCCTGCGCGGTAAGGTGCTCAACAGCTTCGAAGTCCACCCCGACCAACTCTTCGGTAACGCCGAAATCCATGATATTTCCGTCGCCATCGGTGTCGATCCGCACGGCATTAACGACAATCCCGATTTAAGCGGCCTACGCTACGGCAAAATCGCCATACTGTCCGATGCCGACGTGGACGGCTCGCATATTCAAGTTTTGCTGTTGACCCTGTTCTACCGCCACTTCCCGAAACTGGTTGCCGACGGACACATCTACGTCGCCCAGCCGCCGCTGTTCCGCGTCGATGTCAACGCACAAGGCAAAAGCAAACCCGCCCGCAAATTCTACGCCCTCGACCAAAACGAACTCGACAGCATTTTAGAGCGACTGCAAAAAGAAGGCGTTAAAGAAACTGCTTATTCCATCAGCCGTTTCAAAGGCTTGGGCGAGATGAACCCCGATCAGCTCAAAGACACCACCATGCACCCCGACACCCGCCGTCTGTTGCAGGTACAAATCCCAGAAGGTGCAGATGACGAAACACGCGATATCTTCGTCAAACTGATGGGCAAAGGCGAAGCCGCCGCCCGCCGCACATGGATGGAAAAAGAAGGCGATACGGCAGAATTGGATATCTAATCCATTGTTTCAATAGACTAAAGGCCGTCTGAAACTTTAAAAGTTTCAGACGGCCTTTTTTTTAAAATCATCAGAATTTAAGGTTAAACAGTATTTCAATATCCTGTTACTTACCTGTTTCTATTTTTGCAGCTAAATTGTGTGTTTAAGACAAATAAAAAAGCACTGATATAATCAGTGCTTTTTAAATAATGGCGCGGCGGACGGGGCTCGAACCCGCGACCCCCGGCGTGACAGGCCGGTACTCTAACCAACTGAGCTACCACCGCGCATCCACTGTCAAAGACAATGAAAGGAAACTTGGTGGGTGATGACGGAGTCGAACCGCCGACATTCTGCTTGTAAGGCAGACGCTCTACCAACTGAGCTAATCACCCGATAAGCCGACATTAAATCAAAAAATCAGGCTACACGCAAGGTTTTTATTTAAATAAAAACATATCTCATTGAAAGAATATAGAATATTTTATTTAACAATAAAAATAACCGTTATGCCCATCTATCAATCAAAAATCAAATGCCCCAATTTATCCGCTTTAGTATGCAGATAACGTTCATTTTCCACATTTTCGCCGACATGTAATGCAATCCGTTCGACCACATTAATGCCAGAATCTTTCAACGTTTGAATTTTTTCAGGATTATTGGTCAACAATCTGACCTCACGAATATGCAGATAATCATAAATCTGCTTGGCCAAAGTAAAGTCGCGTGCATCAACAGGAAGGCCGAGTGCAACATTGGCCTCAACCGTATCCAAGCCCTGATCTTGCAGACGATAAGCACGAATTTTGTTTATCAAACCAATGCCCCTGCCTTCTTGGCGCAAATATACGATAACGCCACGCCCTTCTTTCTGAACGGCCTGCATCGCTGCTTGAAGCTGAGGGCCGCAATCACATTTCACTGAAAATAAAGCATCACCGGTCAGGCACTCGGAATGAATACGCGACAACACAGGCAGGCCGTCTGAAACATTGCCCATCGTCAATGCGACATGTTCCTGACCGCCCTCTTCTTCAAAGCCGTGCATGGTAAATTCGCCCCATTCCGTAGGCAAACGGCATGACGCGACAAACTTCAAGGCGTTACTCATTTTCCGCTTCCTCGTTTTCAGCCACGCCCAACAGATTTTTCAAAGAATCCGACAGAGCCAAAGCAAGGGCAATCCAAGCCACCAATACTTCATCGGGCGCGCCGTCTTTGACATCAAACTCGGCATGTACCACACCCAAAACCGCACCGCTGGGCATACAGACAGGAACTGAAATCTGACTCAAACCGGGATGATTGCGTTCGGCTGACAATTCACCAATTTCCTGCCAATACACCACATTCTGACAAACATTCATCCAACCGCTTTGCGCCGTACGCACAGCCAAAAAAGCCTGTCCGGCCTGATCGTCGATTGGAATCACATTTTCCAACGGCACGCCCCAACGGCTCAGTCGAACCAGCGACAACGCGCCATCTTTCGGGAAGGCTGTATAAACCGCTGCGCTTTTCAAATGCTCGGTGCGCTCGGCAACCGAATCCAAAGCCATAAAAATCTGTTTCAGCAACAATTCATGTTCGGCATCAACATAATCCGCCAACTGCCAACCGTCTTCAGACGGCCACAAAATCGAACGCTCAACCGAAGCATTACCCATTTTAATCACAGCCTGGGTAGTCAAATAAGCAACATGTATATCATCCGCAGGCAACTTCAAACCTTGCGTCTGCAAAAAATCTTTAATCAATAAAGCAGGCATCTGCCCTTCCTCACCAATAGTAAAGTTGAGGCCGTCTGAAAACAAACCCTGCTTTCAGACGGCCGGAATAAATCATTATATAAGGGATAAACCGAAAAATTCAAGCAAACAAGACTTTGCGCCCCCATTAATCTTGTGTATAATCCACGATTCAAATTAGTGCGGACGTGGCGAAATTGGTAGACGCACCAGATTTAGGTTCTGGCGCCGCAAGGTGTGAGAGTTCGAGTCTCTCCGTCCGCACCACACTCAAAATAAGCAGCTTTCGGGCTGCTTTTTTTACATCTATTCCACTATATACCCTATTCAAAATCAAAACTGCTTTTAATTTTTTGACCTTTGCAAAAAAAGGGTTTATTTGGGGGTATAACAGACGTTTCCATTTTATCTTTCAGACGGCCTATCATTTATGTTGAATCCATCGCAAAAACTTGTCGAATTGGTCCGTATCCTTGAAGAACGTGCCTATATTTTTCCGGGAGATCCTGTGCAGGCGACGGAAGCGTTGCGACATATTGATGGCGGCAACGAGGAAAAACTGATACGCCGTGCTCAAATTATTGACCGCGACCAGCATTTGAAATATGTGTTGCAACAGGTGGAGACAGGCTCGTTTTGGCTTTGGATTGTTGCGGCAACATTGTTGTTTACAGTCGGTTTTTCCAGCACTTATCTTTTGATGGACAATCAGGGGCTGAACTTTTTTCTGGTATTGGCCGGGATTTTAGGCATGAATACAATCATGCTGCTGGTGTGGCTGGCGACTTTATTCCTGCGTTTAAAAAATGTGCACTTTATCAGCAGTCCGGCAACTTGGTTCCGAGGTAAAGACCCGGTCAATCAGGCAATTTTGCGGCTTTATGTGGATGAATGGCGCAAACCGCAAACGCGTTGGCTGATTGGTGCAACTTCACACGGCCTGTGGCTATGCACGCTGTCGGGAATGTTGGTTTCTGTTTTGCTGCTGCTTTTGGTGCGTCAATATACGTTCAATTGGGAAAGTACGCTTTTAAGCAATACGGCATTGGTGAAAACGGTTGAGGCTTTGTCATGGCTGCCGGAACGTTTGGGCTTTCCTGTTCCCGACAGTCAGGCTGTGATTGCAGGCCGTCTGAACAATCATATCGAAGATGCACGCGCTTGGGCGGGTTTACTCATCGGCAGCATCATCTGCTACGGCATTCTGCCGCGCTTGCTTGCTTGGCTGGCTTGCAAGATTACTTTAAAAACCCTTCGCGAACGTTTGGATTTGAATCAGCCCTACTATCAAAACATCCTTCGCGCATGGCAAACGAAGATTGTTGATGCCGATGATTTTCAGGAAAACATCGTTCCCGTTTCATCTAAAATTACGCTGAATAATGCGCCCAAATGGGCTGTTACACTGGAAACGGAATGGCCTGATCCGCTTTGGTTTTCCGGCATTTTGGCGCAAGAATGGATAGACAAAGGCGTGGCCGTCGGCAGAAAAGATTTGGAACAATTGGAAGCCGAATTGAAACAAACTCCGGCGCAACTTCTCATCGGCGTACGCACGCAAACTGTTCCCGATCGCGGCATTTTGCGTCAAATCAGCCGCTTGGCCGAGGCTACGGACGGCGGCGTTATCATTCAGCTTTTGAATCAAGACAGTTTCTCTGAAGATTTGGATACCAAACTGGATTATTGGCGCGATGCGCTGGCAGAGAGAAACATTGCCTGGCTGGAGCCGACCCGTTTGGCACAAGAAAAACGGCAAAGTGCTATTTGACAGATAAACCAAAGGCCGTCTGAAACCTGATGTTTGGGTTTCAGACGGCCTTATGTATTGTTAAGGATTCATCTTAATGAGGTTCGTGGCGATGCTCTTGATGATGTTTGGGCTTCGGTGCGTGGTGTTTGGCTTTAGGTGCAGGTTTTTTCATTTTGTGCGGTTTGGCTTTTTCGTGCATACGCTCTTGTTTCGGATGCATGTCGTGTTTGCCGTGTGCAGAAGCGACAGGCGCCAATACCAAACCGGCAGCAGCAACCATCAAAGAGGTCATTTGAATCAGTTTTTTCATATTTATCTTCTTTCAAGAGGTTGATTTGAGGTAAAAATAAGCATTTATTTGCACTCAAGCGATGGACAAATATTAATGGCTTTAACTGTCAGCTGCTGTCAGCATTAGGCGAAATCTGTTCAAAATTCGGCAATAGAAGTATGGCAACACGATGATGTAGCAAGTTTTGAAAGTTTACCGTCAATTTTGACAAAGTGTCTTTACGCATTTCCCAAACGACAAAAAGCGCGAACCTTTCGATTCGCGCTTTTTCAGACGGCATCAATTATTTTTTGTCGTCTTTTACTTCTTCAAAGTCGGCATCTACAACGTCGTCGTCTTTCTTAGCGGAAGACTCGGCTTGTGCGCTCTCGCCTGCTTGTGCTTCAGCTTGCGCTTGAGCGTAAACCATTTCGCCCAATTTTTGGCTGGCTGCACCCAAAGCTTCGGCTTTGGCATCGATAGCGGCTTTGTCGTCGCCTTTAACTACTTCTTCAGCTTCTTTCAACGCAGCTTCAATTTTTTCTTTCTCGGCAGCGTCGAGTTTGTCGCCGTAGTCAGCCAGAGATTTTTTCACGGAGTGAATCAGAGCTTCGGCTTGGTTGCGTGAAGCGACCAATTCAGTCAGTTTTTTATCTTCTTCAGCGTTGGCTTCGGCATCTTTCACCATGCGTTCGATTTCTTCTTCGCTCAAACCAGAAGAACCTTGGATGGTGATGTTGGCGGCTTTGCCGGTGCCTTTGTCTTTGGCAGAAACGTGCAAGATACCGTTGGCGTCGATGTCGAAAGTAACTTCAATTTGCGGCATACCGCGTGGTGCAGGTGCGATGTCGGTCAAGTTGAACTGACCCAAAGATTTGTTGGCAGAAGCGCGTTCGCGTTCGCCTTGCAGTACATGGATGGTTACTGCGCTTTGGTTGTCTTCGGCAGTAGAGAACACTTGAGACGCTTTAGTCGGAATAGTAGTGTTCTTTTGAATCAGCTTGGTCATCACGCCGCCCATGGTTTCGATACCCAAAGACAGAGGAGTTACGTCCAACAGCAATACGTCGCTACGGCCGCCGCTCAATACTTCGCCTTGAATCGCTGCACCTACGGCAACAGCTTCGTCAGGGTTTACGTCTTTACGAGGCTCTTTACCGAAGAAGGCTTTAACGGCTTCTTGTACTTTCGGCATACGGCTTTGACCGCCGACCAAAATCACGTCGTCGATATCGCTGGTGCTCAAGCCGGCATCTTTCAATGCGATTTTGCAAGGCTCGATAGAACGTTGGATCAAGTCTTCAACCAGGCTTTCAAATTTGGCACGGGTAATTTTCATGGCCAAGTGTTTAGGACCGGTTGCGTCCATAGTGATGTATGGCAGGTTGATTTCAGTTTGCTGACTGCTGGACAATTCGATTTTAGCTTTCTCAGCAGCTTCTTTCAGACGTTGCAGAGCCATTACGTCTTGTTTCAAATCAATGCCTTGTTCTTTTTTGAACTCGTCAATGATGTAGTCGATCAAGCGTTGGTCGAAGTCTTCACCACCCAAGAAGGTATCGCCGTTGGTAGCCAATACTTCGAATTGTTTGTCACCGTCGAGGTTGGCAATTTCGATGATGGAAATATCGAAAGTACCGCCACCCAAGTCATATACGGCTACTTTGCGGTCTTTGTTGTCGCCTTTGTCCATACCGAATGCCAAAGCGGCTGCGGTTGGTTCGTTGATGATACGTTTTACTTCCAAACCTGCGATACGGCCTGCGTCTTTAGTCGCTTGACGTTGGCTGTCGTTGAAGTAGGCCGGAACGGTAATCACGGCTTCGGTGACTTTCTCGCCTAAGTAAGCTTCAGCGGCTTCTTTCATTTTACGCAAAACTTCTGCGGAAATTTGAGGAGGAGACAGCTCTTTACCTTGCGCTTTCACCCATGCGTCGCCATTGTTGGCTTTGATGATTTCAAAAGGCATGGATTCGATGTCGCGTTGTACTTCTTTGTCTTCAAATTTGTGGCCGATCAAACGTTTGGCCGCGTAAATAGTGTTTTTAGCGTTGGTTACCGCTTGGCGTTTTGCAGGTGCGCCGACGAGGATTTCGCCGCCGTCCAAATAAGCGATAACGGAAGGAGTGGTGCGTGCGCCTTCTGCGTTTTCGATTACTTTGGTTTGACCGTTTTCAGAAATGGCCAAACAAGAGTTGGTTGTACCTAAGTCAATACCGATTACTTTTGCCATATTATGTTGCTCCTAATAAATAAACTTTTCTAAATTAATATTCCTGTGGAACATTTCGTTCCGATGGCTTGTAAATAAGGTTGCTTCATTTTTTTTCAAGGCTTAATTTGATTTTTTTTTGAAATTAAATTCAAGTACTTGATTTATTTATCCACAAGCTGTTTATTCTTTTTTCAGACGGCCGGTTTTAATTTTCCGATTCCGGTTTATCGGAATGATTTTCCAATAGCGGAACATCGGGTTTTGAAACCGGATAAGGCCGTCTGAAGATTTTATGCTTGATAAACTTTATCAAGCGGTGCCTTCAACCTTCTTTTTTCGCCACGACAACCATCGCAGGACGCAGCACGCGGTCGGATAATGTGTAGCCTTTTTTCATTACGCTGACGATGGTATTCGGCTCTTGCTCGCTGACGACTGCCTGCATCGCTTGATGTTGGTGCGGATCGAGTTTGTCGCCCGGCTGCGGATTGATTTCTTTAATATGTGTAGCATCAAATGCTTTTTGCAGCTCGTTCAAAGTCATTTGCACACCCATTTTCAGCGCATCGAAATTGCCGCTTTGGTCCAGCAGCGCCATTTCGAGATAATCTTTAACCGGCAACATTTCTGCTGCAAATTTTTGTCCGGCGAATTTATGCGTGTCGGCGATTTCCTGCTGATGGCGGCGGCGCAGGTTTTGCTCGTTTGCCAAACCGCGCAACTCGCTGTCTTTGAGCTGGCCTTCCAGCTCGGCGACACGCGCCTGAAGCTCTTCGTAAGTCGGTTCTGCTTGTTCGGTTTCAACGGTTTCGGCAGTTTCTACGGCTGCCGCTTCTTCTGCTTCGTGTTGATGTTGTTCGTTATGCTCCGTCATTTCTGACATCCTTTTAGCGTGTTGATATTCGATGTTTCATATATAAGGCCGTCTGAAAAAACTTCAAGCAGTTGAACGTCGATTATCAAATGCCTTGTTAAAAGACGTTGGAAAACGGTAAGATAGCCATCTGATTGTATTCTTCAGACGGCCTCAAACATGAAAAAAGACCATTTGAATTCAACTGATTTTAATCTGTGGCACACCATCCGCGAAGAAACCGAAGCCGCCGCTGCGGCCGAACCGATGCTGGCGAGCTTCCTGCATCAAACCGTATTGCGCCACCAGTCTCTCGATTCGGTATTGGCCTACCATCTTTCCAGCAAGCTCGGCAGTCCGATTATGGACGTGCGCGCGCTGTTTGAAATTTATCAGCAGGCTTTAAGTGCGGACACCCGCATCAGCAAATGTGTCGAGGCCGACTTGAAAGCCATTTACGAGCGCGACCCGGCTTGTGATGAATATTCGCTGCCGCTGTTGTATTTCAAAGGCTTCCACGCCGTACAGGCGCACCGCATCAACCACTGGCTCTATCAAAACGGCCGCAAAACGCTGGCGTATTTCCTGCAAAACCGCATGTCGGAAGTGTTCGGCGTCGATATCCACCCGGCCGCCCGTTTCGGTCATGGTTTGATGCTCGACCATGCCACCGGTTTTGTGGCCGGTGAAACCGCCGTCTTGGGCAACAATATTTCCATCCTCCACGGCGTAACGCTGGGAGGCTCGGGCAAAGAAAGCGGCGACCGCCACCCGAAAATCGGCGATGGCGTGATGATTGGTGCGAACGCTTCGATTTTGGGCAACATCCGCATCGGCAAAAATGCCAAAATCGGCGCAGGCAGCGTGGTGGTTGCCGACGTACCGTCTTCGATTACCGTCGTCGGCGTACCCGCCAAACCGGTCGGCCGCTCTTCCAAAACCCCGTCTGCCGATATGGATCAAAGCATTCAATTATCATCTACGGATTTTGTGATTTAAACCGTCTGCCATTAAAAAGGCCGTCTGAAAAAACAAATCTTTCAGACGGCCTTTTTATGTTTTGAATCTTGGCGTCAACCGCGTTTGCGCAAGGCTTCCAAATGCGTTTTAACCTGCTTGACTTTCTCTTCGGTAAACAGCTTGGCAATGTTTTTCCAAATGCTGTGATAACCGTAAGGCCCGTGTTGCATTTCGGCTTTTGCCTCTTCCACCGGCCAGCCTTGATAAATGATGCGGTACATTCCGGCAATCAAACCGGTACGGTCCGCGCCGTGATAACAATGGATAAGCACTGCGCCGTTTTGCTGTTGTTTTTCAATCAGGTATAGGATTTCCGCAATCTCTTTCGGCTTAATGCTCCATGACAGTAACGGACGGTTTAGCAAGGTCAAACCATACGCCTTTAAATGGTCGTCATCGTTGCGGTCGAAAAAGCGCAGGTTGATCACGCTTTGAATGCCCAGCTTGACAATGGCTTCGCCATCTTCGGCAACAGGCTGCTCGCTGCGGTAAAGCTTGTCATCGATGCGATAAAAGCAGGGCACCTGAAAGATATCGATAAACCCAGCGAACCATTTGAGGTGATAGGTAAGATTATACCGAGGTATGAAAACGAGAATTGGACCTTTACAGAATTACTCTATGAAGCGCCATATTTAAAAAGCTACCAAGACGAAGAGGATGAAGAGGATGAGGAGGCAGATTGCCTTGAATATATTGACAATACTGATAAGATAATATATCTTTACTACCAAGACGATAAATGCGTCGGAAAAGTTAAACTGCGAAAAAATTGGAACCGGTACGCTTATATAGAAGATATCGCCGTATGTAAGGATTTCAGGGGGCAAGGCATAGGCAGCGCGCTTATCAATATATCTATAGAATGGGCAAAGCATAAAAACTTGCATGGACTAATGCTTGAAACCCAGGACAATAACCTTATAGCTTGTAAATTCTATCATAATTGTGGTTTCAAAATCGGCTCCGTCGATACTATGTTATACGCCAACTTTGAAAACAACTTTGAAAAAGCTGTTTTCTGGTATTTAAGGTTTTAGAATGCAAGGAACAGTGAATTGGAGTTCGTCTTGTTATAATTAGCTTCTTGGGGTATCTTTAAATACTGTAGAAAAGAGGAAGGAAATAATAAATGGCTAAAATGAGAATATCACCGGAATTGAAAAAACTGATCGAAAAATACCGCTGCGTAAAAGATACGGAAGGAATGTCTCCTGCTAAGGTATATAAGCTGGTGGGAGAAAATGAAAACCTATATTTAAAAATGACGGACAGCCGGTATAAAGGGACCACCTATGATGTGGAACGGGAAAAGGACATGATGCTATGGCTGGAAGGAAAGCTGCCTGTTCCAAAGGTCCTGCACTTTGAACGGCATGATGGCTGGAGCAATCTGCTCATGAGTGAGGCCGATGGCGTCCTTTGCTCGGAAGAGTATGAAGATGAACAAAGCCCTGAAAAGATTATCGAGCTGTATGCGGAGTGCATCAGGCTCTTTCACTCCATCGACATATCGGATTGTCCCTATACGAATAGCTTAGACAGCCGCTTAGCCGAATTGGATTACTTACTGAATAACGATCTGGCCGATGTGGATTGCGAAAACTGGGAAGAAGACACTCCATTTAAAGATCCGCGCGAGCTGTATGATTTTTTAAAGACGGAAAAGCCCGAAGAGGAACTTGTCTTTTCCCACGGCGACCTGGGAGACAGCAACATCTTTGTGAAAGATGGCAAAGTAAGTGGCTTTATTGATCTTGGGAGAAGCGGCAGGGCGGACAAGTGGTATGACATTGCCTTCTGCGTCCGGTCGATCAGGGAGGATATCGGGGAAGAACAGTATGTCGAGCTATTTTTTGACTTACTGGGGATCAAGCCTGATTGGGAGAAAATAAAATATTATATTTTACTGGATGAATTGTTTTAGTACCTAGATTTAGATGTCTAAAAAGCTTTAACTACAAGCTTTTTAGACATCTAATCTTTTCTGAAGTACATCCGCAACTGTCCATACTCTGATGTTTTATATCTTTTCTAAAAGTTCGCTAGATAGAGTTCTATATTAGAGATGTAAAGAGTTTTGGTGAAGAGGTTTGTGAGTATGGCTTTTATAACCAGGGTGCAATGAGAAGCACTAACAGCAGCTAGCTTAAGAACGCATAGGATATACTTTTTATGGAAGTCACAGAGGAGGAATAAAATTTGAACAGGATTAACAGAGTAACCTCTATTCTTATTCAGCTGCAATCAAAAAAAATAATTCCTGCCAAAGAAATTGCACAGCGATTTAATATAAGCTTAAGGACAGTTTACAGAGATATCCGGACACTTGAAGAAGCCGGAATACCAATTGGATCTGAGGCCGGAAAAGGATATTTTCTTGTAGAGGGCTTCCTACTTCCGCCGGTAATGTTTACAGCGGCGGAAGTGGGTGCATTGATTACAGCAGGGAAATTTTTAAATTGCCATGGAAAGGTTGGCATCGTGTTTAATGGGTGTTGCCCACCGTTCGGGCTGAAAGGCTTGGCCGCCGTTATCCGGCGGCGCGGATAAACAGGCAACGGGCAAGCCGGAAGCGAGAAGGCACAATAAAAGACGGCGCATAAAATTCCTGTATGAAAATCAATGGGAAAACAAATATCGAAAGATTTTATCAAAACCCGTCCGGATATTCTATCCGCGCAAACCGCGTTACAATAAAGCCTCTTTTTTCAGACGGCCTTTCATCATGACCTGCCTTGCTTGGAACACCACACCCGCCCTTGCCGACCTTTGCCGCGCCATCGAACAACATACCGCGCCGCTTTATTTGATTGTCTGCCTGCCTGAAAACCATATTCCCGATTTTCCGCTGTCAAATCATCCCTCCGAGCTTGAAGGCCGTCTGAACAACCGCCTCGTTCAAGCCATGAAATGCCTTCAGTTCAACAGCGTCAATGTTTTGGAAAACCTCTTGCCTGACGTGCACCTTTGGCTGGTTCCGCCACACCGCGCCGACCGCTTGCACGAACATTTCCATCATATCGAATGGCAAACCGAAGCCATACCCCAATCCGCCCCAACTCCCCTAAAACCTTGGTTCAGACAGCCTGAACATCAAGCCGCGCCCGAACACGTCCTGATTATCGGCGCAGGCATTGCCGGCGCAGCGACCGCACGCAAACTGGCGGAACACGGCGTACGTGTTACCGTTTTAGAGGCCGGAAAAGCAGCGCAGGCAGGCAGCGGCAACCGCCAAGGCTTGCTCTACGCCAAAATCTCGCCACACGATACCAAACAAACCGAGCTGCTGCTGACAGGCTACGGCTACACGCGCCGATTGCTGGAAGACTTGCTGCCCGACTCCAACGCATGGGGTGGAGACGGCGTATTGCATTTAAACTTTGACGACAGCGAACGCAAACGCAATCAGGCCTTAGGTTTGCAACACCAGCATAAACACCTCTACCGCAGCGTATCCGCCGAAGAGGCTGCGCACATTGCAGGCATAGACGTATTTTCAGACGGCCTTTACTGGCCGCAAGGCGTATGGCTGAATCCGCCCGCCGTCGTGCATGCCTTATTGAACCATCCGCTGATTGAGTTGCACGAACACTCGCCGCTGACCGCCGTATCGCATGACGGCGCACAATGGACGGCACACACGCCAAACGCGCATTTCAACGCCAGCCATATCGTTTACTGTATGGGTGCGCATAGCCCGAATGCCGCCGACACCAACGTCTCCGTCCTGCCTTTCCGCCAAATCCGCGGCCAAACCGGCGTTGTGTCCGCCAGCCCGTTTTCACAAAAGCTGCGTTGCGCCATTTCCGGAGAAAGCTACATCAGCCCGAGCTGGCAAGGCCGCCACTGCTACGGCGCGACATTTGTCCTCAACAGCAACGATGAAACTTGGTATCCACACGAAGAAGCCGACAACCGCGCCGCCCTGCACCAACTCAATCCGCCATTGGCACAATCCCTGTTTGAGCAAAATTCGTGTTCAGATGGCCTTCAAGACACACAAGGCCATGCCGCCCTACGTTGCGACAGCCTCGACCACTTGCCCGTTGTCGGCGCGCTCGGTGACATCGCCGCAATGCAATCCGCCTACGCCAAACTGGCATTGGACAAAAACTACCGACTCGACAGTATCCCCTGCCCTTACCTGCCCAATGCCTACATCAATACGGCACATGGCACGCGCGGATTGGCGACAGCCCCCATCTGCGCCGCAGCCATTGCAGCCGAAATACTTGGCTTGCCCCATCCGCTATCGCAAAGGCTGAGAACCGCACTACACCCCAACCGCGCCATCATCCGCGCGATTGTTCGGCAGCATCCGTTGTTGTCCATTTAAAATTTTCGTTTTAAATAAAAAAGGCCGTCTGAAAGTCATCAAAACTTTCAGACGGCCTTTAGCTATCCGTTAACTGCTTAGAATTTCCATTCCAGCGATACAGCGTAATTGCGGCCTGGGGCGCGGTAGCGGTCTAAGCCTTTGCCATCGCGGTCAACCCCGTTGGTGGTGCTGTAGCTGTACAGGCCGCGCAGGGAGTCCCAAGTGGTGTATTTGCGGTTGAACATATTGTACACACCGGCACGCAAAGTCAGGTTTTTAGCCGGTTTGTAGAAGCCGTACATATCAAACACATAAGCCGATTTGTTCAGCCATGGATAATCTACTACTTTTTCTTGCAAAGGCGTACCCCAACCGTTGTTTTCAAACACGGTGTACTGCGCATCTTTGGCTTTTTTCGCACCCAAATAAGTCAGGCGGGAGAATACACCCCATTTTTCGCTCGGGCTCTCGTAATCGACACCGGCAATCACTTTCAGAGGCTGAGTGGACAACAGGCTGTTGTTGCCAGACAGTTTGCTCTTCGCGTAGCCGACAGAACCAAACAGTTTCCAGCCTTCAGGTACGAAAGAAACCACTTGTCCCAAATTCAGACGGCCTGTCAGCTCAAGACCACGGATTCGGGCCTTGTCGATGTTTTGCATCTGCCAATCCAGTTTTTCGGAATAAGGATTGCTACAAATACCATAGTAGTAATTCATCTGAGTACAGCCGACATCGCCGCTGGTGGTCAGCTTCCGCTCTTCAGACAAGAAGTTGCGGTAATTGCTTTGATACAGGTTGGCATCCAAAGTACCTTTTTCGCTGCGGCCTTGCAGAGAAAGGGTATGGGTGGTGCTGCGCTCGGCTTTCAGGTTCGGATTAGGCAACCAGTTACCTGAGCCGTGGTTGTAAGTGAAATACACTTCAGACGCATTCGGCACGCGGAAACCGGAAGTTACATCGTAACCCAAACGCCATGTCTGACTCAGCTGTGCAGCCAAGCCGACAAAACCGCTCCAGCCTTTATAAGTGTTGGCCGCAGGTGGTGTTTTGTCACAAGCATGACACTCGGCATTCAGTTGCTGCGGCGTCATTTTGGTGTAGTCGTAACGGATACCTGCGCGGCTGCTAAACACATCGTTCCATTGGATTTGGTCAGACAGCGAGAAACCGTAGTTGTTGGTTTTCACTGGATGCTGAATCGTGCTGGACGTGCGTAAAATACGGCCGCTGAAGTAGTAGTCGTCGCGGTTTAAGTTTTCAAACTCACGCTGGCTGGCGAAAGTTTTAAACGACAAGCGATGTTGGCCGCCCATTTGCAATGGTTGGCTGTCCATACGCAATGTAATGCGTTTGAAGGTTGTATCCATGCTGCGGTTGTAGATTTCGTCCAAATCCTTCTGATTGTAGTTGCGCGTCCAGGTAGAATAATCCATCGGGAACGAGCCTTTGTTGTTAACCGCCGCTACTTTGGTTTTCTGATAATCGAAGTCCGCTTTCAACAACGACAACCAATTCGAATCGGGCGTCCACTCGTAAAACAGGTTGGCATTGCGCCGTCTGTTTACGTCATCGGCTTCGCGCCAAGAAGAAGCGGTCAGGTTATAAGACTCTTCGATCGTGTAATTGTGGCCCTGCTGACCGTTGAGAGATGCGCCGATACGATGGTTGTCGTTGATTTGGTAAGCAATCTTACCCAAGAAGCTGTGGTATTTATGTTTGGACGGGTCAGGAATACCGCGCGCAGAACCACGGATATTCGCTCCGCTGCCGGCGCCCTCTACCGGATAACCACGCTCGCCCGCGCTTTCAGTCTCATGGCCGCGACGTTGCGAATACAGCAAAGCGGCATCCACGCGGTCGTTGTTCAAACCGAACCCAAGTGTATTTGTCCATTCGCGGTTGCGGCTGCTGTAACCGTTTTTCATCATCACGCCGAACTGACGCTCAGGCAACAGCAAATCATGACCTTGCAAGGTTTGGTAATTCACGCCGCCACCCAATGCACCGCTACCGGTATTGAAAGAGTCTGCGCCCTTCACGATTTCAATGTTGCGCACGAGTTCGGGGTCGATAGACAGACGCGAGCTGTTGAAGTTGCCATAACGGGCATACAGTGAGTTTTCTTCAGAATCAGGCAGGTTTACGCCGTCAATGCTGACGCCGACACGGTTGCCTTCCACGCCGCGCACGGCAAAGCCTTTTTGATGGCGGCCGCTGTCGCTCAAGCCGACATCGGTGGAATAACGCACCAAGTCTTTGTTGTCACGTACCATTTCTTGTTGGATACGGCCAAGGTTGACACGTTCCACGGCTGCAGGCGCATTGCGCTGACCTTTAACGCGGACTTCTTTTATCTCTGCTTTAACGGGTGTGGTTTCAGTTGCAGCTTCATCCGCTGCTAATACTGGATTGCCAAAAATACTGCCAACTAGCGCGGCAATAGGGAGCATTTGTAATGGTTTCATATTATCAACTCAAGATGTAATGGATTGTTCATCCATCAGTTAATGCATAAAAAATTTCTGATAATCATTAATGATTAATAAGACAGCAACCCGTTCAAACAAAACTTTGTTGTGTAATTAAAGGTCCCTGCAAACATCTACGCCGAGACCTTGTCTGTTTGATTTAATTATTTTTTAGAGTCTGTGCGGCGTCATACCTTCAGGCGCTTCCGCACCTTCCGGCAGACCGAAGGTTTCACGCAAAATCACTTTATAGAATTCAAAAGCTTCGCGTGCGCCTTGAATGGCTTCCGCCTCAGCTTCCGGAGTCAAGTTCAAAGCATTCAGATGCTCGACAAAAGCGCGCCAGTGTTTGCCGCGGCCGTTCGGATGAGGAGCCAGGTGGTGTGCGCCAAATTCGCCGGTGTATTCGAGTTTTTGAGCGTGTTTGAACAAGAATGCCGCCCCCAAATTAGAACCTTCGGCGCAATACAGCCAGCCGATGGCTTTATTGCCGGTTTCGTGTGGCAATTCTTTGTCAAATTTGTAAGGCTCTTCGCCCAAGTCTTTCAAGTCTTGAGTCACGGCATCGTAACGCGCCATGTATTCAAGCTCTGGAATGGCTTTGTTCAATTCGGCATCTTTATAGATATGATCGACGGCCTTATGGAAAACAGATTGAAGTTTCAAGAATTTGATGTAGTTTTCTTTGCTGGAAAAAGGCTGAACGGACATAACCAAGTTATCAACGCTGTCGTGCGTTGTCGTGGTTTGCTCTTTCAAGCGTTTGGCGAAAGTCAGCTCTTGGGTTTCACTCATGATGTTTCCTTTGAATTAAGAGACTAATAGTTTCAGATGGTTTCAGACGGCCTTTATAGTTAAAAACCCGTCTAATTTGAAAAGAATCGTTTTAAAAACAAAGAAGATAATTTTTAGCCTGCTTCAGATTCGTTGACCGCATACCTTCCACAGATCTACAAGGCTCATCGTGTTTTTAATGAATGAGAATATATATTATTTTTATACTAATGACAATAAACCAAACTAAGACCTATTAATAAAATTTAACGGCTCATAGCAATAACCTTCTAAACCCTTTTCAAACTTTTCAGACGGCCCAAACCTTATTAAGCAGCTGCCATTCAATCAAATATCGACCTAAATTTGGGCTATCCTTCTGTTTTCCTTTATAATGCGACACTCTTTGCACCTTCTTTATCCCCTGCCGAACCATGAAACGGATTCCTGCCTACCATCGCTGGTGGCGCTACAAGTCTTATCTTCCTGATGCGACGCTGCCTGCACATACGGTGGAATGCCCGGATTGCGGCTGCCGTATGGATATTCCGCGCCTGCGTCAGGGACAGGAAGCGCATTGTCCGGTGTGCAACCATGAAATTGTGGAAGTGGAAAACAATCCGTATATCGCGCCGATTGCCTATGCGCTGACAACCTTGATTCTGATGGCGTTCGCGTACAATATGGTGTATATCCGTGTGGATTTGTTCGGCGTGACATCGATTTTGTCGCTGCCGCAAATGATGCGCCTTTTAATTTCGCTGGATTACGGTTTTCTGGCGGAAGTGATGTTTATCCTCACCTTTGGTGCGCCTTTACTGTTTTTACTGCTCTGCCTTTATGTTTATACGGCTTTGATACGCGAAAAGGCCTACCCTGCGCTGCGCTTTGCGACGCGTGTATTGGTTCGGCTGCGTCATTGGATTATGGTGGATGTGTTTTTCATTTCCACTTTGGTGGCATATATCAAGCTCTCGTCCGTTGCTACAGTGGAATTCGGCTCAGCGTTTTATCTGATGTTTCCGTTGTCGGTCATGCTGATTCGAACTTCGGTATCGATTCCGCAGCATTGGGTTTATTATAAGATTCACCGTTTAACCGGCGGCCATGCGGTTCAGACGGCCACTGAAGACAAAATTTGTTGCAGCCGTTGCCTGTATTTCCGCAATAAAGACGAGCAACCTTGCGGCGTATGCGGCGCAGACTTATACCGCCGCCGCCCGAAAAGCCTGAGCATTTCGCTGGCGTTTTTAATGGCGGCGTTTATCCTGTATTTCCCCGCCAACATCCTGCCGATTATGATTTCGTCCAATCCGACGGCTTTGGAGATCAATACGATTTTCAACGGTATTGTGTATATGTGGAACGACGGCGACAGGTTGATTGCGGTAATTATTTTCAGCGCCAGTATTATGGTGCCGGTATTGAAGATTATTGCGATGGCAGTTTTGATTTATTCCGCATACTTCAAACCCGTGATAAGCGCGGACAAGATGTCGGTTTTGTATCGGATTACCGAATCCATCGGCCGCTGGTCGATGATTGATATTTTTGTGATTATTATTTTGATGAGTTCGTTCCACACCAATATGGCGCGCGTCGTGCCGGGTGGCGCGGCGATTTACTTCTGCCTGGTCGTTATTTTGACCATGCTTTCGGCCTATTATTTCGATCCCCGTCTGATTTGGGACAAGCAACAGCAGCTTTCAGACGGCCTTGATTCTGACCAGACCTTAACACAATGAAAAAACACGATTCTTCACCCAATTATCACGCTCCGGCGCGTGTCAAGAAAACCAATGTCTTCACATCTATCGTTTGGCTGATTCCGCTGATTGCGCTGATTGCCGGCGGCTGGCTTTTGATTAAAGACATCCGCAACCGCGGCCCTGTCGTTACGCTGTTGATGGACAGCGCTGAAGGCATCGAAGTCAACAACACCGTTATTAAGGTATTGAACGTCGATGTCGGACGCGTTACCCGCATCAAATTGCGCGACGACCAAAAAGGCGTGGAAGTTACTGCCCAACTCAGTGCCGACGCCAAAGACCTTATCCGCAGCGATACCCAATTTTGGGTGGTCAAACCACGTATCGACCAAAGCGGCGTTACCGGCTTGGGAACCTTGCTTTCCGGCTCATATATTGCATTTACACCGGGCAAAAGCCAAGAAACCAAAGATGTATTTGTCGTCCAAGACATTCCGCCGATTGCCGCCATCGGTCAAAGCGGCCTGCGCCTGAATTTGATCGGCAAAAACGACCGCATCCTCAACGTCAGCAGCCCTGTTTTGTATGAAAACTTTATGGTCGGTCAAGTAGAAAGCGCGCATTTCGACCCGTCCGACCAAAGTGTGCATTACACCATTTTCATCCAAAGCCCCAACGACAAACTGATTAATTCCGCCAGCCGTTTTTGGCTGGAAAGCGGCATTAATATCGAAACCACAGGCAGCGGCGTCAAACTCAATTCTGCCCCTCTGCCTGCCCTGCTGTCCGGCGCGATTTCCTTTGACTCTCCTAAAACAAGCGACAGCAAAAACGTCAAGAGCGAAGACAGCTTCACGCTTTATGACAGCCGCAGCGAAGTGGCCAATCTGCCTGACGACCGCTCGCTGTATTACACTGCATTCTTCAAACAATCCGTACGCGGCCTGACTGCCGGTTCGCCTGTCGAATACAAAGGCCTGAATGTCGGCGTGGTTTCCGATGTCCCTTATTTCGACCGCAACGACAGCCTGCATTTGTTTGAAAACGGTTGGATTCCCGTACGCATCCGCATCGAGCCTTCCCGTTTGGAAATCAATGCCGACGAGCAAAGCAAAGAACATTGGAAACAACAATTTCAGACGGCCCTAAACAAAGGCCTGACCGCCACCATCTCCAGCAACAACCTGTTGACCGGAAGCAAAATGATTGAGTTGAACGATCAGCCTTCCGCCTCGCCTAAGCTGCGACCGCATACCGTTTATGCAGGCGATACCGTTATCGCAACCCAAGGCGGCGGTTTGGACGATTTGCAGGCAAAAGTGGCTGATTTACTAGACAAATTCAACAATCTGCCATTGGATAAAACCGTTGCCGGCTTGAACGGTTCGCTTGCCGAACTCAAGTCCACACTCAAATCTGCCAATGCCGCCCTAAGCTCTATCGACAAACTGGTCGGCAAACCGCAGACACAAAACATTCCGAACGAGCTGAACCAAACCCTGAAAGAATTGCGTCAAACCCTGCAAGGCGTATCGCCTCAATCGCCTATCTACGGCGACGTACAAAATACGCTGCAAAGTTTGGACAAAACCTTAAAAGACGTTCAACCCGTGATTAATACTTTGAAAGAAAAACCCAACGCGCTGATTTTTAACAGCAGCAGCAAAGACCCTATCCCGAAAGGAAGCCGATAATGCGCCTCTTCCCGATTGCCGCCACCCTGACGCTTGCCGCCTGCGGCACTGCGCAAAGCACACAATATTTCGTCCTACCTGACAGCCAGTACATCCGTCCGGCTGCGCATGGCAATGAAATTGCGGTCAAAGTCAACCTTGCCGAACCACTTGCCAACGGCGGCCTCGTTTACCAAACCGATGCCTATCATGTAAATCTGGCGAAAAATCACCTTTGGGCGGCACCTCTCGATGGCGCGTTGGCAGCAAACCTCAGCAACAAGCTCAACCGCCTCAATCCGCATCGCACCTTTGTGCCTGCTTCACGCAGCCAAAGCAGCCAAACCCTGAAAGTCTATATCGAAGCCTTCCAAGGCAGCTATCAGGGGCAGACCACCATCAGCGGTTATGCACAATGGCCGGACGGACGCAGCAAACCGTTTAACGCCATCACGCTGCAACAAGGCGACGGCTATACCGCCATGCTCGAATCGTTGGAAAACGGTTTGTCACAGGTTGCCGATACGATTGCCTATTAAACCAAAAGGCCATCTGAAAATTTTCAGACGGCCTTTTTCATGTTTCAAACATTCATCACAATGCGCGGTCAAAATACAAAGCCACGCCGGATCGCTCGCTCATCGCCAACAAATAATCCATCAATTTTTGCGGCCATTGAATACCGCGCACAACAGTCAGGTTGCGCAAAATAGGGAAAGTCAGGATATCTTCCAAACTGATTTCACCGCCCAAGCCCTCGCCTTCGCACACCAGCGCTTCCAGCTCTGCCAAGTCTTGATGCAGACGCTCCAGATACTGCGCCGTTTTGTTCAGATTAGTCTCGAAATTGCCGATACTTTTCTCTTTTTTGTCGATAAAGTATTTTTTCGCTTCATCGGTCTCAAATTCAGGCAGGCCGATTTTAACCATGCGCGGCTGTACCAATTTGTTATTGTATTCGCCCACTTTATCCAACCAAGCCTGTACTTCTGAACGAACTTTTTCTTTCAGACGGCCTTGATCGATGTAACGGACAATATCCAAACTCTCACCCATAAACGAACCATCTTCTTTTTGCAAAATCGGCACTTGTTTTGAGCCAATCATGCCAATCGGCGTAGCTTCGTCATCATTCGCCAAGACAACCTCTTCCACCGCCACATCGCGCAAGCCGAAAATCATCCGCGCACGGACGCAAAACGGGCAATGGTCGTAAATATATAGTTTCATCGAAATGCTCCTTAAAATTTCAAAACGGTTAACCATAACACCCAAGGCCGTCTGAAACAAGGCTTCCTGAAACATAGTGCGGCATTCGCATACAAATCTAGGGCTGTCGACAATAAACTGTTACAATGGCAACGTTTTTATCAAAAAGAAAAAACGCACGCCATGACCACTATTCGCCAAACGCCCCAAACATCGAGTGCAACGCTGGAAGGCCTCCTCGCTTGGTTCGACGGCTATGTTGCCGCGCTGCCCGATTCCGATAAAAACCTGATTCAGACGGCCTTTGACTTAGCTAAAGAACATTACCCCGCCGATGCACTAACGACTTACGGCGAGCCTTTAATGGAACATTTTCTCGGCTCGATGCAAATCGTCAGTGAACTCGACTTATTGCCCGATGCCGTGGCAGCTACGATTTTGTCCGACATCGGCAAATACGTTCCCACTTGGCAAGAATTGGTTACCGAACGCTGCAACAGCACCGTTTGCGAGCTGGTCAAAGGTGTGGACGAAGTGCAGAAACTGACCCAATTCGCCCGCGTGGACAGCCTTGCCACGCCGGAAGAACGCGCCCAACAAGCCGAAACCATGCGCAAAATGCTGTTGGCGATGGTTACCGATATCCGCGTCGTCCTGATCAAACTGGCCATGCGTACGCGCACCCTCCAATTCTTAAGCAACGTTCCCGACAATCCTGAAAAGCGCGCCGTTGCCAAAGAAACCCTCGACATTTTTGCCCCGCTCGCCAACCGCTTGGGCGTGTGGCAACTCAAATGGCAGCTCGAAGATTTGGGCTTCCGCCATCAAGAGCCGGAAAAATACCGCGAAATCGCCCTGCTTTTGGACGAAAAGCGCACCGAGCGCCTCGAATACATCGAAAACTTCCTCAATATCCTGCGTACGGAACTGAAAAAATACAATATTCATTTTGAAGTTGCCGGAAGACCGAAGCATATCTACTCCATTTACAAAAAAATGGTGAAGAAAAAGCTCACTTTCGACGGCTTGTTCGACATCCGCGCCGTACGGATTTTGGTGGACACCATTCCTGAGTGTTACACCACCTTGGGTATTGTCCACAGCCTCTGGCAGCCTATTCCGGGCGAGTTTGACGACTATATCGCCAACCCGAAAGGCAACGGCTATAAAAGTTTGCACACCGTCATCGTCGGCCCGGAAGACAAAGGCGTGGAAGTCCAAATCCGCACCTTCGATATGCACCAATTCAACGAATTTGGTGTCGCCGCCCACTGGCGTTATAAAGAAGGCGGCAAGGGTGATTCCGCCTATGAACAGAAAATCGCTTGGTTGCGCCAACTCCTAGACTGGCGCGAAAACATGGCCGAAAGCGGCAAAGAAGACCTTGCCGCCGCCTTTAAAACCGAACTCTTCAACGATACGATTTACGTTTTGACTCCGCACGGCAAAGTCCTCTCCCTGCCTACGGGCGCCACCCCCATCGACTTTGCCTATGCCCTGCACAGCAGCGTGGGCGACCGTTGCCGCGGCGCAAAAGTCGAAGGACAAATCGTGCCGCTGTCTACGCCGTTGGAAAATGGTCAACGCGTTGAAATCATTACCGCCAAAGAGGGAAATCCTTCCGTCAACTGGCTCTACGAAGGCTGGGTCAAATCCAACCGCGCCATCAGCAAAATCCGTGCCTACATCCGCCAGCAAAATGCGGATACCGTGCGCGAAGAAGGCCGCGCCCAGTTGGACAAACAGTTGTCAAAAATCTTCCCCAAACCTAATCTGCAAGCATTGGCGGAAAAACTCGGCTTCAAAAAAACTGACGAACTCTATACGGCCATCGGTCAGGGCGAAGTTTCCAACCGCGCCATCCACAAAGCCTGCGGCGCACTGAATGAGCCGCCTCCTGTGCCGATTGATGAAACCAATATCGTTAAGCAGTCCAAAATCAAAAAAGGCGGCAAAAACGGCATTTTGATTGACGGCGAAGACGGCCTGATGACCACGCTTGCCAAATGCTGCAAACCGGCACCTCCTGACGATATTGTGGGCTTTGTTACCCGCGACCGCGGTATTTCCGTCCACCGCAATACCTGCCCTTCTTTCCGCCACCTTGCCGAGCAGGCTCCGGAAAAAGTGTTGAATGCAAGCTGGGCAGCCTTGCAAGAAGGACAAGTATTTGCCGTCGATGTCGAAATCCGCGCTCAAGACCGCTCCGGTTTGCTGCGCGACGTTTCGGATGCGCTGGCGCGTCATAAACTCAACGTTACCGCGGTGCAAACTCAATCGCGCGATTTGGAAGCCAGTATGCGCTTTACCCTTGAAGTCCGCCAAGTCAACGACCTGCCGCGCGTATTAGCCAGCTTGGGCGACATCAAAGGCGTTTTAAGCGTAACGCGCTTATAATTCCCATTCCCCCATCTAAAGGCCGTCTGAAAGTATTGCTTTCAGACGGCCTTTCACACATCGGCTGCCAATATATAACCTACGCTTCTATCCTTACAATCAGCCGTTATTTCCTGTCCGCCATATTCTCAGGCAAACTCGCCATCTGCATGATAAAGAAAGATATTTTTATTCTTATATTAACCTTAAGGAAACTTCATGGACACACGAGACCTGTTCCCTCATGAAATTTTGCAGGACGCCATCGGCAAAAGTTGCGCCAAATCTGAATTCAGCATCAAGATGTTGGTGATTTTGAGTTTCTTGGGCGGCGGTTATGTCGGCTTCGGCTATCTTGCCTGCCTGCGCGTCATCAGCGGCATTCCAGCCGAATGGAACGGCCTGGCCGCCCTTTTGGGCGCATCCGTGTTCCCTATCGCACTGATTTGTATCTTAATCGGCGGCGGCGAGTTGGCAACAGGCAATATGATGATTATGGCTTTGGGCAGATTGACCGGCCGCGTCAGCACCCACAAACTGGTACGCAACTGGCTCATTGTCAGCTTGGGCAATCTGGCAGGCGCCGTTGCCATGGCCTATTTCCTCGGCCACTATGTCGGCCTTGCCGAAGGGCCGGCTGCAGCGAAAACCATTGCCATTGCCGAAGCTAAAGTCAATATGGACTTCGGCCGCGCATTCGTTTCTGCCATCGCATGTAACTGGATGGTGTGTATGGGCATCTGGTTTTACTTCGGCGCACGCCATACTTCAGGACGAATCTTAGCCATGTGGTTCCCTGTTATGATTTTCGTATTAATCGGCTTTCAACACTTTGTTGCCAATATGTTCATCATTCCGGCCGGCATTTGGGCGGGCGCAAACGTCAGCTGGGGTCAATTTTTCTACAACATGATTCCCGTTTTCTTAGGCAACGTCCTGGGCGGATCATCCTTTGTCGCAGCCTCTTATCTCTTTGCTTACAAACACTTATTAAAAGACGATTTTTCTATTTGATGTAGTCTTTTTTCTAAAAACCCCGTATCTGCCCGACACAGATACGGGGTTTCTGCACAGGGCCGTCTGAAAGTCCAAGTCGTTTAATTACTTTTTCTCTTTAATCCCCAAAAAACATCAGGAAAGATAGTTTCACACACTTTCCTTCGTCATCATCGGTAAAAATTTATATATTTTTATGTTTTTAAATGACTTAGCCAAAAGGCGACATCAATTTCGAATAAAGGCTGAGTTCTTCGCTTTGCAAAAACGACTTTTTGCGGTATGCTGGTTTAAATTATTTACAATTTAATGCATTAAGATTTCGTATTTTATTGTATTTGAAAATAATTTATCCTGTCTCTCTCGCAAAAAACAGGATTTTTAAGCTGTATTTTTATTAGAAAAAAGTTTGGGTATGAATTGCTTGCAATTTCAAACCCGTTTTAAAAGTTAGATGAGGAATAAGTACATGAATCCCATGTATATCACTTTCGCGATCTATTTGGTCGCCGTATTACTGATCGGCCTCGCCGCCTATTTTTCAACACGAAACTTCGACGACTACATTCTCGGCGGCCGCAGCTTAGGTCCGTTCGTGACCGCGATGTCTGCCGGTGCTTCCGATATGTCAGGCTGGCTTTTGATGGGCTTGCCAGGTGCCATTTATCTGAGCGGTTTGAATGAAGCTTGGATTGCCATTGGTCTGATTGTGGGTGCATACCTCAACTGGCTCTTGGTTGCAGGCCGTTTGCGCGTGCATACCGAATACGCCAACAACGCACTGACGCTTCCTGATTACTTCTTCCACCGCTTCGGTGCTGGCGGTCACTTGATGAAAGTGGTTTCTGCACTGATTATCTTGTTCTTCTTCACTATTTACTGTGCTTCAGGCATCGTAGCCGGTGCTACCCTGTTCCAAAGCCTGTTCCACGGTATGTCTTACACTCAAGCCATGTGGCTGGGTGCCGGCGCGACCATCGCCTACACTTTCTTGGGCGGTTTCTTGGCAGTAAGCTGGACCGATACCCTGCAAGCTTCTTTGATGATTTTTGCATTGGTACTGACTCCTGTCATGGTGTACTTGGGTTTGGGCGGTGCTGATCAAATGAATGCTGCCATCCAACAAGTTGCCGCTTCTACCGGTAAAGAATACGGCAGCCTGTTTGCCGGTACTACTTTCATCGGCATTATCTCTACCGCCGCTTGGGGCTTGGGCTATTTCGGCCAACCACACATCTTGGCCCGCTTCATGGCTGCCGAAAGCGCTAAATCCCTGGTTTCTGCACGCCGCATCGGTATGACTTGGATGATTCTGTGTATGGCCGGTGCCGTGGCTGTCGGCTACTTCGGTATCGCTTACTTCGGTGCCAACCCTGCCCACGTTGATGAAATGAACGGCAACCACGAACGTATCTTCATCGCTTTGGCTACCCTGCTCTTCAACCCTTGGATTGCCGGTATCATCTTGAGCGCGATTCTCGCCGCCGTAATGTCCACCCTGTCTTGCCAATTGTTGGTTTGCTCCAGTGCGATTACCGAAGACTTCTACAAAGGCTTCCTGCGTAAAAAAGCACAACAAGCCGAGTTGGTATGGATTGGCCGTCTGATGGTTTTGGCGATTGCCGTGATTTCCATCCTGATTGCTTCTGATCCTAACAGCAAAGTATTGGGCTTGGTGGCTTACGCATGGGCAGGTTTTGGTGCCGCATTCGGTCCGGTTGTTATCCTGTCTGTACTGTGGAAACGCATTACTGCCTACGGCGCACTCTCCGGCATGATTGCAGGTGCACTGACTGTAGTAGTTTGGGCCGAGTGGATCAAAAAACCTGCTTTGGCCGCACAAGAAACAGGTTTCGCTACTGTCTATGAAATCGTTCCTGGCTTTATCATTTGCACACTCGTGATTGTTTTGGTGTCCCTGATCGACAAAAAACCTTCACGCGAATTGCAAGAACGCTTTGAAAAAGCAGACGCAGAATACCGCGCCTCTAAATAAGACGTTTTCAGACGGCCTGCATGATTCTGTGCAGGCCGTCTTTACGAAATAAACTGTTTCAAAATAATCTGAGCCTTATCAGAAAAAACAGCAATTTATGCGGATGCATCTTGTATCCGCATCATAATTTTATTACGATATTACTATCCTTCAGAATGCTTGTTTTGGCAGTCTTAATTCAGGCCGTCTGAAACCATGAAAAAACCTTTGGAGAACATAAATAATGTTTAACTTCGCTTTTCCAACACAAACTCCTCTGCGTCAAGCTGTAACTGATGCCTACCGCCGCGATGAAATCGAGGCCGTTCAGGATATGTTGCAACGTGCACAGATGACCGACGAAGAGCGCAATGCCGCCTCTGAGCTTGCCCGTCGTTTGGTTACCCAAGTCCGCTCCAGCCGCACCAAAGCAAGCGGTGTAGATGCTTTGATGCACGAGTTCTCTCTCTCCAGTGAAGAAGGTGTTGCACTGATGTGTCTGGCCGAGGCTCTGCTGCGTATTCCGGACAATGCCACCCGTGACCGCCTGATTGCCGACAAAATCTCCGAAGGCAACTGGAAAAGCCACTTGAACAACAGCCCTTCCCTCTTCGTTAACGCGGCTGCATGGGGTCTGTTGATTACTGGCAAACTGACCACCAACACTTCTGAAAAAAACATGGGTTCCGCACTGAGCCGCATGATCAGCAAAGGTGGCGCGCCTCTGATCCGTCAAGGTGTAAACTACGCAATGCGCCTGTTGGGCAAACAGTTCGTAACCGGCCAAACCATTGAAGAAGCGCTGCAAAACGGTAAAGAGCGCGAGAAAATGGGTTACCGCTTCTCTTTCGATATGTTGGGTGAAGCCGCATACACCGAAGAAGATGCCAACCGCTACTACAACGACTACGTTCAAGCCATTCACGCCATCGGTAAAGATGCCGCAGGCCAAGGCGTTTATGAAGGCAACGGTATCTCCGTTAAACTTTCCGCCATCCACCCTCGCTACTCACGCGCCCAACACGAACGCGTTATGAGCGAACTGCTGCCTCGCCTGAAAGAATTGTTCCTTTTGGGTAAAAAATACGATATCGGTATCAACATCGACGCCGAAGAAGCCAACCGTCTCGAATTGTCTTTGGACTTGATGGAGGCTTTGGTTTCCGACCCTGACTTGGCCGGCTACAAAGGTATCGGTTTCGTTGTTCAAGCCTACCAAAAACGTTGCCCGTTCGTTATCGACTACCTGATCGACCTGGCCCGCCGCAACAACCAAAAACTGATGATCCGTTTGGTTAAAGGCGCATACTGGGACAGCGAAGTGAAATGGGCCCAAGTAGACGGCATGGACGGCTACCCGACTTACACCCGTAAAGTCCACACCGACATCTCCTACCTTGCCTGCGCACGCAAACTCTTGGATGCGCAAGATGCCGTGTTCCCACAATTTGCCACCCACAACGCCTACACTTTGGGCGCAATCTACCAGATGGGTAAAGGCAAAGACTTCGAACACCAATGTCTGCACGGCATGGGCGAGACCCTGTACGACCAAGTGGTCGGCCCGCAAAACTTAGGTCGCCGCGTACGCGTGTATGCCCCGGTCGGCACACACGAAACCCTGCTTGCCTACTTGGTACGCCGTCTGTTGGAAAACGGTGCGAACTCTTCTTTCGTGAACCAAATCGTTGACGAAAACATCAGCATCGACCGCCTGATTAAGAGCCCGTTCGACACCATCGCCGAACAAGGCATCCACCTGCATCCGGCATTGCCTTTGCCGCGCGATTTGTATGGCAAAGGCCGTCTGAACTCCCAAGGCGTCGATTTCAGCAACGAAAACGTATTGCAAAACCTGCAAGAAAAACTCAACCAAGCTTCTTCCGAAGACTTCCACGCTGCTTCCATCGTCAATGGCGAAGCGCGTAATGTAGGCGAAGCTCAACCTGTCCGCAATCCTGCAGACCACAACGATGTTGTCGGCACTGTCAGCTTTGCCGATGCGGCATTGGCTCAAGAAGCTATTGGTGCAGCCGTTGCCGCCCTGCCGGAGTGGAGCGCCAAACCTGCTTCAGAACGCGCCGACTGCCTGCGCCGTTTTGCCGATTTGTTGGAACAACACACGCCTGCATTGATGATGCTGGCCGTCCGTGAAGCCGGTAAAACCTTGAACAACGCCGTTGCCGAAGTACGCGAAGCCGTTGACTTCTGCCGCTACTATGCCAACGAAGCTGAGAACACCCTGCCTAAAGATGCCAAAGCTGTCGGCGCAATCGTTGCCATCAGCCCATGGAACTTCCCATTGGCCATCTTTACCGGCGAAGTGGTTTCTGCATTGGCAGCCGGTAACACCGTTATCGCCAAACCTGCCGAACAAACCAGCCTGATTGCTACTTACGCCGTTTCCCTGATGCATCAAGCCGGTATTCCGACTTCTGCACTGCAACTCGTACTCGGCGCAGGCGATGTCGGCTCTGCCCTGACCGGCGATGCCCGCATCGGCGGCGTGATCTTTACCGGTTCTACCGAAGTAGCGCGCCTGATCAACAAAGCCCTGTCCAAACGCGACGACAGCCCTGTCCTGATTGCCGAGACCGGTGGTCAAAACGCGATGATCGTGGACTCTACCGCCCTGCCGGAACAAGTCTGCCTCGACGTATTGAATTCTGCCTTCGACAGCGCGGGCCAACGTTGTTCCGCCCTGCGTATCTTGTGTGTTCAAGAAGATGTTGCCGATAAAATGGTCAACATCATCAAAGGTGCAATGGACGAATTGGTTGTCGGCAAACCGACCCAACTGACCACAGACATTGGCCCTGTCATCGATGCTGAAGCCCAACAAAACCTGTTGGCCCACATCAACAAAATGAAAGGCGTAGCAAAGGCTTACCACGAAATCAAAACTGCCGCCGACGTTGATGACAACAACTCTACCTTCGTTCGTCCAATCCTGTTTGAATTGAATAACCTGAACGAGTTGCAACGCGAAGTGTTCGGTCCTGTACTGCACGTTGTCCGCTACCGCGCCAGCGAATTGGATCAACTCATCGACCAAATCAACGCCAAAGGCTATGCTCTGACCAGCGGTGTACACAGCCGTATCGAAGGCACTGTTGACCATATCCGCGACCGCATCGAAGCTGGTAACATCTACGTTAACCGCAACATCGTTGGTGCTGTTGTCGGCGTACAACCTTTCGGCGGTCACGGCTTGTCCGGTACCGGTCCAAAAGCAGGCGGTTCATTCTATCTGCAACGCCTGGTTCGTACTCCTGAATGGGTTGCCCCAACCCTCAGCCGAATCGGCCAAGCAGACGAAGACGCGCTCAAACGTTTGGAAACCCTGGTTCACAAACTGCCGTTTAACGCAGAAGAGAAAAAAGCCGCAGCCGCAGCTTTGGGTCACGCACGCGTCCGTACCCTGCGCAAAGCCGAAACCGTATTGGTCGGCCCGACCGGCGAACGCAACTCATTGAGCTGGCGCTCTCCAGAACGTGTTTGGGTACATGGCGGCAATCTGCTGCAAGCCTTCTCTGCCCTGACCGAGCTGGCAGCCGCAGGCATCCAAACCGTTGTTGAGCCAAACAGCCCACTGGCTTCCTACTCAGCCGATTTGGACGGTTTGTTGCAAGTCAACAGCAAACCCGAAAACGCAGGCATCAGCCATGTTGCCGCTATCGAGCCTTTGAGCAGCGAGCGCAAACAAGAGTTGGCCGGCCGCGACGGTGCGCTCATCCGCATCCTGCCTTCTGAACAAGGTCTGGATATCCTGCAAGTATTTGAAGAAATCTCTTGCAGTATCAATACTACCGCTGCCGGTGGTAACGCCAGCCTGATGGCAGTTGCCGACTAATCGTAGCCAAATCAAAGGCCGTCTGAAATTCAGACGGCCTTTTTTATGTTTTTTTATTTACATTTTTGCCGGATATTCGCACAAATCGTTAATCAAACATTTGCTGCATTGCGGTTTCAAAGCCTTACATGTATAGCGGCCGTGCAAAATCAACCAATGATGGGCATCCATCAAAAATTCTTTGGGAATAAAGCGCATCAGCTTGTCTTCAACCTCACGCACATCCTTGCCCGGCGCGATTTTGGTGCGGTTGGCCACACGGAAAATATGGGTATCGACCGCCATAACAGGTTGCCCGAATGCAGTATTCAACACCACATTGGCGGTTTTCCGGCCAACACCGGGCAAAGATTCCAAAGCCTCGCGGTCGGCAGGCACTTCGCCATTGTATTTTTCCAGCAAAATACGGCAAGTCTGCATGATGTGTTTGGATTTGGTTTTGTAGAGGCCTATGGTTTTGGTGTATTCCATCACGCCGTCCAGCCCCAAATCCAATATGGCTTGCGGTGTATTGGCAACGGGAAAGAGCTTGGCAGTCGCTTTGTTCACACCGACATCAGTCGCTTGTGCAGACAATAAAACAGCAATAAGCAGCTCAAACGGCGAGCTGAAATTCAACTCGGTAGTCGGATGCGGATTGGCAGCGCGGAAACGCTCGAAAATTTCTTGGCGGATTTGTTTGTTCATTGTTTGGATTATTTTTTTATTGGCGCAGCAATTATAGTGAAATCATGTTGATACGGCTACTTTAAGTAAACAAGGCCGTCTGAAGTTGTTTTCAGACGGCCTTGTTTTATAAAAGCATTGCTATTTTAAATGCTGTTTACTTCTTACTCAAAGTCAGTCCTGTCCAGCCAAACACCAGCGTCAGAGCCAAGCTCAAGTAGCAGAAGAAGGCGTAAGGCAGATATTCCCAAACGGGCACACCCAAGGCATGGCTGATAAATACGCCGCAGACGCTCCAAGGCACCAACGGGTTGATGACAGTACCCGCATCTTCAAGCGTACGGGCAAGGTTGCGCGAATGCAGACCAAGCTTGTCATAAACCGGCTTAAAGGTTTCGCCGGAAAGCAGAATACTCAAATATTGCTCGCCAATCAGGAAGTTAACACCAACCGATGTCATGGCCACGCTGAAAGTAGCGCGTCCGGCATTGGTCAGGAACGCACGAATGGCCTCCAACAAAGACGGAATCACACCGATGCTAAACAACAGGCCGCCCAAGCTCATGCCGAGTATCACAATAGTTTGCGTAAAGAACATGCTTTCCAAGCCGCCGCGAGAAATCAAACGGGCAATGTCTTTAAATGCTTCGCCTTCGAGTTTGTATCCGCTGTAAAACCACGCGCCCAGCTGTTTCAAATCAGGCGTACTGTGGAAGTAAGTCACAATCAGCGCCACCACAACGGTAAACAACATGGCCACAATGGCATTGACGCGCATCAGGGCGAGGACAACCAATAAAGCAAACGGAATCAGCGAGTAGGCATGCACCAAACCGGTTGCTTCCAATTGCGCGCGGAAAGCCTCGACGCTATTCATGTCATGCGCGGCAACATTGGGCAAGAGCCACAACATCAATGCCGCACTGATCAACCACGCAGGCACAGTGGTGTACATCATATTTTTGATGTGTTCGAACAAATCAATGCCGACAATCGAAGCGGAAATACCGGTCGTATCGGAAAGTGGCGACATTTTATCGCCAAAGAACGCACCCGACACAATCGCACCTGCCGTCATCGCCATATCGGCATGAAACGCAGCAGCCATACCCATAAATGCCACGCCGACAGTCGCACAAGTCGTCAAACTACTGCCGATGGAAATACCGATGATCGAGCAAAGCGCAAACGCCGAGAAATAAAAATAAGTCGGCGAAATCAATCCGAAACCGTAATACATCAGCGTCGGAATCGCACCACTCATCATCAGCGCGCTGACCATCAGGCCGATAAAGAAAAACAGATAAATCGCGCCCATGCCCTGCCCGACCGCGCCGATCATACCGTTTTGCATGTCTTGATATTTCAAGCCACGCATCAAACCGTACAAAAGCAAGACCACGATCGCCGTCACAATCGACATATGCGGCAGCCATTCAAGCGAAATAATCGTATAACCCATTGCCGCCACCAAAGCCAAGGCCACAGCGATGGCCTCAAAGCGCGGCATATTAAGTAAGGATTTGAAAGCAAACATTGTTCTTTGCCTTTTTAATAAGTATTTAACAGATTTTAGCATAACAGGCCGTCTGAAAAACCGGTTTCAGACGGCCTGTTGATTATTTTACGAAAACAACGCTCACAAATCCTTGCCATTTTCTTTAAAATAAACGAATTATTTAAAATAAAATATTTTTTAATTAAAATAAATGAAATTTTATTGCTTTTTAAAACGTCCATCATGTAAAAATGCCACTACTTGTTCGACCGTTTTACGGTTGAACAGCATACCGCTATGGCTGACAGGTAAAACGACATGATCGCGCATATTCGGACAATGCGTTTCGCTGACCAAAACCGTACCATCATGTTCGCCATGCAAACCTAAAACACGGCCCAGCCCATACGGTTTATTGCCGGCAATACTGCCCAACTCAACGCATTCTGGCAATTCAGGCATACCGCCGTCCAATGCGCCTTTATACGAGCCGCCCAATACCGGCTTTTGCAAACCCATATTGAACACACGTTGCGCGGCACGGCTGCCTTGATGCGGCGTACCCATGGTAACGATACGGCCGCTGACTTTATCCGGATATGCCGCTGCAAAATTGCGTAAGACCAACCCGCCCAAACTATGGCCGACAAAGTGCAGCGTTTCATCAGCATGGTTCTCATCAATCCATCGCGCTAAATCTTCAACATGTCGGTTCATCGAATGCAAAACACTGTAATAATCGAACAGAGCAACTTCAAAACCTTCTTGTTCCAGCAAATACGCCAGCGGTCTCATGACCCACGAATGCATATGCAAGCCATGCAGCAAAATGATTTTGGCCATTTTTTCCTCCTGTCATTTAAATCATTATGCCACAAAGTAAAAAGGCCGTCTGAAATCCCATAAGGTTTCAGACGGCCTTTTATCATGATGGATTATTCGTCAGCTTTATAGCCTTTTATAGCAAAGAAGACGATGTATACATAACAAATCGCCGATACAACGAAAGAAATCATCAGGCCGTAGTATCTGCAGCCCAACCTTGTACCACAGGCACAACCGCACCGCCGACAATCGCAGTACACAATACGCCGGAAGCGCTGCTGGTAAATCGACCCAGACCTTTGGTTGCCAAAGAGAAAATGGTTGGGAACATGATGGAGTTGAAGAAGCCGATAGCCAACAATGCCCACATCGCAATATCCGCACTGGCTTTACCTGCCAACATAGCAACGCCCAACAAGGCAACAGCAGCAGTAGCGTTAAATGCCAAATAGCGGTTAGGCGCAATTTTCGCCATGATGGCAGAGCCTAAGAAACGGCCGACCATCGCGCCGCCCCAGTAGAACGACAAATATTTCGCGGCAGATGCGTGGTCCAAACCTTTCAGATAGCCCAACACGCTGACCAATAAAGAACCGATGGATACTTCCGCACCGACATAACAGAAAATACCGGCCGCACCAAAAACCAAATGACGGTATTGCCATACGCTGTGTTTGCCATCATGGTTGTGTTCGCTCTCTTCTTCAGCAATTTTGTTTGCGTCAGGCAGACGAATCATTTTGACGAATACAGCCAAAATAATCAGCAGACCGGCCAAACCTAAATATGGAATTTGAACAGAAGAAATTTGCTCGGCTTTGCTGACAGTTTGTGTCGCATCAGCCAAAATCAGGAATGCGCCGATTTGCGGAGCAATGGTCGTACCCAAAGAGTTAAATGCCTGAACCAAAGTCAGTGTTGCAGATTCTTTACCCGGTTTGGACAGCAAAGTCACATAAGGGTTACCCGCCACTTGCAACAGTGTTACACCTGAAGCCAAAATAAACAATGCACCCAAAAAAGTTGCATAAGAATGACTGCCAGCAGCAGGATAAAAGAGTAGACAGCCGATGGCAGTCAATACGAAGCCGCTAATCACGCCGTTTTTATAGCCGATTTTGCCGACCAAATAGCCCATCGGGATCGACATAATCGCATAAGCGGTAAAGAAACAGAATTGAATCAGCATCGCCTGAACATAAGTTAGGTCGAAAATATCTTTCAAATGCGGAATCAAAATATCATTCATGCAGGTAATGAAACCCATCATGAAAAAGAGTGTGGTTAGGACAACCAGCGCAGGAGTATGATTTTGTTGTGAATGCGCAGACATGATTTGCCTTTCGTTTTGTTAAGATTTGCTGGAAAAATGAGCTTAAATCAGTTCATTAAACTTAACACCCATTAACAGCCGCCCGTATCATACTGATAATCCGTCACTTTGAAAACTATTTTCTAACAGCCGACTACATTATCCTTCAGACGTTTAATTTTAAAAATTTCAATAATATTGGATTTATCTTTTATTAGATTAAAAAATAAAGGCATAATCCTCTTACTAAGCCTATTATTTCTTTTTTACAATATCACTTGATGTAACTCAAAACATGCCACCTCTTTACGCTTACCTTGCCCTGATTGCTTCTGCCTTCACTTCAGCCACACTACTTCCGGGTACATCCGAGGCGGCATACGCCGCATTTGTGTACCAATATCCGCAACATGCCCTCGGCGCATGTTTGTGTGCCGGTTTGGCGAATGGCTTGGGCAGTATGGTTTCGTATTACATGGGCAGAATGTTTCCTGCCAAGAAAAGGCCGTCTGAAAAAGTATTGGCGCGTATACAAAGATGGGGAATTTGGCCGCTATTATTTGCATGGTTGCCGATTATCGGCGATGCCCTCCCCCTTGCCACAGGCTGGCTCAGGCTTAATGCTTTGCATTGCGCCATCATTCTGATTGCAGGCAAACTGCTGCGCTATGCCATGATTTATTGGGGAATGAACATAGTTGCCGGATAAGTTTCCACAGTCAAAAATAAAGGCCGTCTGAATGATTCAGACGGCCTTTGCCTTTAATTCGACAATTACAAGACTTTCACAATACTTTCGCACAGGTAGTCGATATTGTCATCGGTAATGCCTGCAACATTAATGCGGCCGGAACGGACGGCATAAATGGCAAACTCGTTTTTCAAACGGTCAACTTGTTCGGGAGTCAAGCCGCTGAAAGAGAACATACCGTTTTGTTCGATAATGAAATCAAAGTCTTGGGTTGCACCTTTGGCCTTGAGCAACTCAACAAATTTTTGGCGCATGGCTTTGATGCGGCCGCGCATTTCATCAAGTTCGGCAATCCATTGTGCTTTCAAATCATCATTTTTCAACACCAGCGCAATGGTGTTCGCACCGTGTGAAGCTGGGTTGGAATACAAGGTACGGATGATGGTTTTGACTTGGCTGTGGGCGCGGGCTGCAGTTTCTTCATCTTCGGCCACCAAAGTGAACGCGCCGACGCGCTCGTTGTACATACCGAAGTTTTTGGAATAAGAACTGGCAATCAGCAATTCTGTATTGTGTTTCAAGAACACGCGCAAGCCGTAGGCATCTTCTTCCAAGCCATTGCCGAAGCCTTGGTAGGCAAAGTCAAACAGTGGCAACCAGCCTTTTTCGGCAGAAAGTTTTGCCAAAGTTTCCCATTGTTCGGGCGTAGGGTCGATGCCGGTAGGGTTGTGGCAGCAGCCGTGCAGCAGGACGATGTCGCCTTTTTGCGCTTGGCTCAAGTCTTCAATCATGCCATCCCAATCCAAACCGTGTTTGGCGGCATCATAGTAACGATACGGTTTGTCTTGGATACCGACCGCTTTGGCGATGGCGTTGTGGTTAGGCCAAGTCGGATTGGAAATCCAGATGGTTTGCGCGTTCAACTGGCGTTTGACAAATTCGGCCGCAATGCGCAATGCACCTGTACCGCCAAGGCTTTGCGCTGTTTTGGCGCGACGGCTGGCAATGATTTCGTGGTCTTTACCAAATAACAGGATTTGGGTTTGCTCGTTGTAATCGGCAACGCCGTCGATGGTCAGGTAATTTTTAGTTGTCTCGCTTTCCAACAGGCGTTTTTCAGCCTCTTTGACGGCTTTGACAATAGGCGTTGCGCCGGATGCGTCTTTGTACACGCCGATACCGAGATTGACTTTTTCGGGACGGGTTTCGGCTTTAAACGCTTCGCCCAAACCTAAAATCGGATCAGCAGGAGCTGCTTCGATATGCTTGAAGAACATGATTTTTCTCTTTACAAGTAGTAAAACGGTTGAAAAAATACAAATTTGTGTAATTTTACGCCGTTTCAGGCCGTCTGAAAACGGATTATTACAGGGTTTTAACGCAAGATTGCCAACAAATCCAAAGGTGTGGCAATACGGAAATCGGCGAACCAGTTTTCGGTTTGGTCTTCGGTAGAAATATAGCCCCAATCGGCAAGCACGGTTGTCATGTCTGCATTTTTGCCTGCCTGCATATCGCGCTCGGCATCGCCGACATAAAAGCATCGCTGCGCCTCAACACCAATCTGTTCACACGCATAAAACATAGGCTTCACGCTGGGCTTGGGTTCATCGCAAGTATCGCCGCTGACAATCACGGCAGGATGCACGGTAAACCCGAGCTTAGGAACGAGGATATCAGTAAAACGCATAGGCTTGTTGGTGATAATGCCCCATTGGATACCGCGTCGAACTAAGGCTTCCAGCATTTCGTTTACGCCGTCGAACAAGATGGTTTGGTCAGCATAGCAGCGGCTGTATTCGTCCAAAAATTCTTTGCGCCATTGCATATAGTCCGGATGCTCGGGCGTAATGCCTGCACCGAGTTTAAGCAAACCACTCGCACCGTGGCTGGCCTGCGGACGGATTTCATCCATGCTTTTTTCAGGCAAACCGTGTCGGCGCAATACCGTGTTGAGCGCGCCACCCAAATCAAGTGCGGTATCGGCAAGCGTGCCGTCAAGGTCGAATAATACGGCTTGGGTCATAAGTGTTCCTTTGATGATTTTAGAAGGCCGTCTGAACAATCCAACAAGTTTCAGACGGCCTGAATATGGTTAATGGTGATGATGTTCGTGCATTTCCTGCGAACACAAAACTTCATCTTTATGCGGATGCTGTTCGCTTTCAATCTGAATCGTACAATGCCCGATGTTGTGATGTGCCAATTCATGTTCGATACGGTAGGCGATTTGTTCGGACTCTGCAACCGTCATGCTGCCATCTACAACAATATGGCAGGACAAAACGTGGATATTGCTGGTAATCGTCCAAACATGCAAGTCGTGAACGGATTTTACGCCTTCCATATTGCGGATAACGCTGAGCAACTCATCGGTATGGATGTTTTCCGGCGCACCTTCCATCAAAATGTGCAAAGTCTGTTTAAACAACATCCAGCCACTGCGCCCTACCAACGCCGCCACCAATACGCTGGCAACCGTATCCGCCCATTGCCAGCCATACGCCATCATCAGTACCGCTGCGACAATCGCCCCTATCGAGCCGAACAAATCGCTGATTACATGCAGATACGCACCGCGCATATTAACGTTTTCTTCGGTATCGCCATTTTTCAACATATAAACGGCGACACCGATGTTGACCAGCAAACCGATGATACTGACCACCAACATGCCGCCCGTCAAAATTTCCGGCGGATAGAACAATCGTTTGACTGCTTCATAAAAAATCATCGCCGCAATCAACACCAACGACAATCCGTTAAACATCGCCGTCAAAATTTCAAAACGCTTGTAACCGAATGTCTTTTGCAGCGTGGTCTGTTTCTCGCCAAGTTTGAATGCCCACAATGCCACGCCCAACGAAAACGCATCGCTGAACATATGCCCCGCATCGGAAAGCAGGGCCAAAGAGTTGGTCAGCCAGCCGCCGACCGCTTCAACCAGCATAAATCCGGCAATGACGAAAAATGAAATGCGCAATACTTGCTTATTGGCGGTATGCGTATGCGCGTGCGAATGATCGTGATGATGTGCCATGATGGTTTTACCGTTTCAGACGGCCTTTTTATCCTGTTTCAAACTTTTCTCAAAATCTTCCAACATATCCAGCTCGAAACGGCTGAATCCTGCACGTTCCCGTGCTTCGATATTGACGTAGCCGCGGAAGATAAACATATCGTAACGCGCAATCAGGCTGCGGAACAGGGCAACCGGTTCTAAACCGCGCTCACGGCAAAGATGCTGATACCAATGATTGCCGATGGCGACATGCCCCACTTCATCGCGATAAATAATATCCAACACATCGCAGGTTTCCACATCGCTACGCTGTGCCACTTTTGCACGAATACCCGGCGTGACATCCAAACCGCGCGCTTCCAACACCCGCGGCACCAAAGCCATGCGCAACAAGGGATCGTAAGCGGTTTTATACGCCATGTCCCACAAATGCCCGTGCGCTTCAAAATCGCCGTAATCGTAGCCCAAGCTGTTCAGACGGCCACGCATCAAGCCGAAGTGAAACACTTCTTCTTTCGCCACCCTTACCCAATCGCGCACAAACTGAAACGGCATATTGCGGAAACGATACGCCGCATCCAAAGCCAGATTAATCGCATTAAATTCAATGTGCGCAATCGCATGCAACATGGCCGCATAGCCTTCGACCGTATTCATCTTGCGCGGCGTGACCTCCGAAGGCGCAACCAAACGCGGACGGGACGGATGTCCGGCAAAACGGCAATCCACAGGTTTCGACTCTTCAGCCGTCAAACCTTCCGCCTCGCCCAACTGCGCAAACAAGGCCTGCGTCAACTTTCCCTTTTCATCCAGATTGTCCGACAGCAAAGCCTGTTCCAATAAAGGATAAGGATTCAGATACATACAAAACCATTGTTTTAAAAAGACAAATATTATAACCGTTTTAAAAAGCAAACAGAAAGACTATAATTTCAAGCTTTCCGTAAAATGACATTAAATACCACACCAAGCCCTTATGCGTTTCATTAAAAAAACGTCAAAACCAAATACAGGCCGTCTAAAGAAATGAAATTATTTCAGATACTTGCTTGGATTTTTCATATTTACACAAATTAAACCCCCCATTCAACCCCTTGCCTGTTACACCATAACGTCTATACTGAACCCATCTCTCCGAACAAGGAACCAAAACATGAAAACTACCCGACTGTTCACCCTGACCGCTGCCGCTCTGCTTTCTTCAGCCATCGGCTTTGCACAAGCCGGCGCAGTGGACGCCCTGAAAAAATTCAATAATGACGCCGACGGTATCAGCGGCAACTTCAGCCAAACCGTTCACAGCAAAAAGAAAACACAAACTACACACGGTACATTCAAAATCCTGCGCCCGGGCTTGTTCAAATGGGAATACACCAAACCCTACAAACAAACCATCGTCGGCGACGGCAAAACCATTTGGCTCTATGACGTAGATTTGGCGCAAGTAACCAAGTCCTCACAAGACCAAACCATCGGCGACAGCCCTGCCGCCATCCTCTCCAACAAAACGGCATTGGACAGCAGCTACACGCTGAAAGAAGACGGTTCTGCCAACGGTATCGACTACGTTTTGGCTACGCCTAAGAAAAACAACGCCGGCTACCAATACATCCGCATCGGCTTCAAAGGCGACAACCTCGCCGCCATGCAGCTGAAAGACAGCTTCGGCAACCAAACCAGCATCAGCTTCAGTGGTTTGAACACCAAGCCTAACCTTTCCAGCGGTATGTTCAAGTTCACTCCTCCTAAAGGCGTTGATGTCTTGAGCAACTAAGCTTTCAACTGAAACACAAAGGCCGTCTGAACAACAGACGGCCTTTTATTTAGTTCAATTCAAAATCAAACACACTGTTACTTTTGACCTTGAATGGCCGCGGCAATTTTTTCTGCGCCTTTTTTCGCCCAGTCCGCCTGCTTGGCTTCCACCATCACGCGCACGACAGGCTCGGTACCGGATGCACGCAAGACCACGCGGCCTTTACCTTCGAGTTCTTTTTCCACTTCAGCCAAAGCCTCTTTGGAAGCATCCTGCCAGTTTTGGCCTTTTTTGATACGGACGTTAATCATGGTTTGCGGATACGGCTGCCAATCGGCGCAAACGGTGGCAAGGTCTTGATTCAAGGTTTGCAGTGCCGCCAAAACTTGCAGCGCGGAAATGATGCCGTCGCCGGTATTGTGTTTGTCCATACACAAAATATGGCCGCTGGCTTCGCCGCCAATCAGCCAACCGCGTTGATGAAGCTGTTCCAACACATAGCGGTCGCCCACTTTGGCGCGGCAGAAATCAACACCCTGCTCTTTTAAAGCAACTTCCATCGCCATATTGGTCATCACTGTACCCACCACGCCGCCGATTTCCACGCCTTCGTGTGCGCGTGCTTTGGCAATCACATAAATCAGACTGTCGCCGTCATACACTTTGCCATTGCGGTCAACCATCATCAAACGGTCGCCATCGCCATCCAAGGCAATGCCGTAATCGGCTTCATTTTGCAACACAGCCGCTTGCAAAGCTTTCGGATGGGTCGCACCGCATTTCTCATTGATGTTGTAGCCGTTTGGCTCATCACCGATACTAACCACTTGCGCACCCAATTCGTGGAATACTTTAGGCGCAACTGCATAGCCTGCACCATTGGCGGTATCGACCACCAATTTCAGACCGCGCAAATCCAAATGACTTGGGAAAGTGGATTTACAGAACTCGATATAGCGGTCATCCGCACCATTAATCCGGCGCGCGCGGCCAAGACGGCTGGACGGCTGGGTTTTCATTTCCTCATCGATTTTAGCTTCGATTTCCAACTCGATTTCATCGCTCAACTTCACACCGCCTTCAGCAAAGAATTTAATGCCGTTGTCAGAATAAACGTTATGGGAAGCAGAAATCATCACACCGGCAGACAAACGCAAAGCACGGGTCAAATACGCTACACCCGGAGTCGGCAGAGGGCCGGTTTGAATAACATTGACACCGGCGGCGGTAAAACCGGCAATCAGCGCAGCTTCCAGCATATAACCTGAAATACGCGTGTCTTTACCGATTAATACGGTCGGTTTAATTTCGCCTTCATGCTGTACCAAAACCTGACCTGCCGCATAACCCAATTTCAAAACAAAATCAGGATTGATAGGGAATTGACCGACTTCACCGCGCACACCGTCAGTACCGAAATATTTTTTTGCCATGAGATAACTCCGTGATTGTTTTGTCGTATGTGAATATGGTTGAACTTCTTTAAAAGAATCTTGATTGTATTCGAAGGCCGTCTGAATCTTTCAGACGACCCTTGATCATGAGAATAATTTACTACTTCAGTATTATAGCAAGATCCGGATTTCCTGCACGAAAAAAGCGCATCCTTTTGCAGAATGCGCCTTCTATTCGAGATTCAAAATCAAATCTTAGAATTTAGCACCAGACTGATTAGCCATGTAATCAACTGCAGCTTTCACTTCATCATCGCTCAGGCTACCGTTACCGCCTTTGGCAGGCATTGCGTTAAAGCCTTCGAGTGCGTGTTTGTGCAGGGTGTCTTTACCTTGTTTGATACGAGGAGCCCAGTCTTCTTTTTTACCTACATGAGGAACACCTGGAACTGCGCCGCCGTGACATGCTTGGCAGTTGGCTTCGTAAACTTTTTTGCCGTCTGCACCGCCGGCTGCTGGAGCTGCCGCACCTTTGTCATCTGCTTTGGCCGCATCTGCTTTAGGGGCTTCTGCAGGAGCTGCACCTTCAGCTGCCGGAGCTGAAGCGGCTTCACCGGAAGCGGCTGCATCGGCAGGAGCTGCGGCATCAGGATCAGGGAAAGTACCGCCGGCTTTGTTGGCCATATAAGTAATGGCGCGTTTCAATTCTTGATCGGTCAAATCAGCCGCACCGCCTTTGGCAGGCATTGCGTTGAAACCATTCAGAGCGTGTTGGAACAAGGTATCGAAACCTTGTGCAATGCGAGGCGCCCAATCGCCTTTGTTTTCAAATTTAGGCGCGTTAGGAACGATGCTGTCTGCCGCGTGACATTGAATACAGATTTTGTTGAAAATCTGATCGCCTTGACGCTCGCCGACTGGAATACCATCGCCCAATTTCAGTTGGCCGACTGGCTGGATACGGGTTTGAGTCGCAGCTTCGGTTGTTTCGGCAACATCGCCGAATGAACCGCTTCCCGCCAGTTTGATCAGGAAGTAAATCACTGCAATGACAATAACGATACCGCTCACAAGGGTGAACAATGCAGAGCCTTGGGCTTTGTGGTCGCGGAGTTGTTTCATTTGGTAGGCCTCGCCGTTAGGTTAGGTTGTGCTGTAAGTTATAGTTTATGTGTTAAACGCAGTTAACAATATTTTGCTGGATTATACTGAATTCGCAAAAGCTTTCCAATCCATCTTGAGAAAAAGATACGCAAAAATCCTCAAAAGGCCATCTAAATTCTGCTAAGCCTTTGTAGTTAATTGATTATTCCAGCTATGCAAAAAAGTGACCGCCAATGCCACTTTCAGACACTTTCAAGATAAACTTTGCCAATAAAGCCAATATGCGTTAACCTTACGGCTTTCGCACCCATAGCTCAGTTGGAAGAGTGTCAGTTTCCGAAGCTGGAGGTCACAGGTTCGATCCCTGTTGGGTGCGCCAATTATAAATAGGCCGTCTGAAAGATGAAAATTTTTCAGACGGCCTTTTGATTTACTTCAAATAAAACTACATTCAATTTCAGATTGAACGGCTATTGCAACACTTTGGCAAATGCTTCGGCCACATAATCGATATTCGATGCATTCAATCCTGCCACACACATCCTGCCCGAATCCAGCAGGTAAACGGCAAACTCATCACGCAGGCGGTGTACCTGCTCTACGGTCAGGCCTGTATAGCTGAACATGCCGCGCTGTTTGATGAAATAGCTGAAATCACGATTAGGGATTTTGGCCGTCAAAACATCATAAAGTTTCTGACGCATGGCACGGATGCGGTTGCGCATGGCGTAAACCTCGTTTTCCCACAAAGCGCGCAGCTCCTCGCTGTTCATCACATCAGAAGCGATGTATGCACCATGCGCGGCAGGGCTGGAATAAATGCGGCGGACAGTAAATTTCAACTGTCCGAACACCAGCTCTGCTTCTTCCTTATTAGGACACACTACGCTCAAACCGCCGACGCGCTCGCCGTACAGCGACAGGTTTTTCGAGAAAGAGTTGCTGACAAACAAAGGCAGGCCCATTTCGACGGCTTTACGGATTGCATAGGCATCGTTGTCCAAATCCTCGCCGAAACCTTGATAGGCAATATCCATAAACGGAATCAGCTTGTGCGTTTTGATAATATCCAACACTTCATCCCATTGCGCTTTCGACATATCTACGCCGGTCGGGTTTTGACAGCATGGATGCAAAATCAAGACGCTGTTTTCCGGCAATGTTTTGAAAAACGCAGTCATTTCTTCAAATTTCACGCCGACGGTTTCAGGGTTGTAATAAGGATACGTCCCCACTTCAAAACCTGCCCCTTCAAAAATGCCTTTATGGTTGTCCCAAGTCGGATCGCTGACATAGGCTTTTGCATCGGGGAACCAACGGTGCAGAAAGTCGGCACCGACTTTCAACGCCCCTGAGCCGCCTAAAGTCTGTACGGTCGCAACACGCCCTTCTGCCAATGCCGGATTATCCTTGCCAAACAACAAACGCTGAACCGCGCTTCGGTAAGTGTCCAAACCTTCCATCGGCAGATAAGGAGAGGGACGCGGTACGGCCGCACGCTCTGCTTCTGCCCGGCGGACAGATTCCAAAACCGGCATTTTGCCTTCGTCATCAAAATAAATGCCGATGCTCAAATTGACTTTTTCAGGACGCTCGTCGCGTTTGAAGGTTTCAACCAAACTCAAAATCGGGTCGCCGGGATAATACTCGACATGACGGTACATGGTGCTTCCTTTGTTCTCAGACAGAATGAGGAAGATTGTGGCACTAAAAGGTCTTATTTGCAAAATCAGGCCGTCTGAAAAATTCAGACGGCCTGATTATTTTTAAACGCTACCAATCTACTCGTTTCAAATCGTTTTGTGCCAATACATCCGCATGCTCGCTGCGACTTTGATATTCCCTGTCCTGCAAAATGCGGCGGGCGACATAATTCAAGTGCAACTTGGCTGCTTCCGCCGCCTCGGCCGGTTTGGCCTGGGCAATGGCTTCAAAAATAGCGCGGTGCTGGGCAATCAGGGTCGGGCGCGGGTCTTCGGTTTGATGGATATAGATAATGCCGCTGCGTGTTTGCTGATAAAGCATTTTGAGCAGGCTGCTGGAAAGGTGGCTGAACAGGATATTGTGTGCGGCATCGGCAATGGTTTGATGGAAGCTGACGTCTGCTTCGGCTTGATGCTCCAAATTTCCGCTTTCACAGGCCGTCTCAAACTTCTGCCGCCAGAAGTCAATGCGTTTCAAATCGGCGTCAGTCCGTCTTTCGGCGGCCAGTGCCGCCATACAGCCCTCAACGTGGCAGCTGAAATCGAAAACGTCTGTTTCCCAATTGGTATGTTTGCCGAGCAACTCCTGCCAGCTTTGCAAAAAATCCTGCTGCGGCTTGACGGAAACATAATAACCATCACCCTGCCGCGCTTCCAAAACCTGCTTGGCAATCAAGATATTCAATGCCACCCTGACCGACGGACGCGATACGCCAAATTCTTCCGCAAGCGTACGTTCGGGAGGCAATTTACTGCCTTCTTCATAGATGCCGGTAGCGATACGTTCTTCCAAAACGGCTAAAACCTGATCGCTGATTTTTTGCGGACGAACCAATTTCGTCATGTTGTATTCCTGATGATTGAAGGACAGTTGTATTCAAACGGCCATAAATTGGATTGACCAATTGGCCGCCCATTCTAATCAATCCCCTATTTTTTCGTCAAGAAATGCCATTCTCCCCATTGCAAGCAGTTTAATTCAAACACATTCATTTTTATCAAGTAACCTCACCAATGCCTTCAAATCAATATTTTGGTATGACCAATCTTAATAAACAACCTATGCGCCCAAAATCTGAAAATATTGATTTAGATTAAAATCCCACTGCTTCTATTTAACTAGACTTTATGTATAATACTTAGGTATTAATAAACATAATTCCTAATAACAGAGAGAAACCACATGAAATACCCACCATTACTTATCTTACCCATTGCCTTAGCCGTATCCCAAGCATGGGCAGATACCGATCCTACACCTGAAGAAACGGTTACCCTTTCCCCTGTCACCGTCACCGGCACACAACAAGAAAAAGCCAATCGCGTTACTTTCAACCCCAAAGCTGCTTTGCAACCCCTCCCTGCCGGAGACGGGGCAGACCTTTTACAATCCGTGCCCAACATGAGCATCATCCGCAAAGGCGGCAGCTCGGGCGATCCGTTATTTCGCGGTTTGGGCGGTTCGCGCCTCTCCGTCAATGCCGACGACCAGTTTATTTATGGCGGTTGCGGTATGCGCATGGATCCGCCGACTGCCTATATTCACCCAAATTCATTTGACAAAGTCGTGGTTACCAAAGGCCCGCAAACCGTTACCCAAGGCATGGGCTTGGTCAGCGGCTCAGTGCAATTTATCCGTAAAGATCCTGATTTCACTGAAAAACCTTACAACATTAACGCCACCCTGACAGCAGGCAGCAATGACCGCCTTGACGGCTCGCTGGAGGCCGAGTTCGGCGGCAAATACGGCTACGTCCGTACCAATATCTCCCATAACGAAGCCGACGATTACAAAGACGGCGACGGCAACCGCATTCACTCCAACTTCAAACGCGACAGCCAAATGTTGCAACTGGGTGTTACCCCGACAGAAAACACCACCATTGCCGGCACATACGAACGCAGCAGAGCCAAGGTTGCCTACGCCGACCGCATGATGGACGGCAGCAAATTCGACCGTGATGCGTGGAATATCCGTTTTACCCAACGCAACCTCACACCATGGTTCAGCGAGTTGGAACTGCGCTACGGTAAAAGCGAAATCGACCACGTGATGGACACATACAGCCTGCGTACCATCTACAATCCTGCCGGCAAGCAGATTAAAAATGCTAACAACCCTAAACGCAATACTGATACAGGCCGTCTGAAAGCCACTTTCGACTGGGACAAGCTCAACCTGCAAACCGGTTTGGATTATCTGGACGACGTCCACGTCGCGCGTCATGAGCGTGGCGGCGACGGCTACAGCCACAAGCCTTATATGCCCAACCAAAGTTTCAAACAATGGGGTATTTTCACCGAAGCCTCTTGGCAACAAACCGACAATCAACGCTGGGTAGCAGGTTTGCGCCATGACCAAGTCAAAGCGCATTACGATACCGCGCGCGTGACCGACCCCGTTTTGAAACATCAAAAATTCAATTTGAACTCAGGCTTCCTGCGCTGGGAAAGAAATACGGACAACGGCCTAAAATACTATGCCGGCTTCGGTATTGCCGAACGCGCACCTGACTATTGGGAACGCCTGCGCTCCGAAAACAAAGCCATCCGAGCAGAGCAAAATCGCCAAATCGATGCTGGTGTAATCTGGAAACGTCCTAACCTCCACGCATCTGTATCTGTATTCGGCAGCAACATCAAAGACTTCATCATGATGGAGCGCCAAGGCATGGATTTCAACGTACGCAACATCAACGCTTCACGCTTTGGCGGCGAAGCCGAAGTCAAATGGACATTTGCGCCTAACTGGGAAGTCGGCACCAGCCTCGCCTACACCCACGGCAAAAACCGTACCGACGGCAAACCTTTGGCACAAACGCCACCGCTCGAGTGGAACAACACCCTCGCCTTTGACAACGGCAAATTCAGCGCAGGAGCATTATGGCGCGTTGTAGCCAAACAAAACCGTTACAGCAAAGGCCAAGGCAATATCATCGGCCAAGACATCGGCGCTTCTTCAGGCTTTGGCGTACTCTCGCTCAATGCCGGTTGGAAACTCAGCAAATACGCCACATTGCAAGGCGGCGTGGACAACGTGTTCAACAAAACCTATGCTGAATTCGTCAGCCGTGGTGGCGACCCGTCTGCCGGTACTCAAACCATGCGCGTGAACGAACCCGGCCGTACTGCATGGTTGAGACTACAAGCGAAGTTCTAATCAGCCTCGCGCGTATATAAAAAGGCCGTCTGAAAAATTTTCAGACGGCCTTAATATTTTTAAGGATGTTTTTAAACAAACAGTCCGGCGAAGCAATGCAACGCCAGACTGTTTGCTCACTATCAGATTAAATCAAACCCAAAGAGTTGATGAACACGACAATAATCGCAATCGGAGCAAGATAGCGAAGCGCACCCAGCCACAGGTAAAGCAACTGTTTCGGAATGGTGCTACCCATGCCCGCATCACGTAAAACAGACTGTTTGTCCTGAACCCATGACGTAAACACAGCAACGCTCAATGCGCCAATCGGCATGATGACGGCGGAAATAATGAAGTCCCACAAATCAAAAATGGTTTTGCCGAAAATTTTAAACTCGCCCCAAACGCCAAATGACAGCGCCGAAGGGATACCGACTATGAAAATCGCAATGCCGGTTACCCAAGCGTGGCTGCTGCGCTTTTTCTCGTCTTGACGGATGGTTGCCGCGATCACGGTTTCCAGCATGGAAAACGCGGAAGTCAGCGTCGCAAAGACAACCAACAGCATAAACACGGCAAACAAATATGTACCCATCGGCATTTTCATGAATACCGCAGGCAATACGACAAAAATCAAACCTGGGCCCTGACCGGGTTCAAAACCGAAAGCAAATACCGCAGGGAAAATCACCAATCCGGCCAGCAGCGACACAAACAGGTTCATCCACATAATCATATGGCCGGAACGGAACATATCCTGATCCTTACCCAAATACGAGGCATAGGTAATCATCGCGGACACGCCGATACTCAAAGCAAAAAACGCCTGCCCCAAAGCAGTCAGCATCGTACCCGGTTTCAAATACGACCAATCCGGTTTTAACAAGAATGCCACGCCCTCCATTGCGCCGGGCAAGGTCAGCGAACGGAAAGCCAGCGCGATAAAGAGGATAAACAAACCCGGCATCAACACGCGGTTTGCCTTTTCAATGCCGTCTGAAACGCCGCCTTTGACCACCCAAATGGTAATCAGCATGAACAAACCTTGGTAAAACAGCGAGCCAAACGGCGAAGAAATCGTATTTTCAAACAGAGCCTTAAAGTCTGCGCCAACATGAATTTCGCCAGTAAAGCTGTGTACAACGTAGTTCAATACCCAGCCGCCGACCACGCTGTAAAACGACAGCAAAATAAAACACGCGGCCACACCCATGCGGCCAACCCACGGCCACTGCGAACCCGGACGTAATACTTTAAAGGAATCAATGGCGTTTTTACCGCCCGTACGGCCGATGTAAAACTCGGCCAGTTGAACCGGCAAAGCCACCAAAATGGTGAAAATCAAAAACAAAAGGAAGAATACGGCGCCGCCGTTGGTACCGGCTGTATAAGGGAATTTCCAAATTGCACCCAAACCGATGGCCGAGCCTGCCGCAGCAAGCACAAAGCCGATTTTGGATGACCAAGACGAATGGTTGCTCATGATGTAATATTAAGAAACGTGAAGATGCCGAATTGTAACAGGGTGAAGTCAAGCCGTGAGTGGCCGGCAGACAGCCGATAAGCAATTCGCACGGATGGTGCGTACTTGCCAAGCAAATTAGCATGAATTTTTGATAATTAAACTTCTAATAGCACAAATTTTATTTTTATATTTTAAATTTGACGGTTTATTTTAAAAATAAGCATATAAAAGGCCGTCTGAAACCTTGTTTTTAAGGTTTCAGACGGCCTTTATCCTTAAGCCGCTTTATTTTTTCATGGCATCGGTCATAATTTTGACATTGTAGCGGTACATGCCGATGTAGCTGTTGGCCGGTGCGCCACCCAATGCATCGGAATACAAACGTCCGCTGACATTGACGCCGGTTTCTTTGGCAATACGGTCAATCATGCGCGTGTCTTTGATGTTTTCAGTAAAGACGGCTTTAATACCCTCGCGTTTGATTTGGCGGATGATGGAAGCCACTTGTTTGGCAGACGGCTCGGCTTCGCTGCTCACGCCTTGAGGGGCGATAAATTCAATATTGTAGCGTTTGCCCATGTAAGAGAACGCATCGTGTCCGGTCAAGACTTTACGCTTGGCGGCAGGTACGGCATTAAAGGCAGCCTGCGCATCGCTGTGCAGTTTTTTCAGCTGCATTTGATAGTTGCCCAAACGTTGCTGATAGTAGGTTTTGCCCTCAGGGTCAGCTTGAATCAGCGCATTGGCAACGTTTTGCGCATAAGTACCCATCAGGACGGGGTCGGTCCAAACGTGCGGGTCAAACTCGCCGTGATCGTGATGATGGCCTTCGTGATCGTGGTCATGATGATGGCCGCCCTCTTCTGCTTTCAAAGCCTGAATGCCTTTGGTCGCTTCGGCGAAAGGAACTTTACTCTGTTTGACTGCACGCTGTACATCGGCGGCTTCCAAGCCCAAACCGTTAAGCAATACCAATTTGGCACTGCGGATTTTCTTGATGTCTCCACTGGTCATGTGGTAGGCATGGCTGTCTTGGTTTGCGCCCACCAAGCTTTGAACGGCCACACGGTCGCCACCAATCTGTTTGGCCACGTCGCCCAAAATGCTGAAGCTGGTGACAACAGGCAGCGGAGCGGCATAAGCGGCACCGGTCAATAATGCGGCAACGATGCCGAGTTTCCAATGTTTCATATTCTCTCCAGTGATATAACGTAACATTAACATCATCATAAAACAGACCGCCTGTTTATTCAAGCGGCCGTCTGAAAAATCATGCCGTGCGGTGTTTCTTGCTGCGCAGCCATTTTGCCAAAATGCCACCTTCCCAACCAAACACGACGGAAATCAGGTAAAGCGTGCCGCAGCATAAAATAATCGCAGGGCCGGACGGGATTTCGATATGGTAGGAAAACAACAGTCCTGCCAAGCCGCAAAGCAAAGCCAATGCGACAGACAAAATCATCAGCCAACCCATGCTTTTCGCCCACAGTCTGGCAGTAATCGCCGGCAACATCATCAAGCCTACCGACATCAGCGTACCCAATGCCTGAAAACCGGCAACCAGATTCATCACGACCAACACCAAAAACAGCACATGCCAAAAACCGCCCTTACCGCCGACAGCCTTGAGGAACAAAGGGTCTATGCTTTCCAACACCAGCGGGCGGAACATGACCGCCATCAGCAAAATAGTGACACTCGCAGAAACGGCAATCAGCTGCAAAGCCGGAATATCCACCGCCAACACCGAGCCAAACAACAAATGCAGCAAATCGACGCTGCTGCCGTTTTTGCTGACCAAAACCACGCCGATGGCGAGGCTGCTCAAATAAAATGCGGCAAAGTTTGCGTCTTCTTTCAATGAAGTAAACCGGCTGACCAAACCGGCCAACAAAGCCATCAGCAAACCGGCTGCAAAACCGCCGACGCTCATTGCAGGCAAACTCAAGCCGGCAAACATATAGCCAATGGCCGCACCGGGCAAAACCGCATGGCTCAAGGCATCGCCCACCAAACTCATGCGGCGCATCACCAAAAACACACCGACAGGCGCCGCGCTCAATGCCAGGCAGAAAATCGATGCCAGGGCATAGCGCATAAAGTCAAATTCGGCGAACGGCGCGACGACCAAATCATATAAATCCATGTTTTATCGCTTTTTTATTAATCTCTGAAAGCCTTAGGCCGTCTGAAAAATACTAACTTTCAGACGGCCTTATCCATTAAACCGCGCACCAATCGGCCGCTTCCTGTTTCTGCATCATTCGGTTTGCCTGTGCCAAAAATTCATCGGTCAACACATTTTCAGTCGCACCGGCAGTCACTTTTTCACGCGCCAAAAGCAACGTGTTGGCAAAATATGCCCTCACCTGCTCGTAATCATGCAACACGGCAATCACCGCCTGACCGTCCTGATGGCATTGGCGCAAAACTTCCAACAGCGCATAAGTCGTCCGCGCATCCACTGCGTTAAACGGTTCGTCCAGCAGCAAAAATTTGGCATCCTGCACCAGCATCCGCGCAAACAATACGCGTTGGAACTGGCCATTGGACAAATGCGCAATTTGGCGCGTGGCAAAATCCTGCATTTCCACGCGTTCCAAAGCCGCCATCACACGCTTTTTCTGCGCCGCGTTCACACGCCCGAAAAAGCCGATTTCATACCACAGCCCCATCGCCGCCAGTTCAAACACCGTCATCGGCTGGCTGCGGTCAATATCCGACTGCTGCGGCAGATAGGCAATGTCCTTGCGCGCCATATTTTCATAGCGCACGCTGCCCGTGTCCGTCTTCTGCAAGCCCATAATGGCTTTGAGCAAAGTCGATTTGCCCGCGCCGTTCGGCCCGAAAATCGTCCACATCTTGCCATCTTCAAACACCATATCCACATGGTGCACCACCGGCCTGCGCTGATAGCTGACCGTCAGATTTTCCACCACGATACTCATGGCGATACCGCCCAAAAATATACAGCCCACAACGCTGCCAATGCGGCAAGCGCAATCAGCAGCCTTTGCAGCAATCCGGTCAACAATACAGAATTCATAAGCCTAAAACCGCCCTTGCCCAAATACGGACAACAGGCCGTCTGAAAGAAAATTAAAACATTAAAATGATACTGTATAACGTTAACCCTGTAAATTTCTTTCGTTTTCAGACGGCATCGGGTAAAAGGCCGAATATCGGTTACAATCCATTTTTTATTTGATGATTATCCTATGTCTATTCCACTCTTAAACGAAAAACTCAATACCGAAACCGCCCGTATTTCATGGGAAGAGCTGCAACCCCACTTCGCACGCGGTGCCGCCGTCTATGTGGCACCTGATTTGGATTTGATTGCCGTCGCCCACCATGTTGCCGAAGATGAAGCCGCGCCATTGAAACAATGGATGGAACAAGGCAAATTCGGTGCCGTCAGCGATGATATGGCGCGCACATTTTTAGCGGATAAGCAGGAAATGTGGGCGGTCGTTGTAGCGCCGTGGGTATTGGTGCAGCCTTGCAAAGACTGATAAGGCTGTCTGAAAAATGAAAAACCGGAACATTTCCCATGTTCCGGTTTTTCATTTTTCAGACGGCCTATTGCAAAGTAAAGCCTGCTTTGAATTCAAGCTTCGGCACCCCGATAACGAAACGTTTGCCGATGCTGTCTTCAAACTCATACGCGCCTTCGATACTGCCCCAAGGCGTGCTGATTTGCGAACCGCTGTTGTACTCATAGGCTTCGCCCGGGTACAAAACAGGTTGCTCTTCAATCAAGCCGGCATGTCCGACCTGCTCTGTCTCACCGTGTCCGTCGGTGATTTCCCAAAAACGCTGACGCAAAGTAATGATTTCATCACTGCGGTTGCAGATGGTAATCAGATAATTGAAGGCATAGCGGTCGCGATAGACGTCGCTCTGACCGGCCATATAACGCGGCTCCACGTTAATCTCGATTTCATTCATAATTGTTTACCCCGTATGGTATTTATTTTATTTCAATCCGGATAATTCCGGCGTGCCCGCCCTATTTTTGCAAAGGGTCGAAACACTTAAAACGCATCACGCGATCCAATAAAACAGGCCCAAGACCATCAAGGTCATCACAGCCGCAATCAAATCATCAAGCATAATGCCTAAACCTCCATGAATCCGCCGGTCAAACCATTTGATCGGCCATGGTTTCAACGCATCAAAAAAGCGGAAAATAACAAAAGCGGCCAGCCACCAGCTCCATTTAAACGGAATCAGCGACAGCACCAGCAGCATCGCGACAATTTCATCCCAAACGATACCGCCGTAATCCTGAATGCCCAGTTCCCTCTCGGTATAACCGCAAATGCGGATACCCCAGAAAAACAAGGCGATACACAATAAAAGCAATATCCAGCCGTCTATGCCCAACAAGCACAATACAAAAGCCAGAGGTAATGCTGCCAGCGTTCCGGCCGTACCCGGCGCAACCGACGACAAGCCGCTGCCGAAACCGAATCCTAAAAAACACAATGGTTTGTGCAACAGCCAAGAAAAAGTAGGTTTACGTTCAGCCAAAATGATCAAATCCTAAAGAAGTCAGTTCCAATACGCCGCCTTCGGCATCCAAAATATTCAGACGGCCTGAGTCAGTAATTTTACCAATTCGGGCGACCGGTACGCCACTTTGTTCCGCTGCTTGACAAACGCGTTCCCTGTCTTCTGGAGCAGCAGTAAAAATCAGTTCGTAATCATCGCCGCCGGCCAATACTGCCGACAACCATTGCTCGCACGACAAAACGTTTTTCAATTCAGGCAACGACGGCACACAATCGGCAAATATTTCTGCACCGACAGCAGAGGCTTTTAAAATATGCCCCACATCTTGAGCCAGGCCGTCTGAAACATCTTGCGCAGCATGGGCAAACGGCAACAATGCCTGACCCAATGAAACGCGCGGCTCCGGACGGAGCAATTTCTCATCGCAAACCGCCATGATTTCAGACGGCAATTGATAATGCCCCAGATGTTTGTTCAAAGCAGCGGCAGCCAAACCCAACCGACCCGATACCCAAATATCGTCGCCGACTTCAGCCGCATCACGCCGCAGGGCATGCCCTGTCGGAACTTCACCTACTATCGTTACATTAAAGACCAAATCGCCTTTAGTGGTATCGCCACCAATCAACACCGTATCAAAACGCGTGGCCAAAGCAAAAAAGCTATCGCAAAAGCGTTTGAGCCAGTCTTGATTCAATTCAGGCAGCGCAGCACTGAGCAACACCCAACGCGGCTTGGCACCCATGGCGGCCATATCGGATAAATTTACTGCAAGCATTTTCCATGCCAAATCTTCGGGCAAAACATCTTCAAAAAAATGTCTGCCTTTGACCAACATATCAGCGCTAAAACATAAATCAAATCCGTTACTTGGGCGAATAATAGCGGCATCGTCTCCTATGCCAAAAATCAAACCTTCCGATTTTTGTCGCTGCAAATATTGTCTGATAAAGTCAAATTCCGTCATATTTATCCAATATAACTATAACTTAGATTATTATATCTAATTTTGTGCCAGCCTGATGTTTGCCTGTTAACACGTCAAACATTAAACTTCCATATTATTTAGATATAAAACTCAATAAGTTAAAGGCCGTCTGAATATATAGATTTCAGACGGCCTTACATTCTTAAACCACTCTGAGCAGGTAGATTTACAGATAGACGATTTCGCCTGTCCGCCCCCTGCTCTCTTGACTTGCCCACCAAATAAATTGCGGCAGGACATCTTCGTAGTTTTTACGTTCGCTTTTCGATTCGCCCGGATGAGATTTGATACGTTGCGGCGAATTGATGGCACCCGGCACCAAAACATTGGCACGCAGGTTGTCAAAACGTTCCCACTCGTCTGCCGCCACTTTACACAAATAATTGAGCGCAGCTTTGGAAGCACCAAAACCGCCCCAATAGGCTTGCGGTTTTTCGCCGTGGCTTTCGCCGACAAAAATCACAGAAGCGTCTTCGGATTGCTTCAACAATGGGAACAGCACACGGGTCAAGCCCATAGGTGCAACGGTATTGATACGGTATTGGTTGACCCATTCCGATACGGTTTGAAAATCCAATGGCGACAAGGCATAGAAATAGCTGGCACAATGCACCACGCCATCCAATTTTCCGCCGGTTGCTTCATCAATAGTTTCCGCAAATTGCTTAAACTCTTTCTCCTCCGCGCTCATCAAATCAAAGCAGATGGCAAACGGCTCAGGGCTGCCCGCAGCCACAATGGCATCATATACTTTTTCCAAACGCTTTTGATGACGCGCCACCAAAATGACAGTCGCTCCGGCAGCCGCATAGGCTTTGGCAACCTGCTCGCCCAAGCCTTGGGATGCGCCGGTAATCAAGATGGTTTTGTTCGCTAATGTCGTCATGACTTTTCCTTGAACTTTATGGTTTCGGATATTGTATCGGCTTGGTAAGTTTTGTAAAGTCAAAAAGGCCGTCTGAACATTCAGACGGCCTCAGTTTATTCAGCCTTCAAATCCAGCATAAGCTTTTCAGCCGCAGCAAAGCCCGACTGAACCGCAGCCTCCAATGTTGCCGGATAGCGCGGATGGAGATAATCGCCAGCCGGATAAATACGGCGATGGTGCAACCATGAGAAATCAGGTTGTACAAAATCAACCGTTGCCGCCGTAGTCGCGCGTTTTTCCGTAATAATGCGTACGGCTTCAGGATTATCCAAATCCGGACAAACTCGCTTAATGTCCGCATGAATTTTCTCGGCCAAATCTTTATCCTTCCAAGCCTCGGCACAATCGGAAACGCTGATGATAACCGCGACTTCATTATCCGGCAAACCCAACGCCCCCCGATGCAACACCCATTGCGCCGTACCATCAGAAAACCCGGTTAAAGGTGCAGGCAGTTTGACTGCTTGGGCATAACGCAAATAAACCGTGGTAATCGCATGGTAACTCAACGATTGATAGGCCGTCTGAATATAGTCAGGCGTATCTTCAGGCAAAAGCGCGTCAACATGATATGGGGCAACAGCCAAAACAACCGCATCAAATACTTCGCCATTGATTTCAATTCGGCCATCGATATGATGGTTTAAATGTGAAACACGAGTTTCAAGATGTATCTTTGCACCATGCGTGAGTAGGAACGCCAAAGCCGGTTCGGCTACGATCCGCCCTAAATCCTGCTTAGGCAAAAGATAATCGCTGTTTTCCTTTTCAGACCACACACCATCATTCAATACATTGCATAAAATGCGCAACGATGCCTGTTCTAACGGCGTATTTAAAGCACCCCAAACCAAAGGTTGCCAAAATTGGCCAAGCAGACTGCGGGGAACATTTCGTATTCTCAACCACTTTGCAACCGTCAAATCGGTTTTATGATGAGCTGCCCACCGTTGCAATGCCGCCATATCCGACAGCAATTTGATTTTCAATGAAAAAGAAAGATTTTTAGCACGCAGGATAGCGACAAGCAAATGCCAAGGCGCAGGCAGAGTGGCCGTCTGAAATTGTAATCCTTCATGGATGTACCATCGCAAAGGCTGGCGTAAAAAGGCTGATTCAGGTTGAACGCCAATATGTTGCATCAAAGTTTGAACACCATGATACGCGCCCAACAAGATATGCTGCCCATTATCCAAAAAGCTGAATCCATCATCTTTCCCGGCGAAGGCACGCGCCCTACCGCCAGCCTGTCTCCCGGCCTCAAACAAAGAAATATCAGCTCGATGAATCAGAGAAACCGCCGCAGACAAACCCGCCCAACCGGCACCAATCACAGCAATTTTTGGACGCTTAGTATTCATGGTTTAAATCCAAACAGCCAAGTTTTCAAAGCAATACGTTTTTTACGGGGAGAAGGAATCGCAATTTTATAAGTCAACACATTTTGCGCACCATCACGGTCAATTTCATTCAACAACGCATAATAAATAGCCGCCATAATCAGGCCGACTTTTTGCGATTTCTTATCCTCAGCCGGCAAAAGCAGCATCGCTTCACGATAAGTTTCACGCGCCCTATTCACTTGAAACTGCATCAATTTTGCAAAATTATCTGTCGGTTTGCACTGCATAATTACGTTGGCAGGCACATCAAACTTCTGCATTTCCTCTATCGGCAGATAAATTCTTCCCTGCCGCGCATCTTCGCCCACATCGCGAATAATGTTCGTCAACTGCAAAGCCAAGCCCATTTTGTCCGCATATTCCAAAGTTTTCGGATTGGAAAAACCTAAAATCCGCGCAATAAGACGCCCCACAACTCCGGCAACACGGTGACAATACAGCTTTAATTCATCAAAACTACCATAACGAGCCTGCTCCAAATCCATCTGCATGCCATCAATCAAGGCCTCAAATTCATTCTTCGGCAAGTCAAAATTTTCCCGAATATCTTTTAAAGCCTGATGAACGGGATGCTCAGGCATCTCATTATTAAACACTTTCTCCAAATCACTGCGCCACCAGTTCAACGTTATCTGAGCTACATTTGGATCGGTACAGCTATCAACTACATCGTCTAGTTCGCGACAAAAAGTATATAAAACAGTAATTGCATTCCGTTTTTCTACTGATAAAAAACGAAAGCCGGATAAAAAACTGGAATGGCTTTCTGCAGCCTTTTGATGACAATAATCCAAAGCAAGCACTGTGTATCCTAAAAATATCGTTATAAATAATTAGTAGGGATTTTATCTGTATTTAAAAAAGTACGCCAATATCAAACAACAAGGCCGTCTGAAAACCGATCTTAAGTATCTTTCAGACGGCCTAATATCCTACGTCGCCAATATCGAAACCAACAGCATCACCACCAACAGCTGTATCAAGGAGTAGCCCCTCTGCACAGTTGCCCTATCCCATTTTCCATCAAATACCTTTGAGTACATATCTTTATTCCCTTTATCTTTTATATCCCTATCCGACAGGATGGACCTTATCCGTTTATCCCTTCACCCAATGAAAGCCCCATTAGCCCAAGTTTTATTGCCACTGCCCAAACAAAGCCG
>NZ_JBQCWS010000006.1:0-102103 GCF_051957155.1 Neisseria sp. P0019.S002
CGAATCGAATTATACAGTACATTTAGCAAATGTCAACTAAAATTATCGAAAATTCTAACTAACTGTGTTATACTGTCTGCTTCGTTTTCTTCACCGCGTCAGCAGCGAAGAACCGAACTATACGCCCCCAAACAAAACCAGTCAACACCCAATTTCAAAAAAATTAAAATTTTTTCACAACTATCTGTATTTAAATAATTTAAAATTCATTGGATTTTATCGTTCGATAGATAAAACAGATATCCTAAGATAAATAGTCCTACGGCTTTGCTCTTATTTGCTACATTCAGCACTCTATATCTCTATATTACTGGCGCTTTAGTCCTATCTACTTTTACAATCTCTACTTTCCCCAATAAAACAATCATAAATTTAGAATAGTCCCTATTATGAGTAACGAAAAGATTCAACAAAAATTTGAACAAGCATATCACTCTTTTATCGAAGAGGAAAATTACGAGGAAGCGCTAAAACGTGCCGAGATTCTTTGCCTTCTCAATCCCCAATCTGTCGAATATCATCATAAAGTTGCTTATGCCTATCTGAAGCAATTGAAATGGGAAAAAGCCATTGAGGCTGAAATGAAAACGCTAGAGCTGGATAGTACCTATATTCCTGCTTTGGATTTACTTGCACATGCTTACGGCGCTCTAGATAATTGGGAAAAAACCGGGTTTTACGGTCATCAGGCTTTGGTTCTAAAAGATAAAGCCATTCCAGACCTAGAACATGAAATCATTCCGACACCAGCTCCAAAAAACGGCAAACGGATTATCTCCTTTTCTTTATTTGGCAATAATTCCAAATATATTGAGCCTGCCGTCTTAAATACCCAGCTTGCGCCTGTGCTTTTCCCCGGTTGGACATGTCGTTTTTATGTTGACGATTCTGTATCGGCTGAAGCTATTCAACGATTTAGAAATAACGGTGCAGAAGTAATTAAGGTTGGTGCTCCATTGGACAACTGGCCGGGTACGATGTGGCGCTTTCTTGCCATCAATGATCCCGAGGTTGAATACGTTATTTTCCGTGATGCAGATTCTATTATTTGTTATCGTGATGCAGCGGCCGTATCCGAATGGATAAAAAGTGGCACACTATTCCACACTATTCGCGACTCAGGCTCGCATACTGCCCTAATTCTTGCAGGTATGTGGGGGGCTAAAGCGGGTGCAGTCCCAGATATGCAGGAAAGGATTCAAAACTTTGTCGATGAGGGCTACCCTTCCAGACATTTTGCCGACCAAGATTTTCTAGAAAAAGAATTGTGGGCCTATATCCGTCAGAATCTGTTTGCACATGATAGATTATTTGATTTCTGTAATGCACACGAAATTCCCGGCGAGTTCTACCCTAATTATCAAATCGCTTTCAGCGAAGGGGTTACCAGCTTTAACGCAACGACTGATTATGAAGACGGCAGTCTGGCAAGATGGACGCTGTACTCCAGTGCTTCGCCTTTGGTCAATCCGGACTACTCGCTCAATGTTGTTCCTGAGTTTAAAGTCTGCAGTTATGTGACTGAAGTGAAAAACGGAGTGGTTTCAGCATTCTTACCGAAGAGATATGGCAATGCGATTAAAGCAAAACTGGCCAGAATCAACATCGAACAAATCTAATTTGATTTGATTCCTATATATCTCATTTAATGAACCCGTTATTTATGAGCAAACACATTCTCCTCGGCATTACCGGCGGTATTGCGGCGTATAAATCTTGTGAACTGGTCAGACTGCTGAAAAAGCAAGGACATTCTGTATCAGTGGTGATGACGGATTCTGCGACAAAATTTGTCTCCCCACTGACTTTCCAAGCTTTAACCGGCAACCCCGTTTTATCCGATACCTATTCAGGTGCTTCCAATAATGGCATGGCGCACATCAATCTGACGCGAGAAACCGACGCATTTCTTATTGCGCCTGCAACTGCCAATACGATTGCCAAAATTGCCAACGGATTGGCTGATAATCTACTGACCAACTTGGTAGCAGCCAGGAAATGTCCTTTGGCCGTTGCGCCTGCAATGAATGTCGAAATGTGGAACAACCCTGCCAACCTGCGCAATATTGAGCAACTGGTTTCAGACGGCATTACCGTGTTTTACCCAAACAATGGCGAACAGGCTTGCGGCGAAACAGGTACAGGCAGAATGGTCGAAGCGGTCGATCTGGCAGATTTGTTAGAGGATTTATGGACACCCAAGCTGCTGAGCGGCAAAAAAGTTCTGATTACAGCCGGCGCAACGTTTGAAGCCATCGATCCTGTTCGCGGCATTACCAATATTTCCAGTGGACAAATGGGCATGGCTTTAGCGCGTGCGTGCCGTGCTGCCGGAGCGAAAGTCACGCTGATTTACGGTCAAATTCAGACGGCCTTGCCCGCAGGCTTAACTCATTCCGAACAAGCTGTCAGCGCAGAAGCCATGTATCAGGCGGTTCACCGCCATATCCATGAGCAAGATGTCTTTATTTCCGTTGCAGCCGTGGCAGACTATAAGGTCAAAAACAGCAGCAACGAGAAACTAAAGAAAAACGGCAATCAGCCCCCGGTTATCGAACTGACGGAAAATCCGGACATTCTCGCATCCGTTGCCACCCTGCCTTCTCCACCATTTTGTGTCAGCTTTGCTGCAGAAAGCCATCAGGTTTTGGAATTTGCACGGGCAAAACGTTTGCGCAAAAACGTACCGATGCTGGTGGCCAACCAAGTTTCCGTTTCCATGGGCAAGCCAACCAATCAAATCACCATTATTGATGACCTTGCCGAAACCTCATTTCCGGAAACATCGAAACGCCAAGCAGCGGATGAAATCGTCAAACGTCTGGCTGAATTGTTGGCTTGATAAAACAAAAAAACAAAAGGCCGTCTGAAAATTTTTCAGACGGCCTTTTGTTTGAATACATTAAATTACAAACCCAATTCGCGCAGGAAACGAATATCGTCTGCCCAACCGGATTTTACTTTCACCCAAATCTTCAAAAAGACTTTGGTATCAAACAATTTTTCCATATCAAGGCGAGCTTCAGTAGAAATTTTCTTCAATTTCTCCCCACCCTTGCCAATCAAAATCGCCTTTTGGCTGTCTTTATCGACCAACACCGCGATATAAATACGGAACAGTCCGCTTTCCTCTTCCTCAAACTGCTCCACTTCAACATTCATCGCATACGGCAACTCTTCGCCCAAATAGCGGAATAATTTTTCGCGCACAATCTCCATCGCCAGGAATCGGCTGGATTTATCCGTCACCATATCTTCCGGATACATCGGGATACTTTCCGGCAGATACGGCTTGAGCAGTTCCAGCAGATTGGCAATACGCAGGCCATGTTTCGCGCTGACTGCCTCGCTGGCGGCAAACTCAAACTCTTGGCGTACTTCATTGATAAAAGCCTCAAGCGCAAATTTGTCTTTGGCTTTGTCTTTATCGATTTTATTGACCACCAATACCACAGGCGTATGCTTAGGTAACTGCTTCAGCACCACGCGGTCGGCATCGGTAAAGCGCATGGCTTCCACCACAAAAACCACCACATCCACGCCGCTAAGCGCTTCGGTTACGTTTTGATTAAGACGGTCGTTCAAAGCATTGCGGTGATTGGTTTGAAAACCCGGCGTATCGACAAACACAAATTGCGCCGTATCGTCGGTGTAAATACCGGTTACACGGTTGCGCGTGGTTTGTGCTTTTTTACTGGTAATACTGATTTTCTGACCGATTAAATGGTTCATCAACGTGGATTTGCCGACATTTGGTCGACCCACGATGGCCACAAAGCCGCAACGATAATCCGTCGGGTGTTGCGACTCGTTTTGCAAAAAGGTTTCGATATCCATTTACATATGACTTTCTTGATTGTTTCAGACGGCCTTTGCATTTTCTCAAAGGCCGTCTGAAATATTATTTTTTAGCTTTTTTCAAAGGAAACTTCTGTTCCAACCACTCTAAGGCTTCACATGCCGCTTTTTGCTCGGCCACTTTCCGACTGCTGCCGCGTGCATTGCAGATGAAACCGAGTTCGCCCAAATCACAGGAAATCACAAACATCGCATCAGCCGTCTGCTCCGCCTGCTCTTCGATTCGGTATTTCGGCAGGGCAAAGCGGCGTGCCTGCAAGGCTTCCTGCAAAGCGGTTTTACTGTCTTTCTTGCCGATATTCAAATCCGCACGTTTCACGCGTTCCGCAAACAAATGGCGAACCACTTTTTCCGCCGCAGAAAAATCAGTGTCAAAGCTGACCGCCGCAAACATTGCCTCCATTGCGTCGGCCAAAATCGAAGGCCGTCTGAAACCACCGCTCTTCAACTCGCCGGCCCCTAGATACAAACCGTCGCCGACATTCATTTCCAACGCGATTTCAGCCAACACGCCTTCATTCACCAAAGCCGCGCGCATCCGCGACAACTCACCTTCCGACAATTTCGGAAACTCGTCAAACAACATCCGCGCCACGGAATAGTTCAAAATCGAATCGCCGACAAATTCAAAACGCTCATTGTGTTTGGCATTGTAGCTGCGGTGGGTCAAAGCCTGCTGAAGCAGCCCCATATTGCGGAACTCATAGCCCAGACGCTTTTGAATCGCTCGATGCGCCTGCTGTTTGAGCAAATCAGGTTTCATTCCATACTTTCAAAAAAACAGCCGGAAAGCACGCCTCATCCGCAGTGAAACAAAATAAAAAGGCTACACCGGCAACTTTTTTATTTTGGCTCATTGTTTCTTGCGTCCCTCAAGCCGATAAACAATCAAAAGCCGTCATATTCAAACCTGACGGCACTTGCCGACATTGTACCATCAAACCGCCCCTGCACACATCCGTGCGGAAAAGCGGCGAATCGTGTAAAATCATGCCAAATCATCTCTTTGTCAACTCCATGAACAAATTTGCCCAAGCATTGGCCGCAGCGCTCGACCGCTGCATCGTTACCAACACCGTCGCCGAACAAGGCGAACCTGTCGGCTTCCTCTACCGCGAAGCCCCCGTATTTGAAAACGACAGCGGCTGGCGTATTTTCAGCGGCGACGAAACCGACGAATACACCGACAATCCCGACAATTTCAGCATTGTCAGCCTCTCCGCCATTACTGCAGACAATCCCGACATCGCGCTCCTGCTGACTCAGGCAGAAGGCAGCGCGTGGGAATTGAACGAAGACGGCGAGTTCCAAGCCGTTGCCGATTGGCAACCGCAAGAATAACCCACCCATTTCGTTTCAGACGGCCTTCTTTATAACAAGGCCGTCTGAAACCGAGCCGAATCCCTATTTCACAAATATTGAAGGAATCATCATGAACATTATCGAACCACGCCTCGATGGCACCAACCTGCGCATCGGCATCGTTCAAGCCCGCTTCACCAACGAAATCGGTAGCGAAATGGTCAAAGTTTGCTGCCGCACCTTAAAAGAATTGGGCGTATCCGAAGACAATATCACGCTTGCCACCGTTCCCGGCGCGCTTGAAGTGCCTATCGCGCTGATGAACCTCGCTTCATCCGAACAATTCGATGCCCTGATTGCTATCGGCGTTGTCATTCGTGGCGAAACCTACCACTTTGAATTGGTATCCAATGAGTCCGGCGCAGGTGTCAGCCGCGTCGCCCTTGACTACAACATCCCTATCGCCAACGCCATTCTGACGACCGAAAACGACGAACAAGCCATTGCACGCATCGAAGAAAAAGCCTCCGATGCCGCCAAAGTTGCCGTAGAATGTGCCAACTTGGTCAACCATCTTTTGTCAGAACAATACGAAGACGACGAAGAATAAGCTTCTCTCCGTATTGAATACCGCATATTTTCAGACGGCCTCTTAATCATGACATTGAGGCCGTCTGAATCATTCAATATTCAGCCGACAACCATCGGCACTCTCTTCACAAGGAATACCCATGAAAAGCCCACGCCGCCGCGCACGCGAGCTTGCCGTACAAGCTATTTATCAAGCAGGCATCAACAAAACCGCCGCTCCCGAAATTGCCAAAAACATCCACGAACTGTCCCAAACATCCAATATGGATGAAGAACTGTTCAACAAACTGTTTTTCGGCGCACAAACCCATGCCGAAGAATACATGGAAAAAATCAGCCCCCTGCTCGACCGCGACGAAAAAGACCTCAGCCCTATCGAACGCGCCGTTTTGCTGGTTGCCTGCCATGAGCTGAGCACCATGCCTGAAACCCCATACCCCGTCATCATCAATGAAGCCATCGAAGTTACCAAAACTTTCGGCGGCACCGATGGCCATAAATTCGTCAACGGCATCCTCGACCAACTGGCTTCACGCATCCGCCCTGACGAACCGCGCCGCAAAGGCTAAGCTGGGCTTCACATCAGGTCGAGATTACCGATCTTTACCCTGTTTAGGCTAATGTGCTTATACAGCCAAACCATCAAAAAGGCCGTCTGAAATTCAGACGGCCTTTTATACTTCGATTTATTCTGATTTTGGCATTTCATAACCGGGACAGTTTTGCTTGTCGCTGCTTGCCCAGATGATACCGCTGTCGTTGTAAAAAACGGTACAAGTTTCATCGGCATTGGTTTCTTTATTGGGTACAGCCTTCAAAATATAACCTGAATTGGAAGGTTCACCTTTAAAACCAATATCAAAATATTGATTCTGCTGTAAATTTTTATCAGAAAACCCTTCAAATGTACTTTTTTGAGTGTAGTAGCGTTCCAGCTGTTGGGCGTTATGCAGCATTTGCGTGCGGACGGCGGCAAGGCGCGTTTGGCGGATGTAGTTTTGATAAGACGGATATGCGATGGTAGCGAGAATGGCTGCAATCACAACGACTATCAGCAGCTCGATAAGCGTGAAGCCTTGTTGGTGTTTCATTGTATTTGTGTCGTTAATAATTAGAATAAGACATGAATATTATAGTCGTTTTCTTGTGACTTAAATGTTCAGATTCGGAGGGAGTTTGGGAATTTATGTAAACGAGGTACAAGTTCTGAAAAATATTTTCATCCTTTTATTTTTTATTTCAATAAGTTAAACTTCAATTTAAGCCGACTGTCTCTTGGTTGGCCTTAGTCTTTACAGTAAAATCCAGTTGTTTTTTTGTTTCTATCAATACATTTGTCGCTTGTCTGCGACGTTATTTTATTGAATTGGTTCCTTTTATATGTCTAAAGTTTTCAAGTGGGCGGCCGGTACGGCTGTTGTAGTAGCAGCGGCTTTCGGTGGCTGGTCTTTGATGAAGCCTGAGCCTCAGTCTTCTTTTATTACGGAAGTGGTCAAACGCGGTGATATCCGTCAAACCGTATCGGCAACCGGCGAAATTTCGCCTTCCAATTTGGTATCCGTAGGCGCGGAAGCTTCAGGTCAAATTAAAAAACTGTATGTGAAACTGGGCCAACAAGTGAAAAAAGGCGATTTGATTGCAGAAATCGACTCAACCAATCAGCTCAACACCTTAAATACCGAAAAATCCAAACTGGAAACTTATCAGGCAAAATTGGTTTCTGCCGAAATCGCGCTTTCCAGTGCGGAGAAAAAATATAAGCGCGAACTTGCCTTATGGAAAGAACAGGCCACTTCCAAAGAAGATTTGGAATCTGCACAAGACTCTTTAGCCGCAGCCAAAGCCAATGTCGCCGAACTGAAGGCCTCCATCAAACAATCCAAAATCTCCATCAATACGGCCGAATCCGAACTGGGCCACACGCGGATTACCGCCACCATGGATGGCACCGTAGTCGCCATTCCTGTTGAGGAAGGCCAATCCGTCAATGCGGCGCAATCTACGCCGACTATTATCCAGCTGGCCAATCTGGAAACCATGTTAAACAAAATGCAGATTGCCGAAGGCGATATTACGAAAGTCAAAGCCGGTCAGGATATTTCGTTCACCATTTTGTCCGAACCGGACACGCCGATTAAAGCAAAATTGGACAGCGTCGACCCCGGCCTGACCACCATGTCTTTGGGCAGCTACACCAGCAGCACGGACACGACTTCCAATGCGATTTACTACTATGCCCGCGCCTTGGTGCCAAATTCCGACGGCAAACTTTCCATCGGCATGACCACTCAAAACACGATTGAAATCAACGGCGTGAAGAACGTCTTACTGGTACCGACGCTGACTGTGAAAAAGCATAACGGCAAATCCTATGTCAGCATTTTGGGCGCAGACAATAAAGCGGTAGAACGCGAAGTGACCGTCGGTTTGAAAGACAGCATGAATACCGAAATCAAAAGCGGCTTGAAAGAAGGCGAAAAAGTAATCATTTCTGAAATGAGCGCAGATGAAAAGAATAAGAGCAGCGAACGCGCGATGATGGGCGGCGGCCCTCCTCGCTGATTGATTAAGGCCGTCTGAAAGGTTTGGCTGTGTTTCAGACGGCCTTAGTTCCTGTATTTCTATTTTTCGCCCGGAAAGATTATGAGTTTAATCGAATGTAAGAATATCAACCGTTTTTTCGGTAGCGGTGAAAACCGTGTGCACGTATTGAAAGATGTCAGCCTTTCTATTGAGAAAGGCGACTTTGTGGCGATTATCGGCCAGTCCGGCTCAGGCAAATCGACGCTGATGAATATTTTGGGCTGTCTGGATACCGCCACCTCCGGCTCTTATCAAATCGACGGCATCGAAACATCGCAAATGCAGCCGGATGAGCTGGCGGCTTTGCGCCGTGAGCGTTTCGGCTTTATTTTCCAGCGTTACAACCTGTTAAGCTCACTGACCGCCCGGGACAACGTCGCCCTGCCTGCCGTGTATATGGGCATGGACAGCAAAGAGCGTGCGGAACGTGCGGAAAAACTGTTGGGCGATTTAGGTTTGCAAAATAAAGAAGGCAACAAACCCAGCGAACTTTCCGGCGGTCAGCAACAGCGCGTTTCGATTGCCCGCGCGTTGATGAACGGCGGCGAAATCATCTTTGCCGACGAACCGACCGGCGCATTAGATACCGCCAGCGGTAAAAACGTGATGGAAATCATCCATAAGCTGCACGAAGACGGGCATACCGTAATTATGGTTACCCACGATCCGGGCATTGCGGCAAACGCAAACCGCGTCATCGAAATCCGCGACGGTCAGATTATTTCCGACACGTCTAAAAATCCGGATATTCCGCCAAGCAAAGTGGAGAGGATTAAAGAAAAAGCTTCCTGGTCGTTTTATTACGATCAATTTATGGAAGCATTCAAAATGTCTGTGCAGGCGATTATGGCGCACAAAATGCGTTCGCTGCTGACCATGCTGGGGATTATCATCGGTATCGCTTCGGTGGTATCGGTAGTGGCCTTAGGTAATGGCTCGCAACAAAAAATCTTGGAAGACATCAACTCGATGGGCACAAACACCATCAGTATCTTCCCCGGCCGTGGTTTTGGTGACCGCCGCAGCGGACGAATCAAGACACTGACAATTAATGACGCAAAAGCCATCAGCCAACAAAGCTACGTTGCCTCTGCCACCCCTCAAACCAACTCCGGTGGCACCTTGACTTACCGCAACACCGACCTGACTGCCTCGCTTTACGGCGTAGGCGAACAATATTTCGACGTGCGCGGTTTGAAATTGGAAGAAGGCCGTCTGTTTGATGATGACGATGTAAAAACCGATGCACAAGTCGTCGTCATCGACCAAAACACCAAAACCAAACTCTTCGGCGAAGGCGTCAATCCTTTAGGCAAAACCATCCTTTTCAAAAAACGCCCGCTAACCGTCATCGGCATTATGAAAAAGGATGACAACTCATTCGGCAATTCCGACTCGCTGATGCTTTGGTCGCCGTATACAACAGTCATGCACCAAATTACCGGCGAGAGCCATACCAACTCCATCGTTGTCAAAATCAAAGACGATGCCAACACACAGGTTGCCGAAAAAAGCCTGACCGAGCTGCTGAAAGCACGCCACGGTACAGAAGACTTCTTTATGAACAACAGCGACAGCATCAAAGAAATGGTTGAAAGCACGACCGGCACCATGACGCTGCTGATTTCTTCCATTGCGGTCATCTCTTTGGTGGTCGGCGGTATCGGCGTGATGAACATCATGCTGGTCTCCGTTACCGAGCGCACCAAAGAAATTGGCGTCCGCATGGCAATCGGCGCGCGCCGCAACAATATTTTGCAACAGTTTCTGATTGAGGCCGTCTTAATCTGTATCATCGGCGGCCTGTCAGGCGTATTGTTGTCCGCAAGCATCAGCCTGGTGTTCAACTACTTTGTCACCGACTTCCCGATGAGTATTTCCATGACTTCCGTCATCGGCGCAGTTGTCTGCTCAACCGCCATCGGTGTCGCGTTCGGCTTTATGCCTGCCAACAAGGCTTCCAAGCTTAACCCGATTGATGCGCTGGCTCAGGATTGATTATGTTTCAGACGGCCTATTATCTTGGGGCCGTCTGAAATGCTGTTACCCGAAAGATTTTTATGAAGACGAAACCTTTTTCCCAAGCTGCCTTATCCTTGGCTGTTGCCCTTGCCCTAAGTGCGTGCGCCGCACCTAAAGCCAATCCGAATCTGACGCTGGAAGCGACCGGCCAAGTCATGAGCGCGGCGGAAACTGCCGAACGCTACGATGTAAACGGCAACTGGTGGGAAATCTACCAAAGCCAGCAACTCAACGCGCTGATGGAACAGGCGCTGGCCAACAATGTTGATTTGAAACAGGCAGCCATCAGCGTCAACAAAGCTTTATATCAAGCCAATATTTTGGGTGCGGATTTAGTGCCTTCGTTCAGCGGCTCATTGGGCGCGAACGCTTCTAAAAACCTGAAAACCGGCAGCCACGGCAATACCTTCAGCAGCCAGCTTGGCTTGAGCTATGAATTGGATTTGTGGCGCAAACTCAGTGCCACTGCCGATGCGCAGGTATGGGAATATCAAGCTACGCATGAAGACATGGCCAACACACGTCTGACTTTGATTAATAATGTCGCCGATGCGTATTTCAATATCGCCTACCTGAACGAAGCCATTGAGTTGGCGCAAAAATCGCTGAAGCAATACCAGGAAATCAACCGCATTGCGAATGCCAAGTTCCACTACGGCCGGGCCGATTCAAGCCAGCCGACCCAAGCCAAACAGTCATTGCTGAGTGCGGAAAACAGCCTGTTGTCTTTGCAAAACAATTTGGATACGCAAAAACAGGTTTTGCGTAATTTATTGAATTTAAGGCCGTCTGAAAACATGGCCGCCGATCCGGCACAATTCCGCCTGTTGCCGGTCAAAGGCGTGAACTTGGACGTACCGATTACCGTTTTGGCCAACCGCCCCGACCTGCGCGCCGCCGAATACCGCCTGCAAGCGTCGCAACAATCGGTTAACGCGCAAAAACGCAGTTGGTATCCGTCGATTACTTTGGGCGCAAGTTTGAGTACGTCTTCCGATAAAGCGAAAAGCACGTTCAATATCCCCATGTTGGGTGGCTCGGCCACCATCAATCTGCCTTTCCTTAATTGGCAGACCATGAAATGGAAAGACAAAACCGTACAAGCGGAGATGGACAGTGCCAAGCTGAATTTTGAAAAAGCCCTGACCACCGCACTTAACGAGGTCAACACCAACTACCTTGCCTACAAAAACGCGCAGGCCAGCCTTGCCAATCAGGAACAGCGTTATCAGTTGGACAAGAAAAACAGCCATTACTATCAAGTACGCTACCAACATGGTAAAAACGAACTGAAAGACTGGCTGGAGGCTTTGAATTCGGAATACAGCTCGGCTCAAAACCTGCTGAACCAACGCTATGAAGCCTTAAAATACGAAAATATGGTGTATAAAGCCATGGCAGGACGTTATACGCCGAAATAGCATTTTCAGACGGCCTTTGGTTAATTTCCGTCAACGGCCGTCTGAAAAACATTCAAGCAACTGAATTTTCATATATAATCGCGCGTTTATTTGATTTTATCCGGACAACATTATGGCCTTCGCCTCTCTCTTTACGCTTTTGGACGACATTACCGCCGTTTTGGACGATGTAGCGATGATGACCAAAGTCGCCGCCAAAAAAACCGCCGGCGTGGTCGGTGACGATTTGGCACTCAATGCCAATCAGGTAACCGGCGTATCTGCCGAGCGCGAATTGCCGATTATTTGGGCGGTGGCAAAAGGCTCTCTGGTCAACAAGCTGATTCTGGTGCCACTTGCGCTGTTGCTTTCCGCTTTCCTGCCTGCGCTGATTACGCCCTTGCTGATGATCGGCGGTGTGTATTTGTGTTTTGAAGGCGTGGAAAAACTGTTGCACAAATTTCTACACCGCAATGAACACGAAGACGGACACGATGCCGAGCCTGAAGTCACAGACGAAAAAACAAAAGTGAAAGGCGCGGTTCGCACAGATTTCATCCTCTCCGCCGAAATCATCATTATCGCGCTGGGCGTTGTTGAAAAATATGACCTGATGACGCGTTCTTTGGTGATGGCCGCCATCGGTGTCGGCATGACGGTATTGGTCTATGGTTTGGTCGGCATTATCGTCAAACTTGACGACTTCGGCATGATGTTGATGCGCCAAAAAAGTGCCGCCGTGCAAGGTATCGGACGCGGTTTGATTTCATTTATGCCTTGGTTTATGCGCGGCTTGAGCATTGTCGGCACGCTGGCGATGTTCTTGGTTGGCGGCGGACTGATCACCCACAACCTTGGCTTTTTGCACGATTTCCTCCACGCGCAACATTGGGACAGCGGCATGATGGAACATATCGCCAATCTGGTGGTCGGAGTGGCCGCTGGTGCATTGGCTTGCGCAATCGTCCTGCCTGCAATGAAATTGTTTCAAAAAGACTGATTTTGTTTCCCTGCCGTCTGAAAACTTTTCAGACGACCTCAATACCATTTAAAGCATGAATATTTTCCGTAAACTCGAACAATATTGGCAACATCCGCTGCTTTACTGGCCGCTGGTCATCTTGATTGCCGCTGCGACACCGTTCACTTTCGCCCCGCATTATCATTTCTGGCTGATGCCGCTGTTGTTTGGCGCGCTGATACGCCTGATTGAATTGCGCCCGCGCTTTGCCGTCATGACTGCCTATCTGTTCGGATTAATCGGTTATACGGCGCAGTTTTATTGGATACACACTGCCTTGCATGATGTTTCGGGTTTGCCGGATTCATACGCCATCCCCCTCACCTTCCTGCTGCCGGCGTTTCTTGCGCTTTATCCGGCCATCTGTTTTTGGGTGTGGAGAAAATGCAACCTGTCGCGCTGGGCCAAAACCGGCCTCCTGCTGCCGATTTTGTGGACGCTGGCAGAATTTGCCCGCGAACGTTTCCTGACCGGATTCGGCTGGGGTGCAATCGGTTATTCCCAAATCATCAAAGACAGCCCGTTGGTAGGTTTCGCGCCGTTGGGCGGCATTCATATGGTTACACTGGCAACCGCTTTCCTCAGCGCATGGCTGGTATTGCTGATTGACAACCACGGCCGTCTGAAACACCGCCTGCTGCCCTTATTCCTTATCGTTGCGCTTTGCTCCGTCGGCTACATTTCCCAACAAACCGAATACACCCGCCCTGACGGCAGCACCAGCACTGTCGCCCTGATTCAAGGCAACATCGAGCAAAATCTGAAATGGAAGGAAGAGCAAATCATTCCAACCATTCAGAAATACTACGAACAAATCAGCAAAACCAGTGCCGACATCGTCATCCTGCCTGAGACCGCCTTGCCGCTGATGCGTCAAGACCTGCCCGAAGGCATCTTGGAACAATTCGCCGAACAGGCGCAAAGCAACGGCAGCGCATTGGCCATCGGCATCAGCCAATATACGCCCGACGGCAACGGCTACGAAAATGCAGTCATCAATTTGAGCGACTATCACAACAGCACTTCCGATGTCATCCCCTACTACGCCAAGAACCACCTCGTTCCATTTGGCGAATACAAACCCTTGCCCGCCATTACCGAGCGCCTCTACAAAATGATGGATATGCCTTTGGCCGACTTTCAAAAAGGTGGCGACAACCAAGCGCCTTTAGTGATGAAAGATCAAAAAGTTGCCTTCAATATCTGCTATGAAGACGGTTTCGGCGACGAACTCATTGCAACGGCGAAACGCTCTACCCTACTCGCCAACATCAGCAATATGGCGTGGTATGGCAAATCCAATGCCATGTATCAGCAGCTTCAACAGTCCCAAGCGCGTGCAATGGAACTGGGCCGCTACATGGTTCGCGCCACCAATACTGGTGCGACCGCCATTATTTCCCCTAAAGGTACGATTGTTGCCGAAGCCCAACCGGATACAGAAACCGTCCTTGAAGGCCACGTTAAAGGCTATATCGGCGAAACGCCTTATATGAAGGCAGGCGGCTCCACATGGCTTATCAGTATTTTGGCCGTTATTGGCGTATTCCTTATCCTGATTGGCCGGAAGAAACCAGAATAAAAATTTTAAGACCTTGTTATACAAGGTCTTTTTTTATTGAAAAACTATTTACATACAGAAATGTTTGTAATATACTTACCCAAAACCTAGCAAATCACTCAAATTTTCTAAGACAATCAACCCTTGCGATTCAAGCAGTAAAAACTATTGGATCTATCGTTAATTTACAGAAAAAATCCAACCCATAACAAAACAAACCACAGGCAGTGTTATACTGCTTGTCACACAATAAACAAAAAGCCGTTTTCAGACGGCCTAATCAAGGAGAGTATCCTTTTATGAATAAAGCTTTTGCATTACCCGTTATCCACAGTGGCAACGGTAGCCTCGAGCAATACATTCATACTGTCAACAGCATTCCCATGCTGACTGCCGAAGAAGAAACACAACTGGCCGAACGTCAACAAAAAGGCGATCTCAACGCCGCCAAACAGCTTATTCTGTCCCATCTTCGTGTCGTCGTATCCATTGCACGCGGTTACGACGGCTACGGCCTCAACCAAGCCGACCTGATTCAAGAGGGCAATATCGGCCTGATGAAAGCCGTCAAACGCTATGAACCAAGCCGCGGCGCGCGCCTGTTTTCGTTTGCTGTGCATTGGATTAAAGCAGAAATCCACGAATTCATTTTGCGCAACTGGCGTTTGGTCCGCGTTGCCACAACCAAACCGCAACGCAAACTGTTCTTCAATCTGCGCAGCATGCGTAAAAACCTGAATGCCTTGTCTCCAAAAGAAGCGCAAGAAATCGCCGACGATTTGGGCGTCAAATTGTCCGAAGTCTTGGAAATGGAACAACGCATGACCGGTCACGATATCGGCATCATGGCAGAAAACAACGATGACGAGGACAACTTCGCCCCTATCGACTGGTTGGCCGACCACGATGCAGAGCCTAGCCGTCAGTTGTCCAAACAAGCCCACTACACCCTGCAAACCGAAGGCCTGCAAAACGCCTTGGCACAACTGGACGACCGCAGCCGCCGCATCGTTGAAAGCCGCTGGTTGCAAGACGATGGCGGTTTGACCCTGCACGAATTGGCAGCAGAATACGGCGTATCTGCCGAACGCATCCGCCAAATCGAAGCCAAAGCCATGCAAAAACTGCGCGGTTTCTTGGCAGAAGAAGCGGAAGTCGTTTAAGCCTTTCTTGATAAAAAGGCCGTCTGAATCTTTTCAGACGGCCTTTTCGATGGCAAACCTCATTGTATCTTCTCCCCCAACACATTCATTTTAAAGCCCACTTAAGCTATAATACCCACCACACACACTACCCAGTCATACCATAACCATGCAACTTACCGTCGTCGGACTCAATCACCAAACCGCGCCCTTGAGCATACGCGAAAAACTGGCATTTGCAGCTGCAAATCTGCCGGATGCTGTGTCCAACCTCACGCGCAGTGAAGCGGCGGAAGAAGCAGTCATTCTTTCTACCTGCAACCGCACCGAGCTTTACTGCGTCGGTGAAACCGAAAAAATCATCGACTGGTTGGCACAATATCACGACCTGCCTGCCGAAGAAATCCGCCCTTACCTCTATACCTTGGATAATAATGAAACCGTCCGCCACGCCTTCCGCGTCGCCTGCGGTTTGGATTCCATGGTCTTGGGCGAACCGCAAATTCTCGGTCAAATCAAAGATGCCGTCCGCGTTGCGCAAGAACAGGAAAGCATCAACACCCACTTAAACGCCCTGTTTCAAAAAACCTTTGCCGTTGCCAAAGAAGTGCGTACCGACACTGCTGTCGGCGAAAACTCCGTCTCCATGGCTTCTGCATCGGTCAAAATGGCAGAGCAAATCTTCCCTTCCATTTCCGATCTGAACGTCCTCTTTATCGGTGCAGGCGAAATGATTGAGCTGGTGGCCACTTATTTTGCCGCCAAAAATCCCAAGCTCATTACCGTTGCCAACCGCACACACCAGCGTGCGCAGGAGTTGTGCGACAAACTCGGTGTCAACGCCGAAGCCTGCCTGCTGAACGAATTACCCGATATTCTTCACGATTACGACGTGGTTGTTTCTTCCACTGCCAGCCAACTGCCCCTCGTCGGCAAAGGCATGGTCGAACGCGCATTGAAAAAACGCCACAACATGCCTGTTTTCCTGCTGGATTTGGCCGTTCCGCGCGATATCGAAGCCGAAGTCGGCGAATTGGAAGACGCATATCTCTATACCGTAGACGACATGATGGACATTGTCCAAAGCGGTAAAGATGCGCGCAAAAAGGCAGCGGCGGCGGCTGAAAGCATGGTGGAAGAAAAGGTCAGCGAATTTATCCGCCTGCAGAAAAACCGCCAAAGCGTTCCGCTTATCCGCGCCTTACGCGACGAAGGCGAACGCGCGCGCCGCCAAGTATTGGAAAATGCCATGAAGCAACTGGCAAAAGGCGTATCCGCCGAGGATGTCCTCGAACGCCTCTCCATTCAGTTGACCAACAAACTGCTCCACTCTCCGACACGCACGCTCAATAAAGCAGGCTCGGACAACAGCGAATTAATCGATGCCGTGGCGCAGATCTACCATTTGGACCAACACGACTGACCACAATTTAAAGGCCGTCTGAAAGAAGCGAACCGACCGACAGGTCATATTCCAAAGCTTTCAGACGGCCTTAAAACAATAAAATCCCAATTATCATTTTTTCATTTAAAATGAAATGCTTGAAAAAAAACCGTTAAAGTGTAAAAATCCTACCTTATACATTTAAACAGCATTCAAACAATAAAACTGCCTGCCGGCTCAAACGCATGCCGACAATACGATAGGCACCGGCAAAAGGAACTTTCGTGCACATTAAAACAAACACATATCTGGCCCTTGCTGTCCTCTCAGCTTCCCTTCTTTCAGGTTGCGACAAAGTCAGCACCTTTTTTGGCAAAGACGAAAACAAAGAACTCGTCCAACGCATAGAAACCAATACCGATGACGGAAAAGTCGGTATGTTGCTGCCCGACTTCGCCCAACTGGTGCAAAACGAAGGACAGGCCGTCGTCAATATTCAAGCGACACCGGCAAAACGCTCTGCGACACCGGATGACGATCACAGCATGGATCTGAGCCAATTCCCCGACAACGATCCGTTTTACGAGTTCTTCAAGCGCCTTGTTCCCAATATGCCCGACATGCCGCAAGAAGATACCGAAAGCGACGCTTTGAATTTCGGTTCCGGCTTCATCATCAGCAAAGACGGCTATATCCTGACCAATACCCACGTAGTTGCCGGCATGGGCAACATTAAAGTCCTGCTCAACGACAAACGCGAATACACGGCCAAACTGGTCGGCTCAGACGCCCAATCCGACGTTGCCCTCTTAAAAATCGAGCCGCAAGAAGACTTGCCGGTTGTCAAAATCGGCAATCCGAAAGATTTGAAACCGGGCGAATGGGTAGCCGCCATCGGCGCGCCTTTCGGCTTTGACAACAGCGTAACTTCAGGCATCGTCTCCGCCAAAGGCCGCAGCCTGCCGAATGAAAACTACACGCCGTTCATCCAAACCGACGTTGCCATCAACCCCGGCAACTCAGGTGGCCCGTTATTCAACCTCCGCGGCCAAGTAGTCGGCATCAACTCGCAAATTTACAGCCGCAGCGGCGGTTTCATGGGCATTTCGTTTGCCATTCCGATTGATGTTGCCATGAATGTGGCCGAACAATTAAAAGCCAACGGCAAAGTCCAACGCGGCCAATTAGGTGTGGTTATTCAAGAAGTTTCTTACGATTTGGCCAAATCTTTCGGTTTGGACAAAGCAAGCGGCGCACTGATTGCCAAAATCATGCCTAACAGTGCGGCACAACAAGCCGGTTTGCAGGTTGGCGACATCGTACGCAAAGTTAACGGCGAAGAAGTCCGCGCTTCCAGCGATTTGCCGGTCATGGTCGGCTCGATGATGCCGGGTAAAGAAGTGACTTTGAGCATCTGGCGCGGCGGCAAACAAACCGATGTCAAAGTCAAACTTGGCAGCGCAGCCGAACAAACGGAAACTTCTGCAAAAGAGGCTGAACACCCGCAACACGATGGCGGCCATGACGGATTTACCGTTGAAAACGCAGGCCTGACTTTGCAGGTTGAAAACGCAGACGGCAAACAACGCTTAATCGTTCTGCGCGTTAGCGGTGCGGCCGAACGTGCCGGCCTCAAACGCGGCGACGAAATCATTGCCGTCAGCCAAATCAGCGTCAATGACGAATCCACTTTCCGTAGCGCATTGGAAAGCTCAGGCAAAAACGTACCGCTTTTGGTACAACGCGAAGGCAATACTTTGTTCCTTGCGCTAAATCTGCAGTAGTCCGATTTTTCAGACGGCATGATGATGTGTTAGATGATAAAATACCCATCTGTCAGAGGCGGTGGGTATTTTGTTATCCGTCTTCCAGTTTAGGCCGTCTGAAAATATTTCACCGCTTATATACAATATAATTATGCAACTTATTAATTATTCAAATTCTATTTTATCCATCGTCCCGGCAGCCATTGCGCTCGCCTTGGCCATTGCCACGCGCCGTGTATTGCTGTCCCTAGGTGTCGGCATTATCGTCGGCTCATTCCTGCTGGTAGGCGGTAATCCACTTGATGCTTTGGTTCACTTGAAAGACATGGCAGTCAGCCTGACTTGGGCGGACGGCGATTGGTCTTTGGGCAAACCCAAAATCCTGCTTTTCTTGGTGCTTTTGGGGATTTTCACTTCCCTGCTGACGCATTCCGGCAGCAACCAAGCATTTGCCGATTGGGCAAAACAGCATATCAAGGGCCGTCGCGGTGCGAAGCTGCTGACCGCCTGTCTGGTATTCGTTACCTTTATTGACGACTATTTCCACAGCCTTGCCGTCGGTGCGATTGCCCGCCCTGTGACCGACAAATTCAAAGTTTCCCGCGCCAAACTGGCTTACATCCTTGACTCCACTGCCGCACCGATGTGCGTTTTGATGCCTGTATCCAGCTGGGGGGCATCGATTATTGCTACTTTGGCAGGCCTTTTGGTAACTTACAACATCACAGACTACACACCAATGGGCGCATTCGTGGCCATGAGCCTGATGAATTACTACGCCGTCTTCGCATTGATTATGGTGTTTGTCGTAGCTTGGTTCTCCTTCGACATCGGCTCTATGGCCCGTTTGGAACGCGCCGCTTTGAATGAAATTCATGATGAAACCGTTGAAACAGGCCATCCCAACGGCCGCGTATTCGCGCTGATTGTGCCGGTTTTGGTACTGATTGTCGCCACGGTTTCCGCCATGATTTACACTGGCGCACAAGCTTCTGAGACCTTCTCTTTGCTCAGCGCGTTTGAAAATACCGATGTGAACACTTCCCTCGTGTTCGGCGGTACTTGCGGCGTATTGGCCGTCATCCTCTGCACCATCGGTACCATCAAAACCAGCGACTACCCTAAAGCCATTTGGCAGGGCATCATCTCTATGCGTGGCGCCATTACCATCTTGATTTTGGCATGGATCATCAGCACCGTTGTCAGCGAGATGCACACCGGCGAATATCTCTCCACTTTAGTGGCAGGCAATATCCACGCAGGCTTCCTGCCCGTGATTTTGTTCATGCTCGCAGGTGTGATGGCCTTCGCTACCGGCACAAGCTGGGGTACATTCGGCATCATGTTGCCGATTGCCGCCGCTATGGCCGTCAAAGTCGAATCATCGCTGATTATCCCTTGCATGTCTGCCGTAATGGCCGGTGCCGTATTTGGCGACCACTGCTCGCCAATTTCCGACACCACCATCCTCTCTTCTACTGGCGCACACTGTAACCACATCGACCACGTTACCTCGCAATTCCCTTACGCGCTGACCGTAGCCGCGTCTGCCGCCTCAGGCTACCTCACACTGGGCATGACCGGCTCCGCACCTTTAGGTTTTGTGGTAACCGGCATCGTGATGGTTGTGTTGATTCTGATCTTGAAAGACAAGAAAAAAACAACTGCCTAATTCAAAACCAATATTCAGACGGCCTGAGATATTCATACACTCTCAGGCCGTCTGAACATAACGATTATCCAATATATACATTATTCAGGACAAAACAATGAATACGCCTCATCTTCCACGTGGCCCAGTCATGGCCGACGTCGCTACCTATCATCTGACCGAAGAAGAAAAACAACGCCTGCTCGACCCTGCCGTCGGTGGCGTTATTTTGTTCCGCCGTAACTTTGAAAACGTTTCCCAGCTCAAAGCTTTGGTTCAAGAAATCAAAGCCGTCCGTACTCCTGAACTCATCATCGCCGTCGACCACGAAGGCGGACGGGTTCAACGTTTTATTGACGGCTTCACCCGCCTGCCGGCCATGAACGTATTGGGCGAAATTTGGGACAACGAAGGCAAAGAAGCCGCCTGCGCCCAAGCAGAACAAGTCGGCTGGGTTTTGGCAACCGAACTCTCCGCCTGCGGTATCGACCTATCCTTTACGCCTGTATTGGATTTGGACTGGGGTCAATGCGCCGTCATCGGCAACCGCAGTTTCCACCGCGACGCCAACATCGTGACCCAGCTTGCCCTTGCCCTGCAAAAAGGCCTGAACAAAGGTGGCATGAAATCTTGCGGCAAACACTTCCCCGGCCACGGCTTTGTCGAAGGCGACAGCCATCACGTCCTGCCTTGCGACGAACGCAGCCGCGAAGCGCTAGAAGCCGCCGACCTTATCCCCTTCCGCGCACTGAGCCAAGCAGGCATGGCCGCAGTCATGCCTGCCCACGTCGTATACCCGCAAATCGACAGCCAACCTGCCGGCTTCTCCGAAAAATGGCTGAAACAAATCCTGCGCCAAGAAATCGGTTTTAACGGTGTTATCTTTTCAGACGACCTGACCATGGAAGGCGCATGCGGTGTCGGCGGTATTAAAGAACGCGCCCGACTTTCTTTTGAAGCAGGCTGCGATATTGTACTGGTGTGCAACCGCCCTGACTTGGTAGATGAATTGCGAGACGGTTTCCACGCACCGGCAAACGCTGACTTGGCAGCACGTTGGCAATACATGGCCAACACATTAACCGTACAAGAAGCTGCCGACATCATGGCAACCGAAGCATTCCAAGCCGCCCAACAGGCAACTGCCAAACTGGCAACGCCCAAAGACATCGCAGGCGGTGTCAAAGTCGGCGAAGCATTCTGATTCAAGGCCGTCTGAAACATTGACGGCAAATAAAAAAAGGAAGACTTGAAAAGTCTTCCTTTTTTTAATTCAAACCGATTAGCGGTGTTGCGGATTGTAACGGCTTTCCAATCGCAGGAATACCCAACCCAAAAAGCTTGTCAGCACCAAATAAATCAACGCGATTGTATAAAGCGGCTCTTCATAAACAGAATAGCGGCCGGTAATCGTGCTTTGTACATAAGCCAACTCTGCCACGCCGATGACAGAAAGCAATGAGCTGTCTTTCAACAACGTAATAAACTCACTGGCCAATGGCGGCAACATACGGCGCAAAGCTTGCGGCAAAATCACATAACGCATCGCCTGAGTATAGGTCAGACCCAAAGAACGCGCAGCTTCCATTTGGCCCTTATCAATCGACTGGATACCAGCACGGAAAATCTCACAAATATACGCACCCGAGTTCGCAATCAACGCCAAAGAGCCGGCAATCAACGCACCATAAGAACGGCGCAAATCAACGGCTGCTTCGCCGCTAATCAGCACACCGTCGGCCGGGTGAACGAAAAATGGGAACCAAACATAAGCCCAAATCACAATTTGTACAAACAATGGCGTACCGCGAAACAGCGTCACATACCAAAAAGAAATCTTACGCAACACCCAAGCCAAGGCACGCATCGGTGCACCGGCTTTTTCCGGATTAATCAAACGCGCCAATGCCAGCAGCAAACCCAAAATTGAGCCGCCTGCCGTTGCAACCACCGTCAGTCCCAGCGTCGTCAACACACCGTATAAAAACATCCAGCGGTATTCATAAATAATGTCAAAACGAAAATCCATAACCCTTCCGTCGGTCAAAATCGGTAACTAATCCGAATATTTTTTAAAATGAAGCTTGATATTTTACAAGAAAATACATTGCTTGAACGGTTTTTTGTTAAATTATTCCGCCCAACCCTGCTTTTTTTACATTTCCAATGAATTGCAGCCCCTTTTCGCCTTTGCACATACAGGACATTTTCCGTATAAAAAACAAAGCGCAAACCCGACACAAAATTGACCGAAACACAAAAACAGCGGATAATCCGCCCATTCTTCAAACATCTTTCAGACGGCCTTCCCTCTTTCCTTGAGGGCCGTCTGAAAACATTTTAAAAAGCATAAAACATGAAAGCACCCGAACTCTTATTGCCAGCAGGTGGCCTCGAACGCATGCGCGCCGCCTATGATTACGGCGCAGATGCCGTTTACGCCGGCAGCCCGCGTTATTCCCTGCGTGCCCGCAACAACGAATTTGCCAAACTCGACGTTCTCGAGCAAGGCATTAAAGAAGCGCACGAGCGCAACAAAAAATTCTTCCTGACCGTCAATACACTGCCGCACAACTCCAAACTCAAAACCTTTGTTTCTGATATGGAGCCTTTGATTGCCATGAAGCCCGACGCGCTGATTATGGCGGATCCGGGTTTGATCATGACCGTGCGCGAAAAATGGCCGGAAATGCCGATTCACCTGTCTGTACAGGCAAACACCACCAACTACTGGGGCGTGAAATTCTGGCAAAACATCGGTGTCGAACGTATCATCCTGTCGCGCGAATTGAGCATGGAAGAAATCGCCGAAATCCGCCAAGAATGCCCCGACATCGAACTCGAAGTCTTCATTCACGGCGCATTGTGCATCGCCTACTCCGGCCGCTGCCTGCTCTCCGGCTACTTCAACCACCGCGACCCCAATCAAGGCACCTGCACCAACTCCTGCCGTTGGGACTACAAAGTTCACAACGCCACTGAAAGCGATGCGGGCGACGCCCAACTTCTGCAAGGTTTCAACTTTGAAAAAGCCCAAGAAGAAGCCAACCAAAACTTTGAAGGCATTAACGGTCAAAAACGCCATCCCTACGCCGACAAAGTTTTCCTGATTGAAGAGTCCAACCGTCCGGGCGAAATGATGCCAATTATGGAAGACGAACACGGCACCTATATCATGAACTCCAAAGACCTGCGCGGCATTGAAGTGGTTGAGAAACTGGCCAAAATCGGCGTGGACAGCCTCAAAGTCGAAGGCCGCACCAAATCGCTTTATTATGTTGCACGCGTGGCCCAGTCCTACCGCAAAGCGATTGATGATGCCGTTGCAGGCCGTCCGTTTGACTACGGCTTGTTGAGCGAACTCGAAGGCCTTGCCAACCGCGGCTACACCAGCGGCTTCCTCGAGCGCCACCAAACTCAGGATTACCAAAACTACCTGACCGGCCATTCCATCGCCAAACAAAGCCAATATGTCGGCCATGTTACCGAAATTGATGAAAACGGCTGGGCAACCATCGAAGTCAAAAACCGCTTCGCTGTCGGCGATTCACTCGAAATCATCCACCCGAGCGGCAACCAAACCATCAAATTGGAACAAATGACCCGCAAAGGCCAGCCTGTCGATGTTGCTCCAGGCAACGGCATTCAGGTCAAGATCCCCAATATGCAGGGCAAAGAAAAAGCTTTGGTTGCGCGGATTATGAATCCTTAAGCATCAACAAAATAAAGGCCGTCTGAAAGTTTCAGACGGCCTTTTTAAATGATCTATGCTGTTTTAAGCCTGTTCTTGCAATACAGCGGCAATCAATTCTTCCGCACCATCATCTGCTAGTTTTTTGGCGACTGCACGACCCAAGGCATCGGCGTATTCGGCTGGGGCTTGCGCGTCCGCCTGCAAAATAACCGAACCGTCAGGATGGCCGACCAAGCCGCGCAAGGTCAGCAAACCGTTTTCTTCAGTGCAATATGCGGCCAGCGGCACTTGGCAGCTTCCGCCCAAAGCGCGCGCCAACGCGCGTTCGGCCGTAACGCAGGCATGTGTGGTATCGTGGTTCAAAGGCTTCAAGACTTCATACAAATCTTCGCGATGCGCTGCAATTTCGATACCCAATGCGCCTTGTCCGGCGGCAGGCAGGCTGTCGGATTCCGACAAAATCATGCGGATGCGTTCGTCCAATTCCAGACGCTGTAAACCGGCGGCGGCCAAAATAATCGCGTCGTATTCGCCGTTATCGAGTTTGGACAAACGGGTTTGCACATTGCCGCGCAAAGGTTTGATGACCAAATGCGGATAGCGCGCGCGCAACTGGGCTTCGCGGCGCAGGCTGGATGTGCCGACGATGGCACCTTTGGGCATTTCTTCCAAACGCGCGTATTGGTTGGACACAAACGCGTCAAACGGATTGGCGCGTTCTCCGATGGCCGCAAGCGCGAAACCTTCAGGCAAATCCATCGGTACGTCTTTAATCGAATGCACGGCCAAGTCGGCCCTGCCGTCATACAAAGCCTGTTCCAACTCTTTGACAAACAAGCCTTTACCGCCGACTTTTGACAAAGTTCTGTCCAAAATCTGATCGCCGCGCGTGGTCATGCCCAAAATCTCGACTTCGCAATCGGGATACAGGGCTTTCAGACGGCCTTGGATATGTTTTGCCTGCCACATGGCAAGCAGGCTTTCGCGACTGGCGATAACGAGCTTTTTCGGGTTCATAATGGTTGCCTGAAAGATGGAAAACGGCATGAAGTCTATCATATTTTGGGCGTTTTTTCAGACGACATGAGGGTGAATATGTTATATTTACGCCTAAAAACCAAATTTTCCGGACAACATGAAACGCGCCAAACAATATCCTTTTTTATCCTTACAGCGGCAACGTTTTCATCTGAACTTTGAAAATGCTTCTTCCGCCGCCAACCTTCCTTCAGAGAACGACTTCTACCGCTGGGCGTGGTCTGCCTTAAAAAACGAATACCGCCGCGCAGACATCAGCCTGATTCTTCTGGACGAAGAAGAAGCCCGCGCCTACAACCGCGACTACCGCGGCAAGGATTACGCCACCAATGTATTGAGTTTCGCGCTCAACGAAGGCGAAATCCTGCCCGACCAGTTTTCAGACGGCTTGTATGGCGATTTGGTAATTTGTCCGCAAGTGGTTTTGAAAGAGGCCGCCGAACAGGGCAAAACACCCGAACAGCATTTTGCCCACCTGACCATACACGGTACTTTACACCTGATGGGCTACGACCACATCGAAGACGATGAAGCCGAAATAATGGAAGCCGAAGAAATCTGCCTGATGCTGGCGGCAGGCTTCCCCAACCCCTACCAAGAGGACGAATATTAAAATGGACGGTACGCAGTCGAAACCCAAGTTTTTCGAACGCCTGATCTCCCGACTTGCCGGCGAGCCCGACTCCGCCGAAGACGTATTGACCCTGCTGCGCCAAGCACACGAGCAGGAAGTTTTTGACGCCGACACACTGACCCGGCTGGAAAAAGTATTGGACTTTGCCGAGCTGGAAGTGCGCGATGCCATGATTACGCGCAGCCGCATGAACGTATTGAAAGAAAACGACAGCATCGAGCGCATCACGGCCTACGTCATCGAAACCGCCCATTCTCGCTTCCCCGTCATCGGCGAAGACAAAGACGAAGTTTTGGGTATTTTGCACGCCAAAGACCTGCTCAAATATATGTTCAACCCCGAGCAGTTCCACCTGAAATCCGTCTTGCGCCCTGCCGTTTTCGTTCCCGAAGGCAAATCTTTGACCGCCCTTTTAAAAGAGTTCCGCGAACAGCGCAACCACATGGCGATTGTCATCGACGAATACGGCGGCACATCCGGTTTGGTCACCTTTGAAGACATCATCGAACAAATCGTCGGCGAAATCGAAGATGAGTTTGACGAAGACGACAGCGCCGACAATATCCACGCCGTTTCTTCCGAACGCTGGCGCATCCACGCGGCTACCGAAATCGAAGACATCAACACCTTCTTCGGCACGGAATACAGCAGCGAAGAAGCCGACACCATCGGCGGCCTGGTCATTCAGGAGTTGGGACATCTGCCCGTGCGCGGCGAAAAAGTCATCATCGGCAGCCTGCAATTTACCATCGCACGCGCCGACAACCGCCGTCTGCACACCCTGATGGCCACACGAATTAAAGAAAACACGGATAAACCATGATTATTCTGGATCACGTCTCCAAACACTATCAAACACGCGACAACAAAGACTTTGTCGCCGTCGAGCCGACCAGCCTCGAAATCAAACAGGGTGAAATCTTTGGCCTGATGGGCTATTCCGGCGCAGGCAAATCCACCCTGCTGCGCCTGATTAATTTATTGGAACGTCCCGACACAGGTATCGTCAGCGTGTGCGGCCAAGAACTGACCGCGCTCAACGCCACGCAACTACGCCACGCCCGACAAAACATCGGCATGGTATTCCAACAGTTCAACCTATTGAGCAACCGTACCGTTGCCGAAAACGTCGCCTTTCCTTTAGAAATTGCCAAATGGCCGTCTAAAAAAATCCAAGCGCGTGTTGAAGAATGTTTGGAAATCGTTGATTTGCAAGACCGTGCCAATCATTACCCGTCCCAACTTTCCGGCGGTCAAAAACAACGTGTCGGCATTGCCCGCGCGCTGGCGCCGCAACCTCAAGTCATCCTCGCCGACGAACCCACTTCCGCCCTCGACCCCGCCACTACGCGCAGCGTTTTGAAGTGTTTGGAAGACATCAACCGACGTTTCAACGTAACCATCGTCATCGTTACCCACGAAATGAGCGTTATCCGCCGTCTGTGCGACCGTGCCGCCCTCTTGGACAAAGGCCGTCTGCTGGAAATCGTTGAAGTACACGGCAACCAAATCCATGCCCAATCCGAAATCGGGCAAGAGCTGATTCGAGAGGACTAATATGGCAGATTTAACATTTGAAAGTGCTGTTGAGACCATCGTCAGCATGAAGGGCGAAATTATCCAAGCCTTGGGCGAAACCTTTATTATGGTCGGACTATCAACTACTTTTGCCGTTATCTTCGGTACGATTTTGGGCGTATTGCTGTTTGTTACATCTAGCCATCAGTTGCACTACAACAAACAGCTGAATTTGTTTTTGGACAACCTGGTCAACCTAATGCGCGCATTCCCTTTCGTCATCCTGATGATTGCCATGATTCCTGTTACACGCGCCATCATCGGTACGACCATCGGCCCGGTTGCCGCCTCATTGGTATTGAGCGTATCCGGCCTGTTCTACTTCGCCCGTCTGGTCGAGCAAAACCTGCGCGAAGTACCCAGAGGCGTGATTGAGGCAGCCTCCTCAATGGGTGCTTCCCCCATGAGCATCATCTGCAAAGTGCTTTTGAATGAAGCGCGCGCAGGTATGGTTTCCAGCATTACCGTACTGGCTATCGGCCTTCTGTCGTACAGCGCGGCGGCAGGTATGATTGGCGGCGGCGGCTTGGGCGACCTTGCCATCCGTTACGGCTACTACCGCTATCAAATGGAAGTCATCATCTTCATCGTTGCCATCCTGGTTTTACTCGTTATCCTGATTCAAGGTATCGGCAACAGATTGGCGCGCAAACTGGACAAGCGTTAAGCAAACAGGCCGTCTGAAATGGACTTACTATTTTTCAGACGGCCTGTTATCTGTTTAGAACATATTAAGATATATATTCCAAATAAATTTACAAAAAACATCCTCATATTTCCAAAATAGATTTACAATCCCTCTTTTTTTGACAGCGGCAGCTTGAGGCCGTCTGAAACCGTTTTATCATCCATCTGGAGCAAAATTATGCGAATCAACCCATTCTTCAAAACCCTTTCTGCTGCTGCGCTGGCCATCGTATTGGCTGCCTGCGGCGGTCAAAAAGACAGCGCACCTGCTGCTTCTGCCGCTTCTTCTGCCGACAACGGCGCAGAGAAAAAAGAAATCGTCTTCGGTACAACCGTCGGTGACTTCGGCGATATGGTTAAAGACCAAATCCAACCGGCTTTGGAGAAAAAAGGCTATAAAGTCAAACTGATCGAGTTCACCGACTATGTGCGCCCTAACCTTGCTTTGGCTGAAGGCGAATTGGACATCAACATCTTCCAACACAAACCTTATCTGGACGACTTCAAAAAAGAACACAAACTCGACATCATTGAAGCCTTCCAAGTACCGACCGCACCTTTGGGTCTGTACCCTGGCAAACTGAAATCTTTGGACGAAGTAAAAGACGGCGTCAGCGTTTCTGCACCTAACGACCCATCCAACTTTGCCCGTGCATTGGTTATGTTGAACGAATTGGGCTGGATTAAACTGAAAGCCAACGTTGATCCGTTGACTGCTTCTAAAAACGATATTGCCGAAAACCCAAAAAACATCCAAATCGTAGAACTTGAAGCCGCCCAACTGCCGCGCAGCCGTGCCGACGTTGACTTTGCCATCGTTAACGGCAACTACGCCATGAGCAGCGGCATGAAACTGACCGAAGCCCTGTTCCAAGAGCCAAGCTTTGCCTACGTTAACTGGTCTGCCGTCCGCACTGCCGACAAAGACAGCCAATGGCTGAAAGATGTAACCGAAGCCTACAACTCTGACGAGTTCAAAGCTTACTCACAAAAACGCTTTGCCGGTTACAAATATCCTGCTGCATGGGGTGAAAACGCAGCTGCAGGTGCTCAAGCCGAAGCTGCTTCTACTGCTTCTGCAACCAAATAAGTAACTTTTTGAAAAAAGGCCGTCTGAACATTCAGACGGCCTTTTTCTATTAATTATCTATTCCCAAAGCTCAAAACAAGTTTCTTGATTAACGCCAAATACTTACATAATTCCCTTTTTAAACCAAATCAATATGTTGTAAAAAAGTTCAATAAGAAATCATGTTTTTATTCAATAGAATCAATCACTAAATGAATTATTCTACTTTTTTATAATATTCACTAGTAATGTTCCGCTTATCCTGATATTATACCGCTCATCTAAAGACATCCGGTTATCTGCATTACAGACCGTTCATCTGAATTGCTTCAAACCACTTTGTCGGATTTTCCCATATATGTTGTGTTTCTCCGTATCGAAGGGGTTTGAGCGGTCGAAATACCGTTTTGCTTAGATATTAAAGCTTCGTGCTTTGAAATGAGTGAATTTTTGTTTTAAGTGTCGTAATCTCTTGCTAATTACTCCCAGCTGCAAGAGTTTCAGGGTTGCCCTTGGGCAGCCCTTCTTTTTTTATATTTCATTATTTCAATATCTTAGACTTTTCCTTATTCATATATTCAAACCAACTGGCAAAACCATTCTTTTTCTCAATCTCAAATCTTCTTCAATTCATTATTCGGCATCACCAGCCAAACCTGTGCCTTTTTAACTTGGGCCGCTGCTCGGATGGCCGCTTCATCCATAATAGAAAATGCGGTAGAAAAAGCATCGGCAACTGCCGCACTTTCCGCCATAACGCTCATGCTTTTATAGCGCGGCTGGCTTCCGCCTGTGCGCGGGTCAAACAGATGGGTAAATTTGCCTGCCTCGTCCATTACCGTGCCATAGCCGCCCGATGTGGCAAACGCTTGATTTTTCATGGCAATGGTGGTCAGGATTTGGTCTTCTTGGTCAGGATTGCGGATGCTGACATTCCACTCGCGCTGGTTGGCATTATCAAAGCCGTAAATCTCCCCCATATCAATCAATGCCTGAGAAACGCCTTGCTGCTTCAACAATTCAGCTACTTTGTCGGTGATATAGCCTTGGGCAATGCCGTTAAGCGACAAGCCCATGCCTTTTTGGGCAAAACGGATTTCTTTGGTATCAAAATCGACTTTGTTGAAATCCACTAATTTGAGCGTGTCTTTGATACTGCGCTCAGATGGTGGCGTTTCGGTTTTTGGGTTTCGCCTGAAATGATCGGCATACAGATTCCACAAAGGCTGAATGCTAGGATCAAATGCACCTTGCGTCAGCTGATGGATATCTCGGCTGATACTGAGCAGCTGTAAAAAATCGGATGGCGGATTTTTCAGACGGCCTTCTCGGTTTAAACGGCTGATCAGGCTGTCGTCCCGATACAGGCTGAAGATTTTTTCCAACCGTGAAACTTCTGCCAATACTTTGTTGATCAGTATCTCCGCCTGCCTGCGCCCAACGCCGAACAAACGCAACTCCGCGCCCGAACCCAATGCAATGCCTCTCCAAATAACTGGCTGCTCTTCTTGATTTGGGCTGGCCGGACGAGTCGGCTGATTGGTTTTGCGGCTGATGGCAAAAGGAATGCCGACACCGGCGGCAAGTGTGGCGGCGATAGCAATGAAACGGCGGCGCGTTAAAGGGGTGGACATAAAGTATTCCTTAGATTTTTTATCTTTATATTGAAAGCCGCATTCATTAAATCAGCAATCGGCAGCTTCCAACACAAAGGCCGTCTGAAACTGTTTCAGACGGCCTTTATTGGTTGTTTTATTTGAAAATATATTCGTCGGGCATCTCTGCGAAACCGACAACTCTGCCGCCTTTTTCTTTGGCGAATTTTTCAGCCTGAGCCTTGTCGGCAAACGGAAGTGCATCTTCCGCACCCATGCCGCCGATAAAGCTGCTTTCGATAACGTAATAGGCCTTTTTCGCATCTATCCATTCAGTATCGGCATTGGGTTTTTCCCAATCTTTGACTTTACCCATATCGGTAACATAGATGATATGAATGCCTTTCGGCTCTTCAGGCAGCTTGGTGTAGCCGAACATCTGCTTGATGGTGGAAAACCAAACCGGTTTGTCAGGTTTGCCGTTCAAGAAGATTTGCGCTTTAGGGCCGTTGTGTTCAGTCAAATTCATGCTGCAGTAATGACCCACTGCGCTGTCGCTGATTTGTTGGGGCGCAGGCGGAGGGCTGTTGTCCTGCTTGCTGCAGGCTGCCAATGCGATGAGTGTGAAGGTTGTCAATAATATTTTTCTCATATTTGTCGCTTTCCGAAAATCCAGGCGGCTAAAATCAAAGGAATGATAACCCATAATACCTGAGCCGTCAGCAAAACAGGCATACTCAGGCTGATTTGTTCGCTCAAACCTGCCATGCCGGCATACATGGCTGTATTTTCGTAACCCGTCAGGTTCAGCAGGCGATAAATGTCTGCGGGGTTGAACAAAAGAACGGTTTCCACTACAGGCGCGGTAATGACTTGTTCGGTATCGGCAACCAAAACACCCAAAAGCGCCATATCGAAAATAACGACAAAAAACAGCCATACGCCGATGGCGATACCGGCGGCGGTACCGCGTTCTTTAACTTTTGCGCTGATCAAATAGCCCATGGACAAAAAGGCTGCGCCAAGAATCACGCTGGCAGCAATCAAAAGGGCGAAAGGCTGCCATGCGGCAATATCAAAACCGCCGTTGGCAAGCTGAAGGGTAATACCTGCCAATCCGTAGCCTGCCGTGGTAGCAAGGGCAAGAATGATGAGGTGGCCGATAAATTTACCGGCAAGGATTTGGTTGCGCGAGATGGGGTAACTTAGCAGCAACGCCATTGTACCGCGCTCTATTTCGCCGATCAGTGCATCATAAGAGAGCAACATCGCAATCAGCGGAATCAGGAAAATAGACAGGCTGGACAGGCTGACTACGGTTACCGTCAAGGGATCAACCTTGACCGAACCGGTAGGCGAGCTGCCGAGAAAGCCTAATGACAGTGCCAATGCGGCAAGCAGGAGCGCGGCGGCGAGTACCCAACGGTTGCGCAGGCTGTCGCGGACTTCTTTGCCGGTAATAATCCAAACGGGGTTCATACGTCTTCCCTCTTCAAGAATTGCGCGTACATATCATCAAGTGTAGGTGTGTGGATATCGATGTAGGCAAGACTGCCCAAATCACCCAATTCACTCAAAAGAGCCATGCGCTCTTCTGCTTTACATTGCGCTTGGTATGACAGGCCGTCTGAAAGCGGATGCCAACGCTCGCTCAACGGGCGCGCTTCTTTCAAGCGGACGTTGACGGTCAGCGGCAGACCGCTTTGAATATGCAACTCATCCATGCTGCCGTCGGCAACTTTCACGCCGTTTTTCATGACGATGATGCGGTCGGCGTGGCCGTCAAGCTCGGCCAGTGCGTGGGTGCTGAGCAATACGGTTGCGCCTCGCCCATTGAGTTCGCGCACAACTTCGTAAAACATTTGACGCGAAGCCGGATCAAGGCCGGTAGTCGGCTCGTCAAACAATAAAACTTTAGGCTCCCCCAACAAGGCTTGTGCCAAAGCGAGGCGTTGACGCATACCTTTAGAGTAAGTGCCGACGCGGCGGCGTGCGGCCTGGGAAATGCCGACACGCTCGAGCAATTCGCGGTTTTTACTCAGGGGCTGTTTTTTAAGTTTGGCATAGAAATCCATGGTTTCGATACCGGTCAATGAAGGGTGCAATGCAACCGTTTCAGGCAGGTAACCGATTTGGCTGCGACGCTGCGCCCCTGCTTTACTGCCGGTTGGCTCTCCCAAAAGCATCACTTCGCCCTCGGTCGGCGTAATCAGACCGAGTATCAGCTTCATAATGGTAGATTTACCTGCACCGTTGTGTCCTGCCATGCCGACGCTTTCGCCAGCCTTGAGAACCAGATCGACTTGGTTGACGGCCTTTTGGCTGCCAAACTGCTTGGTCACGTTTCTTAATTCAACGTGGTTGGTACCGTTCATGGATATTCCTCTAGTGAATGTTTCAGACGGCCTTTGATATCGGGCCGTCTGAAAGGTTACATATTGGCATTTCCGCCTGTCAGCGCACCATTTTCGGCATTACCCCATTCGGATTGGTGCGTTTTTGCTTCATGCAGCAATTCGTCCTTCATGGCTTCGTATTTGGTTGTCGTTTTATTGCGGACGGGGTTCATCAAAGGCTTGCTGTCAATTACGCCGCCAGGCAGGATGGCGGGAAATTGCGATTGCGCCCATTTGACAATGCTGATGGCAGGGCTGTTCATCAATAACCGGGCGACGGGTGCGCGCCAGATGATTTGGTCGATAATCCCGTTAGGACGGTAGGCACTGTCGCCGAAACCGTCGCCGTCAAGGTCAAAGGCGCTGTTATCGCTCCAATAGTTGCCGCGACCACCCTCGCCCCAATCAAGGAAACGGGTGCTGACGTATTTGACTTGGCTTTCGTTGTTGATAAACGAATTATTGAACAGGCTTGTGCCTTCAATGGCCGCGGTAAAGTGAATACCGATTTGACAGTTTTCAAAATGATTGTCGAAAATTTTATTGTAGTTGGCATTGTAGGCAAACACGCATTTGCCTGCCTTGTTGATCACATTATCGTGAATTTCGGAATAATTGACGTAGTTGAGCATAATGCCTTGGTCGCGGCTGCCAACGGCAATGTTGCCATACACTTTCAGGCGTTCGGAAAACATCAGCACATAACCCATGTTGTTGCCGACGGAGATATTGTTGCTGACTTCGCTGTCATTGGTGTACATATAATGGACGGCAAAGCGCAAGTCGCTAAAGCGGTTGCCTTTGTAGGTATTATGGGTACTGGTATTTGAAAAAATACCGTCACGGCCTTTGGAAATATCGTTATCGATCACTTGCGCACCGGGCGCATTCCAGACGGTTACGCCGTTGCCGCGTTCGTTGACGCGCAGGGTTGCATCGCCGATGATTTTATTTTCCCGCACCATGGATTCTGCCGCACCGTGAATATACACGCCGACGGAATTGTCGATGATGTTGTTATGCTCCACCAGCGCGTGCGTTGCCGTCTCTTCTAAATAGATACCGGCATCCATTGCCGGCAAACTCATGCCGGAATGGGAAATAGTCAGATTGCGCAAAGTTACATCAGACGCATGAACGGCAACCGTCCTCCCGCTCCGGTCGCCGACAATCTTGGCGGAACGGTCGGCAGGGCCTTCAATAGTAATCGGTTTGTCAATATAGAGTTTGGTCTTGTATGTACCGGAGGCAAGCTTGAGCGTATCGCCGGCTTGGGCGCGCGCCAAAGCATCATTGAGATTGTCTTGTGCGGATACGTTGATGACTGCGGCAAAGGCCGTCTGAACCATGCTGCCAAGCAGCAATACGAGTGCGGCACGTTGCCATTTGGAACGATGGATTTGTGTGTGCGTCATAATCATATCTCTGTTTCAGACGGCCTGCTTGCCGCATGATAAACTGATGCGGAAACAGGTATTTTAGTGTTATAGCAAAGCTGTCTGATGATGGCTTTCATTTTGTGGCCATATCGGCCGACAAACAACTTTGCTATAAAGGCCGTCTGAAAGAATGTTTTTTCAGACGGCCTGAAGAATTAAATCATCAAACCGAAATTATTTTGGTTTAACAATCATTTGGCCAGACATTTCCATGTGCAATGCGTGGCAGAACCATTGGCAGTAGTACCAGTGTACACCTGGACGGACAGCCTTGAAGGTTACAGAAGATGTCGCTTGCGGGCCAATCTCCATAGCGATACCGTAACCTTCCAAAGTAAAGCCGTGAGTCAAGTCTTCAATGGTCTCAACGTTGGTTACATATACGGTAACTTCGTCGCCTTGGTTCACTTCAAATTGAGGAACGCTGTAAGCAGGCGCAACGGCAGTCATGTACACGCGTACTTTGTTGCCTTCACGTACGACTTTGGCAGCTTTTTCCAGCTCAACACCGTCTTTTTGGGCTTGTTCCAAAGCTTCTTGCCAGAACCATGGGTCTTTGCGGTCCCAAGTTTTGCTTGGGTTCACTTTAGACGCGGCAACCAAGCACAAGTCGTGTGGTTCGGCAAAAGTCGGATTGTCATGCACCAGACGCATTTCGTCGCCGGAGATGTCGATCAATTGGTCACACTCAGGTTTCAAAGGACCGGCATTCAAGAAGCGGTCTTTAGAGAACTTGTTCAAAGATACCAACCATTTACCGTCGGCTTCTTTGGTTTCGCCCATAGTAGTGTGGTTGTGGCCAGGTTGATAGTGAACGTCGAGTTTTTGTTTGATCGGATCGATTTTCTCGCCTTTATAGGCTTTAATCGCATCGTCGATGTTCCATTTCACCATTTGGCTGTCGATAAACAATGTAGTATAGGCATTGCCGCGACCGTCAAATGCAGTGTGTAATGGGCCAAGACCCAGTTGAGGCTCGGCTACGACAACATCGCGCTCTTTGATTTTACCTGCAAACAAGTCATCCAGTTTGCTGACATCCAATACGGTAACGGTTGGAGACAGTTTACCGTTGAGCATGATGTATTTGCCGTCAGGGCTTGCATTACAGCCGTGAGGAGAGTTAGGAACCGGGATGTAACGAGTGTATGGAGAGTTGGCTTCCGCACGACCGTCCAACATTTTCACGCCGTTAACTTCTTTGAAGTCGCCTTTTTTGATGCCTTCTTCGATAGCGGCCAGGTTAAATACCACACACCAGTCTTGTTCGTTGGAAGATGCACCTTGTACAGTCAGAGCGCGCTCAGAGTTATAGCAGGTAGAGAAAGAGTATTTACCTTGGTAGTCGGCATCGCCATTATCCAAGTTACCGTCTACCAATACTTGCCATGCGATGTCCATGGTTTCGCCGTCAACTGCAGTATAAACGGCATTCCAAGTTTTAGGATCATCCCATTTGCCTACGCCGTCAACAGGAACGATATGCTCACCGTTGGCAAATACGTAGCCAGTTTTCGGATAGCGTTGAGGACGCAGACCGTGAACACCTGAAACGTTTGGAATTTCAACGATTTTATCGGTTTTCATCACATCCAAGCGGATACGGCAAACGCGGTTGTTTGCTTTATCGTTGGCATATGCATAGCGGCCGTCGTAAGTTTGATCGGTAAAAGACAAGTGCGGGTGGTGCAAGTCGCCGTTAGGGTAGCAGCGCAGACCGCTGTCTTGCAGGAATTTACGGGTTTCCGGCGTAATTTTTTCATTCAAAATACGCAGGCTCTCGTTGGTACGACCCCAACCGGTAGCGCTGTCCATATTGAACACAGGGATACGCATCAACTCACGCATAGAAGGTACGCCGATCAAGCGCATTTCGCCTGATTGACCGCCTGACAAGAAACCGTAGTATTGGTCAAGTTCGCCCGGACCGACTTCGGAAGTTTGTTTGCCCGGTTCGGCAGAATGAGCAGCGGCTTTTTCGGCAGGTGCAGCACCGGAAGCAGCAGCTTTATCACCCTCGCCGTTAGAGCAACCGGCCAAGCCCAACAAACCGGCACCGGCAATACCTGCACCGGAAGCAGCGGCAGTACCTAAGAATGAACGACGGCTTAAGCCGTTTTGTTCTAATTTTTCGTCTGACATACGACACTCCTTGGATAAAATCCGGCGGCCGATTTTTCAGACGGCCTGCCGATAAAAAATTTTCTAAGTCGGGCTGCCGATACAGCCCTCTTTTTTATTGATAAATTACTACTTATCGACACTGATTGCCGATTCTTTTTTAACAAACTGGACGACTTGTTCTTGGGCATTTTGCGTCGCTGCAGCATCATGCTGTTCAGCTTTTGCCGCCGCTTGTTTTTGTTTTTTCTTATTCGTTGCCACTACTTGGGGACAACGCGTATCGTGATGATACATTACCTGACAATGCAGACATTGGATACATTCGTTCGGATGAATGTCGCCTTCAGGTGCGATTGCCTGTACTGGGCATTCGTGTGTACAAATCTGGCATGGGTTACCGCACATTTTATAACGGCGCAGCCAATCAAACACACGGAAGCGGCCCGGCAATGCAATACCTGCACCCAAAGGACACAGATAACGGCAGAAGAAACGTTCGATGAACAAGCCTGCAATCAGCAAAGCGGCGGCGAACAGAACAAACCACCATTCACGCATGAATTTCAAAATAATTGCAGTTTTGAAAGGCTCAATTTCAGCAAATTTTTCAGCCGTACCCAAATCGTACAGGGAAATTGCCAGCAAAGCGAAGAAAATTACATATTTAATCGCACTCAGACGGGTATGCAACAAGTGTGGCACTGTAATTTGTTTCAGACCCAATTTTTTAGCGATACGGTTGGTTAACTCTTGCAATGCACCGAAAGGGCACAGCCATCCACAGAATGTACCGCGGTTCCACAACAGCATGGTCGCCGCTGTAAAGAGCCACAGAATGAATACCAGCGGATCCATCAGGAAAAATTCCCAGTGGAACTCAGTCAAAACGGCTGAGAACAACGTCAAAGTATTCACTACCGATAATTGTGCCTGAGCATACCAGCCGATATAAAACAGCGTAAAGGTCAGGAAACAAAGACGGAATCGGTCATACCATTTTTCGTAACGGACAATCCAATCTTGGAACAGGAATACCAACAGAAGAATTGTCAAAGCAATACCGACAACCACGATTTGACCTTGTTTGGCTTTCCAAACCTGTTTCCAAAGTTGGTTGGATACGCCTTCCTCAGCCGTTGCATCTTCTGCAATACCTGTACTTTCCTCCGGAGCAGAGGCTGCCACAGCCACCGGCTCAACCGGTGCACTAATTTCAACCGGCGGTGCTTTAGGATCGTCAACGTAGTAGCCTTTTGGCAATTCATAATCCAAATCGGCAGTTACAAATGCCTTATCATTTACGCTCAATACGCGTTGAATCATCAATTGCAAACGCCATGGTTCAGCACCATCAAATTCCACACCTTCGGGGATAGTGAACCAAGAAACTTCTTTAAATGCAGGCGCACCTTCGGCGGATAAAGCAACTACACGTTCATGTTGCGCATCGGTAAAGCGGAAGCTGGTATCGCCTTGAATCATTTCAATACGGTCAAAGATACCGCCGCGGACATAACCCGAACCTTTCCAAGAGTAGCGACCCTCGCCGGCCACCATCACGGCTTCTTGGCCAGGTTTCAAACGTTTTTGCAGGTTGTTCCAACCGGCTTCACCTAAAAGGCTTTTACCGATGGAAGGTTGGCTGACCAAGGCAACATACAGATCAATAAATGTATCATTACCATCGCCCTGCTCCGCATGATCTGCCACACCTGCCTTACCGCTTTTCTCAAACAGTTTATTGATTTCGTCGATAGAAATATGCAGATGACCGACGGCTTTTTGTTCCAAAAGCGCATTCCATGACAGGATATCTTGTTTGTCTTGATTGGCAACACGACGCGGACGGGTTTGAACGGCAGGCTCGGCAGACTGTTCGACTGCTTTATCTGTACCCAAATGATATTGATGGATTACTGCTTTAACAGAGCGCTGAATACTGTCATTGATGACCATCAGGGTTACAGTCGCACCACTAATAATATCCCCTGGTGCAACACCTGGTTGAGGCGGGTTTTTAATAAAATTTAAGCCGATATATTTGTCAATGAATTTATCGACACGGGATTGCGGGATACCGATCAACATAATCGGCTCATGGTGTTCAACCAATTTTGCGCCGGCAATAGTGCCATCATTGGCCAAGGCAACCATTGTATCGATCGGTTTGCTCGAATAACCGCGCGTATTGACCACGTCAGTCGTGATATAAACCAAGCCAAGCTGCTCTTCACCCTTGTACACGCGAGCAACTAAGGGCTTACCTTCAGGCTTACCGTAGCGGTCAGCACCTGGGAAAATTTCAGACGGCTGAACTTTTGCCAAGAAATCAGGCAAGCGTTCCGCGTAAGCAGGCAGGTTTACCATCATCATGAAAAATACAGCGAACAGCATAAGGATTCGTTTCCAAATGCCACTTAAACACTTTACTTCAAGGCAGGACATGGCTATTCCCGATATATCGATACTCTAAACACTGATATTATATGAATCATCTATCAGCAATAATTTGATTAAAATCAAATTTACAAATCTTAAAACCAGATTCTACATACTAATAATACTTTAGAACTACATTAGATGAACCTTTTATTATTAGGCATGAAACATAGGAAAATCAACTCAATCCAAGAATCATCCCTATATTATTAACTTATTTATAATAATACTCAAAACAATTTCTGAAATTTCATTTAGCATATATTAAATAGAATATAACCTGACTTAAATTTCCATAGGTCGTCTGAAAACGAATATCGAAAATACTTTAACCTGCCCCTGCAATGACAAAATACATTTCTTACAAAAACAAAAAGAGCCTGTATAAAACAGGCTCTTTTTCAGACTAATCTTAAGTAAGATTAGAATTTGTGACGCAGGCCAACAGTACCAGCAGTTTTCTCGTATTTGTTGTCGCCTTTGCCTTCTTTCAACCAACCGGCTGACAACAGGGCAGAAGTCCGTTTAGAGAAATCGTAGTCAGCACCAACGATAACTTGGTTGTAAGCGCTGTTCTTTTGTTTCACGCCTTCTTCTTTAACTTTGAAGCCGTGAGCGTAAGAAACACGAGGAGTCACGTTACCGAAGCGGTATGCAGCAGTTGCACCAACTTCAGTACGTTCGTTTTTCTTAGCATTAGCAGCATCTTTTTTAAAGCCTTCATATTGACCTACAACAGCAACCATCAGGTTGTTAGCATCGTAACCAGCAGTCAGACGGTGAGCTTGATGATCTTTATAAATATCAGCAGTTAGGGCAGTGTTGTGGCTGAACGCATTTAAGTGTTTATCATCCAAAGATGCACGTTTAGCATAAGAACCAGCATAGCGACCAAAGAAACCAGAGTTTTCATAGTTCAAGCCCAAGCCGTAAGAATCGCGGCTTTTCTTAGCGTGATTGTATTTATCGCCAGGGTTAGCATTGTCGCGAGGTTGGTATTGTACACTTGCGCTGAAACCACCCAATACAGGAGTATCGTAACGTACAGATACTTTACGATCATCTACACGTTTGATTTTACCCAGTTGCAGAGCGTCTTCGTTAGCTGCACCAGACTCCCAAGGATCGAAGCTGTCGCTGCTGTCGTTCAGAGCAGTATTCAAGTTACCGGCACGAACTTTACCGAAACCACCTTCCAAGCCCAAGAAAGATTCACGGTTAGCAAAACCAGAGTCAGTACCGGCGATAGAAGTTTTTTGTTCAACTTGCCAGATAGCATTCAAGTTGCTACCCAAGTGTTCGTGACCTTTGAAACCGATGCGAGAACCGTAATCAGCGATTTCAGTAGCAGTTTTCTTACCTTCCTGAACTTTACTAAATTTTCCAGTTTTTACTTTAGAAATATCCACGCCGGCTTTGATTTGACCGTACAGAGTCACATCAGCCATAGCTGCAACAGGCAGAGCTGCCAAAGTCAGAGCAATCAGAGATTTTTTCATTGCTGTATTCCTTTTCTATTGTGAAGAAATAACTTAAGCAGACCGGACAATCCGCTTAGGCTTACTTTATCGCTGGAATCAGCGATTCCATGACTGTCACTATAATTGTTCCTTTCTAAAAAAACAAACTTTATTCAATTTCCCCCCACTACTGTAGAAACCAAACAAAGGCAGAGACAACCCCAAAAATGGAAATTTATTATTTAAAATCAATGATAAATTTCTTCAAAATCAAGATTTGCATTTTTACAACACTTTATCAGTTTACACATCAATCACGCTATTTTGTTGCTTTTATACCAACAATCCGCAGTCAGGCCGTCTGAAAATCATTACCTAGAACGCTCATCCACTCGGGCAAAGATAGTTGCGTTACCCCAAACTCATCAGGATAGTCAACACCTGTTAAATACAGGCCATCTGACATAAAAGTTGGCGGAGCCTTCAATCTACTTTTGGCATGAAAGACCGACTCAAACTCATTTACACTGATTCTGCCACTACCCACATACACCAATGCCCCCATAATATTGCGTACCATATGATGTAAGAATGCATTCCCATGCAAATCAAGGCACAGATAGCGAGAAGTTCCACTAATCTTTGTACTATATAGTGTCTTTATAGGGGATTTCGCCTGACATTCGGCCGCTCGAAAGCTAGAAAAGTCATGTTCCCCCTCCAACAAGACAGCAGCCTGCCTCATCAGATTTAAATCTAATTTCAAATGCGTCCATCCTACTCTGCCAACTAATAATGGAGAACGAACCGGTGAAGATTCCAATAAATAACGATAATGGCGGCCATAAGCATCAAATCGGGCATGAAAATGAGGTGCAACTTTTTGCGCAATCAACACAGCAACACCATCAGGCAAATGTGCATTGACTCCCCGCACCCATGCTTGCTCCGGACGGCTTACTGATGTATCAAAATGCACTACCTGGGCAGTTGCATGCACACCCGTATCCGTCCTTCCCGCAACAATAGTATTAATTTGCTCCCCTGCTATTGAAGACAATGCCTGCTCCAAGGCCGTCTGAACAGTCGGCAAATCTCCGGCCTGTTTTTGCCAACCATAAAAACGGCTTCCATCATAAGAGAGGGTCAAAGCCCAACGCTGCATCAGATGCCCTGTTGTATTTGCTTGTTCAGTCATTTCTTATACTTCTTGTAAATTGATATTGTTGCCTACGCTTAAGCAACAAATATTAAAAAGGCGTGATCAACACACGCCTCCATTATGTCTTTCAGACGGCCTTCATCTTCAACCATCATATAAAGCTGAAATCTTACCCAACTGACAATAGACTCAGCCAAAATCTTGCTTTTTAATTTACCATAAAAAAGATGCCGTCTGAAACGGCATCTTCATTTTACTGGCACTTATGCGCCAAGTTCTTTCATCAGTTTTTGGGCTTTATGCAGAATATCGCCTTCAGCCTCTTCAATCAGCCCTTGCAATGTTTCTCGAGCTGCTTCAGGATCACCGATTTCGATGTACATCTTAGCCAAATCATATTTAGCTTCAAACGGTGCAGTTATTCCGACTGATTCTGAAACAAAGCCCCTTTCACTATTGCTTTTATCGGCGGCTACTGAAACATCTTCAGCTCCCCATTCCAATGCACCTTCTTCAATCACAAACTCAGAAGCAGCTTCTTCTTTCTCTACTTCTTCTTTGGTTTCTTGAATTTGCAAGTCTTGATCTTGCTTGACCTCGAATGGCAACGCATGACCGTCTGAAGCTTCAGGGGTTTCTACCGTAAACTCGAGTGGCTCTTCATTTCTTGACTCGGAGACTTTTTTCTCTGCCGCCAAATCAAACTCAGCAAATGCATTTGCCTGCTCTTCTTTACGTTCAGGCATAACAACAGATACTGGCTGATACGGATTTTCTGGTTCAGGCTCGTACACGCTTTCCGTTGATTCGATATTATCCCAATCAGCATGGCGACGTTGCTCTGTCTCAACATCATGCGTTACTGCACCTGAAAGAATACCTGCCTGACTATTGTCAATCTTACCCAAATCAAGTTTGACATCATCAATATTGGAAGATTCTTCTACCTCATTGATAACCACATCATCTTCAAAATCATCTTCGATAAACAAACCGTCTTGAGTTTTTTCAGACGGCGTTACTTTAGTTGCAGCAACCGCAGCAGCTGAAGCGGCAACATTTTTCTGTACAGCCTTCTCTTCATCCTTACGGCTTACAGGTGCCGCTTCCGGCTCGTCTTTACGTTTACCGGCAGCTTTCAACAACAACCAAGCAGCAATAAGGGCTGCACCGCCTGCCAATAACCATTTCCATAAATTGCCGTCTGATTCGCTTTCTGTTTGCTCTGCGACAGAATCAGTGGTTGCAACAGGCTCAGAAGCCACTACGTTCTCTTGAGCATCAGAAGCCATAGCTTCTTGAATATCGGACGTAGGAACAGTCGATGCGGCATTTTCATTAACCGCCGCAGATGCTGCTTGTTCTGTTTGTTCAGCTGAAGCTTGTTTCACTTCTTCCTGTTGCTGTGTATTTACGCCAGCATCTTTGACCTGAGCTTCAGTTTGAGCCTCAGGCTGAACAACAGGTTTTTCTGTTTTAGCTTCTGTTGCATTGGCGATTTCATTGCCTTTCTCTACTGCTGTATTGGTTTTAACAGGAGCAGAAGCAGCCAAACGTTGCAATTCGCTACGGTTTGGAATATTCAGCACCTTACCTGCCAACATACGGTTAGCATTATTATCGATAAACACATCCGGGTTGGCATTTACCAAAGCCTGGATGGTTTGATCCAAAGTCATACCTTGCGGACGGATGCTCGACGCAATGGCGATCAGGGTTTCACCTGTACGCACCAAATGCTGTCTGCCTGAACGTGCAGCTGTGTCGTTTTTAGCAGAGGCCGTCTGAACTTGTTTTTTCTCAGCCTTACGCTGCACATCCTTACGCGCTTGAGCTATCTGATTACCTGCTGCTTTATTGTTTTTAGTTGCAGGCTGTTGGGCATTGCGTATCGGCTCGGAGGATTGAGATTCAGTAGCCGGACGGGTACGAACAGATGCAGCATCTTTAGAATCATATCCGGCCGGATCGATAATAGCAGTGTATTCACGCGATTGCGCGCCGACACCTACTTGGAAAACCAAAACAGGATCTTTGATGGCTTTAGAAGAGCGGATGGTAACGACTGCCTTATCGCCTGATTTGCGTACCACCGCGCGCAAATTGCCATTTGAAATAGTGGCCTTGCCGCCGTTAAGCAGAGCCTGGGCTTCCTCGCCTGTTACGGTAATACTGCCTGTAAAAGGTTCGCCCAGATGAGATTGGACATTCAAGCCGCCCAAACCTGCTGAAGCACCGAGCGATGTCATTAAAGCGATAGAAGCTGTAATTAATTTAATATTGTGATGTTTTTTCAAAACTGATCCCCTGTTCGGAAATTATGGTACTGACCAATGTGCGCGCATTTAACCATATATTTACTAGATATTACGTCATGATATATTTTTAACCCATTCCTGCCAAGCAATACAGGCCATTCAGCCTGAAATTCCTTGGTAAATCTATTACTTTTGCATGCTTGTGTTTCTTTTTTACAAATTTCTCCGACCCAAAACAAATATTTTATATAAATATATGCGACATTAAAGTCATGAGGGAAGGTGCAAAAAAACACATCTCCCTGTATGATTAGCATTTACTCAATTAGTTTCATCATTAACATATGAAGGTTTTGAGCGACTTATTCGCCGTATTCTTATTTTTCATCACATACATCATCACCAAAGACATGATTGCCGCAACGACTGTTGCGGTTGTAGTCGGCATAGCCCAAGCTGCGCTGACCTTTTGGAAACACCGCAAGCTGGACACCATGCAATGGATCAGCCTGATTTTGATTGTCTTTTTTGGCGGTGCAACGATTTTACTGAAAGACAACCGCTTCATCATGTGGAAACCGACCGTTCTGTTTTGGATCGGCGCGATTGTCATGCTGTTTAGTCATCTTGCCGGTAAAAACGGGCTAAAAGCCGTGATGGGTAAAGAAATGCAGCTTCCTGATTTTGTATGGACACGCCTGACTTATGCATGGATTGGCTTCCTGATTTTTATGGGGGCTGCCAATCTCTTTGTCTTTACGTATTTTCCAGACCAATGGGTCAATTACAAATTGTTCGGAACATTGGGTTTCACAATCATTTTTTCTATCGCACAGGGCATGTATCTGATGCGTTTCCAATCTAAGGAGGATCAATAATGGAATATTTTATGCTTTTGGCCACTGATGCCGAAGATGTCCACGAAGCACGCATGGCAGCACGCCCTGCTCATTTAGCACGCTTAGAAGAATTGAAAGCGCAAGGCCGTCTGCTGACTGCAGGCCCCAATCCTTTACCAGATAATCCGGAACGCGTTTCCGGCAGCCTGATCGTGGCTCAATTTGAATCTTTGGACGCTGCACAAGAATGGGCTGAACAAGACCCTTACGTCGATGCCGGCGTATACGCAGAAGTATTGATTAAACCCTTTAAAGCCGTATTCAAATGAGCAATATGCGTCAAATTATCGAGGAACGCCTGCAGGCGCTTGAGCCTGAGTTCTTCGATTTTGAAGATGAAAGCCACCTGCACGCCGGCCATGCCGGCAATAAAGGCGGTGGGCATTACGCTATAGTGGTGGTCAGCAACGTATTTGAAAATATCGGCCGCCTCCAGCGGCAACGTATGATTAAGCAGCTTTTGCAAGACTTGTTTTCAGACGGCCTGATTCATGCACTCAGTATCAAAGCGGCCACGCCGGACGAATACTTCCATTAAGATTACTACTCAAACTTTGATTTCTAATCATTAATTCATTTCCAATCATTAATTTAAAAGAGAAATACGATGAAAAAAACCTACTTTGCTTCAACCTTGATGCTTGCCCTGACTTCCGGCACCCTGTTTGCCCAAACTTTGGTTACCGTCAACGGTCAAGCCATCGACAGCAGCGTTATCGATGACCAAGTTGCTTCCGTACGCGCCAGCAACCCGAACGTTCAAGACACTCCTGAATTGCGTCAAATGCTGACTGAACGCCAAGTTATCAGCACTGTTGTTACCCAAGAAGCCAAAAAATTAAAACTGGATCAAAGCGCTGAATTCAAAGCTGCATTGGAGCAAGCGCGTGCCGATGCCGCCAAGCAAGGCGCAGATAAAAAAGCCACATTCAAAACCGAATGGGCAGTTTTCGAAAATGATTTGTTAGGCCAAGCCTTCGCGGCGCATATCGTCCGTCAATATCCTGTCCAAGAAAAAGATGTCAAAGCCGCTTACAACGACTTCAGCAACTTCTATAAAGGTACTCAGGAAGTCCAACTGGGCGAAATCTTAACCGACAGCAGCAGCAATGCCCAAAAAGCCATTGCCGATTTGGACGCGAAAAAAAGCTTTGTTTCGGTATTGAACCAATACTCAATTGACGAAGCGGCCAAAAAAGCCGGCGGCATCCCTAAAGCTTATGTTCCGCTTAAAGATTTGCAAGAATCAGCTCCTCCGCTTTACGCTGCTGTCAAAGACCTGAAAAAAGGTGCGCACACTAAAACGCCGCTGCAAAACGGTAATTTGTATGCCGTTTTCTATGTCAATGACCGTCGCAACGTTACCGTACCTTCTTACGAAACCGCTAAAAACGAGATTGGCAGCGACTTACAGGCAGCCCGTGTTGATGCGGCCATTCAATCATTGCTGAAAAAAGCCAGCATCAAAGTCAACAAATAATATAACGTGCCCGCCGTGATAGCGGCGGGCAAAAGGAACTCACATGAACATCAAGCCCAAAACTGCCGTTTTGGCTATCCTCGCCCTGTCGACGATCGGTTTGGCAACCGCCAAAGCACCTGATATCGATCCCGCCCGCATCGACAGCATGGTTGCCGAAGTATTGAGACAGGCCGACCAGCATCCCAACCAAACTGCCAAACCCGATGGTCAGGCAATCCGCAAAGATGTGGTTACACGCTTGCAGACTTTGGAAGTCTTGAAAAATGAAGCCTTCAAAGCTGGTTTGGACAAAGATGCGGAAGTACAGAATCAATTCAAAAACGTTGAAGCTGAGTTCTATGCTAACCAATACGCTGCTTATCTAGAACGTCAAACCGCAGTTGACGATGCCGAGTTGCGCCGTTTCTACGACCAGCAAACACGCATTATCAAGCTGCAACAAGTCAGCTTTGCTTCAGCCGACGAAGTACGAGCCGCGCAAGAACTGTTGCTCAAAGGCTTGTCATTTGAAGAACTGATGAAACGCTATCCCAACCCAGAGCAAGAATTTGATGGCTTCATCTCTCCACAGCAGCTTCCTCCTCAACTGGCTACCGCTTTTGCCGACTTGAACCGAGGCGATGTAGCGCATGAGCCGATTCAAATAGAAAACCGTTTTTATCTGTTTAAACTCAGTGCAGTAGAACGCGATCCTAAAGCAAAACCTTTCGAACTGGTGCGCAATCAGCTTGCCCAAGCCGTTAAACGACAAAAAGTCGAGAATCAGATCGAACGTATCTTGAAAGAAAACGGCATTAATCCGTAAATTGATTCAATGGTTTCAGGCCGTCTGAAACCATATTTGAACCCAGAGGGCGTATCTTGCGCCCTTTTTCTACAACTCCTTGTATTCACAAAACATTATGCGTGCTGTCATTCAAAAAGTTACCCAAGCCAAAGTTGACGTTTTGTCCGAAGATTCCCGAGAAACCTGCGGCGAAATCAACAACGGATTTATGATATTGCTCGGCGTTACACATACCGATACAGAAGCGGACGCCAAATACATTGCGGATAAAACCGCCAACCTGCGTATCTTTGAAGATGAAAACGGCAAATTAAATTTATCGCTCAAAGATGTCGGCGGCTCGATATTGCTGGTTTCCCAGTTTACCCTTTACGCCGATGCGCGTAGCGGCCGCCGCCCATCTTTCTCCAATGCCGCGCCCGCAGAACAAGCCGATAAGCTTTATCAATACACCGCACAACTTCTACGCGAACATGGATTGACTGTCGAAACCGGCAGATTCCAAACCCATATGCAGGTTTCCCTTTGCAATGACGGGCCGGTTACCTTATTGCTTGACTCGCAAAAAACATTCTAAATCCCATCAAAAAAGGCCGTCTGAAATCTTTCAGACGGCCTTTCCATTTCTGATCATTACTGAATCAAGCCTTGCGCTTTCACCCAGTTCACAATATCTGCCTCAACGGCTTCAGGCGAACCCGGATTATCGATTTTGACACCGTACTCATCCGTACCCAGCTCTTCCAAAATCTCCAGCTGCGAATCCAGCATTCCGGCTTTCATATAGTGCCCCTGACGCGACAGCATACGCTCAAGATTAATTGCTTGAGGCGGAGTCAGATGGATAAAAGCCACCTTCCCTTCCGCACCACGCAGAATATCGCGATAGTGATGCTTGAGTGCGGAACAAGTAACGATAGAATATTTTTCCCCGTTTTTTGCCTGCTCCGTCATCCAATCACGCAAATTGCCCAGCCATGGGTAACGGTCTTCATCTGTCAACGGAATACCGGCACCCATCTTATCGCGGTTGGCTTGGGTATGAAAATCATCGCCTTCGGCATAGGGACATTGATCAAGATATTTTTGCAACGAGAGTGCGGCAGTGGTTTTACCGCAACCGCACACGCCCATCATGACAAAATGTGTCGCCATTTTTCTACTCCTTGTTTATCTAGATTTTAACGGTATTTAAAAACGGGCGGATTGTGTTATCTCAAAGACACTATCCGCCCATTCTTCCGATTAAACCAAAACAAACAACACTGACGATAAAGCAAAACCGATGAGTGCGATAAGTGTTTGGTTGACCGTCCATGTCTTCAAGGTCGTCGGCACATCCATATCCAACAGACGGCCGACAAGCCAGAAGCCTGAGTCGTTAAAGTGGCTGCAACCAACGGAACCTGCCGCCGTAGCCAATACCACGCAAGTAATCTGCCAATCGCTGAAACCTGCCGCCTCAACGGCCGGTGCCATCAACGCGGCAGCGGTAGTCAGGGCAACAGTTGCAGAACCTTGCGCAATACGCAAAACCAAAGCCACTAAGAAACAGCCCAGTATAACGGGAATATACAAGTGGGTCATGCTGTCGGCCAAAGCCTTACCGATACCGGAAGCACGCAACACACCGCCGAACATACCGCCTGCACCGGTAATCAAAATGACCGAGCAAACCGGACCCAATGCACCATCGATGGTTTTCTCCAAAGCGCTGGCTTTTTCGCCACGTTTGCCACCCAATACATACAGGGCTACCAAAACGGAAATCAGCAAAGCAATCGGGGTCGAACCAAGCATTCGTGCAAACTGCACCCAGCCTTCTTCCGCACTGACCATTTTCTCGCTGATCAAAGCAGACAAACCGGTATTCAAGAAAATCAACAACATAGGAATCAGCATAATACCGACGACGGTAGATGCTTTTGCAGGCGCTTTCGGTTGGTCGTTATCTTGCGTACCGCCACTGATCAGATCAGGAACGGGTACATGAATGCTGCGACCCAAAACTTTACCCAATAAATAGCCGCTGAAATACCAAGTAATCAAGGTAACAGGCAAACCCAAAATCAGCAGTTGACCAATATTTGCGCCATAAAATTCAGAAGCTGCAATCGGGCCGGGATGTGGCGGCAGGAAGACGTGCATGACGGAAAATGCGCCAATAGATGCCAACGCATAGGGCAAAACAGTTTGCTTCATGCGGCGTGCCGTTGCAAACACAATCGGCAACATCACCACCAAACCGGCATCAAAGAAAATCGGAAAACCGAAAATCAAAGAAGCCACGCCTAAGGCAAACGGCGCACGATTCTCACCAAAAATCCGAATCAGCGCATCTGCCAAAGACTGAGCACCGCCGGAAGTTTCCACCAAACGGCCAAGCATTGCACCCAAACCGACCAACAACGCCACGCTGCCGAGCGTGCCGCCAAAGTTTTTGACCAACACATCATTGACGATACTGCCCATAGGCAGGCCTGTTACGATAGCAGTCAGTAGGCTGACCAATACCAACGTCAGTAAAGCATGAACGCGCAGTTTCACAATTAAAATCAAAATCAGCAAAATTGCCGCCGCCGCAATACCGAGCAAAGTACCGGCACTCAGCGTTTGAGTCCAACCATCCATTTTGAAGCCTTTCTCTGTAAGAAAAATACAAACTTATTAATGTTTCTTAATATATATGGATACGATAACACATTTTTACACAGAATCACACGACTGGATTTAGTCAAAATATAAACTTCTCTTTTTCAAAACCCTTTTGCCAGATGCTTGATAACTAAGGATAGCAAAGAAAAAATAAAGGTAATAAAAAGGCCGTCTGAAAAGTAGTTAATTTTCAGACGGCCTGACATCATACTTTTTAATAAAATAGAAACGAATATTTTTTCAATTACCTAAAATCAAGTATTTTCAGCTTATGCCTTGGTAAAAATTACCTCATTTTCCAAACGGAATTCCAGCAGTTTGGTATTAAAATCATCTTCAGAATACCAGCCCATTGACGCATAAGGGACCGTTACGCATTACTGCTTCGATTTCGGCAAAATCCTCGGTCGAAATTTTTAGTCACATCAAAAGAATTTAGTGCTGTAACGTTTTTGTACGATTCCCCGAACATTCATCATGCTTTTTCTTAAAAACTGAAGTGCCATGATACAAAAGCCGTCTGAAAAATTCTTCAGACGGCCTTGATTCTTAAACTTCTGACGGTGGTTGCGGTGTATCCTCATCTTCCTGCTGCGTTTTCGCTTTGATAAAGCGGCTGAACCAAATACCTGCTTCATAGAGCAGAATCAGCGGAACAGCAAGCAGGGTTTGAGAAATTACGTCCGGCGGCGTGATGATTGCAGCCACGACAAACGCACCGACAATCACATACGGACGCGCATTCTTAAGCTGTTCAGTCGAAACAATACCCATTTTTGCAAGCAACACCACAACAACGGGAACTTCAAACGTCGTACCGAATGCAACAAACATGCCCAAAATAAAGGACAGGTATTTGTCAATATCGGTCGCCATATTGACGCCGACAGGGGTTACCCCGGCCAAGAATTTGAAAATAACGGGAAATACCAAAAAATAGGCAAACGCCATACCGACAAAGAAAAGCGTCACGCTGGACAACACCAGCGGCGTAATCAAGCGTTTTTCGTTTTGGTATAAGGCAGGAGCGACAAACGCCCAAACTTGATACAGCGTGTGCGGCAACGACAGCAGAAATGCCGCCATCAGAGTAACCTTGACCGGCACAAAAAACGGCGCGATCACATCGGTTGCAATCATGCTGGTATCTTTAGGCAGATTGGCCATCAATGGTTCGGCAACAAAGGTATAGAGCTGCTGGGCAAACGGCATCATACCCAAAAAGCAGACGACGATACCGATGACGATCCACATCATGCGGCGGCGCAGCTCGAGAAGATGCTCGATAAGCGGTTGGACGGGTTGTTCGTGTTGAGTTTCGGACACCGGTTGACTCACTTTTTACTTACGGACACGCAGTTTGGGCTTGGCGTGGAATTTCGGGCGCATATCGCGTTTGCGGCTCATCGCCTGCTTACGCAAAGAAGTCGTATGCAGCGGAGGAACATCGGCAACAGGGGATTCGATATAGCTGACTTCTACCACAGGAGCAGGCGAAACCGAAGCCGTCAAATACTCACGCCAAGCGCGGTCTTGCTCGGACTCGGCATTTTCAGCCTTGACAAGCTCTTGGGTTTGTACTGCCCCACTCTGCTCAGAAGCCTGGATTACACTTTCATGCTCAGTGCTGTTTGAAACCAGATCAGGCAAAGGATTGCCAAACTCATCCACACCGAAATCGGCAGGCGTTTTCTGCTCAGGCAGGCGTTCCCATGGCTTGAGGCCGTCTGAAATATCGCTCAGATTTTTTTGTGCATCGTTGCCCAAGTCTTTGATACCGTCGCGAAACTCAGATGCGGCGGTTTCAAATTCCTGCTTTACCTTGCGCAATTCGTCCAACTCAGCCTGAGTGTTGAGTTCCTGCTTGACGTTATTGACGAATCCTTGCAATTTACCGACCAAACGCCCGGCTGTGCGCGCGGCTTGCGGCAGACGTTCGGGGCCAAGCACTATCAGGGCGACAACGCCGACCAGCAGCAATTCGCCCAAACCGAAATCAAACATGGATTATGCTTTGTCTTCGTCTTTTTTGTGTTCGATGACTTCGTCTTTTTTGGCATCTTTGCCGTCAGTACCTTCGTTCAGGCCTTGTTTGAAGTCATGTACCGCACCGCCGAGGTCTTTGCCGACGTTGCGCAATTTTTTGGTACCGAATACCAAAACGACGATAATCAGTACGATAATCCAGTGCCAAAGAGAGAAGCTACCCATGATAAATCCTTGAATTTGTTTAATTTAAAAAGAGATAATAATTATGCGGGCGTACCCATGATATGGATATGCAGGTGGAAGACTTCTTGTCCGCCGCCTTTGCCTGTGTTGATCAGGGTTTTGAAACCGTCGGTCAAACCTGCCTCATGGGCGATTTGAGGAACTTTCAACATCATTTTGCCCAATAGGGTTTGATGTTCGGCAGTGGCGTGTGCCAGTGAATCGAAGTGCACTTTCGGAATCAGCAGCAGATGCACCGGCGCAGCAGGACGGATGTCTTTGAAACAAAGCATCTCATCGTCTTCGTAAACAGTTTGTGCCGGAATATCTTTGGTTGCGATTTTGCAGAAAATACAATTATCCATAATGGCTCCAATGGCCGTCTGAAAACGGGCGTAACGGGTTTCAACCAAAAAAGGGAAATCGTTTTACCCCAAGAGACGGATTCTGAAACAGGTCAAATACGGGATTGTAATATAAATTCAAGATTCTTTGCGAGAAGCTTTTTCCACTAATCCCGACAAACCTTGACGACGCGCAAGCTCGTTTACTACATCTTCGGCGCGCAAGCCGTGATGCGCCAATAAAACCATGGTGTGAAACCACAAATCCGCCACTTCGTAAACCAAATGTTCGCCACCGCCATCTTTAGAGGCCATCAAGGTTTCACCCGCTTCCTCAATGACTTTTTTCAAAATCTTGTCTTCGCCTTTGTGCAGCAGTTGGGCGACATAAGAAGCATCGGGATCGCCGCCTTTGCGCGAATCGATGACGTTTTGAATTTGGGTAAGGATAGTATCGGTCATGGTCGGTTTCTCTTATTTTCTTTCAGACGGCCTTAAGGATTTTTATGTCCGTAAATCGCCTCTTCGTCTTTCAACACGGCATCGACTGTCTGCCATGCGCCCTCTTGCCAAACTTTGTAAAAACAGCTTTCGCGCCCGGTATGACAGGCAATGCCGCCGTTTTGTTCAATCAGCATGACCACAGCGTCGCCATCGCAATCCAGACGTAATTCATGTACTTTTTGCGTATGTCCGGACTCTTCGCCCTTCATCCATTGTTTCTGGCGGGAACGGCTGTAATAGTGGGCAAACCCAGTTTCTACGGTTTTTTGCAGGGCTTCGGCGTTCATCCAGGCAACCATCAGCACACGGTGTGTCTGCCAATCTTGGGCAATCGCGCAAACCAAACCTTTTTCATCAAATTTTACGGCATTCAGCAGCGTTTCGTTTATGTTCGACATTCGCGTTTTTCTCCCATATTTTTCAGACGGCCTTTGGGTAGCAATCACAAACGCACTTCGATTCCTGCTTCACGCATGGCCAGTTTCGCTTCGCGGATACTCGCTTCGCCAAAGTGGAAAATACTGGCGGCCAACACTGCATCCGCCTTCCCTTCTTTAATGCCGTCCACCAAGTGTTGGACCGAACCGACGCCGCCGGAAGCAATGATCGGAATATCCACCGCTTCGCTGACCGCGCGTGTCAAAGGCAGGTTGAAACCTTGCTTGGTACCGTCCCGGTCCATGCTGGTCAGCAAAATCTCGCCCGCACCGCGCCGCTGCATTTCGACAGCCCATTCCACCGCATCCAAACCGGTCGGATTACGTCCGCCGTGGGTAAAGATTTCCCAACGGGTGTTTTCAGGGTTAACCGCTTTGGCATCCACGGCAACGACAATTGCTTGCGAACCAAAAAAACCGGCCGCTTCGTTGACCAAATCAGGATTGGTTACGGCAGCCGTATTGATGCTGGCCTTATCGGCACCGGCATTGAGCAGGCGGCGGATATCGGCAACCGTACGCACACCGCCGCCGACTGTCAATGGAATAAAAACTTGCGAAGCGACCGCCTCGATAACGTGCAAAATAGTATCGCGATTGTCGCTGGAAGCGGTAATGTCCAAAAAGGTCAACTCATCCGCGCCTTCATCGTTGTAGCGTTTGGCAACGTCAACCGGATTACCTGCATCGCGTAAACCCAAAAAGTTGACACCTTTTACCACGCGACCGTCTTTTACATCCAGACAAGGAATAATTCGTTTTGCCAATGCCATACTCAATACCTCTTATCCGTTATCAGGCCGTCTGAAACCGTCAGGCCAAAAATTTGCTCAACCAATCCGGCAAATGTTGCAACAGCTGAAAATAACCAATGCCGGCTATCATCGCCAAAACACAGGAAATAATGAAATTGCTGTCGATGCGACCGACGATGGAAAAAATCAAACCGGCAAATGCCCACACTATCCCATTGAAAATCATCCAATAGGTATCGATAATCGGCAAATCAAACGCCGTCAGCTGCCGCAGTATCACTGCAATCAGTGTAAACCACAAACTTTCGCTTAGCGGATACACTTCGCGATCGGATGACCAGATAATCCAAAAACCCAAAACAAACGCTTCAAGCATACCAATCCCTTAATAAAATAAGATATGGAGTGAGTTGTTTTTTATAATTATTTCAGACAGATTTTAAGTCTAAGGACTTTGCAAAATGCCGCTTTTGAAGGCATTTTCAGCTATACGCCAACTCTTGCGCTGTTACACCTTGCAAAGCCCTAATCTGCATAATTAAACGCACTTAGGTCAGGCCAAAGAATCGGCCAGTTTTTGTGCCTGTGCGAAATCAATACTTCCCTCATAAATTGCGCGGCCGGTAATCGCTCCGCTCACACCCTCTTTTTCAACGGCACACAATGCGCGGATATCATCCAAATTCGTCAAGCCGCCGGAAGCGATAATCGGGATATTCACGGATTGTGCCAATTTGACGGTAGCTTCGATATTTACGCCGCTCATCATGCCGTCGCGACCGATATCAGTATAAATAATGCTGTTGACCCCATCGTCTTCAAAACGCTTGGCCAAATCGACGACATGATGCTCCGTTACCGTTGCCCAACCGTCTATCGCCACCATACCGTCTTTGGCATCCAAGCCGACGATAATCTGACCTGGAAATGCCTTACATGCTTCGCGCACAAATTCAGGATTTTTTACCGCGGCCGTACCGATAATCACATCGGTCAGCCCCAAATCCAAATACTTTTCAATGGTGCCCAAATCACGGATACCGCCGCCAAGCTGTACCGGAATATCTTTGGCTACGGCTGCCAAAATTTCTTTAATCGCTGGAAAATTTTGAGGAACACCTGCAAATGCGCCGTTTAAATCAACCAAATGCAAACGGCGTGCGCCTTGATTGCGCCAATGCAAAGCCATCTCTGCCGGCGAATCGGAAAACACCGTCGCCTGCTCCATCAAGCCTTGTTTTAAGCGGACACAACGTCCTTCTTTTAAATCAATGGCAGGTATCAACAGCATTTTTTTCTCCTCTATTCAGTTTCAGTATATTTTACACAAATTAGCGATTTTTAGCAGATTTATGTTAAAAATCTCAAATCTGCCAATTTAAAAAATTCCGCAGCAGCAATAATCCTGCCTGATGGCTTTTTTCCGTGTGAAACTGTGTGGCAAACACATTGTCCTTACCGACAATGCAGGCAAATTCATTCTGATATTCGCTGACGCCTAAAACAATCTCTTCATTTTTCGGTGCAAAATAATAGCTGTGAACAAAATAAAAATACTCATTCTGCCCAATGTCTTGAAATAAAGGGTGCGAACGGGTTTGACGCACTGTATTCCAACCCATATGCGGCACTTTCAGACGGCCTCCTTGCGCATCGGTTTGATTGGGCAAAAACCGTTTGACTTGCCCTTCAAACCAGCCCAAACCATCTGTATCGCCTTCTTCGCTGTGTTCAAACAATAATTGCGCACCTACGCAAATTCCAAAAAACGGCTTGTTTTTCAGGCCATCTGAAACTGCCTCGCCCAAACCGCTGGCCTTCAGCGCAGACATACAGTCCGGCATGGCGCCCTGCCCCGGAAAGATAACCTTATCCGCCGCTATCACTTCTTCGGGCCGCGAAGTCAGATAAACCTCGGCATTTTGCTTGGACAAGACCTGCGCCGCCTGAACAGATTTCAACACTGAGTGCAGGTTTCCCATTCCATAATCAACAATCGCTACTTTCATTGCTTCTCCTCAGGCCGTCTGAAAACATTTAATGATTAATATAATAATAAGAATGATTGTAGCAAAAGATGGTTTAAAACAAAATATTGCCACCATACAAGACAAATAATAAAAGGCCGTCTGAAATCTCGATCGGTTTCAGACGGCCTTTATTCATTCACACGATGCCTTATTCTTCAGACGCGGCTTCCGCTTCTTCTTGAACAGATTCTTCACTCAACGTGCCTTTGGTAGAAGGTGTTTGACCAATCATGCGCGGATCGTATTCGACTGCCATGCGCAGGGCGCGGCCGAAGGCTTTGAAAACAGTCTCGGCTTGATGGTGCGCATTACGGCCGCTCAAGTTATCGATGTGCAAGGTCATCATGCTGTGGTTCACAAGACCATGGAAAAATTCTTCAAACAAATCAACATCAAAACGGCCTATCAGGGCGCGGGTAAAGTCAATGTTGTACACCAAGCCAGGGCGGCCGGAAAGGTCGATAACCACACGGCTCAACGCTTCATCCAGCGGAACATAGGCATGACCGTAACGGGTAATGCCGGCTTTATTGCCAAGCGCCTGTTTCAAGGCCTGACCCACCACGATACCGATGTCTTCAACCGTGTGATGGTCGTCAATGTGCAAATCGCCTTTACAGGTAATATCCAAGTCAATCAAACCATGGCGCGCCACTTGGGCAAGCATGTGTTCAAGGAAAGGAACGCCGGTATCCAAGCGGTATTTACCGGTACCGTCAAGATTGAGGCTGACGGTAATTTGGGTTTCGCTGGTATTACGGGTAACGGTAACAAAACGGCCTTCGGTTGAAACACCAGCTTCGGCTGCTTCGACAGTTTGTTTTTCCAAACGCGCCGCTTCAACCGCTGCTGCTTTTTCTTGGTCTTTGCTGTGATCACGGTTCAACCAGCCTTTGCGTTTGTGCATGCCGGATTCCAACTTCGCAGCCAGGCTCGGACGAATGCCGCGAGCAGACTCATCGCCTGCTTGTTGTTCCAAACGGCGTTTGAGCTGAGACAAAGAGGCGGAGTTTTCATAACCGCATGCGCGTGCAAGCTTGGTCAATGAGCCGGCTTCTTCAACCAGTAACAGAAAATTGGTCAAATGCAGTTGAGCTTTGTTCATGATGGTAGTTTCCTTGAAATCAAAGATTAGGGTAAAGGTTTTTAATAACGGCCAAGACGGCATCATTTTGCGCTGCCGAGCCTATGGTTATGCGGACACACTGATCCAAAAGCGGATGGCTACCATGCAGTTTTTTAATCAGTATGCGGTTTTGCTTCAATGTTTCAAACAGCTCGTTCGCATCAGGAACGCGAACGGTAATAAAGTTGGCTTCGCTCGGAAAAACTTCCAAACGGTTTAATTTCAACAATTCATTCATCACGCGCGAACGCTCGTTTTTTAATGTATCAATGTTTTGCTGAATGATTTGATGATGTTTCAATGAAAATTTTGCCGCCGCCAAGCTTAATTGATTCATATTGTAAGGCGGAAGGATTTTGGCCAGTTCACCCATAATGCTTGGACTTGCCACCGCATACCCCATCCGCAAGCCGGCAAAGCCGATTTTACTGATGGTGCGCATTACGACCAGATTTTCGACTTCACCCGCCCACGGAAGGAAACTGTCATGATGAAACGCGCCATATGCCTCATCGACAACCACAATGCCGGTAGCCGCACGAATGACCGCCTCCACTTCTTCCCGCTTAAAGCACACGCCGGTAGGGTTATTGGGATAGGCAATAAAAATTAATGACGGCTGATGTTGCTCAATCGCAGACAGAACGGCAGGAAGATTTAAAGAGAAATCCGGATTTAAGGGAACGCCGACATATTCCATGCCATAAAGCGCGGCATTATGACGATACATAACAAAACTTGGCTCAATACCCAATACCTTCGTATTTGGTTTGGCAACCAGCATAGTCAAAAATTGGATAAGCTCGTCGGAGCCGTTACCCAACGCGATTTCCGCCTTATCGGGAATACCGAAAACCTCCCTCAATTCTTCATAAATACCGCTCTTGGCAGTATGGGGATACAAATGAATCGGTGCCTGCTTTGCCAAGTCCGCCCATTCCGATAATAAAGATTCATACCCGGCGAAAGGATGATGCGGACACTCCATGGCATCCAACTTAATAAAACCTTCCGGCAAATCGGCAACCTGATAGGCTGTCATTACTTTAATATCATCACGGATAACATCAGCAACGCGATTCATGGTTTTCTATCCTCCTGAGATAAAGTATTTATAATAGTAGCACAATCTTTATTAGATATATATATTAATAAGACTATAAAATAAGATAAAGTTTCATTCGTTTGAAGAAAAAACAATAAATCCTTTCTTCAGCATCTTTAAGCAATATTCTTGGCTTACCCTGCCTTTTTAGCGGTATAATTTTAAGTTTCCCAGTACGGCTTACGCCCTCAATATTGTGAACGATACACGCTCCCCATTACCTTATCTTGCAACTTCCATAAGCCTTATCCTGCTGATTCTGCTTTCCTTGTCGTGGGAATTATGGATCGCGCCATTACGCGAAGGCGGCTCATGGTTGGCACTGAAAGCCCTGCCCCTGTGTCTGCCGTTGACCGGCATTTTGAAAAAACGCATCTACACTTATCAATACAGCTCCATGCTGATTCTGATTTACTTTGCCGAAGCCTGTATGCGCCTGGCTGACACAGCCGTCGCCAGCCGGATTTGCGCCGCCGTTTCCGTATTATTGTGCATTGCTTTTTTCCTCGGCTGCCTTGCATTTATCAAACAACAAAAACACACATCAAAATGACATACCACACACTTTCAGACGGCCTGACTGAATCTTCAGTGAAAACCTTTTGGCCTTTATGGCTCAGTTTTCTTTGGATTTGCGCTGTCCCTTTTCTTTCACTCTACCGAGTCGGTCCACTGCCCAGCTTTTATTTGGAAGCCATCTCACTGAGCGGCTCATTGGTACTGACATTGATTAGCACACACAAAGGCCTGTTGAACATCCGCCTTCCCGCACTCAGTATCGGTTTGTTTGCCATGGCTGCATTTTGGTCACTCCAAGCGCGCTTCATGCATTCTACCTACCCCGGTATGAGCGACATCACTGCCTGGACCTTTGTCATTTTGGCACTGGGCGCATGGTCGGTTCGCGGCTGGGTAACGGCCTACGGACAAGAACGCGTCGTCAGCATCTTCGCTTGGTCTTTATTGATAGGAGCAACCATACAGGCCGCCATCGTCTGGCTGCAATTTAAAGGCTGGTCCAACGTAGAGTGGTTGAACGGCATTATTGCCCGAAGCAACGGCACCGTAAACGGCCAACTCGGCCAACGAAACCATTTGGGACATTATTTAATGTGGGGCATTTTGGCGGCATCCTATTTATGGACGGCACGCAAAATGTCCAATACAGCAGGTTTTCTGTTTGTATTGGCTTTGACCGCAACCCTCGGCCTGGTCAACTCGCGCACTATCTTAGGCTACATTGCCGCCCTATTCCTGATTACGCCGTTATGGTTTTGGCGTACCCGTTTCCAACACAAACGCGCACTGTGCATTTTCCTTCTGACCGCCATCCTGGCCGCCGCTTTCCAATTTGGCATGGGCAGCCTGTTGGATTTGTTTGGCAACATCAAATACGAAACCGCTGTCGAACGCGCAGGCACCAGCGGTTTCGAAGGCTCCATGCGCCAAATCGAATGGAGCAAGGCATGGATTGCCTTTCAATCCGCACCTTGGTTCGGCCATGGTTGGAACAGCTTTGCCCAGCAAACCTTCCTGATCAATGCCCAACAACAATACTTCCCCAACAATATTCTCGGCGTACTGTTTACCCATTCGCACAATATCGTCATGCAGTTATTGTCCGAAATGGGCATTACTGGCACCTTGCTTGCAGCCTTAACCCTACTTACAGCCGTGTGGCGACTGTTGAGCCGCAACCAAACACCGGCCTCGCTGTTTTTACTGACTGCCGCCGCCGTCAGCCTTTGCCACAGCATGCTTGAATATCCTCTTTGGTATATCTACTTCCTCGCCGTATTCAGCCTGATTCTGTCGTTGACACCTTCTTATCCGAAAGATGTTTCAGACGGCCCTGTATCTACCCGAATCAGACAATGGGCAGGCGGTATAGCTGCTTTATCAATTTTAATCGGCATGGCAAACCTCAGCTGGGAATATCAAAATCTGACCCAATATAGCCGTGTAGGGAAAACCGATGATCAGCAAACGGTTCAAAACAAAATCGACGGCTTGCAACGACTTTCCAAAGAAAGCCCCATGCTTGCCTATTACGCCGATTTGAGCTTGAGCAAACGTGCCGACCCGACCGATGCTTACATCCGTCCGTGGGCGGAAGAAGCCGCACTCAAAGCCCTGACCTACCGCCCCTACTCCAGCGCCTACCAAGTCGGCCTTTACCTCTACCGACAAGGCAAAAAAGAAGAAGGTGCGCAATGGATGCAGGCAATGCAATATTATTATCCTTATATGATGTATTTCTACGCTGACAAAATACGCAGTCACCCGGCATTCGCTCCCTTGCTGCCCAAACTTTTGTCCGATTGCAAAGATTTCATCAACGCACCGAAACACCAAACCGCCCAATCATGCGACAAAGCCTGAACAAAACACGCCCAATTGTCAGTTTGTCCTTACAGGCCGTCTGAAAATGTAAAGAGCAGCGAGTTTCTATGCAAAAAAGCGCAAAAGCACAGAAAATTACGCTATCAACAAAAGCAGATTGCATGTTAAGATTGAACACAACTCTATTTTAAGCGCCGTACTGCCATTTAGTACCGCGGCGCATACAATCACGAAAAGGAAATTCCATGAGTCGCGTATTACTCGTAGATGACGATGCCCTCTTGACCGAATTGCTGACCGAATACCTGACTGCCGAAGGCCTCAACGTTCATAGCGTTCCTGACGGCGAAGCCGGCGTTCAAGAAATTCTGACCGGACAATACGATGTCGTCGTATTAGACTCCATGATGCCTAAAATGAACGGTTTGGACGTACTGAAAAACGTACGCACCCAAAGCACCGTGCCTATCATCATGCTGACCGCGAAAGGCGACGACATCGACCGCATTATCGGTCTGGAAATGGGTGCGGACGATTACGTACCGAAACCATGCACACCGCGCGAACTCTTGGCCCGCATCAACGCCATCTTGCGCCGTGCGCAACACAGCAACGAACAAAACAACGCGCCTAACAGCATTTCTGTCAGCGACGTTGTCCTGTACCCTGCCAAACGCCAAGCCAGCATCAAAGATACTCCGCTTGAATTGACCAGCACCGAGTTCAACCTGCTTGAAGTTTTGATGCGCCACGCCGGACAAGTTGTCAGCAAAGAAACTCTGTCTATCGAAGCACTCGACCGCAAACTGGCTAAATTTGACCGCAGCATCGACGTACACATCTCCAGTATCCGCCACAAATTGGGCGATGCCTCCTTGATTCAAACCGTACGCGGCTTAGGCTACCTGTTTGTTAAAAACTAAAGATTAAACAGATCAATGAAACTGTTTCAACGCATCTTCGCCACATTTTGCGCAGTCATCGTCTGCGCAATCTTTGTGGCGAGTTTTTCATTTTGGCTAGTACAAAACACTCTCGCCGAAAACCAATTCAACCAACGCCGCACCATCGAAACCACATTGATGAGCAGCATCATCTCCGCGTTCAACTCACGCGGAGACAGCGGTGCGCGTGAAATTCTTTCCGAATGGAAAAACAATCCGGTTTCCAATGCCGTTTATGTGATTACCGGCGACGATAAAAAAGATATTTTAGGCCGCAATATCGACAGCCTGTCCATCGAACGCGCCCGCATCTTTGCCATCAACAATCCCGAATCCGATTTAGCCCACATCGAATACGACCGTTTCGGCGAAGAATACCTCTTCTTCATTAAAGGCTGGGACAACCATCAAGCCCAACGCCTGCCCAGCCCGCTTTTCATTCCCGGCCTGCCGCTCTCGCCGATTTGGCACGAATTTATCATTCTGTCTTTCATCATCATCGTCGGCCTCTTGATGGCATATATCCTTGCCAACAACATAACCAAGCCCATTAAAATTCTTGGCGGCGGTATGGACAGGGTAGCCAACGGCGAACTCGAAACCCGCATTTCCCAGCAAGTTGACGACCGTGACGACGAATTGTCTCACCTTGCCGTGCAGTTCGACAAAATGGCCGAGAAACTGGAAAAACTTGTTGCCAAAGAGCGCCACCTGCTTCACCACGTTTCTCATGAAATGCGCTCGCCGCTGGCGCGTATGCAGGCGATTGTCGGCCTGATTCAATCTCAGCCGCAAAAACAAGAGCAATACCTCAAGCGACTCGAAGGCGAACTGGTACGCATGGATACTTTGGTCGGAGAATTGTTGACCCTCTCACGCCTGGAAACTTCCAATATTCCTTTGGAAAAAGAAAACCTCAAACTCGTTCCTTTCCTGACCAACTTGATTGAGGACAACCAAAGCATTGCCCACCAAAACAACCAAAGCGTTACCCTGAGCATTGATCCCAAAATCCCTGAAAATGCCGTAATCAGTGCCAACGAAGGCTATCTATACCGCGCCTTCGACAACGTTATCCGCAACGCCATCAACTACAGTCCGGAAGGCAGCACCATTCAAGCCCATATCGGACAAGACGGCAAAAACTGGATTATCGATGTGACCGACAACGGGCCTGGCGTAGACGAAATGCAGCTTCCACATATTTTCACTGCCTTTTATCGCGCCGACTCCAGCGCGCACAAGCCCGGTACAGGTTTAGGGCTTGCCTTGACGCAGCACATTATGGAACAGCACTGCGGTAAAATCATTGCTGAAAATGTCAAACCCAACGGCCTGAGGATGCGCTTCATCCTTCCCAAAAAGAAAGCCGGAGACAAAAAAGAAGTCTAAAAATAAGGCCGTCTGAAACTTTTCAGACGGCCCAAAACACAAATAAGGAACCATCATGAGTGCAACTGCCCAAACCGGCTACTTCTTCATGCCTGAACACATCATCCTCGTCGGCGCCAGCGAACGTCCGCACAGCCTTGGCGAACGCATTTTCAGCCACCTGCTCGGTTCCTCATATCAAGGCAAAATCACCCCCGTCAATCTTCGACACAGCAGTGTCGCTGGCATTCCCTCCTACTCCAACCTCAGCAAAATCCCGGGCCAAGCCGATTTGGTTGTTGCCGTTATCCCGCCCGATCATTACGACTCGCTGTTCAAAGCCTGCCGTAAAAAAGACCTGCGCCACATTATCCTGATTCAAGATTGGGAAAACCTGCCACCCGAATCCTGCAAAAATGCCCGTTCCATCATTCAAAAATATCACGGCGACGAATTGAACATCACCGTGTGCAACAGCGCAGGCATCCAACTCCCCTCGCTCAACCTCAACATCAGCACCCAAGCCGACTATCCAGCCGGCCATATCGCATTACTGACCGGCCACAGCACCGTCAGCCGCAACATCAACCACCTGCTGAACACGCTGCACCAAGGCATATCGCGCCACATCAGCCTCAACTTTGACCTAAGCCCCACCACATCCGCCGACTGGCTCAACCGCTTCGGCCACAACCGCCATACCAAAGTTGCCGTCATCCACTACAATCCGGCGGAAAACCAACGCGAGCTGTTCAGCGCCATCCGACACTTTACACGCCACACTCCGCTTATCCTGTTGTCCACACACTACACCGACAACACAGACAAAGCTATCCTACGCAGCCTCAGCCGCCATTGCAATTTCCAACCGGTATTCAATACCGCCGAACTGGAAGCAGCCCTAAAAGCCCACCTTTCCGGCATTCCCGTTATTACCCACCCCACCATATTGTCCGATACGCCGATAGAATGGCTGCGCACTACCGCCAATGCCTGCGAATTGACCCTCAACCTCCCAACCGATGTACCATCCGTCCGACAAGGCTGCATCGGCAGCAACCCCACGCCTGCACGCATCCACCGCTTGGCACTCGAACAATTACAAAATCCGCATACTCAAGCCCTGCTCGGCATTATTTCACCAGATACGCCGGATGCGTACAGCATTCATCAAACTCTGGATAATTTGGCACAAAAAACCAGCAAGCCCATTCTCATCAGCTATCGTTTTTCAGACGGCCTGACTCGGTTTAACACGCCGGAAGAAGCCTTGCTGACACTTTATTTCCGCAATCAAACAGCCTATTTGCAACAAGTACAAAATACCCCTGCCCCAGCCAAAACAGGCCGTCTGAAAACACCTAAAAGCAAAAGTATCGATAAAGCCATTGCGTCCGGCCAAACAGAACTGATGGCGGAAGCCCTATACCTGCCTCCGTGCCAAACCCAAAAACACAATGCCGTCCAGTTCCGGTTCAGCCGCCATGCCATTTACGGCAACATCCTTTCCGCCCATTACAACGGCAAAACCGAAGCCGCATTACCTCCATTTACCACACTCGATATCCAGCGTTTAAGCCAATTTGCAGAACTCAACAACACTTCCGTTCTCAATCAATTCCTGCATTCCCTAAACACGCTTATCCACAACGACCAGCATATCGGCGACATTATCCTCAACTACAACGGCAGCCAATACAGCAGCACCATCATTCCAGAAATCGTGGAAAAACCTGTTGCACCAACAACCAAAATTCCTAAAAAAGCCGTCCAAACCTTAGAACAGGCCGCTGCTAAAATGCAAAGTGCCGCCGCCTACCTCCAACAAAAAAATCCGGCCGCAGCCGAATTCCTACGCAGCACTGGCGAGGCCGCTTCCGAACTGCTGCATCCTAAAACCGAAACGCCCGAGATACAAAACGTACTCGCACCCTATCCGATCCAAACCGATACCTTTACCCTGCCCGACGGCAACACACTGCACATCCGCGCACTAGAACCTGAAGATGCCGAAGCCAAACAAAAATTTGTCCGCCAATTACCCTCGGCCGACCGCTATACGCGCTTCATGACCCATACCAACGAGTTGCCGCTGCCCACACTCACACGGCTGACCCATCCCGATTTCCATACCGAATGTGCGTGGGCCGCCTTCGCGTCAGACGGCCGTATCGTCGCAGTCAGCCGTTACAGCCGCATCAATCGTAATGAGTGCGAGTTCGGCATTACTTTAGCACCTGAAGCACGCAAAACCGGTTTGGCAGGCAAAATGATGAGCCTCATTATCCAAACTGCCACACAGCAAGGTTACCAAACCATGAATGCGGAAATCCTCAAAGAAAACACACCGATGCTCAAACTCGCTGAAAAATCAGGATTTACCGTCACCCCATCGGAAACCGACCGCGGCCTGTATCAAGCAAGCCTCGATTTGAACGAATGGCAAAACAGCAACAAAAACAAATAAAAACTTGCATAACCCGTGTGAAATATCCTAAAATTAGCGGTTTCTATATATCCGCATTTTTCAAAAGGACTCAAAATGGTAGTTATCCGTTTGGCTCGCGGCGGCTCAAAACACCGCCCTTTCTTCAACGTAGTCGTAACTGACTCTCGCAACCGTCGTGACGGCCGCTTCATCGAGCGCGTAGGCTTCTACAACCCCGTTGCCAACGAAAAACAAGAACGCGTACGTTTCGACGCAGACCGCATCAACCACTGGGTTGCTCAAGGCGCGAAAGTTAGCGACGCAGTTGCCAAACTGATTAAAGAGCAAAAAATCGCTGCTTAATCAGCTAAAACGACCATGACAGACACTCAAAAACGGGTAGCCATGGGCTACATCAAAGGCGTATTCGGCATTAAAGGCTGGCTTAAAATTGCCGCCAATACCGAATATACCGACAGTCTGCTGGACTACCCAGAGTGGCAGTTGTGCAAGGATGGCAAAACCCTGGATGTTGTGCTTGAGGCAGGTAAAATTGTCAATGGCGAACTTCAGGTCAAATTTGAAGGTATAGACGATCGCGACCAAGCCTTTGCCTTGCGCGGCTATACCATCGAAATCCCCAGAGAGTCATTCGCCCCTACCGAGGAAGACGAATACTACTGGGCAGATTTAGTCGGTATGACCGTCATCAACAAAGAAAACATTGTCCTCGGCAAAGTCAGCAACCTGATGGAAACCGGTGCAAATGATGTTTTGATGATTAAAGGCGAACACGGACAAATCCTGATTCCCTTTGTCTCCAACTATATCGAATCTGTCGATACCGACAGCAAAACCATTATTGCCGACTGGGGTTTGGACTACTGATGCTGATCCAAGCCATCACCATTTTCCCAGAGATGTTCGACAGCATTGTCGAATACGGCGTTACAGGCAGAGCAAGAAAACAAAATCTTTGGCAGTTTCAAGCCATCAATCCCCGAAAATTTGCCGACAACAAACTTGGCTATATTGATGATCGCCCCTTCGGAGGTGGTCCGGGAATGATTATGATGGCGCCACCGCTTCAATCTGCAATCGAAGAAGCCAAAGCAAACTCGCAAAAACCTGCCAAAGTAATTTATCTCAGTCCGCAAGGTCAGCCGCTGACGCATAAAAAGGCCGCAGATCTTGCCGAACTGCCCCATCTTATTCTTCTATGCGGACGCTATGAAGGCATAGATGAAAGACTATTGCAAAGCAGTGTGGACGAAGAAATCAGCATTGGCGACTTTGTCGTCTCAGGTGGCGAATTACCCGCCATGATGTTGATGGATGCCGTCTTAAGATTGGTTCCGGGTGTGTTGGGCGATATACAGTCAGCCGAACAAGACTCGTTTTCAGACGGCCTTTTAGACTGTCCTCATTACACCAGACCCGTAGAATTCCAAGGCATGATGGTTCCTGATGTCTTACGCTCAGGAAATCATGGCTTGATTGCCGAGTGGCGATTGAAACAATCGCTGCGACGCACTTTAGAGCGCCGACCTGATTTATTGGAAAAGCGCAGTTTAATCCCAAAGGAATCCCGCCTCTTAAAAGAAATCTTGCAAGAGCAACAGGAAATCCAATCATAACTTAGGAAAAACAAATGAACTTGATTCAACAATTAGAGCAAGAAGAAATCGCTCGCTTGAACAAAGAAATCCCTGAATTCGCTCCAGGCGACACCGTTGTCGTATCTGTACGCGTAGTTGAGGGCTCTCGCAGCCGTCTGCAAGCATACGAAGGTGTTGTTATCGCTCGCCGCAACCGTGGCCTGAACAGTAACTTCATCGTTCGCAAAATCTCTAGCGGCGAAGGTGTAGAACGTACTTTCCAACTGTACTCTCCTACCGTAGAAAAAATCGAAGTTAAACGCCGCGGTGACGTACGTCGCGCCAAACTGTACTACTTGCGCGGCCTGACCGGTAAAGCAGCTCGCATTAAAGAAAAATTGCCTGCTCGCAAAGGTTAATAGCCTTCATCAAAAACCCACTTCAATGAAGTGGGTTTTTGTTTTTATACAAGAACTCCTTGTCTTTCTTACACAATCCTGTAAGCCAATCACAATTCCCATCTCACGCATAAACTTAAACAGAATCATAACACCCCCTGCTTCTTTATAACCTTTATAACAAAGATAGTGTATTGCACAGTCAAACATCTTTACATTTATTGACGTTGCAAGAATACGCACCCCGACTTATTCGAGGTGTTTATTTTGTTTTGAATGTATTTAATGTTTTGATTTATGCTTTATTTTCAATAAATTAAAAATCGCCGGTGAAAGCCCGGTTTAATTTTTCATTTATATCTTTCCACTTGGAAATCTTGGCCGTTCTGCAAAAGCGTGAACGCTATTACCGCCAGTTTCCGCATCATGATGGCTATTAATATCAGCTTTATATGTTTTCCCTTGTTTTTCAGACGGCCTACAAATTCAGGAAAGGCATTACAACGGTATGCAACAACGGCAGGCATATAAAGGCTTTTCCGTATTTCTGAACTTCCTATTTTTGATATTCTGCTTTTTCCGTTTACGCTTGTTCCTGATTGATATTTTCTAGGGTCTAATCCTAGATAAGCCGTGAACTGTTTTGCATTTTTAAATTCATGTCTTTTATAGGTTGATAACAATACGGCTGTCGCTTGCTCGCCTATGCCTGTTATTGTTTTCAGCCTTTTGCGTAAATTGTTATAACTTGGATTGTCTTTGTAGAACTGGAGTAATTGCTTTTTGACTGTCTGTATTTGTGCTGTCAGATTTGAAATAGTTGTTTGAATATGGGATTTGATATAGTCGGGTGCTTCGTGGTGTTTGGCTTTTTCTGTTGCGCGTTGCTGTTTCAGATAGTCTAAATATCGGGCGATTTCCTGTAATTGCTTCTGTTCTTTTGCCGGCGGTTGCCATGCTTTTAATTTGTGCTTTCGGTCTTGGCAATATTGCGCTATCAACTTTGCGTCTTGTGTGTCTGTTTTTGATCGTTGTAGTTCTGCTATCGCATATCCTTTTATCTTTCGTGGATTCTCTACGGTAATTGTGTATCTTAAATAAAGATATTCGGCTAATGCTTCGTAATATGTGCCTGTTGCTTCGCACACGCAATGGAGCTTATCGGATACTTTATGACTTTGTAGCCACTTTGTTAATTGTTCAAATCCTACTTTGTTGTTCTGAAACTTCTTTTGATGATTTTGACCGTCTGCAATCAAACAGCAATCTATTGTGAGCTTTGAAACGTCTATTCCTAAGTACATGGTTTTACCTTATTAATTCGGGCTTTTTGCCCTAGATAGTGTTCAAACTTAAGATGTACGAAAGCCCACGCTTCTATCTTTGCTACAAGCTGTACGCTTTGGCCGTACTTTCGAAGTCGTGGGCTTTACTTGGTGTTTCGTCAAACGCCAAGCCCTCAATGGGCTGATTTACTCATTCAGGGCTTGAAGCTTATCGTGTGCTTGCCTTCGGCGACATTCGCCATGTGGCAGGGGTTGGTGCAAAAAACCGCACCAACCCTTCTTTAAAGCGTTTTCGGGTGGGCTAGCGTCAAGGGGTATCCAAAAAGATTTATAAAGACGATAAAGCTGTCTTTACAAATCTTTCTGGACATCCCCCCCCTGACTTGTGGTTAGGTGGGCTATTTGGCTATGTTATATCCATAATAAATAATTACTGCTGCTCCTATTAACGACATTATGAACATCGGAAGAACGAAATACTTAAAAAATCCTCGCCAGCCTTTACGCTCATACATTGTTGCAGCCCAAATTCCTAATAAAAAAGCTATACCTGAATTCACTAATTAACCTTTCCGCCCTCATTACTTAGGGCTTTTTCTTCGTATCCGTCATACATCAAATTCTGCGGACTCTTTCCACCCATTGTCAAGACTTGCGGTTTTTCTGAAACTGATGAATTTGAATCAGCCGTTAATGCTTCGTTTTGTTTAGTTTTATAAGGGTTGAATGGCAAGCCATCTTTAATATAGCTTAAACAGATTTTTTTACTGATTTCTGCAATCTTAGAACCTTGGTCTGTATAGCAGTTACAGCCATTATCGCTTTTAACGCACGCGGAGGGCCAAGGCATGGTTTTAACGGCTTTATTCATTCCGTCATACATCGGCGCTGTTTCTGGCCTATCTTCTATTCTCGGTTTAAAGTCGTCCTCGCTTATGTGCGGTTTCGGCGGTTCTTCTGCCTTTGTTTCTTGTTTCGGGTATTGCCCTAATCCGTCCGTTCCGTCCACCGCTGGAGCGGTTGCCGTACCGTCCGTTTTAGGGCTTTCCGCCAAGGCGGAAACTTCCGTTTTCGGTTTTTCGATCGGGGCGCTGATGTCTTTCCAGCTTTGCCATACATAAAAACAGCAGATTAATATCACGCCAAGGACAAAAGGGAAGATGAAAACTACTTTACTTAGTTTTGTTTTAATCTTCGTATGTTCTTCTGCTGATTTGTAAACGCCAAATGCTTTTTTATCAAGTTTATAAACGCTTTTAACGCCGTTTGCGACGTCGCTATTAGATTCTGGATTCGCGCACCTTTCCCATTCAATCATACGGCGCACGCCCAAACTGGTTTTGCCAATGTGGCAATGATGGCCTATCAGACTGCGTACATTAACGTCTATTAGGCGCGGATGTTGTGTAAGCAGGAATATATCAATGCCTTTATGACGGTGCGTTTCCAGTTCCGCTACGAAATCGGGAACTTTTGAACCGCTTGGCCGTGGCCTAAATACGCGCTGACATTCGTCAATAACAAGGATTGCACCCGTTGGCGCCCATTTGTGCCAAGTCTGCATACTTTCGCCTTCTGGAATAGGCAAGTTAGGAATAATTTTGTCATTTACTTCAGGGATACCGTCAAGATATAGCGGACGGTTTTTTAAATCTGACCTATTCATAAGGTCTGAAATCATTTTTAGGGTTTTACCCGAGCCGGGAACACCTGTAATTAGATAAAGCATAATTTACCCTTTTATTTACTTGCCATTATCGCTGACAGTTTGGACATTGTTTTGAGCGAAGCTATAAATGTGAATGTTCCGAAAATCCAGTTTAGACAAACCCCTATGCCTAAAATGTAAAGCACTTGCAAGGAATCCTCTGTCAAACCGCCTACTTGTTGGGATACGGCCTGCATAAGCTGATTTTGAAGGGCATCTAAACCTACATAAGTTATAAAACTTAGTCCTACGGCTGACATAATTTTTCCTGCAACAGTCGTTAATACGCTGGTTAATAACTTTGCCCACATATCACAATTCCTTTACTGCTGCATAAGCAGCCCAACCACAGCTAATAATGGTTACTAAAATTAAAATTGGCCTGATTTTTGAAGCTATGTAGCAAACGTTTTCATAGCTCATTTCAAAAGTACCTAAAATACCCATGTCAAATGTTTTGGGAGATGGGCAAACGCCGTCTGTTTTAAAGGTGTCAGTTGGTTTTATTGAGCCTATATCGATCGTATTTTGGGGAACTTCAGGTTCTTGCGCTTCAACCTCGCCCATATCTGCACACGCTGCGATGTTTGGAAACAGCGAACAAAGGCCATTTTCTTGCTGTTTTGGCGTTTGTTGATTGTTTGGACTATTCGGACTGTTCGGCTCATTGGGTGTATTGGGAGAATTAGGGCTATTGGGTGCGTTTGGCGTGTCCGGACTCTCCTGTCTGCTTGGTGTTGTCTTTTCGGGCTTATTCGGTGCTTCTGGACTGTTTGGCTTTAAATCTGGACGTGGCACATAATCAACGCCTACAGTGCCATCTTGATTCATTTTGAATCTTGTTTGTTGTGGGGTGCTGCTGCCTTCTGGGGTATAGGGCGCACTAAGTGCGGTATCAGGGCTAAATGTGCTTGGCTCGGCAGATTGATTCATAACGCCCATTTTTGCCAGTTGGTTCATCAATTCGGCATGATTTGTCTGATCGTTTTCAAGCATACGCTTAAGAATGTCTAAAATTTCTTTTTGTGTCAGCATGAAATCTGATGGATTTACTTGACCAGTATTCTTAGCTGCATTGGGAATATTGGGACTGCCTGCGGGGTATGATTTAAGCTCGTAATATATTCTATTGTTTTGAGAAAGATTTCCAATTTCTAAACTAATTTTTGACGGATTTTCTAAACCGGTGGAAATTACATTTCTAAAATTGTCATTCGTTATAAAACCGTTTGAATATATATTTAAATTAGAGTTATTTGAATAAACCTTGTAACTTTTATATGTAGTTGAAGCTTCAGATTTGTAAATGTTTGGTTGGAAAGTTTTCATAAGAATTAAATCATAAGCATAAAGCCCTTTTGCTTTGGCTTCTTCTTCTCTTTTCTGTTCTTCTTTTTTCTTTTGGTCTTGTTGTTGCGCTTTTTGCGCTGCTTCTGCTGCTTTTTTTGCTGCTGCTTGCGCTACTGCTTTTTGATAGTTGCCTTCGGCTTCTGCTTGGCGTTGGGATTGTTCATACTGTTGAGGTTCTTTCAATCCATTGCCAATGCCTGTAGCTATATCTCTGATTGCTCCGCCTAAAATACCATCTAAAGTAGCTCCTAAAGTCATTATTGAATTATGAGCAGCTTGTAAATAATTGCCGTTCTTAAACGCCTTTGCTGCTTCTGCTGCATAATTTTTTGTATAAGAATTATTAACAGCATTTGCAACAATGACTGTATTTGCAACAGTTTGAAGCCTACCTGTACCAACTCTTTGATTAACAGTTGTATTCATCGTGCCAGTTTCGCCATATCGGCCTGTAACCGTTACATTTTTGCCTTGACTACCACTAAAATCACTTCCGTTTTTGGTAATTGTCGGTTTGCCGTTGTTTTGTACATCAACCTTCCAAACGCCTGTTTTTGGATCGTAGCCACGACGTTGCAAGGCTTGGTCACTTGGGAAGCCTGCGTTTTGATGTTGTGCCGGCGGAGGAAGGCCGACTTCTGCAAACGCTGTTAACGGACTTAAAACTTGAGTGCCAAAACATACAAGCACAAGCAGGCGACTACATAGGGCGAAACGCCGAGAATAAAATAAACTTCTGGTATCATTCATTTTTCCTTTTCCCTTTTATTCATCATTTTTCATATTGGCCAGTTTTACGACTTTTAAGCAGACTACGACAATAAATAAACCTATAAAAGCAAATAGCATAGACTGTCCCAACTCTCTACCCTGATCATAAAAATCTTGATTATTGCACTGCGGAAAGTTGAGCTTTACTTGGCTTCCGTGATATTCCCATGCCGAACCAATAAAGACAGGGTGATTTAACACCCCGTCTTTATCGATTGTCGGTATGACTTGGGACATCACATGATTTTGAGCTTCTATCTGCGTGCCATAACAGATTTGGCCTACTCGATATCCCATATCAAACCTTATGCTTTATTGATTACTCGTTTTGCAACGGAAATAGTTGCAATCACAACGGCCAAACCAACTACAACTGCGCCAAATGCGATAATGCCAGTTTTCAAAGCGCCGATTTCTGTAGAGGCGGTATCGAGCAAGTTTGTATCAGCCATGACCGGAGCAGACATTGCAGAAACGGCAACAGTTGCCAGAGCATACTTCGCTTTGTTTTTCAGATTTTGGAATTTCATTTTGTTTTCCTTTAGTTAATGTTGAAAAAAAGTTTTGCGGTGTTTCGGGGTCAATTCAAGGCACACCGCAAAGCCTTGAATCTTGTTTATGCTTCGTCTGAAAAATAGATGTTGTCTTTAAATGCGCGTGGGAATACTTGCATTGATACAATTTGTTGAGGCTTATAGCCTTCATATTTTTCAGGGTGTTTGGTGCGAACTTCGCAAAGGCGCGTTTCAGTTTCGCTACGGATAATCAGGCCGACATAATGTGTCTTGGTAAACGTGCCGTCTTGGTTTTTGCGTTCACGCGTGAACATTCGATCAAAAGAGGCGATAACAAACATACCTTGTCGGCGTTCTGTTTCTTGTGTCATGTTTTTTCCTTTCTGTTTAAATCAGATTTACGATGGTTTCTCGGTTTTTAAATGCCCATTTTGGGCTTAGGTAATCAGATAAAATGTGATTGTAGTTGTCCTGATGGATTGATTCGTATGGACGCAATTTATAAAGGGGCATGGACTTTAAATAAGAGTCAATGCGATTAATCCATTTCCTTAGCTGTTCTCGCCATTTGCGAGAACCAGCAGATACAAAAGAAAAATTACTGTTTGCCATCTTCCAAAGGTGCTTTTTGTCAATAGTCGTTCTAATCAGGCGGAATCCTTTATCTTCAGGCAAACGGCTATCGATATGCTTTGCAATGTATTTGGCAACGTATCGGGCAAGGCCTTTACTATTTGTTTTAACTGGCAATAATTCAGAACGGCCAAAGCCATATTTACCCATGTTTTCACGGAGTAAAACCCAAAGCTGGCGAAGGGCTTTATTCGCGCTTGAGTAATTTTTAGCTTGAATTTGGCGGAAATTGAGGCCGTTTCTGATGTTTTGTCTTGTGTTTACGATTAAGTGAAAGTGAATACGACCGCTTTTCATGCGCTCGTAAACGCAGATATAGTGTTCAAAATGGCGTTTCAGAAAGTTTGTTCTAAGGCTATGAAAACGACGGCTTGCTTCTTTCACGTCTTGAACATCATCGGCAAACGTCAAAGTTAGGAAACCAACGTTATCAATTCCGAAAGCTTCGATGAATTGATGAACATTCATTTCTAAGGCCGAAGCAGACTTTTTGTGCGAAGTTGAAAATTCGTTTAGGTTTTCATTGGATTTAGCGAATTTTTCCGCATTTACTGGAAATTGTTTTCCTTGTTTTCAAAAGAGTTTTCAATCTCAATGCAGTTGTTACTATTTAGACAAGGAAGAGCGCGTTCCGCGCTTGCTGAAGCTGAACGGTTCATGCGTTATTCTCCTGATTCATGAAATCAGTAACGCATAACTCGCCATATAAAGAAGCGGTTTCTTCTGTTGCTTTTGGATTTTGGGGATTAGTTACAGGGAAGGCTCTTGTATTAATGAGCTTGGAATAGCCGTTTTTATCGGAGAAAAGACGGACGATGTAGGCAACTGGATTTTGTTCCGGTTGTGGTGTGATAGTGTAGAAACAAATTGACATTTTAGACCCCTCTCAAATATCGGTTAATAATATTTGTCAAGGGGTTTTAACTAAGATTTACACCCCTTGCTTGAGGCGTAATATATAAGGCCGTCTGAAACAAAAGATTCAGACGGCCTTTAATCACATCGGGCGGTTATTTAAACCATCTTGCCAATGCCGGGATACGCGACAACAACAGTGTATCCAAAATCCAAATAACAGCAATTGCAGCAATGGCTGTTGGGAAAATCACAGCCAAAATCAGAAGTGGCGCAGCCATTGCCCACCATACCGGCAATTTGATTTTCTGTGCCGGAGGAATCAAACCACGCGCTTCCGAAGGACGACGTTTCCACCACATCACACAGCCGCTAACGCAGATAAAAATAATCGCCAGACAGAACACAACATTCGCCAGCACGCTCCACCAACCCAGCGTACCCATATGCAAAGCAATGCTTGCCGCCATGAACTTGCCAAACCAGTTGTAATCGTCAAAATGAATATCCGCCAGGATTTTGCCACTGTATTGATCAATGTGTACCGTACGATCCGCAGTCGGACTAATCATATCGTAGCTCATTGAGTCTTGCGACAGCGTCCATACGCCGGTTTCACCTTTAGGCAGGTTCAACTGATAGCGACCTTTAAAGCCAATTTCGCGCGCAAAGCGGTCAACCGTCTCCAACGTCATCGGTTCGCTTGGATTAATACCGTTTTCGCCCATTGTCGTACCAGAAACCGGCATAGGCGTCAGTTCCAAAATCCATGGCACTTCTTTGGATTTACCGTCGTTCAGCACATCACCATGGGTTGGTACAGAAGATACCGGATTAGGCTCCACACCCCATTTACCCGCAGGAAATTGGCTCCACGCCTGAACCACTTTACCGCCCCAAATACCTGCCCAAGCAATACCTGACAGACAGAACAGCAATAAAATCAAAGAAACCCAAGAGCCAAATGCACCGTGCAGGTTGCGCCACCAAGAACGACCTTTGCCTGCTTTAGGCAAAAAAACAGCCTTCAGACTACGCTGTTTTATCCACCACAAATAAATACCGGTCACAATCATGATGATGGTTAGCGACGCAGCGGTTTCCAACAGGTAGTCACCAGTCGCACCCATCATCATATCGCCGTGGATTTCGTCCATCGTGTGATACCAGCCTTGACCGCGTGGCATTGTATTCACGACTTTTGCCGTATAAGGATCAACGGCAACCATAGTGGCTTTATCGTCGTTGTTCACACGGAATACGGCCACCATATCATCTGCGCGCGGCGCAATATACTGCACTACAGAAGCAGTTTCCGGATTCACAAACTGTCTAGCAGCTTCAGCCTGAGCCGACAAAGGCTGAACCACTGCCTGCGGCGTAACATGTATGCGTTCGCCTTCTTTACCGGTGATATTGGCAAATAGCAGCATTCCCAACCCTGTAACAGCCAGCAGGGTTAAAAACGGCGCAACCAAAAGCCCGGCATAAAAATGCCATCGCCAAACAGTCAAATAACGGCGGTTAGCCTGTTGTTCATTTTGGGAAGTTGGTTTTGTTTCCATATATTCTCTTTATATAATTAGATAAGACTAATCCTTAAGGATTATTAGCGAACATTTTAATCAAAACCATTCATTTAAGAAACCGTTTTTCCCATGCAGCTTTGAAAATACTTCAATATTTAGTTTTCAGGTCGTCTGAAAAAACAAAATAGAACAGAAAACAACACTTTACTGAAAATCCGTTTTAATCATTGCGGTTTCGGCAGAATTTGGTAGAATACAGGCATTACTTATTTATTCATCAAGCCGCCAAGCTTTGGCGGCTTGTATTTTTATTTCCAATCCGGCTACCGCGCGTGGCCGGATAAAATTTTAAAAGCATCATCATGCTTTCATGGAGAACTCTATGCAAAAAATCCCTTTGACCGTCCGTGGTGCAGAATTGTTGAAACAAGAACTTCAACACCTCAAAAGCGTAGCACGTCCAGAAGTCATTGAAGCCATCGCCGAAGCACGTTCGCACGGCGACTTGTCTGAAAACGCAGAATACGAAGCCGCCAAAGAGCGTCAAGGCTTTATCGAAGGCCGCATCGCCGAGTTGGAACACAAACTCTCTATGGCGCACATCATCAACCCTGCCGAAATCCACGCCGAAGGCAAAATCGTATTCGGCACAACTGTGACACTGGAAGATTTGGAAACTGAAGAACAAGTTACCTACCAAATCGTCGGTGAAGATGAAGCAGACATCAAAGAACGCAAAATCTACGTTGGCTCCCCCATTGCCCGCGCCCTGATCGGCAAAGAAGAAGGCGACGTTGCAGAAGTTCAGGCACCCGGCGGTGTGCGTGAATATGACATTATTGCCGTACAATATATCTAAATAAACAAAAGGCCGTTTGAAAACATTTTCAGACGGCCTTTTGTTGTACCTAAAAACACCATAATCAAAGAAAATAAAATCTTCCCAGGAGAAGCATAATGAATCTACTGTACAAAATTATCCAAACCGCTGCCGCCATGTGGTTTGGTATGCAGCTGACAGCAGGCTATGTTACTGCACCTATCCTATTCCGTCTTTTACCTAAAATGCAGGCAGGAGAAATTGCCGGCATTTTGTTTGCCATTACAGCACTATGTGGCTTAGTTATTTTTGGCGCAGCCTATGCCTTTTTCAGAAAGCAACTGGCCTCACTATCTTGGTGGATCTTAGTACTTTGGCTACTCTTAGCCTGTAATCATCTTTTGGTTACGCCGGTTATCGAGGCACACAAGTACGGACTGGATAACTGGCTGCTGTCCCTAGTAGGTGGAACATTCGGCGTTTGGCACGGCTTATCCAGTACCATCTTTTTGATTTGTACAATACTCGCCGCTATTTGCGTATGGAAATGGCCCAAGCCAAACTAATCTGTCTTAATAAAAGGCCGTCTGAAAATAAGTCTTTCAGACGGCCTTTTATTTTGAATCATGAATTCCCCGACTCTTCAAATATAAACCATAAAAAAAATGCCCTACATATTGCAGGGCATTTTTCAAAAACCGATTAAGGTTTAGCGTAACCGTGAACGCCATTGTAAGGAGCTGGGATCCAACCTTCATCAGTAGCAGGCAATTCGCCTTGACCTTCGATAGTTTGACCTGGAGCAACTTGACGAGTAACAACGCTGCGGATTTTAACATCAACGCGACGGTCAGGTTCGATACAAGCGATAAGGGCAGCACGTTTCTTAGCTTTAGAAACTTTTTTACCCAGTTTAGCAACTTCAGCTTCACAAGTAGCAGTCATTTGAGCTTGAGACTCGCCCAGACCTACTGCAGAGATTTTGCTAGAAGCAACGCCACGGCCTACCAAGTAGTTAGCAACTACGTTAGCACGACGCTCAGACAGAGCTTGGTTGTATTCTTCAGAACCCATGAAGTCAGTGTGACCTTCAACACGTACAGTTTGTACGCTGTCGTTGCTCAGGCGTTGAGCCAAAGCGTTCAGGTTTTCTTGAGCCTCAGGACGCAGGTTGTCTTTGTCGAAGCCGAACAGAGTTTTAGTAGACAGGGAAACAGTTTCATCAACATACTCAGGAGCTTGTTGTACAGGAGCAACTGCTTCACGATCACCACATTCAACGCGGCCTTCGGTAGCTTTGTCGAAGTAGCTGTTTTTCCAGCATTCGCCGTAGTTGTTACGGACGATTTCTTGAGATTGGCTGCTTACGGTGTAACCGTGTTTGGTGTGCGCTTCGCTGGCCATAGCGGTGCCAGAGGCAACCAAGGCAACGAACAATGCGCTTAATTTCAGCTGTTTGGTCATTTTATTCCCTCATCAAATTGTTATGCGGCGGACTAGGAAAGCAACCGCTGCAAAGTACCAATATACAGGCCGCAGTATCAAAACAGCGGCAAATCGGATATATCAGGTTGCACTATAAAGAAGCGCAAGGCAAACTGTCAATACTCGATGCCTTCAAACAATCATGAAGTGCCTGCTTCCTAGTAGTTAATCATGCCGAAAAATCAATCTTGTGTCATTAATTTAGGGCAAAATCAGACAATTCACCTACCTAAAGTTGTACAAAAACAACAAAACCCCTTTCCCCCTTCTTTCCTGAATTTCCTGTTTTCATATCATTAAAAGATATTTTCATTAAAAACAAACGTTTTCAAAACTCAGGGCAAAACCGGGCAAAATATGTTAAATTACAGACCGTTTGTCGCACAAAATCCACAATAACAACGTATCCGATACTGCTACCATGAAACTGCAACAATTACGTTACGCCCTTGAAGTTTACCGGCACAATCTGAATGTCTCCGAGGCTGCCGATGCGCTTTTTACATCCCAGCCCGGCATTTCCAAACAAATCCGCCTGCTTGAAGAAGAATTGGGTATCCAAATTTTTATCCGCAGCGGCAAGCGTGTGGTTTCCGTTTCGCAACCGGGCAAAGCCGTGTTAGAGATTTCGGAACGAATTTTGCGCGATGTACAGAACATTAAAAATATCGGCAGCGAATTTACCGATCATGACAGCGGCTCGCTAACCATCGCGACAACGCATACCCAGGCGCGTTATGCTTTGCCCAAAATCGTTGCGGAATTTGTCAAAAACTACCCTAAAGTCAATTTGACCATCAAACAAGGCAGCCCTTCTGCTATTGCGCAAATGGTCAGCAGCGGAGAAGCAGATTTGGCAATTATTACCGAACGCATTGATGATCACCCCGAGTTGGGCAAACTACCCTGCTATGAATGGAACCATGCCGTCATTGTTCCGCACGACCACCCTCTTTTAGACTGCCGCAACCCTTTAAGCCTTGAAGATTTGGCTTCTTTTCCGCTGGTTACTTACGAATTTGCTTTTAATTCCGGCAGCAGTATCGCGCGTACATTTAATAAAGCGCATATTGAGCAACCTGATGTTGCCTTATCGGCTGCCGATACAGATGTGTTGAAGACGTATGTCCGCTTAGGCTTGGGCGTTGGTTTGATGGCCAAAATGGCGTACGATCCCGTTGTCGATCAAGATTTACAGCTGATTGATGCGGCACACTTATTTGAACCGTCGCCCACTTGGATAGCCTTACGCTCGGATACCTACCTGCGCGGTTACGCGTATGACTTTATCCAGATGTTTGCACCGAAACTGACCAGAGAAGTAGTCGACCGCATTCTGTACACGCCGGTTGTTGAAGATTTTTCAATTTAATATCTGACTATCACTTGCGTAACTTAACAATTATTCTTTAATTCTTGTTAAAAGGCCGTCTGAAATATTTCAGACGGCCTAAGATTCAGATAGCGTGCGAACAACCGGAAACCATTTTCTTCAAGGTTGTCGCATCTAAGATTTTGATGTGCTTGTGTTCAACCGAAATCAAGCCTTCATGATGGAATTTAGACAAGGTGCGGCTAACTGTTTCCAGTTTTAGCCCCAAATAACTGCCGATTTCCTCACGCGACATCCGCAAGATAAAATCATTGGCGGCGAATCCTCGTGAATAGAGTCGCTGGGACAGGTTAAGCAAGAATGCTGCCAATCGCTCTTCAGCGCGCATATTGCCCAAAAGCAGCATAACGCCCTGATCTCGGACAATTTCGCGGCTCATCAAGCGGAAAAAGTGAGAACGAAGGCTGGGAATATCCTGACCGAGTTCTTCAATATGTGTAAACGGAAGCTCGCATACCTCGCTGTCTTCCAAAGCCACAGCATCACAGCTGTGAATATGGGAACAAATCCCATCCATACCGATCAGCTCGCCTGACATAAAAAAGCCGGTTACCTGATCTCGTCCATCTTGGCTGGCGACTGTTGTCTTAAAGAAGCCCGCACGGATGGCAAACAAAGAGGTAAACGGCTCGCCGGCACGGAACAGGTATTCACCTTTTTTCAGACGGCGGCTTTGACGAATAACCGCGTCTAATTGTGAAAATTCGTTAGGCATCAGTCCGACAGGCAAACACAGCTCGCGTAAAGAACATGTGGAACACAAGGTTTTCATTTGATGTGTTGCATTGTGTGTAGCCATAACGCACCTTTAATTTGCTTAGTTCTCTCAATCCCTGATTAAGCCGAATAACTATTGACCCATGTCAAAGTCGGCATATCATTATGAGGCATTCTACCAAACTATCGAAATTTTGACTAAAATTTTCCCTAATTTCCTTACTTCATACTACAAGCCCCGACCATGAAAATCATCCCCATCTCAAATAACACGAACACAAACAATGAATTACCGGAATTCGACCGCGAATTGATTGCCAGTTTGCCATCAAGCGGTCCACGTTATACATCCTATCCGACCGCCGACCGCTTCCATGAAGGCTTTAAAGAAGCCGAATATATCCAAGCTTTAAACCTGCGCAACATGGGTGCGCTCAACAAACCCCTTTCGCTCTACATCCATATTCCCTTCTGCAATACCATCTGCTACTACTGCGGCTGTAACAAAATCATTACCAAAGACAAAAGCCGTGCCGATGCCTATATCCAGTATCTAGAAAAAGAAATGGAATTGCTGGCACCGCATTTAGGCGGAAGACACCAGCTCGCGCAGCTCCACTTCGGCGGCGGTACGCCCACATTCCTGAGCGATGACCAACTCGAACGCGTCTTCGACATGATCCGCAAATACTTTCAGCTGATTCCAAACGGCGAATACTCCATCGAAATCGACCCACGCAAAGTCAGCCGTGAAACCGTCCTCAAGTTGGGCAACCTCGGTTTCAACCGCATGAGTGTCGGTATTCAAGACTTCGATCCTAAAGTGCAGGAAGCCGTCAACCGTATCCAAAGTTACGAAGAAACCAAAGAAGTCATCGATGCCGCGCGTGAAGCCGGATTTAAATCGGTCAGCGTTGATTTGATTTACGGCCTGCCGCACCAAAACACCGAAAGCATCAAAACCACCATCGACACGGTCTTGTCCCTCGACCCCGACCGCCTCGCCCTCTACCACTACGCCCACCTGCCGCATATCTTCAAACCGCAACGCCGTATCGACACCAATGTCGTCCCCGGCAGCGAAGAAAAACTCGATATGCTGCAATATTGCGTTCAAACCCTGACCGAGCGCGGCTATGTTTTCATCGGCATGGACCACTTTGCCAAACCTGACGATGAACTCTCCATCGCCCTCAAAGAAGGCTTCCTGCAACGCAACTTCCAAGGCTACTCGACTTATGCCGACTGCGACTTGGTGGCAATCGGCGTATCCTCTATCGGCAAAATCGGCAGCACCTACTCCCAAAACGAGCGCGACATCGATGCCTATTACGCCGCACTCGATGCCGGACATCTACCGATTATGCGCGGCTACCAGCTCAATCAAGACGATATTTTGCGCCGCAACATCATTCAGGATTTAATGTGCCGCTTCTCGCTTGATTATCAAATTTACGAAAGCGTGTTCGGCATTCCGTTTAGCCGCTATTTTGTAGCGGAACTGGAAGATATGAAGCAACTGGAAACCCTCGGTCTGGTTCGTCTCAAACCGCACGGCCTGACCGTTACGCCGAAGGGACGCTTCCTGATCCGCAACATCGCCATGGTGTTCGACTACCATCTGCGCCATAAAGAAACCAAAGCCAAATACTCGCAAACTGTATAAACAGGAATGGAAAAGGTCGTCTGAAAATTTTCAGACGACCTTGTTTTTATTCTCAATACTTTCGGGTAACATAAAACCATATTTTCCGCTTTATCAGAATTCAAAGTTAATTTGTATAGGCGCGTATCCTATGGTTACCGAACAGCAAAACGATATCCTCAGCATCAATCAAGTACAGCTTCTCCTTGCTGAAAAACGCACGGCACTTGCTATCATGCGTACGGGTATTGCCGTTTTCGCACTCCCTTTGTCTATTTTCAGTGCGCTGATTGCGACATCGAAATGGTATGAGGCCGTTGATGTTTGGCCTTTGCTCGTACTGGTCAGTCTGATGAACATCAGTTTGATTTTTTTCTCGGTCTATCTGATTACCCGCTCGCTCCGTAGAATGCACCAATACGACCGAATGATTGCCGATATCAAATACAACAACCAGTCTTTGCGTAAACTGATTAAATCATAAAGTGCAAATAGTTGGAGCTGGGCATAAGGTCGTCTGAAAATCAAAATATAGAGGAACTCTAGATTTGTATTAAAACATGATTCTGCCAAACATACCGTAATTGATCTTGGAGACCTTACTGTACACTTTGCTCCCCCATTTGGAATCGATACGATACCATTGCAGTACAAGATATAATCTGCAATATATTTATGGTTTCTCTTAGGTTTTTTATGCCTAGAACTTATTGAAATGATCAACTCAATTGGATATTAGGAACCCTGCTGGATACACCGATCGTGTTTAGACAAATACGAATGCAGTCTACAATTTTGGTTTGTCCGGTCTCTTGTCTCAAACGCTTTTAAAATATGGAACAACCCGATTTTTTCCCCATCCCCAGTCCCTGTATAGGTGTCTGCGAAGCCAATGCCAAAGGTTATTGCAAAGGCTGCCTGCGCAGCCGGGAAGAGCGCTTGTACTGGCTCCAGATGACCGACAGCCAAAAGCATCAAGTCATGCACCTTCTATCCCTCAGGAAAGCCAAAATCCGCAACCGCAAAATGGAAAAACCCGAAACGGGAGAACATCCGGTTCAAAACCTGCTCGATTTCTAAATTGCCCTTGCCTACCGCACACCACAATAAGGAAAAACATGAAAAAACTGCTTGCCTGCCTGCTTGTGCCATTGACCGCCCTTGCCCTGGGCGCCTGCAAACCCGCCTCGACCTCACCCGAAAACAAACCTGCCGAACTTAACTTGCATCAGCCTAAACTGACCAGCAATGTTTGGAAAATCAGCAAAGAAGGCCAACCAGACTCCTATCTGCTCGGCACCATCCACATGGGACAAACCAATCAAACTTTGTCTTCCGATGCCCTCAAACTGTTGCAATCCACCGACCAACTGACCACAGAAGTTGACGCATTGCCGGACAGCAGTCCGGAAACGAAAAAAATGTATCAAAAATACTTCAAAGAAGTCATGAGTACCGAACCGCTTAGCCGCAAGCTTGGCAAAACAGATTTCCGTCTTTTACAAGAAATCTATTCAAAAAATGAAGAAAGCCGACCCATCGCCAGAATTGCCGACAAACTCCACCCGTGGGCAGCATTGGTTTTTGCCGGCAACGCATTTCCCCAAGGATATAGCGCAGAAACCGGTGCAGATATGTTGCTGACCAACGCAGCAGTCAATATCAACAAACCGCGTGGTTCATTAGAAAGCTTGGACGATGTTACCGCGATCTTCAAAGCACAGCCTGAAGAAACCATGCTCAACTTTCTGAAAGCCAGCATTAAAACCAATAAAGAAGAAACCGAAGATATCAAAAAACTCCATCAAGCCTATTCAGACGGCCGCTTTGAAGAACTCATTCCACTTTTGGAAGAAACCGAACAGCGCACCCTCAAACTTGTTGATACCAAGTACGCCAAAGCCATGTCCGATTGGCTGAAAAACGACCTCCTGATCCGCCGCAACTTGGCATGGCTGCCTGAAATCCGCAAGCAATCGGCCAAACAAAGCACCCTCTTTGCTGTCGGCATTGCCCATTTACCCAGCGAAAAAGGCCTAATCGAACTATTGCGTCAAGAAGGCTATCAAGTAACGCCCGAACCCAAAGTCCTGATTTGGCAATAAACCCAATCAAACAACAAGGCCGTCTGAAAGTCTTTCTTTCAGACGGCCTTTATTTAATCTCTATTAAATGAAGCGGTAAGCAGCGTTGAGCGCAAAACTCAATCGCCCAATGCCGCTACCATTACTGCTTTAATCGTGTGCATCCGGTTTTCTGCCTGATCAAACACAATGCTGGCTTCGCTTTCAAAGACTTCTTCCGTTACTTCCACACCATTCAGGCCGAATGTCTCATAAATCCATTCGCCGACTTTAGTTTCGCGATTATGGAAAGCAGGCAGGCAATGCATAAACTTGACTTGCGGATTTTCCGCCGCCGCCATCAATTCGGGGGTAACGCGGTAACCTTTCAGCAAATCAATACGTTCCTGCCAAGCCTCTTTAGGCTCGCCCATGCTGACCCACACATCGGTATGGATAAAATCTACGCCTTTCACGGCTTCTTTCACATTTTCCGTCAACAGAATCCGTCCGCCGGTTTCTTTGGCAACAGCCTGCACCGTCTTGATAATGTTTTCAGACGGCCACAGGCTTTTCGGCGCACCGATACGCACATCCATGCCCAGTTTCGCAGCCAACACCAGCAACGAATTGGCCATGTTGTAACGCGCATCGCCGACATAGGCAAACGCAATTTGGTTCAAAGGCTTGTCGCTATGCTCGCGCATCGTCAGCGCATCGGCGAGCATTTGAGTCGGGTGGAACTCGTTGGTCAAACCATTGAACACAGGCACACCTGCATACTTGGCCAGCTCTTCCACTACATCCTGTCCAAAACCGCGATACTCGATACCGTCAAACATCCGCCCTAAAACACGCGCCGTATCCTTAATGCTTTCCTTATGCCCGATTTGGCTGGCAGACGGCTCCAGATAAGTTACCCCTGCCCCTTGGTCGCGTGCGGCCACTTCAAACGCGCAACGGGTGCGAGTCGATGTTTTCTCAAAAATCAAGGCGATGTTTTTTCCCTTCATCCGCTGCACCTCGCGCCCTGCTTTTTTAGCGGCCTTCAATTCGGCGGCAAGATCGAGATAGGTGGTAATTTCTTCCGGCGTAAAATCCAAAAGTTTTAAAAAATGGCGGTTTTTCAGGCTCATGTCTTATTTCTCTTTTTCTAGTGTGGGCATTGCCCAACATTTTTCTCCATGCAGATTTCGTCGGGCTTCCACCGACCTTCTGCTGCTCAATTTTTTTAACGTGCGAAGCCTGCTCGAAGCATGACCCCTTATCCTCTATCAAAACTCAAAACAAGGCCGTCTGAACCTCGCCGCGCTCCAAGGCAAGCAACGATTGTTTGCGGTTCAAGCCGCCTGCGTAGCCGGTCAGTTTACCGTCGCTGCCGATGACGCGGTGGCAGGGAATCAGGATGGACACTTTGTTCTGCCCGTTAGCTGCGGCAACGGCGCGGACGGCTTTGGGATTACCCAACTGTTGCGCCTGCTCCTTATAACTGCGCGTTTCGCCGTAAGGAATAGTCAGCAGCGCATTCCACACCTGCTGCTGAAAGGCCGTGCCTATCGTTTCCAAAGGCGTTGTAAAAACTTTCAGACGGCCTTGAAAGTATAAATCCAATTCTTGGCGCAAAAGTTGCGTTTGCTCATTTTCTTGGAAAATAAACTGCCCGCGCAAAGCTTTTTGGACAGCCATGATTTCCTGTTCCATATGTTTCTGCCCGACAAATTCCAACAGACACAAACCCTTGCTGCCGAACACCGCCAACATCTCGCCCAACGACGTGGCAACCGCAGCCGCAGTCAGTTCGTTCGGACTATTAGGATAACGCGTTTCCAACAGTCGGACAGCTCGGCGGATACGGACATATTCTTCAGGCGTACAACCAATACAGTCAATAAAATCCTGCTCAAACTGCTTGGTTTCGTGCTCAGTAAGACACTCTTGCAGCAGGGCTTCGAGAGAGGCGGGCAAGTCAGTTTCCAACTGCACTCGGATTTCATTCCACTTTGATGGAAGGTCGTTTAAAGAAGGCAGAGTAATCATATTTTGCCTTGTCCAATTATCGATAACTTAAGAGAAAACAAAAAGAGCAAAAGAATCATATCGCCCTATCGTTTTTCAAAGCCTATACGGCCTTTTTCACTTCAACAAGCGTTTCAACATACCTTCATATACTGACGACAGCTTCGGAATATCTTCCAAACGTACGTTTTCGTTGATTTGGTGGATGGTCGCATTGGACGGGCCTAATTCGATAAGTTCTTTCGCAATGGCTTTGATGAAGCGTCCGTCCGAAGTGCCGCCGGTGGTGGACAATTCAGCCTCAACGCCACAAATCTCGGCAATGGCTTCGCGTGCCACATCGGTCAGTTTTCCTGCTTGAGTCAGGAAAGGTTGGCCTGAGCAAGACCACTGCAAATCGTATTGCACGCCGTGTTTGTCCAAAATGGCGTGGACGCGTTGTCTCAGACCTTCTTCGGTGGACTCGGTAGAGAAACGGAAATTGAATTTGACGTTCAGCTCGCCTGGAATGACGTTGGTCGCGCCTGTGCCGCCGTTGATATTGGAAATTTGGAAACTGGTCGGCGGAAAGTATTCATTGCCCTCGTCCCAGACTTCTTGTGTCAGCTCCAGCAAGGCCGGGGCAAAAGTATGCACGGGATTGATTGCCAAATGCGGATAGGCAATATGGCCTTGCTTGCCTTTGACGGTCAGATTGCCCGACAACGAGCCGCGTCGGCCGTTTTTCAACATATCGCCCAATTTATCCACGGCAGTCGGTTCGCCGACGATACAGTAATCAATCAACTCACCGCGCGCTTTCAACACATCGACAACTTTAGTCGTACCGTCCAACGCATCGCCCTCTTCGTCGGAAGTAATCAGAAGCGCGATGCTGCCTTGGTGATCGGGATGTTCGGCAACGAAGCGTTCGCAGGCGGTAACGAAACAGGCAATGCTGGTTTTCATATCCGCCGCGCCGCGACCATACAGACAGCCTTCACGTTCGGTCGGTTCAAACGGTGGCGAATCCCATTTTTCAACAGGGCCTGTCGGCACGACGTCGGTATGTCCGGCAAAGCAGAACACCGGAGCCTGCGTACCGCGTCGTAACCAAATGTTTTTGGTGTCGCCAAAATGAAGCTCCTCTACGGCAAAACCGATTTTTTGCAGGCGTTCGGCCAGCAGTTGTTGGCAGTTTTGGTCATCCGGTGTAACGGACGGGCGGGAAATCAGCGCTTTGGCAAGCTCTAGGGATTGGGTCTCGGTCATATTTGTTCACTTTGAGAAACAGGCCGTCTGAAACGTTCTGAATATAATTTTCAGACGGCCTTGAGTTCATTTGAAGATACTGAATGGGCCGTCTGCCTTTCGGTATTCTGAGTTATTTTCCATGGCAAGCTTCATAAAGTGGCAGTAAGTCTTCCACTGTTTCCACTATCCATTTCGCGACATCCTGCTTGCCTAAATCATCACGTTCGATGTGCTTCCCGATACAGAAGAAATCTTTGTCGTCTCGAAGCTTTCTATCGCCGTCGCTTTGCTGTGCGACGGTACGATAATCGTCATATTCGCTTTCCGCACCGTGCCACATATCGAATGAAGCGTATTTTTCAGTATCAAAATTATCCAGCCAGCGGTTGTAATCAGGCAGCGCAATAGGTGAAACATCGGCTTTATAGCAGTGCCAATCCAAGCTGACACTCAAACGGCGGCGATTCAGCAAAATCGATAAAATCGCTGCGGAATTTTTATATTGTTCGTATTTGAAATAGGCAAAGAAATGAGCGCGAACCTGCCAGCCGTTACACCAGCGTTCGATATGCGGCGGCGCAAACGGTGCACCCAATTCGGCGGCAACCTGCTGGATCAGCTGCTGCCATACCTGCCAGTTTTCTTTATAGTCTGCCTTGATTTGCGGAATGCTTTCAGGCTGGTATTTTTTAAGCTGGGAAAACTGGAAAAAAGGGATATTGAACAAATCGCAACTTTTTGGGGTCAGCATAGTGTATTCCTTGAGACGATTGTTTCAGACGGCCTTATTTGCGGCGGCGTGCAGCCATAATTTCGCCGATTTCGGTCAGTTTTTCTTTGGGGATAAAGGTTTTGCCCATATCAAACAGCGGCTCTTCAATCGCCAGATGAACATCATATCCTGCGACAAAACGTTTGAATGCTTCGGCATCAGGGATATAGGCGTTATCCGCTTCAAGCTTGGCAAACTCAGCCGCTACGCCGTCCCAGTTACTATGCAGGCTGACATGTTGGCGCAAAAGCTCGTCAACGCTTTCTTGAGCTTGCGGCGCATATTGCAATAGAAGCGGGAAGAAATTTTCTTCTTCGTCTTCATGGTGCAACGGCGCGGCAACATTAAAATATTGGGCAATCTGGCGGATGGTTTGCAAAACGATTTGATTGCAGCCGTTTTCGGCAATATAGTCCGACAACATGGCAACCTGGCTGCAGAAACGGCGCACTTTACCATGACAGGCGTACAGCATTTCAATGGGTTCGGCAAAAGTAACGCTTTTGGTTTCAAACGGATTCATGGTTTTGAGGTTTTATTCTTAAATTAATGTTTCCAGATTATAACAAAACAGCCTGCGCAAGGCAGGCTGTCTGTTTTCGAGCTTTAGACGGATTAGTCAACCAAAGTAACTTTACCGTTCATCAAAGCGCCGTGACCTGGGAAGGTACAAGCAAATTTGTATTCACCGCCAGCCAATTTAGCAGGATCCAGAGTCAGGGAAGCTTCTTCGCCGCCGCCAACCAGTTTGGTGTGGGCAACAACGCGTGCGTCGTCAGGTTTAACGTAGTCAGTTGCAGCAGCACCGGCACCATCTTTGAAAATACCGTCCATGTCTTCGGCTTTACCGATGACGATGTTGTGACCCATGCTTTCTTTAGGTTGGGTACCGGTGTGTTTCAAAGTGATGGTGAATTCTTTACAAGCTTTGCTTACTTGGATTTCTTTAGTGTTGAACTGCATAGCGTCGTTGGCTTCAACAGTAGTTGCACAGTTGCCGGCAGCAGGAGCGGCGGCAGCATCAGCCGGAGCAGCTTCAGAGGCAGGAGCGGCATCGGCAGGTGCAGTAGTTTCTGCAGGAGCAGCTTCAGAAGCAGCGGAAGCAGCAGGTGCTTCAGCAGGTTTTGCAGCTTCTTGAGAGCATGCAGCCAAGCCGATAACGGCAGCGGAAATCAGAGCCAGATAAGCTTTCATTGATGTATCTCCTAATGATGAGAGTCTTGTTAAGTTCTATTAATAGAACCCGCGCGAATATATTAACAAAGGCAAATGCCAAACTTAAACTTATTCACGCAGAGTGATAAGAAATTCAGGCGTTATTTTGCTACAAACTTCACACGAAATCAAAGTTTCAGGCCAAGTTTACATCAGTTTACCTAAAAGAAAACAGTTACTGTTTAGGTCGTATTTCTTTAGTATTAGATACTATCGGTCAAATGAAATAAGTTTTAACATTTATTAACTATAATCTCATTCGGCATGATTTTAGCGGCTGTGCTTGCGTACCAATTCTGCCAATGCCGCTGCCAATTCGGGATGCCTGCCTTCCAATTTGGCCGCAGCCGCATCGAAGCTGTCCAAAGCAGCCTCGCTCAATCGCAAGCTGTTGGTTTTCGGCTGAGTAGGTGGCTTGGGGACTACCCTGACCACTACTTCCCGTATTCCATCATGCAATGCTTGCAACTTGGGCAACATGGCAGGCAGGATCATTTTCAAACGCGAAGCAGCCATATTGTTGGCGGCCAGCAAAACCAGTCTTCCGTCTTCAATACAGGCCGTCTGAAAATGCGGATGCAGGTTGATCGGCAAAACCATTTTGATTTTTGCATCCAATTTCCGCCATTGTTGCGATTGTTGCAACAAGCCCGCCAATAAGCGGTCGCGCTTGCCCAATTGTGCTAAATCCATATATTTCAGACGGCCTTTCAGTAAATTAACCAAACAATTACAATTGAAATACAGCAAAACCACCTTTATTTCAAACAGCATTACCGCGTTATACAAGCGCTTGTGTTAAAATCCCAATTTCGCCCACTATTATATCAAGGCGCAGGAATTATTCATGCTGACAAACATTGCTAAGAAAATCTTCGGCAGCCGCAACGACCGCCTGCTGAAACAATATCGTAAATCCGTTGCTAAAATCAATGCACTCGAAGAACAGATGAAAGCGTTGAGCGACGCAGATTTACAGGCCAAAACCGCCGAATTCAAACAACGCCTCGCTGACGGACAAACGCTAGATGATATTTTGGTTGAAGCCTTTGCCGTCTGCCGCGAGGCATCCCGCCGCGTATTGGGCATGCGCCACTTCGATGTACAGCTGATCGGCGGTATGGTCCTGCACAACGGCAAAATCGCCGAAATGCGTACCGGTGAAGGTAAAACTCTGGTGGCCACCCTTGCCGTTTACCTGAATGCATTGTCAGGAAAAGGCGTACACGTCGTTACTGTCAACGACTACCTCGCCTCCCGTGACGCGGGCATTATGGAGCCGTTGTACAACTTCTTAGGCTTGAGCGTCGGCGTGATCGTTGCCGATTTGCAACCTTTCGAACGCCAAACCGCTTACGGTGCCGACATTACTTACGGTACAAACAACGAATTCGGCTTCGACTACCTGCGCGATAATATGGTTACCGACCAATACGACAAAGTTCAGCGCGAATTGAACTTTGCCGTTGTCGACGAAGTGGACTCCATTCTGATCGACGAAGCGCGTACGCCGTTGATTATTTCCGGCCAAGCGGATGACAACATCCAGCTCTACCGCGTGATGGACGCTGTTCCGGCCCACCTTATCCGCCAAGAAACCGAAGAAGGCGAAGGCGATTACTGGGTGGACGAAAAAGCACACCAAGTTATTCTGAGCGAAGCCGGTCACGAACACGCCGAGCAAATCCTGACCCAAATGGGCTTATTGCAGGAAAACGACTCGCTCTACTCTGCCGCCAATATTTCCCTGATGCACCACCTCATGGCGGCATTACGTGCGCACACCCTGTTCCACAAAGACCAACACTACGTCATTCAAGATGGTGAAATCGTGATTGTGGACGAATTCACAGGCCGTCTGATGGCCGGTCGCCGTTGGTCCGAAGGCTTGCACCAAGCCGTTGAAGCCAAAGAAGGCGTAGAAATCAAACGCGAAAACCAAACGCTTGCATCTATTACCTTCCAAAACTACTTCCGCCTGTACAGCAAACTGTCCGGCATGACCGGTACGGCCGACACCGAAGCCTTCGAGTTCCAAAGCATTTACAACCTCGAAACCGTCATCATCCCGACCAACCGTCCTGTCCAACGTAAAGACTTCAACGACCAAATCTTCCGCTCAGCCGAAGAAAAATTTGAAGCTGTTGTTAAAGATATCGCCGAATGCCATAAAAACGGCCAACCGGTTTTGGTCGGTACAACCAGCATCGAAAACTCCGAACTGGTTTCCCGCTTGTTACACGAAGCAGGTCTGCCGCATAACGTTCTGAACGCCAAAGAACACGAGCGCGAGGCATTGATTGTGGCCCAAGCCGGTAAAGTCGGCGCGATTACCGTTGCCACCAACATGGCCGGCCGCGGTACCGATATTGTCTTGGGCGGCAACCTCAAACATCAAATCGAAGCCATCCATGCAGATGAAACCTTGAGCGAACAGCAAAAACAAGCGCAAATTTCCGCCCTTGAAAGTGGCTGGCAAACCGAACACGACCAAGTTGTGGCCGCAGGCGGTTTGCACATTATCGGTACAGAACGCCATGAAAGCCGCCGTATCGACAACCAGTTACGCGGTCGTGCCGGTCGTCAGGGTGACCCCGGCTCCAGCCGTTTCTATCTGTCGTTTGAAGACCCATTGTTGCGCCTGTTTGCACTCGACCGTGCCGCAGCCATCCTCAACCGCCTGGCACCTGAACGCGGCGTTGCCATCGAACACGGCCTGCTGACCCGTCAAATCGAAGGCGCGCAACGTAAAGTCGAAGGCCGCAACTTCGATATGCGTAAACAGGTTTTGGAATACGATGACGTTGCCAATGACCAACGTAAAGTGATTTACCATCAACGTAACGAAATCCTGACGACTAAAGACGTCAGTGATTTGACCCGCGAAATCCGCGCCGACGTTGTCAGCGACTTGGTTGACTACCACATCCCGCCTGACAGCATGGAAGAGCAATGGGACATTCCGGCACTGGAACACCAACTTGCCGCCGATTTCCGCCTGCATGTCGATATCAAAGGCTGGCTGAAAGAAGACAGTACTTTGGACAACCAAGACATTAAAGAACGCCTCATCAAGCGTATCGAAGACGAATATGCCGAAAAAGTCGAATTGGTCGGCAAACAGGCTATGTCTGACTTTGAACGCAATGTTATGCTGCAAGTTATCGACAACCAATGGCGCGAACATCTCGCCGCTATGGACTACTTGCGCCAAGGCATCCACCTGCGCAGCTATGCTCAGAAAAATCCGAAACAGGAATACAAACGCGAAGCTTTCGCCATGTTTGAAAATCTGTGGCGCGGTATCAAACAAAACATTGCCGCTTTGCTGACCGCCGTTCAAATCGAGCGCAACAGCGAATACGACCACACTGCCGCACAAAGCGTCAGCGATGTTCAAACCGTCCACTCCGATGCGCCTGATATGGAAGAATTGCTCGGTCAATCGCAAACCGATTTGGTTACCGAAGCATTCGATCCTGACGGCACAGACTTCAGCCCTGAAGCGCTTGCACAAAACGGCCTGATTGTTCACCGCAACGATCCTTGCCCTTGCGGCAGTGGCCTGAAATACAAACAGTGCCACGGTAAATTGAACTAAGCAGTCATCTCAAAAGGCCGTCTGAACAGATGTGACAACGAAATCAAAGATTCTCGTTTCACCGTTCAGACGGCCTGAGAATTATCCAAACAAGCAAAAAATTTCCAAACCCAATTTCAAAAGAGTATCCCTATGGCAGGCAACACCTTCGGACAAATCTTTACCGTTACCACTTTCGGCGAAAGCCACGGCGCAGGCTTGGGCTGCATCATTGATGGCTGCCCGCCCGGATTAGAATTGAGCGAAGCGGATATCCAATATGACCTTGACCGTCGCAAACCCGGCACCAGCCGCCACGTTACCCAGCGCCGCGAAGCCGACCAAGTCGAAATCCTCTCCGGCGTATTCGAAGGCAAAACCACCGGCACACCCATCGCCCTCCTGATCCGCAATACCGACCAACGCAGCAAAGACTATGGCAATATCGCCACCAGCTTCCGCCCCGGTCACGCCGATTACACCTACTGGCACAAATACGGTACACGCGACTATCGCGGCGGCGGTAGAAGTTCCGCCCGCGAAACCGCTGCCCGCGTTGCCGCCGGAGCAGTCGCTAAAAAATGGCTAAAAGAAAAATTCGGCACGGAAATTACCGCCTACGTTACCCAAGTAGGCGAAAAAGAAATCCAGTTTGAAGGTTACGAATATATTTCCCAAAACCCTTTTTTTGCCGCCAACCAAAGCCAAATTGAGGACTTGGAAAACTATATGGACAGCGTGCGCAAATCATTGGATTCTGTCGGCGCAAAACTTCATATCGAAGCAGCCAACGTCCCTGTTGGCCTGGGCGAACCGGTTTTTGACCGCCTCGATGCAGAAATTGCCTATGCCATGATGGGCATTAATGCCGTCAAAGGCGTTGAAATCGGTGCAGGTTTTAATAGCGTAACGCAACGCGGCAGCGAGCATGGCGACGAGCTCACGCCTCAAGGCTTTCTATCCAACCACTCAGGCGGCATCTTGGGCGGCATCAGCACCGGACAAGACATTCATGTAAATATTGCCATCAAACCGACCAGCTCCATCGCCACACCGCGCCGCAGCATCGATATAGAAGGCAACCCCATCGAACTCGCCACACACGGCCGCCATGACCCCTGCGTCGGATTACGCGCCGCTCCGATTGCAGAAGCCATGCTGGCATTGGTCTTGATCGACCACGCCTTACGCCATCGTGCGCAAAATGCCGATGTTCAGGTTAATACACCGGACATTGCCAAATTGGAAAAATAACCGTTTATTTCTGAATATTCTCAGAAAAATTTAGCCAAATCACAGTCTTTATACTACAATAGCACCTTATTGCCGTATGACGAAAATACGGATTTATATTAGAGGAATACAACCGCAATGGCACAAGAAACCGCTTTGGGCGCTGCGCTGAAATCTGCCGTCCAAACCATGAGCAAGAAAAAACAGACAGACATGATTGCCGACCACATTTACGGCAAATATGATGTTTTCAAACGATTCAAACCGTTGGCCGTCGGCATCGACCAAGACTTGGTTGCCGCCCTACCCCAATACGACCCTGCACTGATTGCACGCGTACTGGCTAACCACTGCCGCCGTCCGCGCTATCTGAAAGCCCTAGCTCGCGGCGGCAAACGTTTTGACTTGAACAACCGCTTCAAAGGCGAAGTCAGCGCAGAAGAACAAACCATCGCCCAACAGCACCCAGCCGTTCAACAGGCATTGGCTGCACAAGCCGAACGCCAAGCCGCTAAGGCTACCGCTGAAACAGAAGCGGCTCCTGTACAAGCGGAGACCAACAAAGCTGCCGAATAATGTTCAGACGGCTTGATAAGGCTTGCACTAAATAAATAGAGACCCCAATTCAATACGACATCTTTAACGTCGATGAATTGGGGCTCTTTTATTGCCTTAACCTTATAGTAGGCTGATTAAAAATAGCTTTGCTTGCCCTCACTAAGCCAAGTTTTGAAACCAAAAATCTTTTCTAAAATATTCCCAATAAGGTATTTCTCTATTACCTTAATTATTCTTGTATCAGTGTAAACATTAAACAGCATGATTTATGCATCGCTAAAACAAACTAAAATCTACCCCTTACAAAAATAAGTAAAGGCCGTCTGAAATCTATCTTTCAGACGGCCTTTTGAAATTAAATAATCAATTAAAACACAGCTTGCAAAACCAAATAGCTGACAACAGACAAAACGGCAGCAGCAGGCAAGGTAATAACCCAAGCAAGACCAATCGGTTTCATCAATTTCCAGTTAGCATTGCGGTTAACCAAGCCGATACCCAAAACTGCACCCACCAAGATATGGGTACTGGAAACAGGCAAGCCCATAAATGATGCGGCCATCACGACGGCGGCGGCAGAAAGCTCGGCTGAGAAGCCTGACGCGGGGTGCATTTCTGCCAAGCTGGTGCCTACGGTTTTAATCACTTCTTTACCGACAAACCACAAGCCGACGATCAAAGCGATACCGAAAGTCAACATGGCAATCGGCGGCACGGCGTTTTGAGCAGTAATGCTGTTGGTACGCAGCACATCCATAATCGCGGCAAACGGACCAATCGCATTGGCAATATCGTTCGCACCATGGCTGAATGCGAAACCGCAAGCGGTAAATACCTGCATCCATGAGAACATTTGGAAAGTCGATTTATCCAAATCTTTGCGTTTCAAACTTTTGGCAAATACAAACGTACCCATCCAAATAGCCGCACCGATCATGAAAATGGTCAGGAAGCTGTTTACATTGCTCATGCCCAAATGCAGATTTTTCAGACCTTTGAAAATCAACATGGCCGCAATCATCATGCCGCCAACAGAAGCAATAAACGGCACCCAGGAATGCAGGGCTTTGTAAGAATCAACTTCTCCCTTACGGCTGTCAAAGCGGTGCAGACCGCGATAATACTCAGACTGCAATTCTTCAGGATCAAAGTCCGGCTCATCATAAATTTGGGCATCGTGCGCCATTTTGGTAGCGTATTCGACTTTTTCAGATTCACTCAAGGCTTCAAAAAACAGGCGGTGTTCTTCTTTATAGGCTTTCTTCTCCAGCTTGATGCCTTTGAGCGTATTATCGGCCCAAGAGTTGTAGTCCAAAACGTTTTTCTTAATTCGTGAAAACAACAGATAAGAAACGATGCCACCCAAAACCGGAGACAAAATCCAAGACAAGGCAATTTCGCCCAACTTGTCCCATTGAATCAGCGCAACAGAATCCACACCGTTCAATGCTGCCATACACAGGGCGCTACCGACGATACCGCCGATAATGGCGTGTGTCGTAGAAACCGGCAGACCTTTGCGCGATGCAAAAAGTAGCCACAATGCCGCAGCCAAAAGCGCAGACATCATAATAAAGACAAACTGCATCGGATCCAGATGCATGCCATTCAAATCGACAATACCCTTACGGATGGTATCTGTTACCTCGCCACCGGCAATCACTGCGCCGCTGACTTCAAATACTGCCGCAATCAGCAAAGCTTGCGGAATGGTCAATGTGCCGGAGCCGACACTTGTACCGAAAGAGTTGGCAATATCGTTGCCACCCACATTAAACGCCATGAAGACGCCGAAAAAGGTAGCAAGGATAAACAGGCCGGAGTGGTTGTAGTGGGTATAACCCAAACCCCAATAAATAAAATAGCCGACCATGCTCACAAGCATAGCGGCAAAAACCGTATTAATCAGTTTCAAGTTCGCACTCGACTGAGTTTGAGCCATGGAAAGTTTCCTTTTGGAAAACATGTTGAGTCGCGTTATTTTAACCTTTTTGTAATCTTTCTTGCACCAACTATTTACATTAAATGCCGAAATTCCCGTAAAAACGTCAAAAGGCGTTAAAATGTCGTTTTACCTTCTCTTTCTGTAACCGAAATGCAACCCCAATACTATATCGGCATCATGTCAGGAACCAGCATGGACGGTGCCGATGCCGTACTGATTCAAATGCAGGGCAAGCAATGGCAACGAGCCGTTGCCCACAGCTTTCTACCCTATTCAGACGGCCTGCGCCAAGAATTGTTGGCACTGCAAGACATAGGCGAAAATGAATTGCACAGAAGCAATATCCTGGCGCAAACACTCAGCCGCCTATACGCCCAAACCGTCCAACAACTATTGGCAGAACAAAACCTGTCGGCCAAAGACATTGCCGCGATCGGCTGCCACGGACAAACCATCCGCCATGCGCCTGAACACGGTTACAGCATTCAACTGGTCAACCTCTCCCTGTTAGCCGAACTGACCGGCATTTTCACGGTAGGCGACTTCCGCAGCCGCGACCTTGCCTGCAACGGTCAAGGTGCGCCCCTCGTCCCCGCTTTTCACGAAGCGCTGTTTCAAGATGCGAATGAAACCCGCGCCGTACTCAACATTGGCGGCATTTCCAATATCAGCATCCTCCCGCCCGACAGCCCTTCTTTCGGCTTCGATACCGGCCCTGGAAATATGTTGATGGATGCATGGATGCAACATATTTGGCAGCAGCCTTACGACAAAAACGGGGAAAAAGCCGCACAAGGCAAAATCCTCCCCGACCTGCTCACTAACCTGCTTGACCATCCTTACTTCAGCCGCCCTTATCCCAAAAGTACAGGCCGAGAGTTGTTTTCCCTAAGCTGGCTTCAAGGCCATCTGAAAGGTAATGAAAAGCCGGAAGATGTGATACGCACATTGGTCTTTTATACCGCACAAACCATTTTTGATGCGACCAAACAAGCTGCTCCGGCAATTCATCATCTTTATATCTGCGGCGGCGGCATCCGCAATCCGGTGTTAATGCAAGACTTGGAAACCCTGTTTTCTCCCGACACCAAATTGCACAGCACAGCTAAGCTCCATCTTGATCCGCAATGGGTCGAAGCCGCCGCTTTTGCCTGGCTTGCCGCCTGTTGGTGCAATCAAGTTCCGAGCAATCCCCACCATGCAACCGGCGCACATTCACACCGAATCTTAGGCTCAGGACATTACGGCAACTAAAGTTGAATCAATAAAAAGGCCGTCTGAACATTTTCAGATGGCCTTTACTATATTAGCCTTTACTTATTCTTCTTCCGGCAAACGGTTGATTTTCACACGGGCAATACGTTGTCCGTCCTTCTCAACCACTTCAAAACGCCAACCATGGTAATCGATGAAATCGCCCACATCAGGAATACTTTGCAATTCTTCCATAATCAAGCCGGCAACGGTATGAAAGTCCGCGTCTTCCTCTTGAGCAGGCAGATTTAACTGAGAAGCCAATTCCACATACTCCAATGCACCATCCACAGACAGCGTTTCATCCTGACTGGCTGGAGCAGCTTCTTCTTCCTCACGCTCAAACTCTTCAGGGAACTCACCGGCAATGGTTTCCAACAAATCTTTCATGGTCACCATACCCAACACCGCGCCAAACTCATCCACCACCAACGCATAATCTGCGCTGCTTTGACGGAACAATTCAATCGCATTCAACGCCGTCGTACTGTCCGGTAAAATCAATGGCTGGCGCAAGGCTGTCTGAATATTGATTTCTCCCGATTCAAGCAGCTGGTTCAGTAAATCTTTTTTACTGATATAGCCCAAAGGCTCATCTACACCTGCCTTGCCGACAACCAACAAACGGCTATACGGCGTATTTTTCAACTGCGCATTTTGTTCTTCCCGACTTTGGGAAATATCCAATTTCTCGATTTCCCGACGCGGAATCATCACGCCCATAATCGGGCGTTCCGCCAAAGTCAGCACGCTGCGAATCATGGATTTTTCGTTTTCTTCAAAATGCTCGTCATCGCCACCATTATCGCCTGCTTTTGCCAAAATGCTTTCGCGGATACCCATCATACCCAACACATTTTCAGCGGTACGCTTACGCCAAGAAGTGCTGATGTAGTCATTTTTGCGGGCATTCTTTTGCGAAACCTGATTAAACAGTTCGATCAAAATCGAGAAGCCGATCGCCGCATACAAATAGCCTTTCGGAATATGGAAATGGAAGGCTTCCGCAATCAGACTAAAACCAATCATCAACAAGAAACCCAGACACAACATTACAACGGTCGGATGCTTGTCCACAAATGCAGTCAACGGTTTGCTGGCAGAAATCATCACAGTCATCGCCACAACAACCGCCCCCATTGCCACCACAATATGATCCACCATCGCCACTGCCGTAATAACAGAATCGATAGAGAAAACTGCATCCAAAATCAAGATTTGCGCCACAACACCCCAAAAAGAAGAATGCTTTTTCTGTCCTTCAGCAACCGCAAATTGATTGTGGCCTTCAAGGCGTTCGTGCAGCTCGGTAGTCGCTTTATAAAGCAGGAAAATACCGCCGGCAAACATAATCATGTCTTTACCGGAAATCTCCAGGCCGCCCAGCTCAAACAAAGGACGCGTCAGTGTCATGATGTGTGCCATGAAGCCCAGCATGAAAATCCGAATAACGACAGCCAAACCCAAGCCCGTTATCCGCGCCCTATCCCGTTGCAACGGTTTGACCTTGTTTGCCAAAATCGCTACGAAAACAAGGTTATCAATACCTAAAACAACTTCCAAAACCAGAAGCGTGGCAAAGCCTATCCAAGTATGCGGCTCGGCCAACCAACTGAAATCCATAATGATTGCGTTCCTTTAAAATACAAAAAGGCAGCCGTTCCGCTTAAAACGGACAGACTGCCAAATTTCGGGCATAAATAAAGGGAAAGAAGCGGTATAACAACTACTCTGCTCTGCGTCTTTCATGAAAAATTTATGCCCCGGTCAAAAATAATGGCAAACAGTTTATCAGTTTGACGAAAGAAAGGCAAAGTCTGACAGCATATTTTCTTTTAAAAACAGCCTATACCATCACTTACCAGCTTTCAGACGGCCTTTTCTTACTTGATAAAACCATCAATCGGCGCATAACCCAAAAAATCTGCCTGTTCATTCAAGATTACCACCCATTCCTTGTTTCGCGTACTGGTAAACGGCAAGAAATACAACTCTTTCCCATCATTTCTCAGCAAAGCCTGTTTAAAAATTGACTCCTCACTTATACCACGGGCTTTTGCCAAGACAGACAACGGTTTCATTGCCTTACGAATTTTCTCACGTTCCTGCTGAGAATCTGGCAACCACCAAAAAGGCCTCATACTCGGTTCAACACCTTTCAAAGACAAATCGATACCTTTGCAAAACTCCCCAAACTCCCCTAAATTCCCACCAAAACATTTAGGGGATTTTCCATGAGCACCTTCTTCCAGCAAACAGCCCAAGCCATGATTGCCAAACACATCGACCGCTTCCCACTATTGAAGTTGGATCAGGTGATTGATTGGCAACTGATCGAATAAAACCTAAATCGTCAAAGAACCCGTTACCTTCGAGACCACTGCGGCCGTCCCGCCTATCCCCTGTTGTCCATGTTCAAAGCTGTCCTGCTCGGACAATGGCACAACCTCTCCGATCCCGAACACAGCCTCATCACCCGCATAGATTTCAACCTGTTTTGCCGTTTTAACGAACTGAGATCCTTGCCGATTAAGTAAAAATCAGCAATCTTCTTCTTAAGAATTCAATATACGAAACAAATAACTACATATAAAAATACTAAAATTTTATTAGATTTAGCTCTCAAAGAACAACAGAACCAGAAAAAAGGCATATATTATTAACAACATCGACAATGAAATGATTCTTAACCCTTAAAATATAAAAAAGCTGTCTGATATTCCTCAGACAGCCCAATAACAAACTTACATTCAAGTATATAGAACACTTAGAAGGAGTTAATTCTTTATTTAAAATAAATGAATTTTACTAAAACATCTTAAAATACAAATATCTTAACAAACTATAATTTCAATATTATATCCATTAGAAATACTTCAAATATAATATATGGTTACATAGCACAAAATATTTATTAAGAATAGTACATTGCATAAGACTACTTTAACATTTTAGATTTTTAGAAGGACTCATCAAAACTCCTAATTCACAATCTATGAATACTTTCTTATATCTTATTTCTTTTTATTTTTCCCTTCCTCTTCCAATTTTTTGTTAGATTCTTTTGAAGAATTAACACCAGCCTGAACAGCTTGACTCGTAGCCATACCTGCAAATAGTTTATTAAACATAATTACTGTTCCCTCTGGAGTTGCCTTGCTTCCTAAAAAATTCATGGGGTTTACATGAGGAACTCCTGCTTTTTCGAACATACTGTGTCCTGCTGCACCTGTAAGACCTCCTACAGCTGCGGCAGCTACTACATTCCTTGGATCAACCTCAGTCACACAATTTGAACGACCTTGGGAGATACAAGCAGCTATTTGAGAACCTGCATTAAAAGTACCACTTACCGCTGCACCTGTTGCGGTTGACTTCAACATAGTTGGAGGATTTTGAACTCTTGGAACATTATTGATAACCGCAGGAGCAATCATGATTACACCATTAACAATTTCAACTACCCCATTTCGGTAATAGCCCTTAGCAATCTTCTCTGCCCCTTGTTCAACCTTATAGGCTCCTGCTAGAGCTGAACCACCTCTAACGACAAAACCAGCTGGCCCTCCTAATAAATAAAGCGCAGGTTGAGCAGCAACCGCTGCTTTATAATCAAAAGAATCATAACGACTTAATGCTCGATGTGCATTGTTCAAAGCTTCCTTTGTAGGAATATCCATCCGCCCACGACCACGTAATATAGCATTCGCTCTAGATGCATTACCACCTGAAGCATCATTGATATACATTGCAAGCTCATATTTTTCATTCGCAGTCAAACTGTTAGGATTTTTTTGATATTTAACCAATAAAATATCCGAACGGCGGTCTTTTTCTATGTAATAGACAAGTTGACGAGCTTCTGCCTCTGTAAGGCTTCCCCAGCTTTCCTCCGCCTTCTTAATCAACTTATTACGTCTAACATACTCATTTGGACTCAATAAGTTATTCTCAATTGCAGTAACTGCCGTATTAGCTGCTGCATTTACATCACCCTGAAACAGAGCAGCTACACTACCAGCTATCACCTTGGTATAGTTAGTAATTTTCAGCCTAACCTTTTCGCGTTCATTTGGCTCGAAACTATTGATATCACGTCCACCCAATAGCGCTTCACCAACCACTTCTCCAACAGCTGCACCGATTGCACCATCACGACACTTGCCTTGTCGTGCCGCAGCAGCAGCTGCACAGCCTGCTACAGCATGGGCGATTTTGTGAGCAATATAGTTTTCGCTGAAATTAACTTTGATCT
>NZ_JBQCWS010000007.1:0-95965 GCF_051957155.1 Neisseria sp. P0019.S002
TAACTAACTGTGTTATACTGTCTGCTTCGTTTTCTTCACCGCGTCAGCAGCGAAGAACCGAACTATACGCCCTCCAGCAAAACCAGTCAACACCTTTCGCAAAATTATTTCTAGAAATTTAACCACCACCCTGTTTTAACAGGGCTTTTATTTTATAAAAAACCCCAACAAACTTCCTACACAATCCAATACATACAAAAAAATACAAACTAAAGGCCGTCTGAAATGCTCTTTCAGACGGCCTGTTTACATGATTTCTATTTATCCAATACGTTGGAGGATAATTTCTAGGACGAATTTACTGCCCACATAGGCAAAAATCAGACTAACAAATCCAACAATAGTCCAAACGGCGGCTTTTTTGCCGCGCCATGCGGTCATACTGTGTTTCAGCAATAGTGCGCCATAAATCAGCCACGACATAATGCTGAAGATGGTTTTATGCGTGAAGGTCATCGGCTTGCCGAAAACGGTTTCTGCAAAAAACGTACCGCTGATTACGGAATAGGTCAATAAAACGAATCCTGCCCACATACCTTGGAACATGAGTTTTTCCAAACTCAATAATGGCGGCAAGAAGCTGACCAATGCGGAAAAACGGCGTTTGTGCAGATTGCGGTCGAGCAAAAGGATCAGGATGGCAAATAAGGTAATGATGCCAAACAATCCGTATGCGAGCAATGATGATGCGATGTGCGACAACGGCAATAAGTCTACAATTTGACGGCCTGAAAAATCACCCGGAAAAAGGAAACCCAACAATAAAGTCAATGCGGCACAGGGATACAATAAGAGTTGCACACCGCGCAGACAATAAAAGAAGCTGCCTAAGCAGTACATCATCAGCATCAGCCAAACTATCAGACTGAGCGAATAACCAAAACCGGTAATTAATACCCTATCCTGCAATACAGGGAACATCAATGCTGCGCCATGTACCAATAATGCGCCGCTCAAAATCAGCAGCTCGGTTTTCAGCGGGTAAGACTTATTATTGTGCTTTTTATGTTGCAACCAGGAAAATGCGCCCAATCCGGCATACACCAGCATAAGGCAGATTAAGACAATCGGCATAAATATCTTTCTCAATAGACATGTGAACACTTGATGGACACCCAGCCGAGTTTCAGACGGCCTTGGTGTGCGTGTTTGTGTTCTTGAAGCATAACTTCGGACTATCGTGTAAAATAATCCGAATTTTATTTTAACAAAGAATGCCCTGTATTGGGCAGCTATTCTCATTATCAAGGATAAGTATGTTAGACAACCTGACCAACCGCTTCAGCAAGGTACTTAAAAATATTCGCGGCCAATCAACGCTGACCGAAGACAATATTAAAGAAGCCTTGCGCGAGGTTCGTCTTGCCCTGTTGGAAGCCGACGTTGCATTGCCCGTCGTTAAAGAATTCGTCAACACAGTCAAAGAACAGGCCCTTGGCCAAGAAGTCGTCGGCAGCCTGACGCCTGACCAAGCCTTTATTGGCGTGGTCAACCAAGCCTTAGTCGAATTGATGGGCAAGGAAAACAAAACGCTGGACTTATCGGTTTCACCGCCTGCCATTGTTTTGATGGCTGGTTTACAGGGTGCCGGTAAGACAACAACCGTCGGCAAACTTGCCCGCCTGCTGAAAAACGATCAGAAGAAAAAAGTTTTGGTGGTATCTGCCGACGTTTACCGCCCTGCCGCGATTGAACAGCTGCGCCTGTTGGCCGAACAGGTCGGCGTGGACTTTTTCCCATCCGATACCAACCAAAAACCGGTTGAGATTGCAACTGCCGCTGTTGATTACGCCAAAAAACATTTTTACGATGTATTGATGGTTGATACCGCCGGCCGTTTGGCAATCGATGAAGAGATGATGAACGAAATCAAAGCGCTTCATGCCGCGGTCAACCCGGTTGAAACTTTGTTCGTTATTGATGCCATGTTGGGTCAGGATGCGGTGAACACTGCTCAGGCATTTAATGAAGCCCTGCCGCTAACCGGTGTCGTATTGACCAAGATGGATGGCGACTCGCGCGGCGGTGCGGCATTGTCCGTACGCCATGTAACCGGCAAACCGATTAAATTTATCGGCGTTGGCGAGAAAATCAACGGCCTCGAACCTTTCCACCCCGACCGTCTTGCCAGCCGTATCCTCGGCATGGGCGACGTATTGACCCTGATTGAAGACGTTCAAAAAGGTATTGATGAAGAAGCTGCCGCCAAAATGGCGAAAAAGCTGCAAAAAGGCAAAGGCTTCGACCTCAACGACTTTAAAGAACAAATCCAGCAGATGCGCAATATGGGCGGCTTGGAAAACCTGATGTCAAAAATGCCGGGCGAACTGGGGCAAATATCGAAACAAATCCCCGAAGGCACGGCCGAAAAAGCGATGGGCAAAGTAGAAGCCATCATCAACTCAATGACTCCAAAAGAACGCGCCAACCCTGCCCTGCTCAAAGCCAGCCGCAAACGCCGTATTGCAATGGGTGCGGGTACGACCGTGCAGGAAGTGAACAAATTGCTCAAACAGTTTGAACAAATGCAACAAATGATGAAGATGTTCAGCGGCAACGGTTTGGGCAAACTGATGCGCTTGGCCAAAGGCATGAAGGGAATGAAAGGCATGTTCCCGGGTTTGTAAGCCGATTTGACAGAAAACGCCGTCTGAAAAGTTTCAGACGGCGTTTTGTTTTGTATTCAAATTTAAAACCATAAGGCTTTAGCAACCATCTATTCTATAACGTCTAATATAAAAGGCCGTCTGAAATCCTATTTTCAGACGGCCTTTGCTCATTCAGCCTTCAACTTATTGCGGCTTTTTCTGCTCTTCGCGTACTTTGTCCACCAACTGGTCAATCGTGGTCATGCCGGACTGCCAGTCTTTAAATTCAACTTGGTATTTGCCGCCGACGATCACAGTCGGTGTGCCGCTGATTTGGAATTTATTGGTCAACTCTTCCATTTGAGCCGCACGCGCTTGGCTTTCAGGAGCCTCAAATGCAGCCAATACTTTTTTGCCGTCAAATGCAGTTTGCTCGGACAACCATTTTTTCAGGGTATCTGTGTCGGCCAAGTTGATTTTTTGGTTAACCATCGCATCGAAAATATGGCTGTTGGCTTTATCTGATTCACCGGCCATTTCCACTGCGGCCGCCAAACGTGCCAAAGGTTTCATTTCATCACCCCACACGACATGCTCCCGGCGCATATAGGTATCGTCTTTAAACGTTTTGATGTGCTCGCTCAAAACCGGCTCAAGATGGGCGCAATGCGGGCAGAAGTAGCCGAAGAATTCCAATACTTCGATTTTGCCGGCCTGTTGTTGCGGAATAGGCGTAGACAATACAGTGTAGTTCACGCCTTCAGTCAATGGGGCTGGCGCTGCCGGAGCAGATGAGCTGCTTTGGGCGCTGTCTGCCGGAACGCTGGTTTCCGCCTGTTTGCCGCAAGCGGCCAATACCAACAGGGTTAATGAGGTCAAGGCTAAGGTTTTCAGTTTCATAGGTATCTCTTTACATTCAAATCAATGGGCGGATTTTATGGCATTTTGTTGAAGGCGTGTTCAATTTGAGTGAAAAAATGTGTTTAGTTTTATTTCAGCCTTTATAAAAGGCCGTCTGAAATATGGCTTAGATCATAGCCTTATTTTCAGACGGCCTTTGCCTGATTTCATTAGAAACGGTAATTTACCCGAGCAGTATAGCCGCGCGGATTACCCGACATGGCATCCGAACGCCAATATTTTTGATTGAGCAGATTGGCCGCGGCAAAGGTAACGTTGACGTTTTTATGGTTCCAGCCAAGCATGGCGTCAACTCGGGCAAAGCCTGGAAGCGTAGTCACTTCTTTATTTCTTGAGTCGTAACCGTAGCGTTTGCCTGTACCGGTTACGCCGATTTCGCCGTAGAGGTTTTCGGTCGGGGTATAACGGAAAAACAGGTTGCCGGTAACGTTGCTGGTGTTATTCAAATGGATGCCCACTCGGTCGGGATTTTCTTTGTCTTCAACGACTTTCGCCTGCATCACGCCCAACGAACCGCGCAGATAGAGTTTTTTGGGAATGATTTGCCCGATGGCGGACAATTCCACGCCGCGCGAACGGTGTTTACCGCTGACTGCCCAAGTGTAGGGATCATTTTGCGCGTCGGGGCGGTAGCGGATATTGAAGCGTTCGATTTGGTAGGCAGACAACGTAGTGCTGAGGCGGTCGTCCAGCCAACTGCTTTTCACGCCGGTTTCGTATTGGCGGGTGTACTCGGGGTCGGCGTTGAACACGGCAGCAGACGACGTGTCGATACTCAAATAGCCGCCGCGTCCGCCATAAGGCGCGAAGCCTTTGTTATACGAGGCGTAAAGTGTGTGAACGGGGTTGATGTTCCACACTGCGCCGATGTTGGGGCTGAACGAGTGGCCGCTGTACTGGCGGCTGCTGCCGGTGAGTTTGTTTTCGGAATTAAAGGTGTATTTGTCGTAACGGCCGCCGAGGACGAATTTCAAATCGGGCGTGGCGGAGAAGATGTTTTGCACAAAGATGCCGTAGGAATCGGCCTTGTGTCGGTTTTGAGTGAGGACGGGTTGCAGCCTGCCCGAAGCCGGCCAGCTTGCGCGGTCGTAGGGATCGATGGAGGCGGAAAAGGTGCGGCTGTAACCCAATGTCGGGTTGCGGTGTTCGCGGCTGTAATCCATGCCTACGGTCAGGTGGTTTTCAAAACGGCCGATGGAGTAGTCGCCGTTGAGCGTGAAGTTGGACGACAGGGTTTTGTTGTCGGTCTGCTGCCAGGCATAGTTGCGTTTGATTCGGCTGCCGTTTTCGCTGCCCGCATAGAAATGGTCGAAATCCTGCGCCGCCGTGCGGTGGGCAAGCTGCCATTGGGCACGCCATTTGTCGTTGAAGGCGTATTCAAGGTCGGAACGCCAAACTTGCAGCTTGTCTTTGACAAAATCGTTCGGGTGGGCGAAACCCATGCGGTAAGGCAGTCCGAAGCGGTCGTACACGGATTTGGTCGGGCTGCGGTCGGGCGTGCGCTCCACATTGTCGTAGGTGTATTGCCCCGTCCATTTCAAGCCGTTGTCGAGTTTGACGGTAATGCTGGGCGAAACCATGACGTTTTTGCTGTCTATGCCGCTGCGGAACGAATTGGCGCGCCCGACTTCACCGGTAAGGCGGATGGCAACGTTTTTGTTCAGCACTTCGTTGATGTCCATATTCAGGCTGCGGTTTGCCCACGAACCATAAACCGCACCGATGTTGCGGCTTTGTTTGAAGTTGGCGTATTTGCTGACCATGTTGATGACGCCGCCGCCGTTGGTGCGCCCGTAAAGCACGGAGGACGGGCCTTTCAGGATTTCCACGCGCTCAATATTGGCAGTGCTGCGGCGCACTTGTCCGCTTTCGCGCACGCCGTCGCGGTAAATATCGGATGCATCGGCTTGGAAGCCGCGCAGGAAAATGCTTTCGCCGCGCATATCGTAGGCAGCATCAATGCCGGCATTGCCTTCGAGGATAGAACTCAAATCGTTCGTGCCGTAGTTTTTGTTTTTCTGGATATTGAGCGTATCGACAGTTTGCGGCGTTTCTTTGATGAGCTGTCCGTTGCGGGTAACGGCGGCTTCGTCGTAGTTGATGTAGCCTTTGAGTACACTGGTGTCGGACTGTCCGACCACGGAAACGGTAGGTAGCGTGGCGGTGTAATGTTCACCATTGTCCTGCGTATCGGCGGCAGCGACAGGGAAAGAAGCAATAATCAGCGTGGGTAATAAAGCCAAATGAAATGGTATTTGCATTTTTATACTCAATTTAACGAAACAACCGAATTATATTGCTTCATAAAAGAAATGAGAATAGTTTCTTTTAATTATATTTAACATGATATTTGCAAACAAAGGCCGTCTGAAATACATATCGGTTTCAGACGGCCTTCGTTTATTAATAGACATTTCTAAACTACTTATTCAACAGCATTTCCTGCATCAGCTTCATACCCCATTGCCAGCCGCCGAGTACGCCGTTTAACCGGCCGGAATGCGGCGATTGAAGCAGACGAGCGTTCCACCGGTTTGCCTGCTCTTGCGCCCAATCGCGTGGCGTGCCGTTTGTTTCGGCGATAACCAACGCTGTACGGCAAGGGCAGCGGACACGTTGAAACGTATGGATTTCGTCCTCGGGAAAAGCTTCTGGACGCGGCGAGACCAAAATAATATTGGTTAGGCGTTTTTGCGTCAGGATGTCGGCTTGATACAGCCATGCCAAAAATGCGGATATACCGGCACCATGAGCCACGACGGCAATATTTTTGCTCACAATATGGTCGAAGGCCGTCTGAATAGCGTGTTGCCATTCGGAAATGGTTTGCCGACTATCGGCTTCGGCAGTTTGAACAATCGGATAGCTGACCGCCCAGCGGTCTATCCACATTTCCGCTTCATCCGCATCGCGTATCAGAAACAGTGCCATTTCTTCGAGTTCGAAGCTCTGCATTTCAGACGGCCTATTTGAGCAAATCGTTGAGTGTAAATGCAATCAGCAATGCGGCAGGCACGCTGAGGATGGCACAAGTCGCCAGACAAAGTACGATGTTGGCCACCAGCCGCCAGCCCTTCCAAGCAAAGCATTTGGCCGCAATCAGCAGGCAAGGCAGGGAAAACAGCAGCCATACCAACGCCCATGTCGGATTGGCCTTGGTCGGCGCAACCCAGCCGGACATCCGCGCCAGCATAAACACCGCCCACACCAGCATAGGCAATACAAATGCCGCCACGACCCACGCCGCGCCTACGCCGGTTTTACCGTTTATATTCCAATCATATTTACCAAAAACCTTATTCGGCAACATAGTCATACTCCACAACTAAAGGGGCGTGATCTGAGAATTTTTCGTCTTTATAAACGTGTGCGGAAACAGCTTTGGCGGCCAACTCCGGCGTAACCATCTGATAATCGATACGCCACCCGACATCTTTCGCATATGCTTGTCCGCGGTTGCTCCACCATGTATAGCCCGGCACATCGGGATAAAGTGTGCGCCACATATCCGTCCAACCGAGTTTGTGGATGACTTTGCCTATCCATTCGCGCTCTTCAGGCAAGAAGCCCGAATTTTTCTGATTGCCCTTCCAATTTTTCAAGTCGATGTTTTGGTGGGCAATATTCCAGTCACCGCAGACGACGATGTCGCGCCCTTCGTTTTTCATGGCTTCGAGCATGGGATAGAACGCGTCCAAAAAGCGGTATTTCACTTGTTGGCGCTCTTCCGCGCTGCTGCCGCTGGGCAGATACAGCGAAATTACCGACAACTTGCCGAAATCGCAACGAACAAAACGGCCTTCCCTGTCAAATTCTTCAATACCCATGCCGATTTGCACATTGTCGGGCTTGCGTTTGCTGTACACCGCCACGCCGCTGTAACCGCGCTTTTCGGCGCAATGCCAGTAGCCGTACATACCGTGCGGATTTTTCATATCGTCTGACAGGTCGGCCTCTTGAGCTTTCAGTTCCTGCACACAGACGATGTCGGCACCGGAAGCGGTGATGTATTCATAAAAACCTTTTTTATAGGCGGAACGGATGCCGTTGACGTTGGCAGAGATGATTTTCAACATAAGATTTAAGTAATTTTTAAAAACGGATAATAAGATTGAAGTTTTTCAGACGGCCTGCAAGTCATAAACAAATACTTTGGAATTGCGGCCGTTGGCATTGTATTCCTGCCGGCGTTCGGCAGGCAGGTCATCGGCTGAGGCCGTCTGAAAGCCCCGTTCGACAAACCATTCGCCCGTGTGCGTGGATAAGGCGAAGAGCGTTTTGATATTTAAGGCGCGTGCTTTTTGAAACAGATGTTCCAACAGCAATTCGCCGTAGCCGCCATCACGCGCTTCGGGCGACACCACCAGGCAGGCCAATTCGCCGCAGTCCGGTTCGGAAAAGGTTTTCAACGCCACGCAGCCGTAAATGTTTTGATCGTGTTCCAATACGGAAAAACTAGAAATATGGTTTTCCAAATACTCGCGGCTGCGGTGTAACAAGATGCCTTGTTCCGCCAACGGACGGATTAAGGCGATGATGTGCGGAATGTCGTCGCTGCGTGCCTGACGGATGGAAACAAACGGCTCACGGGCAATAGATGTACCGCTGCCCTCGCGGGTAAACAGCTCGCGCAACAGGCTGCCGTCTTCACGGCCGTTGAGAATCTGCACCCGCGATACGCCGTTTTCCAACGCACCTACCGCTGCATGCAACAAATCGGCCGGCGCATCGGGATTATCGTGTATCAGCTCCTGCACTTCACCGACAGACAAAGTATTGGCCAAAGAGCCGTCGGCACGACGGATACCGGCTTCTTCGGTCAAGAAAACCAGCTTCTCCGCCTGCAAAGCCATTGCCACTTCCTGAGCGGTTTCACACATACTCAGATTGAAGGTTTTGCCGCTGTACGAATGCCCCAAAGGGCTGATCAGCACCACGGCGCCGCCATCTAAGCGCAAACGGATTTCTTCTGCGTCGATTTTGCGGACGGTACCGGTATAGCCCATGTCCACACCGTCGATAACGCCCAACGGACGGGCGGTAATAAAGTTGCCGCACGCGATAACCGGCGGCTTGCTCCGTTGCGGTGCGGATACGCTGCTGAACAAGGCGGCTTCGACATCGCTGCGGATAATCCCCGCCACCTGCTTCACTTCCATCAAAGTTGCTTCATCGGTAATTCGTCGGCTGCCGCTGTATTTCGGAACAAAATCCCGACCCGAAGCCAATTTGTCGAGCAAATGCCGCGAACCATGTACCAAGACCAAACGCAAGCCCAAGCTGGCCAACAGATTCAAATCTGCGGCCAAACGAATCAAGGTTTCGCCTTCCAACAGGCTGTCGGTCACGCCGACCACCATAGTTTTACCGCGCAAATATTGAATATAGGGCGCGGCTTCGCGAAAGCTGGCAACAAAATGGGCGATGTTACTCATAGCAGGGCAAGATAAAAGAGTTGCATAATCAAAACCGTCAGCGCAATCAGCGATGCCAAAGTCCAGTTGAAACCGTCCTTGCGCGTTTTGACCGCCGCCTGCCCTTCCGCTTTGGATTCTTCCTTGAGCGCGCTGTTGAGCAAATCGGAAATTTCTTTGCGCGAGAGTTTGGAATGCTTGAGAATTTGCGCACCGATGTTATGTACGAGGCGCACATCCGTTACCGCCACAGGCAGATGGGCCGGATCGGCCGGCAGGTTGCCCGACAGATAATCCTTGGCCTTAAACATCCCCGAACAACGCGTGCAGACCACGAAACCCTGCGCCACGTTCAACTGGGCATCTTTCACCCAATGCGGTGTTTTACAATGAGGACAAGAACAAGCAGGCATGAGTATTTTCCGTAAGTGTATTGAATCAAAAATATATTTTAGCCAATGCTTCAGGCCGTCTGAAACAGTTTTCAGACGACCTGAGCATGATGTTATGGTTTAAACCGCGCCGTAACGTTCGCGATAGGCTTTGACCGGCTCGAAGAAGCCGCCAAATTCGGCATTGTTTTGCAAGAGCGTGAATAAGTCATTCAGGTTGGCAATCGAAACCACCGGCAGGCCGTATTGTTTTTCGACTTCCTGCACCGCCGACAATTCGCCCGTACCTTTTTCCATGCGGTCGAGCGCAATAGCCACTGCGGCAGGCGTTGCGCCTTCGGCCTCAATCAGTTTGACCGACTCGCGCACAGATGTGCCGGCGGAAATCACATCATCGATAATCAGCACGCGGCCTTTCAAAGGCGCGCCCACCAACACACCGCCCTCGCCGTGGTCTTTGGCTTCTTTGCGGTTGTAGGCAAACGGTACGTTTACGCCTTTTTCCGCCAACATCATCGCTGTTGCCGCCGCCAAAATAATGCCTTTATAGGCTGGGCCGAACAGCATATCGAACTTCACGCCGCTGGCAATAATGGCTTCGGCGTAAAACTTCGCCAGTTGCAAAGTCGATGCGCCGTCATTGAACAAACCGGCATTGAAAAAATAAGGCGACTGACGGCCGGCCTTAGTTGTAAATTCGCCGAATTTCAACACGTTTTGTGCCAAAGCGAATTTGAGGAAGTCTTGACGGAAATCGGACATTTGGGTTCTCTCGAAAGATGTTGATTTATCAAAGAAACGATTATAAAGGATTCATGCGGAAAAATCAGGCCGTCTGAAAACAGGTTCAACCCTGCTTTTAACCGACAAGGCGGCATTACCGTCTTATCCCAGCACTCAAAGCGGACTACTCCCGATGATACGGATGATTGTGCAAAATCGAAACGGCGCGATAAAGCTGCTCGGTCAGCAAAACGCGCACCATGCCGTGCGGCAAGGTCAGGCTGGAAAGGCGCATCATCATGTTTGCCTGCTGTTTCAAACGGTCGGTCATACCGTCTGCGCCGCCGATAATAAAGCAGACGTGTTCGCCATTTTGCTGCCAGCTTTTCAAGTGTTGCGCCAATTCGACCGAAGTCGGCGCTTTGCCACGCTCGTCCAATACCACCAAAAACGCGCCCTGCGGTATGGCTTCCAACAGGCGTTTTTCTTCAGCCGCCATGCCCTGAGCCGCATTCACACCCGCGTCGCGTTTCTCTGGCTTGATTTCTTTCAGCGCATAATTGACATCGCGCCCGAAGCGTTTGGCGTACTCGCCGACGGCTTCATCCACCCAACGCGGCATTTTCGTGCCGACAGCCAAGACGGTGATATTCATGGGGGTATCCTTTTGTTATCGAATTGTTGGTTGGGCACTATGATCAAGCAAGCCCTTAACCTGTTCAAGCCATGGGAACTGCCCTCGCAACCGACTGAAAATAAAAGGCCGTCTGAAAGCCGAATGTATCCCGTTCGGCTGTTTCAGACGGCCTTTCAATGATTAGCAGTGAACCAGTGTACCTTCGTTTTCGCCGGTTACCACGCGTTTGAGCGAGCCTTCTTTAGCAATGCCGAATACCACGATATTGAGTTTGCGTTCGCGGCAGAGGGCGAAAGCGGTGGCATCCATCACTTTAAGGTTTTTCAACAAGGCTTCGTCAAAAGTAATGGTTTCGTAGCGTGTTGCAGATGGGTCTTTTTTCGGGTCTGCGGTGTACACGCCGTCGACGTTGGTGGCTTTGAGCATCACGTCGCAGTTCATTTCCGCACCGCGCAATGCGGCGGCAGTGTCGGTCGTGAAGAACGGGTTACCGGTACCGGCGGCGAAAATCACAACTTTGCCTTCTTCCAAATATTGAATGGCTTTAGGACGGGCGTAAGTTTCAGCGATTTGCTGCATAGACAGTGCGGATTGTACGCGCGCTTTGATGCCCAAAGTTTCAAATGCGTCTTTGAGTGCCAACGCGTTCATCACGGTTGCCATCATGCCCATGTAGTCGGCAGTGGCGCGGTCCATGCTGCCTGCTTGTGCAGATACGCCGCGGAAAATGTTACCGCCGCCGACAACGATACCGACTTGCACGCCCATTCTCACGATTTCGGCAATTTCGCCGACAGTTTGAACGATGGTATCGTGATTGATGCCGAACGGATCGGAACCCATCAGGGATTCGCCGGAGAGTTTCAGTAATACGCGTTTGTATTTGATTTGCTGTGTCATGGGATACCTTGCTTTCTTGAATGTCGTCGGTCGGAGTTGGGCCGTCTGAATTTCAAACGGTCGGAATATTAATGATAGAGTGTGTCGGTTTATTATTGTTTTGTTTTCAGACGGCCTTTATATTCGGTCGCCTTAAAATAGGTACTGTAAACGGTTTTCTCAAAAAAAAGCACCCTGATTCGTTTGGAATCTAGGTGCTTTCTTTTTCATAAGTGCCTTACACTTTAGCAGCGGCAGCAACTTCGGCTGCGTAGTCAACAACAGCTTTCTCGATACCGTCGCCTACTTTGTAGCGTACGAAGCTGATCACTTCAGTGCCGTTTTCTTTAGCGAATTGGGCAACAGTTTGGTCAGGGTTCATCACGAACGCTTGGCCGTTCAGAGTGATTTCAGCCAAGAATTTGCGGATACGGCCTTCAACCATTTTAGCGGCGATGTCGGCAGGTTTGCCGGAAGCGATAGCTTGTTCAGTGTAGATGTGGCGTTCTTTTTCAACAGTTTCAGCATCTACTTCGGCTTCGCTTACGCATTGTGGTTTAGCGGCAACGATGTGCATACCGATTTTGCGTGCTACGTCTTCAGAGCCTTTGTACTCAACCAATACGCCTTCGGTAGCCAAAGCACCGTGGATGTAGGCAACCAGTTGGTTGGCAGTGTCAATCACTTGGAAGCGGCGAACAGACATGTTCTCGCCCAATTTAGCGATGATGGCTTTGCGTTCTGCTTCAACCAGTTCGCTCAGTTCTTCAACAGAAGCCGGTTTTTTCTCGGCAGCAGTTTTCGCAACGAAGTTGGCGAATTCTACGAAGCCGGCATCTTTAGCAACGAAGTCGGTTTCGCAGTTTACTTCAACCAATGCACCGACATTGCCGTTGATCGCGTAAGCCAATACGCCTTCGGCAGCAGTACGGCCAGCCAGTTTACCGGCTTTCGCACCAGATTTAATACGCAGGATTTCTTCGGCTTTGTCGAAGTTGCCTTCAGCTTCAACCAAGGCTTTTTTGCATTCCATCATGCCCAGGCCGGTAGCGGCGCGCAGGTCGGCAACCATTTTTGCAGTAATTTCTGCCATTTTGAATCTCCTAGATTTTTGGGAACACGGCCATTGCCGTGTTTGGAAATAGTGGCCGTCTGAAACGGATTTCAGAACGGGATTTGAGAAAAGGGGCATAACGCCCCTCTTCCGTGTACCGAATTACTCGGCAGCAGCTTCTTGGGCAGCGGCTACAGTTTCTTGCAACGCTTGGTTTTTGCCTTCCAAAACTGCGTCAGCGATGCCGCGGCAGTACAGGCGGATAGCTTTAGCGGAGTCATCGTTACCAGGGATAACGTATTTCACGCCGTCAGGGCTGTTGTTGGTATCGACTACGGCGATAACAGGGATGCCCAGTTTTTCAGCTTCAACCAGAGTACCTTTTTGGTAGCCGGTATCGATAACGAAAATCGCGTCAGGCAGGCCTTTCATGTTTTTGATACCGCCCAAAGAACGTTCCAGTTTTTCAACGTCGCGTTGCATTTCCAGAATTTCTTTTTTGTTGAAACCGCCTTCAGCAGCGTTTTCCAGGGCAGCAGTTTTTTCTTCCAGGCGTTTGATGGATTGCTTAACGGTTTTGTAGTTAGTCAGCATACCACCCAACCAGCGGTAATCAACGAAAGGCATACCGGCACGGGTAGCTTCTTCGCGGATGATGTCGCGGGCTTGGCGTTTGGTACCTACGAACAATACTGTACCTTTGTTAGCAACCAGACGACGTACGGCTTCTTGCGCCTCTTGGAACATTGGCAGGGTTTTTTCCAAGTTTACGATATGGATTTTGTTGCGCGCACCGAAAATGTATTGAGCCATTTTCGGGTTCCAGAAACGGGTTTGGTGACCGAAGTGAACACCGGCTTCAATCATCTGACGCATAGTAATTTGAGACATGTTATTTCCTTGAAAGGGTTAAAGAGCACACATTCAATCGCATAGAACTTGATAGGCGGCGCCTATTGTCAAGCACCCTTCGGCGAAAGTGGGCATAAGTTTAAAAAATAAAAGAGTGTTTCCGAAATGGAAAACTGACGGATTATAGCGGATAAGAGGCCGTCTGAAAAGGGATTTTATACCTTTCCGTCCTGTTTTTCATCCGCCTGTACCGCCTTTTGGCGGGCCGCTTCAAACTCCGCCTGCTCCTGCCGTTTCATCAGGCGGTTGCGGCGGCGGATGGTCACGACGAAGACCGTGAACACAGTGGGCAACACTGCCCAAAAAACCAAATAAATCAACGCGCGTGCAATACTAGGCTGCGCGGCGGAAAACATCACGGCAACAAAAAGATAACCGATGGCGACAATGTGCCACATTGTGTGCGTCCTGTTTGAATGTTAACAAAATCGTTATAATCGCAACATTCTACCGCAATCCCGAAAGGCCGTCTGAAAATGAGGAATCCCGACAAATCGGCATTACGCAAACAGTTCCGCCGTGCACGCGCCCAAATGAGCGCCGACGAACGAAACGCCGCCACCGAAACCATCAGCCGCTTGCTCAAACCCTACATCAAAAAAGGACGGAAAATCGGCGTGTATTGGCCTATGGGCAAGGAATTGCGTTTAGACGGCTTTGTCCGTGCCGCACAAAAACGCGGCGCAAAACTCTACCTGCCCTATATCGAACCGAACACACGGCGGATGTGGTTCACGCCTTATCCTGGCAACGGAGTAAAACAAGAACGCAAACGCGGCCGCGCCAAATTAAGCGTTCCCCAATTTACCGGCAAAAAAATCCGCGTCCACCAACTCAGCCTACTGCTTGTCCCCATCGTCGGCATCGATAAACGCGGCTACCGCCTCGGACAAGCCGGAGGCTATTACGACGCCACTCTCTCCGCCATGAAATACCGCCTGCAAACCCAAACCCTGGGCGTAGGCTTCGGCTGCCAACTAACCGACACCCTGCCGACCGAACCCCACGACATCCCCCTAAACGGCTTTGTCTCCGAGCTTGGTGTATTGAAATTCAGACAGCCTCAATAGGACAATTGTCAGTTTATTAAAATGATTAAAGGCCGTCTGAAACCTAATTTTAGGGTTTCAGACGGCCTTTAATTTTATTGTGGCATTCGCTCAAGACTGAGCACTCGGAAAGTATTTTTCAAAACAGAGAAAACCCCATCTATGCCACAATAATCAAGATTTACATTTCTAAGAAAAAGATTATTCACATGCATTTGCCAATACTCTTGGTCATCAGATATTCGGAAAACAAAAGTAGGATCTTTAACTTTACTAAACATAATAAACATCATAGCAATAACATCTGCATAATTAACATTCGATTCATCCATTGGTTTTTTAGGCAGAATTTGGAAATTGAATAATTGACAAGGATCCCCAGCAGCAACATGATTTTCATTGATATTCTTAATTAATTCAGGATGAAAGCAAAAGATAAATATACCTGTAATAACTAATAATATATTTTCCCACCGCACCTTATTACTTAATCCGCCACTTAAAGAATGGTATATTTCCAAAAATCGAACTAATCGCTCCGTCTCTCTAAGAGATATGTTAGTTCGTTTAATCATATCGCAGGTAAAATTCTTTATTTTCTCATTTTCAATTAACTCTTTTAATTCATTAAATATTCTACTGTTTCTTAGCAATGGTTCAAAATATTGAACAGCAACTATGGTTCCCTGCGCCTCATTTTGATCTAAAACCTTATCTGGCAATGCAAAGCTATATTTCAAAAACTTATCCAAATATTTCTGCGCATCCACCTCTGCACCATACCGATGATTAATCGCCGCGCACAGTTGCTTGGTATTCGTAACCAGCACGACTTTGACGTTTTCAATATCAAAGACGTGCTTGATAACTTCCAGCATATCAACCGCATAATCGGGACGGCAACGATCGAGTTCGTCGATAAACAGGATAATCGGTTTGTCCTCTGCCAATTCTTTCATGCAGGATTTGAGCGTTTCCAGATTTTTTTCTGCTTCAATTTGCTCTTTCAATAAAGCCTCAACGGTTACATCAATAGTATGGTTGGCGATTATGTTAGCGGTATCGGTTACGGTTTCAGCAACACTCCTCGCTTCTTGGTCGTCATTCATTATCTGTTGAAGCTCTTCTGCCAAATCGTCTGTATTTTGCTTCAGGACATGACCCATTGCTGCCTTAAATATGGTTTTTATTCCGAATCCAGCTACTTTCGCAATTCTATTAGTGAAACTTTTGCGTTTTTCAGACGGCTGACCATCAGTATCTTCAGGCGTACAGGTTTTGATGATTTCGGCAAGCAATGCCAGTAAAGGCTCTCCGCTATGATCGGAGCGGAAGGCATCGATATAGACGGGCTGGAAATTGGGATGTTGCTGCATAAGCCGAACCAGCTTTTGGCAAAATTCGGTTTTACCCGTTCCCCAACCACCGTCGATAACCATAGGAGAAAGGTCGATGGGCGATGTCAACAGCCTGATGATGTTCTCGGCTATCGGCTTACGGTTAAATTCATCATGTGTAGCAAAAGTTTTTTCTAAAGATTGAGTTTCCATATTATCCCTTTGTCTGTCATAGGTTTTGTGTAACGTATTTTACTCTGTCATCAGTTTTTATGTTTTTGTTCTTTTAAATTCAAAAAGGCCGTCTGAAACTTTCAGACGGCCTTTATTCAAATTAACCCTTACTTGGCATCTTTAAACCCGCGCTTCAAATGCACCATCAGCAATGCCACCGCCGCAGGCGTTACGCCGGAGATGCGGCTGGCTTGGCCGACGGTTTCGGGTTTGTGCTGGTTGAGCTTTTGCTGCACTTCTGCCGACAAACCTTTGACTTTGCTGTAATCGATGTCGTCGGGCAGCTTTAAGGTTTCGATGTCGCGGCGGCTGTCGATTTCTTCGTTTTGGCGGTCGATATAGCCTTGGTATTTGACTTGGATTTCGACTTGTTCGACCACGCTGTCGGCAAGTGCGGTTTCAGGTTGTGCGTCAGGCAGGGTCATCAGCGTGGCGTAGTCGAGGTTCGGACGGCGCAAGAGGTCGTGCAGGTTGGCTTCGCGGCTGAGTTTTTGTCCGAATACGCGCAGCTGCTCTTCTTCGGCGAGTTTTTGCGGCGTGTACCACGTTGTTTTCAAACGTTGGATTTCGCGTTCGATGGCTTCGCGTTTTTCGTTGAACATGCGCCATTGTTCTTCACCCACCAAGCCGATTTTGTAGCCGTCTTCGGTCAGGCGCATGTCGGCGTTGTCTTCCCTGAGTTGCAGGCGATATTCGGCGCGGCTGGTGAACATTCGGTAAGGCTCGTTCACGCCTTTGGTAATGAGGTCGTCCACCAATACGCCGAGATAGGCTTGTTCGCGGCGCAACAGGAGCGGATCTTGTTCACGGATGTATTGCACGGCATTTGCACCGGCGAGCAGGCCTTGCGCGGCGGCTTCTTCGTAGCCGGTCGTGCCGTTGATTTGTCCTGCGAAGAAGAGGCCTTGGATGGTTTTGGTTTCGAGGCTGGCTTTGAGGTTGCGCGGATCGAAATAGTCGTATTCGATGGCGTAGCCGGGGCGCAGGATATGGGCGTTTTCCAAACCTTTCATGCTGCGCACAAGGGCGATTTGAATATCGAACGGCAGGCTGGTGGAGATACCGTTTGGATAGTATTCGTGCGTGGTCAGGCCTTCGGGTTCGAGGAAAATCTGGTGGCTGTCTTTGTCGGCGAAGCGGTTGATTTTGTCTTCGATAGACGGACAATAACGCGGGCCGACGCCTTCGATTTTGCCGGTAAACATCGGGCTGCGGTCGAAGCCAGAGCGGATGATGTCGTGGGTTTGCGTGTTGGTATGCGTAATCCAGCAGGACACTTGGCGCGGGTGCATATCGGCGCTGCCGCGTACGGACATTACGGGAACGGGTGTGTCGCCGGGCTGTTCGGTCAGTTGGGAGAAATCAATCGTGCGTCCGTCGATGCGCGGCGGCGTGCCGGTTTTCAGACGACCTTGCGGCAGGTTCAATTCGCGCAAACGTCCGCCCAGCGATTTGGCGGCGGGGTCTCCGGCGCGGCCGCCTTCGTAGTTTTCCAAACCGATGTGGATTTTGCCGGACAAAAACGTGCCTGCGGTCAGCACGACGGCGCGGGCTTTAAATTCCACGCCCATCGCGGTCATCACGCCGCTGATGCGGTCGCCGTCGAGCGTTACGTCTTCGACGGCTTGTTGGAAAAGGTCGAGGTTTTCTTGGTTTTCCAACATTTCGCGGATGGCGGCTTTATATAGGATACGGTCGGCCTGCGCGCGCGTGGCTCGCACTGCCGCGCCTTTGCTGGCGTTCAAGCGGCGGAACTGGATACCGGATTTGTCGGTGGCCAAAGCCATTGCGCCGCCCAATGCGTCGAGTTCGCGTACGAGGTGGCCTTTGCCGATACCGCCGATGGAGGGGTTGCACGACATTTGGCCGAGGGTTTCGATGTTGTGCGAGAGCAGCAGGGTTTGCGCACCCATGCGTGCGGCGGCAAGTGCGGCTTCGGTACCGGCATGGCCGCCGCCGACGACAATCACGTCGTAGGTTTTGGGGTAAATCATGTAAGTCATTTTTATGTGTTCTGTAAAGGTTTCAGACGGCCTTTTGTTGATCAGGCCGTCTGAAAAGTGGAATCAAATCTTAGAAAACCAAGCTTAGAAGGTATAGCCTGTTTCCAATTCGTCATCGCCGACCAATTCGACCAGCAACGCATAGAGCGGCGCCAAATCGTTGTAACGGCGGGATACGCGGCGCAAATAGTTCAAGAAGCGCGAGATTTCAGGACGGTATTTGTCTTTGCCGTCGCGGTAGTACAGGCGGGCAAAAATGCCGGCTACTTTCAAATGGCGTTGTACGCCCATCCATTCAAACCAGCGGTAGAACTCGTCAAACTCGGCAGGCACGGGCAGCTGGGCAGCGCGTGCTTTTTCCCAGTAGCGGATGACCAAGTCCAATACAAATTCTTCTTCCCATTCGATAAACGCATCGCGCAGCAGCGACACCAAATCATAGGAAATCGGGCCGTAAAGCGCGTCTTGGAAGTCCAACACGCCCGGGCGGCCTTTTGCCAGCATCAGGTTGCGGACGATAAAGTCGCGGTGGACATACACTTTGGGCTGCGTCAACAAGGGCGGCAGCAGCGTATCGACGGTTTGCTGCCACAACTGGCGTTGCTTGAAGGTCAACTCGCGGCCCAATTCTTTGGCCACAAACCATTCGGGGAACAAGTTAATCTCGCGCAGCATGACTTCGCGGTCGTATTCCGGCAGTTTGCCGGGTTGGCTGGCTTTTTGCAGCTCGATCAGTTCGTCGATGGCTTCGAGCAGCAGGGCTTTATGTGCGGTTTCACTGTTTTCCTGATTCATGGCGGTCAGGAATGTGGTATTGCCCAAATCGTTCAACACCATAAAGCCCAACGCTTCATCCACATGAAGCACTTGCGGCACATTGACCATGTTAAACAGTTTTTGCACTTTCAAATACGGCGCAACACTCATCTTCTCAGGAGGCGCATCCATACAGATAACGGTCTGGCCGTCTGAAAACGTCGCACGGAAATAACGGCGGAAGTCGGCATCGGCTGCCGCAAAGCTCAATTCGAACGGCTGGTTCGGGTAAACAGACTCCAGCCAGTTTTGTAATTCGGTTTGTCGTTGCATAGCGGTATCGCAGAATTTCAGGTTACAATAACCGCTATTCTAACTGGCAAACCGATTTAAGGGGCGATTTTGGCTCGTTTATTTTCACTCAAACCCTTGGTACTCGCCTTAATTATGGGCTTTGGCGCAACAGCCGTACGCGCGGAAGATGCTTCTGTTCCGCAGGCGGAAGACTATACCCCTGCCCACACCGCCGCATCCAAACCGGCAAAAACCAGCCAAAGCGAAGCCGATCCGCTTTCCTTGGGCAGCACTTGCCTGTTTTGCGACCACGAAGATGCCAAGCCGGCCGAAACCGCCGAAATCAAACGCAGCGGCGAGCCTGCCCTGCCTGCCGATTACACCCGTGTCAACGCCGATAAAATAGAAGGTCAAACCCAAGTCGGCGTCCGTGCCGAAGGCGACGTCATTGTCGAGCGCAATGCCGATGTTCTCAATGCCGATTGGGCGCAATACGACCAAGCCACCGATACCGTTACCGCCGGCGACCGCTTTACCCTGTATCAAAACGGTTCGACCGTATCCGGCGATCAATTGGTTTACAACCTCAAAGACCAAACCGGCTCCGGCACTGCTGTGCGCCTCAATACCGAGCAAGGCGGCCGCCGCCTTCAAAGTGTCAGCGAAAAAGCCGAACTCAAAGGCAAAGGCCTCTACAAGCTCATCAATACCAAATTCAACACCTGTTCACCCGGCGATGCCAGCTGGTATATCCAAGCGCAAAGCATTGAAGCCGATGAATCGACAGGTATCGGCGTGGCCAAACACGCTTCGCTGGTATTCGGCGGCGTCCCTGTCCTCTACACGCCTTGGGCGGACTTCCCCATCAACGGCAACCGCAAAAGCGGCCTGCTCGTTCCGACCATTGCCACAGGTTCAGACGGCCTTGAGCTGAGCTTGCCCTACTATTTCAACCTTGCACCGAATTTGGATGCCACCATCCGCCCGGGCATCATCAGCAAACGAGGTGTGCAACTGGGCGGCCAAGTCCGTTATCTGCAACCGAATTACAGCGGCGAGGTCGATGGCGACTGGATGCCGAACGACCAAAAAAGCGTCCACAACAACCGCTACCAGTTCAAATGGAAACACCAGCAGCAGCTGAACAGCAAAATCAGCGGCGGCATCAACTACAACCAAGTTTCCGACGACGATTACTACCGCGACTTCTACGGCCGCGAAGACATCGCACGCAACGTCAACCTCGACCGTCAGGCATGGCTCAATTACAGCGACAAACTGCTAGGCGGCAGCTTCGACGGCTCGTTGCGCGTACAAAAATATCAAACACTGGCCAACCAAGACGGTTATAAGGACGAGCCTTATGCCATCATGCCCCGCCTGACCGGCCGTTGGCAAAGCCATCTCGGCAAAGCGCAACTCAACGTGTTCAGCCAATTCACCCGTTTTGATCACGATACCAAGCAAGACGGCAGCCGCGTGGTACTCTACCCGAGCGTCAAATGGGATTTCCACAACCAATGGGGCTACATCCGACCTAAAGTCGGCGTACACGCCACTTATTACAGCCTCAACAGCTTCAATGGTCAAAGCGGCCGCAATGTCAGCCGCGTCCTGCCGATCATCAACGTCGACAGCGGCCTGACTTTCGAGCGCAGGGCCCGGCTCTTCGGCGGAGAATACCTGCAAACACTCGAACCGCGCCTGTTTTACAACTACATTCCGACCAAGTCCCAAAACGACCTGCCCAATTTCGACAGCTCCGAAAACAGCTTTACCTATTCGCAGCTGTTCCGCGAAAACCTGTATTCGGGCAACGACCGCATCAATTCGGCCAACAGCCTGACGCTGGCCACACAAAGCCGCATCCTCAACCCCAATACCGGTGCGGAACTCTTCCGTGCAGGTATCGGCCAGAAGTTTTACTTCAAAAACGACAACGTCCTGCCTGACGGCAGCGTCAGCCGTTATCCGCGCAGCCAGTCCGACTGGGTAGCCTTTGCACACGGCAACATTACCCCGAGCATACGCATCGACTTGGACATCCACTACAACCAGAACCAAAGCCGTGCCGAAAGCTACGCCGCAGGGATTGCCTACAACCCCGAACCCGGCAAAGTCTTAAGCGCGCGCTACAAATACGGACGCAACGAGCGCATCTATCTGCAAGCCAACGGCGACTATTTCTACGACAAACTCAGCCAAGTCGACCTTGCCGCCCAATGGCCTTTGAGCAAAAACCTGTACGCCGTTGCCCGTTACAACTACGAAATCGAAGCCAAAAAACCGCTGGAAATGCTCATCGGTGCAGAATACAAAAGCAACTGCGGCTGCTGGAGCGCGAGCTTGGTCGGCCAACGCTATGTTACCGGCGAAAACAGCCACAAAAACGCCGTATTCTTCAACCTCCAACTCAAAGACTTGAGCAATATCGGCAACAACCCATTCGAAAAACTCCGCTTAGCCATTCCCGGTTACAGCAAAACCAACGAGGTAGTCAAACAATGAACTTCAAACCCCTGATTCTCGTCGCCGCACTCACTCTCGCAGTAGGCGCACATGCCGCCCCTAAAGCCAAAGCAGGCAAAGCGCGCGCAGCCAAAGCCCCTGCCGTCAGCGCCACCACCATGCCTGCCGTACAAAGCGGCGTACATCTTTCAGACGGCATTGCCGCGGTTGTCGACAACGAAGTCATTACCCACCGCCAAGTAGAACAAGCCGTAGCGCAAGCGCGTCAAACCATGCCGAAAGGCACACAAATGGACGCCAACGAGCTGCGCCAACAGGTTTTGGCACAAATGATCAACCAATCCCTGATCCTCCAAGCCGGCAAACGCCGCAACATCCAAGCGACCGATAGCGAAATCGAAGCCGTCATCGCGCACAACCCAAACATCAAAAATCCGTCTGCCGCCGTCCGTCAAGACATCGCCGACAGCATTATTGTTGAAAAAGTGCGCCAACAGGCCATCATGCAAAACAGCCGTGTGAGCGACTCCGAAGTGGCACGCTACATCGAGCAGGCCAAACAACAAGGCATCACCCTGCCCGAAGCCGACCCTGTGCGCCAATACCATGCCCAACACATCCTCATTAAAGCCGACAACGATAATGCCGCCGTCGGCGCGGAAAGCACCATCCGCAAAATCTACTCACAAGCCCGCAGCGGCGCAGATTTCGGCGGTTTGGCACGCCAATACTCGCAAGACAGCAGCGCCGGCAACGGCGGCGATTTGGGCTGGTTTGCCGACGGCATGATGGTTGCCCCATTTGAAGAAGCCGTCCACAAACTCAAACCCGGCCAAATCAGCGCCCCTGTCCGCACCCAATTCGGCTGGCACATCATCAAGCTGAACGACGTCCGCGAAGCAGGTACGCCTGAAGAGCGCCAACAAAACGCCGTCCGCCAATACCTGTCCCAACAAAAAGCGCAACAGGCGACCACCAACCTCCTGCGCGAACTGCACAGCAGCTCCTACGTTGACGTACGCTAATCGCGCGTATTGTTAAAAAGACAAGAATCGGTACAATAAGGCCGTCTGAAACCTATTTTCAGACGGCCTTTTTCCCTTTTACTTAAACAACCCATTGATTAAAGCACCCCATCATGCCCATCCGCCCCAACTGGCAAGCCGCTACCCTGCTGCAAGCCGAAGAAACTTCCATTACCTCCGCACACACCGGCCGCACCTACCGCATTCAAGCCGCGGCACTCGGCGAGCGTCCGGCAGGCGGCTATCCCGTACTGTATATTCTTGACGGGGACGCCTTTTTCCCCGCCATCCTCAATATGGCGCAATCCCTGCTCATCAACCCCATCACCAAAAGCCATGCCGCCTGTCTGATTGTCGGCATCGGCTACACCGGCGGCACCATCCGCGACTTAAGCCAGCGCGCCCTCGACTACACGCCGCCGCTGCCCGACAACGCGCCCGAATCCGAACGTAAACAATACGGCCAAGCCGACCGCTTCAGCCGCTTTATCGATGACGAACTCTCCGCCCTGCTCGACGGCAAATACCGCATCGATATCCAAAACCAAGCCGTCTTCGGCCATTCGTTCGGCGCCTTGTACGGCCTCTATTCCCTGTTCACCCGCCCCGAACGCTTCCGCCATTATTTGCTGGTGTCGCCGTCTATCTGGTGGCAAGACCGCCGCGTACTCGATTGGTTGCCCGGCACATTGCCGCAAGGAATCGGCATCCGCCTCGGCGCAGGCGAACATGAAGGCAGAAACAACCGCCCCGACCAAACCAGCCGCGGCATGGTTGCACAAGCCAAAATCCTTGCCGGCACTTTGCACCACCTCGGCGCAGACGTCCGCTTCACCCTCTACCCCAACGCCAATCACGGCAACGCCCCGTTTTACGCCCTGACTGACTGCATCGAATATTTGCGCAGCGCATGGCAACGTTGAAGCAGGTTCGCCAAACATCGAGGCTGTCTGAAACGCAAACTTAGAAGCGTATTGAACCTATTGGATCAATTTTAAAACCTCTAAAATCCAATCAAAAAAGGCCGTCTGAAATCTATTGTTCAGACGGCCTTTGATATTCAACTTTCCAATCAGCATTTATCCCTGCTTTTTCCATTCCAAAGCCAAATCATACAGCACCTTTTTATTCTCGCCGGTAATCTTGGCGGCAAGCTCGGCGGCTTGTTTGGTCGGCAACTCGGCCGCAAGGATTTTCATGGTATTTTGTGCCGCCTCGGGCAAATCGCTGTGCTTCTCTTTTACCGCAGGGTGCAACACCAGCACCATCTCGCCACGCGTTTGGTTGCTGTCTTTTTTAAGGGCGGCTTGGATTTCGGCAACCGTGCCGCTGAGGAAGGTTTCAAACGTTTTGGTGATTTCGCGCGCCAATGTCAAACGACGATCGGGGAACTGCGCGACCATATCCGCAAGGCTTGCCTCAATGCGATGCGGCGTTTCAAACATCACAATCGGAAAATCGGCTTCCGCCCATTTGGCCAGCAGCTTTTGACGTTCGCCGGCCTTAGGCGACAGGAAACCGTTGAAGTAAAAATCGGATTCCGTCACCCCTGCCACGCTCAATGCCCCCATGACCGCGCTTGCACCGACCACAGGCACCACTTTAAATCCGGCTTCGCGCACGCGGGCGGCAAGTTTCGCACCGGGATCGCAAACCGCAGGCGTACCCGCATCCGAAACTTGGGCAACGCTCAGGCCGTCTGAAAGATGGGCGATGATTTTATCGGCCATTTGCTGCTCGTTGTGTTCGCGCACGCTCACGAGTTTGCCCTGAATACCGTACGCACTCAAAAGCTGGGCGGTAACACGGGTATCCTCGGCGCAGATTATGTCGGCCTTTTGCAGAACGGCCAGCGCGCGCAGCGTTATGTCGGCTAAATTGCCGATGGGTGTGGCGACAACGTATAATGTCTGTTTTTCGATGCTGTCGACGGCTTTTTGCAGGTGTTTTGTGTACATAGATTCAAGGCCGTCTGAAACGGCGTCTCTTTAAAAACAATAATTATATAACGGGTAAACTTTTCATGCGCTTAAACCACAAACAGGGGGCGGCGGCCGAAGATGCGGCACTGGCGTTCCTACAGGCCAAAGGCTGCTCGCTGCTGGCTCGGAACTGGCATTGCGCCTACGGCGAAATCGATTTAATCGTCAAAAACGGCGGTACGATTGTGTTTGTTGAAGTAAAATACCGCAAAAACCGAGGTTTCGGTGGTGCCGCATACAGCATCTCGCCGTCCAAATTATTGAAATTGCAACGAAGTGTAGAGTATTATCTGCAAAAGCACGGGTTAAACCATGCGCCCTGCCGCCTGGACGCGGTACTGATTGAGGGCGACGGCCCGCCCGAATGGATTCAAAATATTACAGGTTAACCTCATGACAACATTACAAGAACGCGTTTCCGCACATTTTGCCGAGAGCATCCGCGCCAAGCAGGAAGCTGAAAAAGTACTGGTCGAGCCGACCGCACAGGCCGCCGAGCTGATGCTGCAATGCCTGATGAACGACGGCAAAATCCTGGCCTGCGGCAACGGCGGTTCGGCTGCCGACGCGCAACACTTCGCCGCCGAAATGACCGGCCGTTTTGAAAAAGAACGCATGGAATTGGCCGCGGTCGCGCTGACGACGGACACTTCCGCACTGACCGCCATCGGCAACGACTACGGTTTCGACCATGTATTCAGCAAACAAGTGCGCGCACTCGGACGTGCCGGCGACGTATTGGTCGGCATCTCCACCTCCGGCAATTCCGCCAACGTCATCGAAGCCATCAAAGCGGCACACGAGCGCGACATGCACGTCATCGCCATGACCGGCCGCGACGGCGGAAAAATCGCCGCCATGCTCAAAGATACCGACGTTTTGCTCAACGTCCCTTATCCGCGCACTGCCCGCATTCAGGAAAACCATATTTTGCTGATTCACGCCATGTGCGACTGCATCGACTCCGTCCTGCTTGAAGGCATGTAACCCTTTCTTTTCAGACGGCCCATCCCTTAAAGGCCGTCTGAACACCCAACCGTCCATACCCAAGGAAAAGGATATGAAGAACATCAAACGCTACGCCCTCCCCGTTCTGACAGCGACCCTCTTGAGCCTGAGTCTGAGCGGCTGCGTCGGCGCACTGATCGGCGGTGCTGCCGTCGGCACCAAATCCGCCGTCGACCGCCGCACCACCGGCGCGCAAACCGACGACAACGTTATGGCCCTGCGCGTCGAAACCACCGCACGCTCCTACCTGCGCCAAAACAACCAAGTCCAAGGCTACAAGCCCAAACTGAACGTTGTCGGCTACAACCGCCACCTGCTCCTGCTCGGCCAAGTGGCTACCGAAGGCGAAAAACAATTTGTTGAACGCATCGCCCGTTCCGAACAAGCCGCCGAAGGCGTGTACAACTACATTACCGTTGCCTCACAAGCACGTTCGCTCGGTGATGTGACCAACGATACTTGGGGTACATCCAAAGTCCGCGCCACCCTGTTGGGCCTCAGCCCGGCCACCCAAGCACGCGTCAAAATCGTGACTTACGGCAACGTGACCTATGTGATGGGCATCCTTACGCCTGAAGAACAAGCCCGCGTGACCCAAAAAGTCAGCACGACCGTAGGCGTACAAAAAGTCGTCACCCTCTATCAAAACTACGTTGCCAACTGATTCACAGGCAACCTGGGGCCGTCTGAATATTCAGACGGCCATTCCTCCAACGATTACCTGCCACATCATGTCCAAGAATAATAAAACCCCTTTCCAACTTAAGCCCAAACACTTAATCCGCGCTTTATTCCTTGTCAGCTTTATCGCCGTCGCCGCCCTCGTCGCCGGCGTATTCAGCACCCTAAACTCCGGCAAAACCGACGTACCCGAAAAAAGTCCTGCCGAACAAACCGACACACGCATTGAAGTTTGGCGCCCCAACGGCGCAGTCGAACCTGAAACCGTTCAGCCTGCCAAAGACGGCGACGCAAAAACCGCCTCCGGCAATCCTGTCGTCCCACAGGACGAAAAAGGCGAAAAAGCAGAAGAAGGTGCAAAAAACGACCGCCCCACTACACACCGCGGCAAACGCACAGAAAACAAACGCGCTGAAGCCGACAAATCAGAAAACACACAATCCGACAACAGCAGCCCTGCCACTCCAAACAAACCTAAAGCAGCCAGCCAGCCGGTAGAAAACAAAGCCGCAAGCAATAAACCTGCCGCACAAGCGGTAGAAAACAAACCGGAAAAAGCCAAAGCCACCGAGTCCAAACCGACTCCGAAAGCCGAGCCTGAGGCCAAACCACAAGCCAAACCGCGCAATAAAGACAATCTCGACAACCTGTTTTAAACAGACGGCACACCCGTCCCGTTCAGACGGCCTCCATGCCGTCTGAAACAAGAAGGAAACCTCATGGACAAAGTCATCATCAAAACCCCCGAAGAAATCGAAAAAATGCGCGAACTCGGTCGCTTGGTCGCCGAAGCCCTCGACTACATCGGCCAATTCGTCAAACCCGGCGTAACCACCAACGAAATCGACAAACTCGTTTACGACTACCACGTCAACGTTCAAGGCGGTTATCCGGCCCCCCTCAACTACGGCAACCCGCCCTACCCGAAATCCTGCTGCACCTCCGTCAACCACGTTATCTGCCACGGCATTCCCGATGACAAGCCGCTGAAAGAAGGCGACATCGTCAACATCGACCTGACCATTAAAAAAGACGGCTTCCACGGCGACTCCAGCCGGATGTTTACCGTCGGCAAAGTCTCCCCGATTGCCCAACGCCTGATCGACGTGACCCACGCCTCCATGATGGCGGGTATCGAAGCGGTCAAACCCGGCGCCACTCTCGGCGATGTTGGCTATGCCTGCCAACAGGTTGCCGAAAATGCCGGCTACTCCGTAGTACAGGAATTCTGCGGACACGGCATCGGCCGCGGCTTCCACGAAGCGCCGCAAGTAGTCCACTACGGCCGCAAAGGCGAGGGCCTCGTCCTCAAACCGGGCATGATTTTCACCATCGAGCCGATGATCAACCAAGGCAAACGCCATCTGCGCATCCTGAACGACGGTTGGACAGTGGTCACCAAAGACCGCTCCCTCTCCGCCCAGTGGGAACACGAAGTTTTGGTTACCGAAACCGGCTACGAAATCCTTACCATCAGCCCTGCCAGCGGTAAGCCTTAACCTTGAAAAAACCTTCAGGCCGTCTGAAAACATAGATTCAGACGGCCTGAAATTTATTCGCATTCTCAACCTAGAAAACCGAATAAAAACTCGAAATTAAGTTTTTATCCAAATTGAATTGTTTAATTATGTAAAAATTTGCTTACGCCATATTTAAGATAAACGCATAATTTAATGATTTATATAATGAAAATTTACCGAAATAATGAATTAAGAAATATTTACACAAATTATGGCAGACAGCGGAAAACTTCTTTCGAATATACTGTCTAATTATCTAGATCAGTCATTTGCAATACGCCCACATATCACCCCAAAAGCCTACAGGAAAAGGGATGCCGGCATTCTTGCAGACCCATTTTTATGCCTAGAGGCATGCAACAAATACCACAATAAGGAAGATTCATGAAATCGTTCGAAAAAATTGAAAACATCCGCGATATCCGTAAAAAACTCGGCCTGAACCAAATGGACTTCTGGAGCCGCATTGGTGTGACTCAATCCGGTGGTTCCCGTTACGAATCAGGCCGCAATATGCCTAAACCTGTACGCGAATTGCTGCGTTTGGTACACATCGAGCGCGTAGATTTGGCTAAAGTAAACCGTGACGACTTGGCCGTTGCGTCCTTGCTGAAAAACCGCGACCCTGAGTTGTATGCTTCTCTGAAAAAAGAAGCCAAAGCCGACAACAAAGGCAAATAATCAAGCCATTCAAAAAGGCCGTCTGAAATTCGTTTTCAGACGGCCTTTTTACTTTCTACACTCTAAGGACATGTCGGCATACATGCCCTTTTTTATTTACGGCTGATACTGTTTGAAATAGTTCAACACCGTTTGCGGCAGCCATTGCAGATTCAGACGGCCTTGATCGCGGCTGACGAAGCCGACATGCCCACCGTATGCCGGTTGCAGCAGCGTAACGGCCGAGGACACGTCCCGCCCGGTCGGCAGGGCTTCTGGCGGCAGGAAAGGGTCATTGACGGCATTGAGCAGCAGCAGCGGCGTATCCACGCCTTTCAGAAACGGTTTGCAGGAGTTGCGGCGGTAGTAATCGTGGCGGTCGGCAAAACCGTGTAGCGGCGCGGTAAAGCGGTCGTCAAAATCGCCAAGCGTTTTGCAGTTTTGCTGGCTTAAGGCCGTCTGAAACCGGGGAATCGCCTGGGCTTTCGGCAACAGCGAATTTAAAAAATAGCGCGTGTAAATCAAGCGCGTCATGCCCTGATCAAAACGTGTACCTGCCGCGACGGCATCAACCGGCGCGGAAACGACGGCAGAAGCACGCGGAACGGCATTGCTGCCCTGCTCGCCCAAATATTTGGCCAAGGCATTGCCCCCCAAAGAAACGCCGACGGCGTAGATGGTTGAATAGCGTTGTGCCAGCGTGTTGAGCATAAAGGCGATTTCGGGCGTATCGCCTAGGTGGTAGAACACGGGCGCGGTGTTTTCTATGCCGCCGCAACTGCGAAAATGGGCAACCACGCCGTTCCAACCGCGCTGCTGTACGGCTTTCATCAGCTCGACCGCGTAATGGCTCTCGCTGCTGCCTTCCAGTCCGTGGAACAAAACCACCAACGGCGCATCGGGGTCGGTGCTGTCGACAAAATCGTAGGCAACTTGGGTTTTGCCGGTACTGTCGGGCAGAAGCTCGCGGCGGTAGTCGGGCGCTTTGCCTTGCAGCAGCTTGGCAAACAGGGTGTCGGCATGGCCGTTTCTGAGCCAATAAGGCGTGTTGGGTGAACGTGTATTCATGATTTATTTCTTCTATTTTTCAGACGGCCTGAAGATGAGCATATACACCAGCAAGGCAGTCAGCGTGCCGTTTGTCCAGCCTGCCCAAACGTCGGTGGGATAATGCACGCCCAAATAAATGCGCGAAAACCCGGTCAACAGGGCAAAGGAAATACCGCCTATCCAAGCGGCGCGGCGGTAGCGCGTGCGGCGGCAAAGCAATATCAGCATGACGGCAATGGCGGCGGAAAACGTACTGTGGCCGCTGGGGAAGGAAAAATTGCTCTCTTCAATCAGGCGCGGCCAAAGCAGCGGGCGTTCGCGGGCAAACCATACCTTCACAATCAGCATGTTCAAAGTCGGCACCAATGCCGCCAACACGCAAAACAGTGCTTCACGCTTCTTATCGGCAAAATACAGGGCTGCGGCGACTGTGCCGATCAGCGGCACGGCAATCGCGGTTTTGCCCAAATAGTGCAACACGGTGGCAATCGGGTCAAACCATGTGCCCGCGTGGGCATGGACGGCGTGCATCAGCGGCGGCTCAAAAGCAAAGCCACCATATTGCGCCAGCCAAATGCCGATGATGAGGGTCGGCGGCAAAAACAGCAAAGAGGCAAAAGTCAGTGCGCGTCTGGATTGGGCTGGGGATAAGTGCATTATTCCACCGTTTCTTTCAAAGTCGCGCCAATCGCCTGCAAACCCTGCAACGCATCTTCCCACGCAGCATCCAGCAAACGGCAGGCCTCGCCTTCCGCTTTGATGCCGAACTCGATATGCGGCGGAGTATAACGGCCGTCTGAATCGGTACGGCCCACGGTAGGCAGGCTGTACGAACGGATACCGGCGTAGGTACGCTCAAGATGTTCCATAATCGGCGTAATGCGCGACTCGGGTTGGTCGAACACATACACGCTGCGGCTGCCGCGTTCAGTTTGGTTGAAGCGGTCGGCGTAATAAGTTTCCAATACCCATTCAGCCATCGAGTGCGCCATCACGGGGAAACCGGGGAAGAAATAATGTTCGCGGATGGAAAATCCGGCGATGTTGTTAAACGGATTGGGCACCAATTCCGCGCCTTCGGGAAAATCCGCCATTTTCAGGCGTTGGGCGTGTTCCGGCGAATCAAGCGGCTCGCCGCGTTTCTGGGTCACGCCTTCGATAAACTTGGCGGCTTCAGGATGGCGGACGACAGGCAAATCCAAAGCGGCCGCGGCGGCTTGGCGCGTGTGGTCGTCAGGTGTAGAGCCGATGCCGCCGGTAACGAAAGTCGGCAGGCCGTCTGAAAAACTGCGGCGCAGCTGTTTGACCAGCAAATCGGGCTCGTCAGGCAGATATTGCACCTGATTGAGTTTCAGCCCGTGCGATTCCAATAAAGATTTGAAAAAGGCGAAATGCTTGTCTTGGCGGCTGCCGTGCAGGATTTCGTCGCCGATGATAATGAGGTTAAAAGCGTTCATGATGAGGTTTCTTTAATACGGCCTTCCGAACATTCAGACGGCCTATTGCTGACAATGTATTCCATTTATAAGATAATGGTTTCAACTTTTCAAGTCTGGAGGAATCCCAATGAGCCAAAACCATACCATTTTACAAAATCTCCCCATCGGTCAAAAAGTCGGCATCGCCTTCTCCGGCGGCCTCGATACCTCTGCCGCGCTGTTGTGGATGAAACTCAAAGGCGCGCTGCCTTATGCCTACACCGCCAACCTCGGCCAACCTGACGAAGACGATTACAACGCTATTCCTAAAAAAGCGATGGAATACGGCGCAGAAAATGCCCGCCTGATCGACTGCCGCGCGCAGTTGGCACACGAAGGCATCGCCGCCATCCAATGCGGCGCGTTCCACGTTTCCACCGGCGGCATCGCCTATTTCAACACCACGCCTTTAGGCCGCGCCGTAACCGGCACCATGCTCGTTTCCGCCATGAAAGAAGACAATGTGAATATCTGGGGCGACGGCAGTACCTACAAAGGCAACGACATCGAGCGTTTCTACCGCTACGGCCTGTTGACCAACCCGGCGTTGAAAATCTACAAACCTTGGCTCGACCAACAATTTATCGACGAACTCGGCGGCCGTCACGAAATGAGCGAATTTCTGATTGCCAACGGCTTCAACTACAAAATGTCGGTTGAAAAAGCCTACTCTACCGACTCCAATATGCTGGGTGCCACCCACGAAGCCAAAGACTTGGAATTCCTCAACAGCGGCATCAAAATCGTTAAGCCCATCATGGGCGTTGCCTTCTGGGACGAAAGCGTCGAAGTCAAACCCGAAGAAGTCAGCGTGCGCTTTGAAGAAGGCGTGCCGGTTGCACTGAACGGCAAAGAATACGCCGATCCTGTCGAACTCTTCCTCGAAGCCAACCGCATCGGCGGCCGTCACGGCTTGGGCATGAGCGACCAAATCGAAAACCGCATCATCGAAGCCAAATCACGCGGCATTTACGAAGCCCCGGGAATGGCATTGTTCCACATCGCCTACGAGCGTTTGGTTACCGGCATCCACAACGAAGACACCATCGAACAATACCGCATTAACGGCCTGCGCCTCGGCCGCCTGCTCTACCAAGGCCGCTGGTTTGACAGCCAAGCGCTTATGTTGCGCGAAACCGCCCAACGCTGGGTTGCCAAAGCCATTACCGGCGAAGTCACCCTCGAACTGCGCCGCGGCAACGACTACTCGATTCTGAACACCGAATCGCCCAACCTGACCTACCAACCGGAACGCCTGAGTATGGAAAAAGTTGAAGACGCAGCGTTCACACCGCTCGACCGCATCGGCCAACTGACCATGCGCAACCTCGACATTACCGACACCCGCGCCAAACTGGGTATTTACTCACAAAGCGGTTTGTTGGCATTGGGCGAAGGCTCCGTATTACCGCAGTTGAATAATAAGGAGTAGAATAAGGGGGCTTTAAAGCCCCCTTATTTTTAAAGGAATAAAATGAAAGAATATAAAGCCGTCATTTATCAAGAGAATCTGCTTTCCAGTTTAGTTTTCGGCAGCGCCAAAATCAATCCGGTCAAATTCAGCGATTTCCTCAACAGCCACGCTTCGCAAGGCTGGAAGGTCGTTACCATGGAAAAAGACCAGCGCCGCATGCTGCTGTTTTTCGTGCGTGAAGCCTACGTCGTCATTTTGGAAAAAGAACGTGTTTAAACTCGGCGTCTATGCCTGTCTCGGATTGTTCGTCAGCTGGGTGTTGCTCTTGATTTTGCAACTTTGGTTTTCCTTCGTCGATGCCGATTTGTTTCTCAAAATCACCCTGACCATGGCAGGTCTTTTCATTATCATTCTGGCCAGCTTACTGGTCATCAGCCAGTATTTTGCCGAAAAGAAAATGAAAGACGACGGATTTATCAACTGATACCGCTTTAAAAACACCCTATTTTGAAAACTTGACGCAACATCCTTGTTTCATAGACAAGGCCGTCTGAACTGTAAGTTTCAGACGGCCTTATTACCCTCCTTAAAGCTAACGAATATCATGAAATTCTTTTCCCACTTTTATCTTGAAAATCATATGTATTTCAACGACTACTTGAAATACGTCCTGATTTTTGCCGCCCTCGTCATCCTCCTGCTCGCCGTATCGCAATACCTGCGCCACCGCATGGACACCAAATACCGCGACCTGAGCATTATTGCGCTGCTGTTGCTCATCCTCATCTGCGGCACGCAATATCTTTCGTACAGCGAACGTCAAAACTTCGCCGCCGACACTTCACGCATGGTTGGCTTTCTCGATGCCTTAATCGAAAACCAAAAGGTTGAAAAACAAGACATCATCGTCAACAGCACGCGCCTGTCCAACGGCATGATTATCGGCATCAAAAGCCAATACTATGAAGTCCATTTCAATCAAGACTTCTCCGCCTACACGCTGACGCCCATCAATTTGGTCAACAACAATATCGAACTCATCGATAAAGAATAACAGGATACACACACATGGAAGCATACTCCCTGCTCGCCCTCAAACTACTGATGGGTATTTTAGGTTTGATTTTGCAAATCAACCTCTTAGGTAAAGGCAACCTCGCACCGACCTCCGCCATGGACCAAGTGCAAAACTATGTACTCGGCGGCATCATCGGTGGCGTGATTTACAGCGACAGCGTCGGCCTGTTGCAATTTTTCCTCGTACTGATTTTGTGGACGCTGTTGGTCTTAAGCCTGAAATTCATCAAAAACCACAATCGCTGGGTCAAATCCATCATTGACGGCAAATCCGTCTGGGTTATCGTCAACGGCAAAATCCAAACCGATGAATGCATGAAAAACGGCATCAGCGCACACGACCTCATGTTCAAACTCCGCGCCGCCGGCATCTACGAAATCTCTGCCGTCAAACGTGCCGTGATGGAACAAAACGGCCAGCTCGCCGTCATTAAGTACGGCGACGAAAGCCTGCGCTATCCACTGATTACAGACGGCCAAGTTGACCCCGACATCCTCGAAATCATTAAGCGTGATGAAGAATGGCTGCAACAGGAACTTGACCGCCTCCACCTTGAAGCCTCGCAAGTCTATATCGGCGAATACATAGACGGAAAATTGGTGGCACACCGTTATCCTTCTTGATTTGAAAATAGCAGGCCGTCTGAAACCTTGATTTCAGACGACCTTTTTGTATTCATCCCAAACACTGATTTTTTAATCACGATATTCAAACCTTGCACCCAAAAATTGAGCCAGCGCAGAGACGTGGGAATGTCGGGGATCTTTGACGGCGGTCAGCAACAGGATATTGCCGTGTTGCCGCTCCAAATCCAGCAGCCGCTTGATGGCGGCCTGCTCGGCATCGCCTTGCAGCTCTTCATGATAACGGCTGACAAAACTATCAAAATTCTCAGCCGGATTTTCGTGATACCAGCGACGCAGGTTTGCACTGGGCGTAATGTCTTTCAGCCAAAGCGCCGTAGCGAAAACTTCTTTATGGACGCCGCGCGGATAGAGGCGGTCGATAAAGACGGCGGTTTGTTTAGAATCGGGTTGATAGGCGTAAATGCGCTGTACGGTAAACATTTTTTCTCGTCTCCAATGGATTCAGGCCGTCTGAAAATTCAGACGGCCTGATGTTTTTTAGGGTTTAAAACAGTTTTTTGACTTCGGCTTCGATATCTTCGGCACGCATAAAGGTTTCGCCGATCAGGAAAGTATGCACGCCGTGGTCGCGCATGAAATAGACGTCTTCTTTGTTGCGGATGCCGCTTTCGGTTACAACGGTTTTGCCGTTTAATTCGGGCAAGAGGTCGAGGGTTTGTTGCAGGGTCACTTCAAACGTACGCAGGTTGCGGTTGTTGACGCCCCACAACGGCGTGGTCATGTTGCGGCATTTTTCCAGCTCGGACGCATCGTGCAACTCCAACAATACAGTCATGCCCAATTCGTGGGCAACGGCTTCAAAACGCTCAAGCTGCTCGGCTTCCAAGGCGGCGGCAATCAGAAGAACCGCATCCGCACCCCACGCGCGCGCCTGATAGATTTGGTATTCGTCGATGATGAAATCTTTACGCAAGACCGGCAGCGCCACGGCCGCACGCGCCTGTTTCAAATACTCCGGCGAGCCTTGGAAATAAGGTTCGTCCGTCAACACGGACAAACAGGCCGCGCCGGCTTTTTCATAGGCAACGGCGATTTCGGCAGGATGAAAATCAGGGCGGATCAGGCCTTTGCTTGGGCTGGCTTTTTTGACTTCGGCAATAATGGCGGGCAGATTCTGCGCGTGTTTTTCACGGATCGAGCCGATAAAGCTGCGAACCGGCGCAGCAGCCTGCGCTTGGGCTTTGATGTCTTCCAAGGAAACGGCGGCTTTTTGGGCGGCCACTTCTTCTGCTTTGGTGGCAAGGATTTTGTTGAGAATATCGGTCATGGCGTTTTTCTATTGGGGCTGATTTTCGGGTTTGAATCGTGCAACATGCTGCTGCAGATTAGATTTCAGACGGCCTGAATGCCGCTATTTTAATGGTTTGAAAAAAGGCGGGCAAGAATGCCCGCCTTTGTGTCTGCTTCAATTTAGTGATGAATGCCCAAAACGGACGCGTTGTGGCTGATGATTTCGTCCGCCAAAGACGGATTGTCGTTTAGCTTGATACCGTAGCCGGGCACCAATTCTTTCAGACGGCCTGACCATGATTCGGCATGATCTGGGAAGCATTGGTTGATCAGCTTAATCATCAAAGGCACGGCGGTTGATGCACCTGGGGACGCGCCCAGCAATGCGGCCAGCGAGCCGTCGGCATGGGCGACGATTTCGGTACCGAATTGGAGTACGCCGCCTTTTTTCGGGTCTTTTTTGATGATTTGTACGCGTTGACCGGCGGTAATCAGTTCCCAATCGTCAGGATTGGCTTCCGGATAATACTCTAAGAGCGAAGTGAAGCGTTCTTCTTTGGTTTTACGCAATTCGCCCAAGAGGTATTTGGTCAGCGGCATATTAGCCCAACCGGCGCGGAGCATGGGGTAGAGGTTGTCCATGTGGATGGACATCGGCAGATCCATGAGCGAGCCTTGTTTGAGGAAGTTGGGGCGGAAGCCTGCATATGGGCCGAACATCAAATGGCGTTGGCCGTCCACGTTGCGGGTATCCAAGTGTGGAACGGACATAGGGGGAGCGCCGACGGAGGCTTGGCCGTACACTTTGGCGTTGTGTTGCGCGGCCGTTTCGGGATTGCTGTTGCGGAAGAAGAGGCCGGAAACCGGAAAGCCGCCGTAGCCTTTGCCTTCGGGGATACCGGATTTTTGCAGCAGGGTCAGTGCGCCGCCTCCTGCGCCGAGGAAGACGAAACGGGTGCGGAGTGTCAACGGGTCGTCATCGTCTTTGGTGCTGCTGGTTTTCAGCACCCATGCGCCGTCCGATTCGCGGTTGAGGTCGTCGACATGACGGTTGAATTTGATTTTTACGCCTTTGTCGCTCAAGTATTTGACCATCTGGCGGGTCAGGCTGCCGAAATCGACGTCTGTGCCTTCGGCGGAGTAGTTGGCGGCGATGGATTGGTTTTCATCGCGGCCGTTGATAACCAGCGGCGCCCATTCGGCGATTTTGGCGCGGTCGGTAGAAAACTCCATTTTTTCGAAGAGTTTTTGGTTTTTGAACACGTCGAAACGTTTTTGCAGATAATCGCAATGATCGGCGTTCATCACCAGCGACATGTGGGGGACGGAATTGATGAAAGAGCGGTCAGCCAGTTTGCCTTCTTCGACCAAAGTCGCCCAAAATTGGCGGCTGATATGGAATTGTTCGGCAATATTGAGGGCACGGGTCGGATCGATCGTGCCATCGGCAGTCAGGGGCGCATAGTTCAATTCACACAGCGCAGAGTGCCCCGTACCGGCATTGTTCCATGCATTTGATGATTCCAACGCCACATCTTCTAAGCGTTCGATCAGGGTGATTTCCCAAGATGGTTCGAGTTCTTTGAGCAATACGCCCAAAGTGGCGCTCATAATGCCGCCGCCTACTAATACGACATCGGTTGCTTCAGCCATGGTTTTACTCCTACTAAAGTCAGGCATGGTTTGCCTTGTGGTTATCTATCATTATAAACAACTGATTTCAGAGGAATTGTTTTGTTTTTGTAGTGTGTGAAACTTTTTTGCCTGCTGAGTTTCCGAGCGTAAATGGCGGAAGGCAGTTTCGGTTTGGGTTCCAGATTTCAGGTCTTTATAATATGTTATTGAGAATTTAGTAGATTTTACGGAGAAATGCAAAGATTTTCTGTTCGGTTCATATAAAAATAAGAGATTAGGCCGTCTGAAAACGTTTTCTTAACCTTTATCTGCCAACGTTTGCCAAGAAAAAAGAATTTTTCATTTCTTTTTTAATTGACCGTTTTTGTCAGCAATTTCAGCGCTAACAAACGTGAATCAACCGCCAATCTGCTATCATTTCAACTTATCCTGCAACAAGGCAAACCGCCATGTATCTGACACAAGAAAAACCCTACCGCCCCCTATTGGTCGCACTGATGTTCCTCACCCTGCCGCTGGCGATGATATTGCACAATATCGTGCAAATCGCCTTTTCAGACGGCCAAGGACTGCTGGTCACGGTCAAAGATGGCGCATGGGCATGGCAAAGCGGTTGGCAGGATTCCGTCGCATGGTTCGTCTGCGGCATGTTTGCCTTCCTCAACCTGCCGATTGCCGGCGGGCTGACCAAGCTGGCGTATAAAAAAATGATGCGTCGGCATTCGCGTTACGCCCTATTCCTTGCCGGTGTCGCAGCGTGTGCCTCGGCGGCGGCAGGATTGATTTTTGAAGCCATCTTAGGCAATGCCGCATTGGCAGGCTTGCGTGGGCAAGGCGTGTTCTACTACACCCTCTCCGTGTGGATCATCGCCATGCTGACCCTGCCCAAACAGCTCACGCGCGCGCCGGAGCAGCCCATCGTCTTTCACAAGATGAAACGTTGATTCAACAGGCACAAACATTTTCAGACGGCATGCTTTCCGTTACCATTACATCCAACGCGTTTTAACCAATAAGGAATAACAAATGAATCAGGCGCAACAGCTCCGCGACGGCATACAGGCACTGGGTTTGGACATCGACGAAGCCAAACAGGCCAAACTGCTAGACTATGCCGCCCTGCTGCAAAAGTGGAACAAAACCTACAACCTGACCGCCCTGCGCGATCCCGCCCAAACCGTCAGCCATCACCTGCTCGACAGCCTGACCCTCTTGCCCTATATCGAACACGCCCAAACCATGCTCGACGTCGGCTCCGGCGGCGGACAGCCCGGCATCCCCACCGCCATCTGCCGCCCCGACCTCGACATCACCCTCCTCGATGCCAACACCAAAAAAACCGCCTTTCTGCAACAAGCCGTCATCGAACTCGGCCTTAAAAACGTCCGCGTCATCAGCGGCCGCGTAGAAGCCGCCGCCGACTGCCGCGCCGACGTCATCACCAGCCGCGCCTTTGCCGAACTCGCCGACTTCGTCAACTGGACCGAGCACCTCCTCAAAGACGGCGGCTACTGGGCGGCCATGAAAGGCGTATACCCGCAAGAAGAAATCGACAAACTGCCCGAAAGCGTCGCCGTCGAAAAAGTCGAAGCATTGCACGTCCCCCAACTCAATGCCGAACGCCATATCGTCATCATCCGCAAAAAGGCCGTCTGAAAACAACCCAAGCATACCGAATAACGGTACAATCCAGCCATCCACACTTAACACGACAGCAAAGCACATGAGCGCACAAATCCTCGCCGTCGCCAACCAAAAAGGCGGAGTCGGCAAAACCACCACCACCGTCAACCTAGCCGCCTCCCTGGCCTCCAAAGGCCGCCGCGTCCTCGTCGTCGACCTCGACCCCCAAGGCAACGCCACCACAGGCAGCGGCATCAACAAAGCCACCATCGAAAACGGCGTTTACCAAGTTGTCCTCGGCGAAACCGACATCCCCAACGCCGTCGTCCGCAGCAAAGAAGGCGGCTACGACGTATTGGGTGCCAACCGCACACTGGCCGGCGCAGAAGTCGAACTCGTCCAAGAAATCGCACGCGAAATCCGCCTCAAAAACGCCCTGCAGCTCGTTGCCGACGACTACGACTACGTCCTCATCGACTGCCCCCCGTCCCTGACCCTGCTCACCCTCAACGGCCTTGTCGCCGCCAACGGCGTCATCGTCCCAATGCTTTGCGAATACTACGCCCTCGAAGGCATCTCTGACCTCGTGGCCACCGTCCGCAAAATCCGCCAAGCCATCAATCCCGACCTCGACGTAACCGGAATCGTCCGCACCATGTACGACAGCCGCAGCCGCCTCGTCGTCGAAGTCAGCGAACAGCTCAAACAACACTTCGGCAACCTGCTCTTCGATACCGTCATCCCCCGCAACATCCGCCTAGCCGAAGCCCCCAGCCACGGCCTCCCCGCCCTCGCCTACGACGCCCACGCCAAAGGCACCCAAGCTTATCTTGACTTGGCCGACGAACTGATTGCACGGTTGGAAAAATAAACAGAAATATGAATATAAAAAAGGCCGTCTGAAAGTTGGGAAATACTTTCAGACGGCCTTTGGTTTGATTGGGAAGAACATTTTTTAAAAAGACCGCGTGCGTGCGTACCGCACATACCCTACGTATCAATTTCAAACTCTTTATGACTCATAGGTAGGGTGTGTGCCTTAAGGCACGCACGCGGTTTGATGTAGGCTACAGCTTGCTTCCAAGAAGTTATTGAAACATGGGGAGTTTACTGGTTCGGGCGACGTTTGGGGAGAGGGTAGAGGGAATCCTTGTTTTGCGAAGTGGCAAAAGGTCGTCTGAAAATGGGGTTCAGACGACCTGTGGGGGATGAGTATGATTCACAGGTAATTTAGGATAAACTATGGGGTACTTTGGTGTTTAGATAGTATGTGGCATAATATAAGTGCATGTAGTTCTTTTTTAAAATGAATGTAACTCACGCCATACTGGTAACCTATATTTTGTTATAATAACCATATTGATTATCTAATTGCTCGCTTAGCAGATATTAATTAAAATATATTAAATTCGGTGAATAACACAATAATCAAGCTATTTTAACTCTTAGAATAATCATGAAACAAAACAATAATTTAACATTTTTAATTAGCCAGGTTTTTCGAAAATCTGTTTTTGAAGATATAGTATTCAAATCTAACCATTCAATTTGGGAAAAGCTGCTAAATAATTCTGAAATTAGAGTTGAGCTGGATGGATTAAATTTATCACAAGCTTTTGATTTATTGTATAGAATAATAGAAAAAAGTTATAGAAATGAATATGTTTTTAAAAATAATATTGCTCATAAATTAGTAAAGAGCCGTCATAAGTTATCTAATGTAACTTATATTAATGAGTTTCATGTATTAAATTCAATATGTGATATTGCTATATTTAATGGTACATCAACTGCTTATGAAATAAAAACAGAATTAGATAATTTTGATAGAATTGAAAGTCAACTATCTGATTATAGAAAAATTTTTGAGAAAATATATATTGTAACTGTTGAGTCAAAAATTAATTTGCTTCAGAATAAAATACCTTCAGAAATTGGTATTCTTGAATTGACATCAAGAAATAGCCTTCGTACTATTAGAGAAGCAAATTCCAATTTTGAAGAGTTATCTTATAAAGCAATGCTATCTAGTTTAAGACACTCAGAAATGTTAAGAATGATGAAGGACTTATTTGATTATGAACCATCAAAATCTCCTAAAAAAGTAAAACAAGATTGTATAAGTTTATTTGAATCAATGTCTATAATAGATGCTCATCATCATTTTGTTAAAATACTCCGGCAACGGTCCTTAAATCAACAAGAAAAAGAATTTGTTAGGAGTTTGCCTTATTCATTGTTAGCATTAATTTTAAATATGCGACCCAGTAATAATAAAATGGGAAAAATTCTCTATAATCTGAATAATATAATTATTTAGATCGAACGTTCGTCTGTTGTAATCTTAACTGAAAAGAAAGGGAAGTAGATGTATTACTGTTACTTGCGAGCTAAGCGTAATGAATTATTAGCAATCCGAGATTCTGCTAGGAAAATCCAAAACTCACAAATTTCTATAATTTTAGAACCTGTTAGACTGAATATTACAGAATTATTGACATGTGTTAACGAGATTATTAATGATGATTACAGAGGGAATTTAATCTATATTCTGAATCCAACAATTGGAGACTTAGCTAATAATAATCAATTGATTATTCAGCAAGCTTCTCGATTGGCAGAAGAACAACCATCCATAATATTTGGAATAATAATAACAAACGGTACAGATATTACAGAAATTGAATATTGGAGGAATATATTTCCAAATTCTCGTTTTGTTTTAATTCATAATGGCGAATTAAATATAGATGCAAATATCATTAATAATATGCCTCATATTATTGGAAATATTTTTTACAGAAATAGGGTTAGTGATTCATATATAAATCAATTTATTCAAAATAGAGTTATTTTGGAGGATTGTTTTAATAGATTAAATAGAAATTTTGACTACCAATATAATATTATTGAACTTTTTTCTGATCGCCATTTGAACTTTACTCAGCAAGGTATGCAAGGGTTTGCAAATTTTAGTACTATTGGTGATTATTATGCTGATGGGGGTTCTCAGCCATATACTACAGCTTTTCATTTGACTTTCCCTAGACAACAAGGGGTAATATGGATTCAACATTGTTTGTCAGACCCTCGTGAATATAAAGAAGAAACTTCAATTCAAAAAGAAGAACTATTAGAGGATATTTATACAACCATTATGAATAGGCAAGATATACTCCAATGGTCTACGGCTTGCCAAGAGTTAGTTCGGTATTACGACTCTGCTAATTACTCATTCTCATTAGGAACTTTAAAAAGATTGTCAATTCGACATCATTTTGAATTGATGGATTATTTAAAAACACAAGGTATTTACTAAAAATCCCAAGGTCGTTTGAAAATTTTCAAACGACCTTTTATTATATGTTGCTCAATCCCTCCCATACCTTTAACAACCTCTTCACCGACACCGGATACGGTGTCTTCAATTCCTGCGCGAACAGCGACACTCTCAATTCCTCAATCATCCATTTAAACGCGGCGAGGTTGTCTGAAACGGGTTGTCCTTGTTTCACCAAGCCGTCGGTTTTTTCCTGCCACATTTGTTCCAATTCCTGTATGTCGGCTTCGCGGGCTGCATCGCGGGCGGGGTTGCCGCTGTATTTTTCGAGGCGCAGGGTCATGGCTTTGAGGTAGATGGGGAGGCGCGGCCATTGTGTCCATGGGGTATGGCTGGCGAAGCCGGGGGCAAGCAGGGTTTGCAGGCGTAGTCTTAGGAGGTGGGTGAGCGGGTGTTTGCCGAGTTTGCCGTTGAGTTCGGCGTAGGCGGCTGCGGTTTCCTGCAAGTAGCGGCTGAGGGCTTCTTTGACGGCGGGCAGGCGGCTGCGGGCGCGTTTGATTTGTTCTTTGAAGGCTTTTTCGTTGCGCGGTAGCTCGTCTTCGCCGATAAAGGCGCGGTCGCAGACGGCTTGGGTGAGGTCGTCGCGCAGGGTGTCGGCGTTGATGTGTTTGAGCAGCATGGCGGCTTGGGTAAAGCCTTGGATGCCTTTGTTCAAATCTTTTACCTGCTCTTTTAATTGCAGCTTCATCAATTCGATTACGCCTTGACGGTGTGCCTGTTCGGCGGCTTCGGTGGTGTCAAACAGGCGCAGGGCGATGCGGCCGTCTTTTTCTTTTTGCAGGCCGAGGTAGCCGGTAAGCTGTTGTTTGCCGCGTGCGAATTTGATGGATTCGGGCAGGGTGCCGATGTCCCATGCGGTAACGTTGTCGCGCTCGAATTCTTGGGTGTTGTCGCGGAAGGTAACGGCGGCGGCTTGGCCAAGTTGTTGTTGCAATTCGTGCAGTTTGCGGCCGCCGGCAAGCTCTTGTCCGCCGTCGTCGATAATGCGCAGATTCAGATAGCAGTGTTCGGGCAATTCTTGCGCCGCCCATGCGTCTTGGTCGATTTGCTCGAGAATCCGCATATCGCCGGCGCTTTTGGCGATAAAGTGCGCCAACTGGGGAATGATGGCCGCTTGGCGGTCGGGATTGCTTTCGAGGAATTTGGTGATGAAATCGGGTACGGGCACGCAAATGCGGCGGATTTGCTTCGGCAGGGCTTTAATCAGCAGCTGGATTTTTTCGCGCAACATACCGGGCACCAGCCATTCGAGCGACGGCGCGTGCAAACGGTTGAGGACGGTCAGCGGCACGGTCATGGTCACGCCGTCGAGAGGATGGTGCGGCTCGAAGCGGTAGGAAAGTTTGAACTTGCCGTCTGCGGTTTGCCAGAATTTGGGGAACTGCTCTTCGGTAATGTGCGCGGCGGCGTGTTGCATCAAATCGTCGCGACTGAGGAACAACAGGCGCGGATTGTCGCGTTCGGCGGTTTTGAGCCAGGCTTCAAAGGTGCGAATATCGGCAAGGGGCAAAGGTTTCAGACGGCCTTTTTGAGATGCTGGCTGCTTTTGGGATTTGGGGTCGTCTGAAACATTTTGTCGGGTATGTGAACTCGGTTCACGCTCGCGGTTGTTCTCATCTTTGGAATCTGCGTGCGCGGCTTGCGCCACACGCCCTGCGTTGCGCTGGTTTGCTTGTCCGTTTTGATCGGCCGTCTTGTCCGACTGGGTTTGTCCGCCCTCTTCGCTTCCCCAAATGCTGCCTTTCGCGTCTTTCCACACCAGCTCGGGCAGGCGTTCGTTATAAAACGCAAACAGGGCTTCGTCATCAACCAATACGTCTTGCTTGCGCGATTTGTGTTCGAGTTCGGTAATTTCTTTAATCAGCTTTTTATTGTGGGCAAAAAAGGCCGTCTGAAGATTGCTTTCCTGCGCCACCAATGCGCCGCGGATAAAGATTTCGCGCGCTTCTTCGGGGGCAACTTTGCCGTAAGACACGGGGCGGCGCGGCAATACGGTCAGGCCGTAAAGCGTAACGCGTTCGCTGGCGACGACTTCGCCGCGTTTTTGTTCCCAGTGCGGCTCGAAATAATGATAGCGGACGAGGTGCGGCGCTTCCTGCTCTATCCATTCGGGCTGGATAACGGCGACGTCTCGCGCGTAAAGGCGCGTGGTTTCAACCAATTCTGCCGCCATCACCCATTTGGGCTTGGCTTTGAACAGGGCTGATGCCGGGAAAAGGTGGAAGCGGCTGCCGCGCGCGCCGGTGTAGTCGTTGCCATCGGGCGATTTCATGCCGACGTTGGCGATAAGGCCGGTCAGCAGGGCGCGGTGGATTTGTTCGTAGCCGGCTTCTTTGGCGGCACGGATTTGGGCGCGGTGTTGTTTCTTGTCCAGTTGTTTTTGTTTGAGTTTAGCCGCCAAATCTTGGTCGCCTTGGTTTTCAGACGGCCTTAATTGTTCTTGGGAAGGAGGTTGTCTAAACGCGGCTTCTTTGGTGGTCAAACCCATTTCAATCGCGGTTTGGGCAAGCTGGTGGTGCAGCTCGCGCCATTCGCGCATACGCAGGTGCGACAGGAAATATTGGCGGCACCACTGCACCAGCTGCTTGTTAGACAAACCTTTGTCGCGCTCACGCTGAAAACTGTCCCAAATATTCAGATAGGCAAGGAAGTCGGATTGCTTGTCGGTAAAGCGTTCGTGCGCCTTAGCCGCAGCATCGCGTGCTTCCAGCGGCCGCTCGCGCGGGTCTTGAATCGACAGCGCGGACGCAATCACCAATATTTCTGCCATGCAGTCGTGTTTCTTCGCCGCCAGCAAAATGCGCGCAATTTTCGGGTCGATGGGCAGGCGCGCCATTTGTTCGCCGAGTTTGGTCAGGCGGTAGCGCGTGTTGGCACCGATATGGCCCGAACTATTTTGCAGGCCGTCTGAAACATTGACTGGATTGGATCGTGCATCCATGCCTGATCCGCGTACTTGGTTCTTCATATTTTGCATAGTCTTGTCGGTCGGGCATCTTCCCCGACATCATCTAAATTTGTCTTTATTGGTTTTCACGCCGCTTATTGCGGATAAACATATTCCGCCTTGCCGTCGCGAATGTTCAAGCTGCCCGCATCGCCTGTAATCAGATTGCCCGTTACCGAGCCTTCGCGACAACCTGAAGCCGGCATATCGTAGCCCAGCGTGTGAATCAGGAACGTTGAAAGCTGCTGATGGAAGGCAATCTCACAAGGTGCAAAAGCCTGGTTGGCAGCCTGCTGCACGGCCTTATCCGGGCTGTACAACACCAGTGGCACGAGATAGCTGTCGGGCTGCACCGTGCCTTGATTGTAGGTATCTTTGCGCACATACTGGCCATGATCGGAGGTATAGGCAAACAGCCAGTTGCCGTCAGGCTGCTTTTGCAGCTGCTCGAATACGGTTTGAATCATTTGGTCGGTTTTGTGGATGGTGTTGTCGTACTTATCCACAATATTGGCTTCGCCGAATACTTTATCTTGAGGCTGCAACAATGCGCCGTATGGGACGTGCGAACCGCGTTGGTGCAACACAATAAAATGCTTGCCCTGCTGCAAATTGATTTTGTCGAACAGAGGTAGCAGTTTCTCATCGGGCATATTGTCGCCGTTGCCGTAGCCGAGTTGCGTCGGCTGAATCAGATGGTCTATCCATTTCTTACCGATTAAGTTCAAAATTGCCATCTCGTTTTCAGCCTGCGCGCTGTAAAAATACGTTTCATAGCCCTGCTCTTTGGCGAGGCGGAACATATTGGTATCGCCGCTGCTGATTTGCTCATAGCCGTTGGCATGCGGTATCGCATTGAAAAAGCTGGGCAGGGACACAGCCGTCATCAAAGCGGCGGAATAGCTTTGTTTCACAATCGGCTTAAATTTGGCTTGCGACAGCTGGGTCAAAAATGGCGAAGTTTCGCGTCCGTAACCAAACAGTTTCAAATGCGTCGCGCTTTCACTTTCGCCCATAATCAGGATGATATTTTGAACACTGCCCTGCCCGATTTTGCTTGGTGCAGGCTGTTTGAACACAGGAATCTTGCTTAAATCAAACAACTGATATGGCAACACGCGCCCGACAAAATAGCCGAAGCTGAAATAATTGGCTTTGACGCGGCTGTATGTCGGTTTGGGCGAAATACCGTGTTCCTGCGTCGTACTGAATGAACGTCCAAAAATCAGCAACATCGCCGCAATAAACAAAATATCGGCAGCAAAATGCGTCTTACGGCGGAACTTGGCAAGGCTGCAAAACAGCACGACTTCCAACACGCCCCACAACACAGGCAGCCACAACTTATCCAACATCGCCGCGCCCGCGCTGCCAACTTCGGTAACCTCTTTCAGCATCAGCCAATAATTAATGCCCGTCATCCAGCTTTGATAAACCGCATAATGCACATTGTTGGCAATAATACTGAACGCAAAAAACAGCGCAATCAACAACCGCGTCACCTTATAACGCGCAAACAGATACAGCGCAGCAATCACAAATGTCAGCGCAAACGTTTCCGCAATTTTCGCCGCCGGTAAGGTTTCAATTCCGAATACAAAGCGATAGGCAATTTCGCTAGCAGTAAGTAGAGACGAATACAGAACAAGCGTGAGGAAAGATTTTTTCATCATTAATAATTTCACAATAAAAAATTTACCGATTGGGTTTTAAAACCCAATATTCCCTTTTCAATAGTTTTTAGTTTCTCAATGATTTAGGCCGTCTGAAAATGAAACATGGCCTGCTATTTGATTAAGAAAGATTTTATTTTCAGACGGCCTCCACCGCCCCCAATTCCAGCAATACCTGAAAACCGTCATTGATATACCGTGAATCGGGCATTTCTAAAAATGGAATAATACCAACAAAATGCGTGCGATTTTCGGGTCGATGGGCAGGCGCGCCATTTGTTCGCCGAGGCGGGTCAGGCGGTAGCGGGGGGGTGTTGGAAGTGGCGGTTTTCAGGCTGTCTGAAAGAGGTTGGATTTCTTGCATATTATTGTTTTAAATGTGATTATACAATTGGCAGGCTGCCTGAAAAGTGCAGGCTGCTTTTTTGTGTTTTCAGACGACCTTTCAGGTAGCCCGTGCTATTCGTTTGAAACGGTTTGATTAAAAAGGCAGGCTGAAGCCCGCCTGCCTGAAAATTGTCGGTTTATGCGGCTTTCTGCTTGATAAGTTTTGTTTCAATATCGTTCAACAGGCGAACTAATGAGCGTCCGATAGCATAAGCCAGGTTGATGGGGACGGCGTTGCCGATTTGTTTGTATTGCGCACCAAGTGAACCTTCAAACTGCCACTCATCAGGGAAGGTTTGGATGCGGGCGTATTCGCGCACAGTCAACGGGCGGGTTTCTTCGGGGTGGCAGCGTTCGGTCTGTTTTTGTGCAGGGGCGCAGGTCAATGTCAGACTGGGTTCGTCCCATGCCAGCCGCCGCGCCATGCCGGTTTTGCCGCCGCCGAGAAAATAGCTTTTCTGCATGTATTCGCGCTGCAATGCGTCGGGAAGGTCTTTCCAATAACCGCCTGCGGGTACTTGCGCCATAATTTCCGCCTTACGCTGTGGGTATTTTTGCCCTGGCGATTGCGGTACGTCGTCTTTGTAAAGTTCGCCCGCTTTCAGTGCATCTTGCAGGGTCAGGATGCGGTGGTAGGGCGATGGCCAGTGGAACTCGACTTTGTCTGCCAAATCTTTACGGATACCAATTAAAAACAGTCTTTCACGTTTTTGCGGTACTTTATAAAACATGGCTTTAAGTACGCGGGGCGGCACGAGCTCATAGCCGAGTTCGCCGATAATATCGGTAATGGCCGTCAGTGTGCGCCCTTCGTCATGCGCCAGCAGTCCGCGCACGTTTTCGGCTACAAACACTTTGGGATTGGTTTCTTTCACGGCACGGGCAAACTCGAAAAATAGTGTGCCGCGCGTGTCTTCAAAGCCTAATTTTTTACCTGCATAGGAAAACGCTTGACACGGAAAGCCACCCGATAGGATGTCGATTTGGTCGCGGTAGGGGGTAAAGTCCAGTTTGGCAATATCGCCTTCTACAACATTCCAATTTGGACGGTTTTTCCGCAGGGTTTTACAGGCTGCCGCATCGATTTCGTTGAGTAATACGGACTCGAAACCTGCCTGTTCCATGCCGATTGCCAAACCGCCCGCGCCCGCAAACAGTTCCAACAGTTTGTACGGGCGGTTCGGTCGGATGGCGGCTTCTTCCTGCCAGCGGCTGTCAAATAGCAGGCGTGCTTCCTCAAATACTTCGAGCTGTTCGCGGCTGTACAGGCGGTAGTTGTTGTCAGTTTGGCGTTGCGGGACAAGCGTGCCGTTTTTGTCCCAACGGCGCAGGGTTTCTTTGGAAACGCTTAATATATCTGCAACTTGAGCGATGGTGTAGTGTTCGGGACTTTGCATAATTTGTCTAAACCTTAGTTATGGTTATTAATCGCAGCATAATCTAACCTGAAATGCTAGAGTCGTCAAACATTATTCATGGTTACTTAAATTTTGCACGGTTTCGCTGGAGGCAAGTGTTTTGATAATGCGGTCGAAATCCTTGCTGAAATCGGCCTCCACCGCAACCGAACCGATGGCGTTGATGAGTTCGTGATAAAAACCTTCATCGCCCGTCAGCCTGTGCCACAAATCTTTGCCGATGACGACATCGTAGTCGTATTGCTCGGTAATGCGGCGGTAATGGCTGCTCAAATCTTCCGGTTCGCCGTAAAGTACGCCGACAATCATGTCGTCGTTAGGGATTTTCAGATGGTTGGTACGCGACAGATTGCGTACCGATTTGAAATGCCCGGCAATGGTTTCCACATCGTCGGCATTGATGGTGTTAGGCCCAGCTTTAAGCTGGCAGTATTTTTTGCGCCCGTCAGTTTGGTCAGTAAATTCGATATCCATACCGCTGGCGGTGCTACCGACGGCATTTTGAATAGCGGAAATGAAACTCTGCATATTCTGCCCGAACGACGTATTGATGGATGTACCCAAAACGCGTGGGAACAGTAATGCTTTAGCAATACTTTCTGGGCTGGAATTGCCCGTCAGAAAATTGGCAAGATAAACCGTTAAAAAAGGGTTGATGTTGAACTGTTTCGGGTCAGTCAGTTTTTCGGTATTTTTGATGTGGTTTTGCGCGATACGGTCGCGAAACCATTGTTTGGCAGCATCCAGTATTTTTTGTTTTTGTGCTGTGTTCAAAGACATGGGTATTTCCTTTATCAAGTTGAAAATGACAGCCTGTGCAGACTGCTTTTTATTGTCAGGCCGCCTGTTTTCAGACGGCCTCCACCGCCCCCAATTCCAGCAACACTTGAAAACCGTCATTGATATACCGCGAATCGGGCATTTCTAAAAACGGGAATGCTGCCACATCGCCCAGGTTCAGCGATGCCATGCGCAGGATGACGGCGGCGAGGTTGCTGCGGACGATTTCGGGGTCGGTAAATTCGGGGCGGCTGTTGAAATCTTCTTCTGAAAACAGTCGGATACACACGCCTGCGGAGACGCGGCCGCAGCGGCCGGAGCGTTGGCGGGCGGCGGCTTGGGAGATTTTTTCGACATGAAGCTGCTCCACTTTTGCCCGCGCAGAATAGCGTTTGACGCGCGCGAGGCCGGTGTCGATGACGTATTTGATGCCCGGCACGGTGAGCGAGGTTTCGGCGACGTTGGTTGCCAGTACGATGCGGCGTTTTGCGCCTGTGGGGTGGAAGATTTTGTGCTGTTCGGCGTGCGACAGGCGTGCGAATAGGGGCAGGATTTCGTCGTTGCGGCGCAGCGTGGATTTGCGTAGGGCTTCTGCGGCTTCGCGGATTTCGCGCTCGCCCGGCAGGAACACCAAAATATCGCCTTCTCCGTGTCGCGCCAATTCGTCGGCTGCATCGACAATCGCATCGGTCAGCTCGACTTCTGCATCATCTTCGTCTTTGCTGGTCAGCGGTCGGTAGAGGATTTCAACAGGATACGTCCGTCCGCTTACTTCCAGCACAGGCGCGCCGTTAAAGTGTTGGGAAAAGCGTTCTGCGTCTATCGTTGCCGAGGTGATGATGACTTTCAAATCGGGGCGGCGCGGCAGCAGTTGTTTCAAATAGCCCAAGAGGAAGTCGATATTCAGGCTGCGTTCGTGCGCTTCGTCGATGATAATCGTGTCGTAGGCGGCGAGATAACGGTCGGTCTGCGTTTCCGCCAGCAGGATGCCGTCGGTCATCAGCTTGACGCAGGCATCGCGCGAGGTGTGGTCGGTAAAGCGTACTTTATAGCCGACCGCGCTGCCGATTTCGGATTTCAGCTCTTCGGCAATCCGCTCTGCTACGGAACGCGCGGCCAAACGGCGCGGCTGGGTATGCCCGATCAATCCTGCCGCCCCGCGCCCGAGTTCCAAACAAATCTTGGGCAGCTGCGTGGTTTTGCCCGAACCGGTTTCACCGCAAATAATTGTTACCTGATTCTCGGCAATGGCTTTTTTGATTTCGTCGAGTTTTTCGTGAACGGGCAGTGTGTTGTCAAATTCGGGCTTGGGCAGTTTGGACAGGCGTTGCAGATAGAGGTCGTGCGATTTTTTGTATTTTTCTTCAACCTTGGCCAAGCCGCCGTATTTTTTGGGATTTTTAAAGGCGGATTGCAGGAAATGGCGGTCTTTGGAGAGGGTTTGGGCGAAATCGGGTTGCGGCATGATGGTGCAATGAATTAAATAATGTGAAAAGAATGGAATTATAGCAAAAGGCCGTCTGAAACTTGCTTGCTTTCAAGTTTCAGACGGCCTTTGTATGGATAAACCGTTTTAGTCGGCGGCGTGCCAAGGTTTTTGCATACCGGCGTGGAAACTCGGTTTTTCTCCGCCCCACAAGGTGTCGATGTCGTAGAAGTCGCGCACGGCAGGGAGCATGACGTGGACAACGAGGTCGCCTGCGTCGACAAGCGTCCATTCGCCGCTGTCGCCTTCGGTGCTGAGGATTTCGAAACCGGCTTCTTTTAAATCGACGGCAACGTTGTTGGCCAGTGCTTTGACTTGGCGTGTGCTGTCGCCGCTGGCAATAATCATGCGGGCGAACAGGGAGGTTTTGTCTTGGGTTTCCAAAACAGAGATGTCTTTGGCTTTGATGTCTTCGAGGGCGTTTACGGCCACTTCGACCATTTTTTGCAGGTCTTGCAATTCTTGTTCGTTCATTATTTTCCTAGTTGAAATGTTTTCAGACGGCATTATAGCTTATCTGCCTGAATAAACGCTATTTTTCATAGAGTTTGTGTTGTCGGATGTATTGGGCGACGGGTTGCGGCAGGCCGTCTGAATGGTGGGTTTTGGCGAGATCGGCGCGGATTTGGGTGGAGCTGGTGTTGTGCAGCGGCGCGTTGAGGATGCGGACGCTGCCGTTTTGCAGGGCTTCGCCGAGCCATGCGTGCAATTCGCGCGGGGTTTTGTTGAGGTTGTCGCCCTGTCGCATGGCGATGGCGATATGGGTCTGGCGCACGAGGGTTTGCCATTTTTTCCATGTGTGCAGTTGCATCAGGCTGTCGCTGCCCATCAGCCACCACAGTTGCGCACCGGGAAACTGCTGGCGGAAGATTTGGACGGTGTCAAACGTATAAGTTGCGCCGTCGCGGACGATATCGCAGTCGCTGGCGGCAAATTTCGGCTCGTCGGCGATGGCGAGTTCAACCATATTGAGGCGCTCTTGCGCCGGCGTGCGCGTGCTGTCTTTGTGGTACGGGTCGCCTGCCGGCAGAAAGACGACAAGGTCCAAACCGATTTCGTCGGCGAAGGCGCGGGCGATGTGGAGGTGGCCGTTGTGGATGGGGTCAAACGTGCCACCGAATAATCCGATGTTTTTCATTTCGTGGTGGTGTCTGCGTTAGATGTTTTGGCCGTCTGAAGCAGGCAGGCTGCCGTCAACAATCAGGTTGAGCTTGCCTGTAGTCGGGTGGATGACCAGGCCGTGGATGGCGATGTTGTCGGGCATCAGCGGATGTTTGCGAATCAGCTCGACGGTATGGCGCACGCTGTCTTCGACGTTGTCAAAACCGGTCAGCCAGCCGTCCAAATCGATACCGGCATTGCGCAGGGTTTCGATGCGGTCGTCGGGGATATTGCTGTCGTGTACGCGTTGGAGGAACTCTTCGGCGTGTAATCCGCGCATACCGCAGTCGTGGTGGGCAATGACCATGATTTCTTTGACTTTGAGTTCAAATACGGCCACCAACAAACTGCGCATCACCGAACCCCAAGGATGGGTCACCAGCGCACCGGCGTTTTTGATGAGCTTGGCGTCACCGTTTTTCAAGCCCAACGCATTGGGCAGCAGCTCGATAATGCGTGCGTCCATGCAGGAAAGGATGGCCAGCTCGCGGCCGGGGTATTTGTTGGTAAAGTATTTTTCGTATTCGCCCGTTTCGACGAAATGTTGGTTATAGGCGAGGATTTCGCTCAATTCGCTCATGATGTGCTCGTTTCGGATGGTTTACTCTATTATAGCGGTTTTCGGGTAGTGCGGTTGTTTTGCAAATTCGCCGTAAACGGCTAAAATCGACGTATCTTTAGTTCTTTTGGAGGATGCGCCATGTCTCAGTCTTTCCGTTTTGAACAGGTATTCGCGTCCGATGTCCACGACGCATTGTGGGATTGGGCGCAAACAAGCTATGGCGCATCCGACGATTGGTGCATTCTGTATCTCAACGGCCTGCCTTTAGGCCGTCTGAACCCGTTATGGCGCGAACGCCTCGGGCAAGATTGGACAGGCAGGCAGTCGACCCTTTCAGACGGCCTGAATTTGGAAACCGACAGCTGGGCAGAAATGGGCGACAGTTTGCAAACGCTGGCGCAACAGTGGCGCGATTGCGGTTGGCTCAAAGGTTGGCGCGGTGAAAAGTTCGACATCTGCGACCAGTCGGGCAAGCCTTTATGCGCACTCGAACGCGCCGCCTTCCGCCCGTTCGGCCTGATGAGTCAGGCAGTGCATTTGAACGGATTGGTCGAAACAGAAGACGGTTTGCGCTTTTGGATAGGCCGCCGCAGTCCGCACAAAGCCGTTGATCCAAACAAACTCGACAACCTGACCGGAGGCGGCATCAGTAGCGGCGAGAGGCCGTCTGAAGCTGTCTGTCGCGAAGGTGAAGAAGAAGCAGGCATTCCCGCTTCGTTAACCCACCATATCCGACCGACTGCCCAAATATATAGTTTGCGCCCCGTTAATCGCGGTGTCCACAACGAAATTCTGTATATCTTCGACATCATCCTGCCCGAAGGCTTCCAACCCGCCAACCAAGACGGCGAAGTCGCCGGTTTTGAACTGATGGACATCCCCACCCTGCTTGATGCCATGTTGGGCGGACACATGATGCACGATGCCCAGCTGGTTACGATCGAAGCCTGCCGTCGATACGGCCTGATCGATCCCAAACATCCGCTGTCCGCATGGCTCGACAGCATCCGTTGCCGACCCCATTTTTAAAGGCCGTCTGAAACCATGTTGCAACTCAAAAACATCAACAAACGCTTCGGCAGCAAAACCGTTGCCCAAGACATTAATCTAAACGTCGAAGCAGGCGAAATCCTCGCCGTACTCGGCCGCTCCGGCTGCGGCAAATCCACCCTGCTCAAAACCATCGTCGGCCTGGTGCGTCCCGATAGCGGCGAAGTCTGGCTCAACGGCGACAACATCACCGACATGCCGTCTGAAAAGCGCAATATCTCGCTGATGTTTCAAGACTACGCCCTTTTGCCGCATTTAACCGCCCTCGACAACGTCGGTTTCGGCCTCAAAATGCGCCGCCTGCCCAAAGCCGAAATCGAAGAACAATCCATGCAGGCCTTGCGCGACATCGGTTTGGAACACGAAGCGCAACGCAAACCCGAAAGCCTCTCCGGCGGCGAACAGCAACGCCTCGCCCTCGCACGCGCCCTCATCACGCGCCCGTCGCTGTTGCTCTTGGACGAAGCCTTCTCCAGCCTCGACACCCACCTGCGCCGCCACCTGCGCACCCTGACCGCCGAACGCATCCGCAGTCAAAACATCCCCGCCATCCTCGTGACCCACTCCGCCGAGGAAGCCTGCACCATGGTCGACACCATCGCCATCATGCACGAAGGCCGCATCCTCCAACACGGCACGCCGGAAACCCTTATCCGCCGCCCCGTCAACGCCCAAGCCGCCCTGCTACTCGGTTTGGCCAACACCGGCGACACACGCTACATCCCCCAACACGCCATCCGATTCGACCCGAACGGCACAGCCGTCCGCATCAGCGAAGCCGCCCCCCTCGCCGAAGGCATACGCCTCACCCTCGCCCATCCGCAATACGGCGATTTGATTTGGTATCCCCACGCCGACCACAATGCAGATAAACCGCAAACCGGACAGGAAATCCGCATCAGCGTGGATGAAAGTCAGATCGTTTGGTTTGATTGAATCTGATGGGTTGAGAAAAAGAAAAAGGCCGTCTGAAATTTAAGTTTCAGACGGCCTTTGTTATCTAGCCATCAATCAGACAAACCCATCTGATCTACAAGCACTTTTTACTTCACTTTCGTACATACTTCACGGGAAGTCCCGTCTTCAGCCACCAATTTGCCTGTTTTATCCAGTTGATACACTTCATCTTCACCAGGCTTGTCCATCTGCGCGACCAATCCGGTGTATATCATGCTTTCCAAGAATTGGCCGTCTTCTGATTCTTCCAACCATGCCAATGTTTCAGGGCTGTGGAGTCGTGAAACTTCACTGTATTTGATTTGGCTTTGAGTTAAGGCATTGTTCGCAAAACGCCATTTACCCCCACCGACAACATGGTATGCCAAGACATTGCCGTCATCGTCCACTTTGAGCTTAGCGTCGCCACGGAAACTGCCGTCCTGAAGATATTCGACTTTTGTATCACTGTGAATGTTTTCATCAGAGCCAACGCAATGCCATGTACCGACAATTGGAGAAGCCAGGGCGGTTGTTGCGGATAAAAGCACCGGCAGAATAAAGAGTTTCATCTATTTCCTTTCTTAAAAGAGGCCGTCTGAAAAGTTGCAACGACATTGAAGCTGCATTTTCAGACGGCCTTTGCGAGTATTTTACTGCAGGCGGACGTTCAAGAAATATAAATCACGAGACCGGCAATCAGCACCAGCTGGACACCCAACTTCATCAGTGCGGTACGACTGACGAAGTAGATAAACCAAGTGCCGGTCAAAATCAACAGTAGAATAATCAACCACGGCCGCCATTTGTTGAGGTGGGCGGCTTCGGTAAAGCAGGTATAAATATGAAGTACGACGATGGCGACGATGAACAATATAGGCACGATGAAGCCCATCATTTGATTTCCTTTTAATGAGGCCGTCTGAAAACCCTGGTTTCAGGTTTTCAGACGGCCTTGTTTAAATCAAAATCAGTCTTTCAACTTCGCCAACTGAGTTTGAACTTTCGCCATTTTGTCTTCCAATTCCGCCAAATCGGCTTTGTCTTTTTCCACCAAATGCGCCGGGGCTTTTTCGGTGTAGCCGGGTTTGGAGAGTTTGGCATTGAGTTTGTCCAAGGCTTTTTGCAGCTTCTCGGCTTCTTTGCTCAAACGGGCGGTTTCGGCGGCTTTGTCGATTTCGACTTTCAACATCAGGCGCGCGCCGTTGCAGACGGCGACGGGGGCGTCTTCCGCTTCGGGCAGGCTGTCCACCAGCTTGGCTTCGGTCAGTCGGGTCAGCGACGGCAGGTATTTGAGCAGGCCTTCGAGTTCTGCACTGCCTTCGACAAAGAGCGGTGCTTTGACGTTTGGCGCGATACCCATTTCACCGCGCAGTTTGCGCACTTCTTCCACCAAGTCTTTCAATGCGGCCATTTTGTCGAAGGCCGTCTGAACGATTTGTTCTTTATCGGCTTGCGGATAGGCGGCCAACATGATGCTGTCGGCGGTTTTGGCATTCGCCAGAGGCGCAACGACCTGCCACAGCTCTTCGGTAATGAACGGCATGATTGGGTGCAACAGGCGCAGGATGGTTTCGAGTACGCGCACAAGGGTGCGGCGTGTGGTGCGCTGGGTTGTCGGGCAGCCGGTTTGGATTTGCACTTTTGCCAGCTCGATGTACCAGTCGCAATATTCGTTCCACACAAATTCGTACAGCGTTTGCGCAGCAAGGTCGAAGCGGTAGGTTTCAAAGGCTTCGGCAACGGCGGCTTCGGCTTGTTGCAGTTTGCCGATAATCCATTGGTCGGCGAAGGTAAACGCCAACGGCTGCATTTCGTCTTGACCGCAGTCTTTGTCTTCGGTGTTCATCAACACGAAGTTGGTGGCGTTCCACAATTTATTGCAGAAGTTGCGGTAGCCTTCGGCGCGTTTGAAGTCGAAGTTCACGCTGCGACCCAAGCTGGCGTAGCTCGCCATGGTGAAGCGCAATGCGTCCGCACCCATGCTCGGAATGCCTTCAGGGAAGAGTTTTTTGGTTGCTTCTTCCACTTTCGGCGCGGTTTCGGGTTTGCGCAGGCCGGTGGTACGTTTCACCAGCAGTTTTTCCAAGTCGATACCGTCGATCAAATCCACAGGGTCGATGACGTTTCCTTCGGATTTGGACATTTTTTTGCCTTCGTGGTCGCGCACGATGCCGTGGATGTACACGTCTTTAAACGGTACTTTGCCGGTGAAGTGGGTGGTCATCATAATCATGCGCGCCACCCAGAAGAAGATGATTTCGTAGCCGGTGACCAAGACGTTGGACGGCAGGAAGGCTTTGAGTTCGTCGGTTTCAGACGGCCAGCCGAGCGTGGAGAACGGCACGAGAGCGGAGGAGAACCATGTATCCAATACGTCTTCTTCGCGGGTCAAGCCTGTTTTGCCGGCTTGTTTTTCGGCTTCTTCCTGATTGCGGGCGACATACACATTGCCTTCGTTGTCGTACCACGCAGGGATTTGATGGCCCCACCATAGTTGGCGCGAGATGCACCAGTCTTGGATGTTGTTCATCCATTGGTTGTAGGTGTTGACCCAGTTTTCGGGGATAAAGCGTACCGCGCCGCTGTCGACGGCTTTTTTGGCTTTGTCGGCGAGGCTCAAGCCTTTGAATTCGCTGTCAGGCTCGCCGCCGTTTGGCGTGGCGGACATGGCGACAAACCATTGGCTGGTCAGCATCGGTTCAATCACTGAACCGGTACGGTCGCCTTTCGGCGTCATTAGCGTGTGCGGTTTGATTTCGACCAAGAAACCTTGTTCTTGCAAATCGGCAACCATTTGTTTGCGTGCGGCAAAGCGGTCTAAGCCTGCGTATTTTTCAGGCAGGGCAAAGCCTGGTTGCGCTTCGCCTTTGAAGTTGAACACTTCGGCGTTAGCCAGCACTTTGGCTTCCAAATCGAACACGTTAACCAAGCGCGTGTCGTGGCGTTTGCCGACTTCGTAGTCGTTAAAGTCGTGCGCAGGCGTGATTTTCACGCAGCCGGTACCGAAGTCTTTTTCAACGTATTCGTCGGCGATAACCGGAATGGTGCGGCCGGTCAGCGGCAGGATTAATTCCTTGCCAATCAAATGGGTATAACGTTCGTCTTCAGGATTGACGGCAACGGCCACGTCGCCCAGCAGCGTTTCGGGGCGGGTGGTCGCGACGATAACGGCTTCGGCGGGATTATCGGCCAGCGGATAGCGGATGTGCCACATAGAGCCTTGTTCTTCCACGCTTTCCACTTCCAAATCCGATACTGCCGTGCCAAGCACGGGATCCCAGTTCACCAAGCGTTTGCCGCGGTAAATCAAGCCTTGCTCAAACAGGCGCACAAACACTTCAGTCACGGTTTCGGCGCGCACGTCGTCCATCGTGAAATACTCGCGCGTCCAGTCGGCAGAGCAGCCCACGCGGCGCATTTGTTGGGTAATCGTGCCGCCGGAAACTTCTTTCCATTCCCACACTTTTTCCAAGAATTTTTCGCGCCCCAAGTCATGACGGGACACATTTTGCGCGGCAAGCTGACGCTCGACCACGATTTGCGTGGCGATGCCCGCGTGGTCTGTGCCCGGAATCCAGGCGGTGTTGCAGCCTTTCATGCGGTAGTAACGGGTCAGGCCGTCCATGATGGTTTGGTTGAAGGCATGGCCCATGTGCAGCGTACCGGTTACGTTGGGCGGCGGCAGTTGGATGGAGAAAGACGGTTTCGTCAAATCCATATCAGGCTGGAAATAGCCCTGCTCTTCCCAGTTTTGATAATGTTTGGATTCGATTTCGGCTGGATTGTATTTGTCTAACATGATGGAACTTTGTGAAATTAAGGTTATTTTTGATGTGCGGATTATAACGCAAAAAGGCCGTCTGAATCATTTCAGACGGCCTTTGGCATACGGGTTTTAAAAACGGAACAATACCAGGCTGACGGCAATCACCGCCATACCCGTTGTCAGGCCGTAAACGGTTTCGTGGCCGTCTGAATAGCGTTTGGCGGCCGGCAACAGCTCGTCCAACGCCAAAAACACCATCACACCGGCTATCACGCCGAATACCGAACCAAACACGGCAGGCGATAGAAACGGCTGCAAAACCAAATAGCCCAAAGCCGCACCCAAAGGCTCGGCCAGGCCGGATAGCAGGCACGCCCATACCGTTTTCTTACGGCTTCGGGTGGCAAAATAAACCGGCGCGGCGATGGAAATGCCCTCCGGAATATTATGGATGGCAATCGCCAAGGCCAAAGGCATCCCGACCGCCGGATTTTCCAAGGTGGCAAAAAACGTCGCCAAGCCTTCGGGGAAATTGTGCGCAGTAATCGCAAACGCCGCCATCATGGCGACTCGCGCGATATGGCGGCGTTTGCTTTCTTGAAACGATGGGTCTTGCGCGTCTAAGGTTTCATGCGGGTTCGGCACCAGGCGGTCAATCAACGCGATGCCGCCCATCCCAGCCAAAAATGCCATGGTCGCCGCCGCAAACGCGTGGTCTTTATCATAAATTTCAGCGAACGCCTCGCTGGATTTACTGAAAATCTCCGTCAGGGAAACATACACCATCGCACCGCCGGCAAATGCCAAACCAAACGACAACACGCGCGGATTGGGCGTTTTGGAAAACATCACCAAGCCGCTGCCTAATACGGTAAACAAACCGGCAGCCAACGTGATGGAAAAGGCAACGGCCAAATTGGACATCGAAAAATCGGGCATGAGAAAACCTGCGCTAAAAGCCGGGACAGGTTCAGACTAACACTTTTTAATGCACATGATAATAGTTATTATTTATTTTATTGATTGGATACACGGATTTTGAAACAAAAGGCCGTCTGAAAAATGGTTTTCAGACGACCCTTAAGTTTGAAATGTCACTAAACTTTATCGCTTTCCAGCTTAAGCCTGATAGCGCGACAGGCTCAAATCGTCGCTGCGGATTTCGGTGTCTTTGCCGCTCACGATATCGGCGGTCAATTTTGCCGAACCCAGCGACATGGTCCAGCCCAAAGTACCGTGGCCGGTATTCAAGAATAGGTTTTCAAAACGGGTGCGCCCGATTAGCGGTGTGCTGTCGGGCGTCATCGGTCGGAGGCCGCTCCAGAACAATGCTTGGCTCAAATCGCCGCCCTCGGGGAACAAATCGTTGACGACCAAAGCCAGCGTTTCGCGGCGTTTTTCGGACAGTTTGATTTCGTAGCCCGACAATTCTGCCATGCCGCCGACGCGGATTCTGTTGTCAAAGCGCGTGATGGCAACTTTGTAGCTTTCATCCAAAACGGTGGACACCGGTGCGCCGTCTGAATTTGTGACCGGCAGGGTCAAGGAATAGCCTTTGACGGGATAAATCGGCAGATTGAGATCCAACTGCGCCAAAACCGTTCTGCTGAAGCAGCCGAGCGCGCAGACGAAGGCATCTGCTTCAAACCGTTCTTTTTCGGTTTCGACTGCGCTGATGCGCTGTCCGTTGTGTTCGATGCGGCGGATGGTTTGGTTGAAGTGGAACTGTACGCCCTTTTCCTGACACAATTTGTATAGGTTTTCAGTGAAGAGATGGCAGTCGCCGGTCGCGTCTGCGGGCAGGTGCAGGCCGCCGGCAATTTTGGCGGTAACGAGCGCCAGCGCAGGCTCAAACTCTGCACATTCTTCGGGTTTCAGACGGCGGTACGGTACGCCGTAACGTTCCAAAACGGCAATGTCTTGTTCTGCCGCTTCGACTTCTTTGGCTTGGCGGAAAATCTGCAAAGTGCCTTTTTTGCGCCCTTCAAAATTCATGCCGGTTTGAGCTTCAAAACGGCGGAACATTTCACGGCTGTATTCGGAAATCCTGACCATGCGCTCTTTGTTGATTTGATAGCGCGCTGCCGTGCAGTTTTGCAGCATCTGCCACAGCCATTCAATTTGATACAGGCTGCCGTCAGGGCGAAACAGCAAAGGCGGATGGCTTTTAAACAGCCATTTCAGTGCTTTGGTCGGGATACCGGGAGCAGCCCAAGGCGTGGTATAGCCGTAAGAAAGCTGGCCTGCATTGGCAAAACTGGTTTCCATCGCCACGCCCTCGGCGCGGTCGATGACCGTTACTTCATGTCCTGCTTCTGCCAGATACCACGCGGAAGATACGCCGGCAACACCAGCACCTAAAACAAGCACTTTCATTTTTCTCCTCCTCTGACTTTTTTCAAAACAAACTGATATCCATCGGGCCGTCTGAATGTTCAGGTTCAGACGGCCTTGGACATTAATGCGGCAATTCGCCGTTTTTGATTTTTTGTTTGAAGTCGCGCGTTTCATTGACGATGACTTTCGCCATCAACAAAAGCGCAATCAGGTTGGGCAATGCCATCAAGCCGTTAAATGTGTCCGAAGCCAGCCACACCAAATCAAGGCTCAACACGGTTCCCAGCATAACTGAAGAAACATAACCGACACGGTACAAACCGGCAAACTTCTCGCCGAATACATAAACCGCGCATTTCTCGCCGTAATAACACCAGCCGAGAATGGTTGAGTAGGCAAAGAAAATCAGGCCGATGGTCACAATCCAGCCGCCGATGCCGGGCAGCATTTTTTGGAAAGTGACGGTTGTCAGCGCCGCGCCGCTCAATTCAGGTTTCACAAACTCGCCGCCTGCACCGAGCAGACCCATGACCAACACGATACCGGTAATCGAGCAGACAACGATGGTGTCCAAAAACGTACCGGTCATGGAAACCAAAGCCTGACGGACGGGGTGGTCGGTTTTCGCGGCGGCGGCGGCAATCGGCGCAGAACCCATACCCGCCTCGTTGGAGAACACGCCGCGTGCCACGCCGTAACGGATGACCGTACCGATGGCGCCGCCTGCCACGGCTTGCGCGCTAAACGCATCGGAGAAAATCAGTTTGACGGCGGGCATCAGCACATCGGAATTAATCACGATAATGGCAATACCGCCTACTACATAAAACACTGCCATGGCAGGTACGATAAAAGATGCGGCTTTGGCAATGCCCTTAATGCCACCCAAAAGTACAATGGCCGTTAATACGGTCAATATCACGCCGGTGTAGGCAGGTTCAACACCGAAGCTGGTTTGTACTGCCTGCGCAACCGAGTTGGACTGCACCGAGCTGCCGATACCGAAGGAAGCGAAGGTACCGAACAGCGCAAACGCAACGGCCATCCATTTCCAGTTTTTGCCCAAGCCTTTTTCGATGTAATACATCGGGCCGCCGGACATTTCGCCTTTGGAATTGGTGACGCGGTATTTCACCGCCAACACGCCCTCGCCGTATTTGGTGGCCATGCCGAAAATGGCGGTCATCCACATCCAAAATACCGCGCCCGGGCCGCCGGTTACCACCGCAGTTGCCACACCGGCAATGTTACCCGTACCGATGGTGGCAGACAGCGCGGTCATCAACGCCGCAAAATGGGAAATATCGCCTTCGTGGTCTTCGCCGTTTTCATGCTTCTTTGACGGCACAAACGCCTGTTTCAGCGCATAACCCAACATGGTGAACTGCAAGCCTTTCAGCAAAACGGTCAGCAAAATGCCCGTACCGACCAGCAGCATCAACATAATAGGTCCCCAGACCCAGCCGCTGATGGTTTCGAAAAAGGCTTTGAGATTGTCTAAAAACAATTGCATGGCTTTCTCCTTTGTCTGTTTTATTTTTTATGCACTACTTTTTGTAGTGTCATGTAATTTCAGCACAGAATATTCAATAAGACAATATCTTTCTTTTTAAAAAGATTTTTGAGGTTTTACCCTAAAAAAATATCTATTTAGACCGGCCAGATTGTTTACAATCCGCTAAAAATAAAGGCTGCGGCCGAGATAAAATGCCAAATGAAAGTTAATCAACCATCAATTAAGACTGCAACAATTAAAATGACACAATCGACAAATGGCACATTATTGAAAAATACAAACACGCAAATCTTGTTTTAAAAAAGCCTAAGGCCGTCTGAAAGATGGTTTTCAGACGGCCTGAGGCTTGTTAATTATATTGATAAAATCAGGTTGATGAATGTTGCCCAAGCAACTGCGCCAACACTCGGGCAAAGCGTTCCGTTGCGCCTTCGCTGGTGTGCAAATACAGGGCGGGTTCGATGAGTTCCAATTCATTGAGCAGAAAGGTGTCACCGACCAATGTACCATCCACTCGGGCGTAAACCGGCATTTGCGGTAAAGCGGCCAGTACGTCTTGCGCGGCACGGACGGCAAACTCGGGCGGCTCAATACCGAACACCGACACGCCATAGACCGAGTTGGCGCGCCATTCGCCTTGCGGCGGCTGACGGCGCACGGCATGGCTGAATATGCCGTTGAAAAACACCAGCGAGGTTTCGCCTGCTGTTTCGATTTCGCGGATATAAGGTTGAACAATCATACCTTGCGGATAATCCGCCATGTTCACGTCCAATTCCTCCGCACAAACTTTGACCACGCCTTTGCCGCTCTGCCCGAATGCGGGCTTGATGACCGCGTCCGTCCATCCTTGTTGGTTCAGGATGTCGGACAATTCGGCTTTTTGCGGCGGAACGAACACGCTAGGAATCACTTGCGCGCCGCGCGCCGCCAAATCGCACAAATAAGTCTTTTCCATATTCCAAGCCATCAGCTCGGGCAGATTGATAAAACGCTGCCCTGCCTGCCCGGCATGCTCCAGCCATTGGCGGAAGGCTTCGGGTTCGGCGGCATAATCCCATGCGCACAAAGGCAGTAAAAACGGCGCGGACGGATGGTTTTGCCACGCATCAAATACGGTTTTCACGCCCATGCTTTCCAAGCATGCCGCCAATGTTTTCAGGTTGTCCGATGGTTCGGGATAGGTTTGGCAGGTAATGAGTGCCAAAACAGTTTGCTCGGTCATGGTTGCCGCCTCGTCGCTAAAACCGAAATTATATAGCGAAATCAAACCAAAAGATTTTTCAGACGGCCTGATACATGAGGCCGATTCTGATAAAATGGTTTCCCCTTTTCCGTCGGAACATGCTCATGAAATCTGCCCACGTCCTTGTCTGGTTCCGCCGCAACCTCCGCCTGCACGACAATGCCGCGCTTAATGCCGCCGTTGCAAGCGGTTTGCCCATCGCCTGCGTCTGGGTCAGCCAAAGGCCGTCTGAAAACCACAATCCGCGTCAAAGCCTGTTCCATTATCAAGCCGCACAAGAGCTGCATACCCGTCTGGCGGCACACCATATTCCCTTATATGTTGTCGCCTCCGACGAAGACCTCCTCCCCTTGGCTGCTGCGCTTAATGCCCATACCGTCATCACAGACGAAGCCTACACCGAAGCCGAAATCCGCCAAGACAACCACCTCTGGCACAATTTTGACCGAGCAGGCCTTGCCCTGCAACACGCCAACGACCGCGGCATTTTGGCCAAATCCCCCCTCATGGATGCCAACGGCCTGCCCTACACCGATTTTGCCGCCTATAAACAAGCATGGTTGCAGGCTTATTCAGGACAAAGGCCGTCTGAAACCGAATTGCCTGTTCAAACCGGACAAAACGTTCTACTGTTTCCAGCCCATACCGGCGCAGTATTGCCTGCCTATCAACAGGGCGGCGAAACCGCAGCCTTAACGCAATGGCACGCGTTCAAACAGAATTTGGTTCACTATCCGATTACCCAAAACTTTCCGGCACGAAAAAACACCAGCCTCCTCAATGCCTACCTGTCCGCAGGCTGCATTTCACCGCGCCTGCTGGCTGCCGAAGGCTTGGAAAACCGATATTTCGAGTGGCTGGACAAACTCATTTTCCGCGACTACTGCTACCAGCTCGCCTACCACCGCCGCCTGCCCGAAACAACCGATGCTGCTCCGGTACGCGAATACTGGCGACACGGCCAAACCGGCGTGCCCATCATCGACGCCTCCATCCGCGGCCTCGAAGCCACCGGCCACTTACACCCCGTTCTCCAGCAGCTGTGCGCCCACTATTTCTGTCATGCCCTCAACTTCGACCCCAACCAAGGCATCGCGTGGACAGCCTCCGTCCAAACCGGCACCGACCCCGCGCTCAACCAAGCTAACTGGCACCTCGCCGCACAAGACACAGCCACCGTCCGCTATGCCCACCGTTCACATCAAATCGATCCCGACGGCAGCTACATCCGCAGCTACCTCCCCGAATTGGCGCACCTGCCGTCTACCCTTATCCACACGCCGTGGGCCGCCGCCGATGACATCGACACACACGGCTACCCCTTTCCCAAGGCCGTCTGAAACCTGCGCTCACACCAAAAAACCACACTAGATACAGCTGAAAAACATTCAAACAAAATATTTTGGTTTCAGACGGCCAAACAGATTGAATAGCCAAGATTTACACGGTAAACTTACGTCATTAAAAAATTTTATTATTTCATTACAATGAAACCCGCATTCGACATAAAAACGTCACGTTTAGACGTCTTATCCATCCATCTGCACACCGCAGATCTAACCGAATTGGAAGAATTCCTGCGCCAACTGGCAGGCCAATCCCAAGACGAATTCGTTCCTTTCATTTTAGACGTACAAGATTTCGACCATCCCGAATCCATCGATTTGGGCGGCATGATTTCCCTGTTTGCCCGTTACGGCATGCAAATTTTAGGGCTGCACCACACCAGCGACACATGGGCGGCAGCGGCGGCGCGTTACCACTTGGTCTTCAAACAAGGTAACTCCACCCAGGCAGCCGACACACAGGCAGCGCCTACCCCGCGCCAAGCACCGCAACCGCAAGACGTACAGGCCACCGTCATCAATAATCCGACCGTATTGGTCAGCACGCCCGTGCGTACCGGCCAGCAGGTTTACGCTGAAAACGGCGACCTCATCGTTACCGGCATCGTCAGCCAAGGTGCGGAACTTATCGCCGACGGCAACATCCATATTTACGCCCCCATGCGCGGCAGAGCGTTGGCCGGTGCAAAAGGCAACACCAACGCGCGCATCTTTATTCATTCCATGCAGGCCGAATTAGTCTCCGTTGCCGGTATCTACCGCAACTTCGAGCAAGACCTGCCCGAGCATCTGCACAAAAAACCCGTACAAGTATCATTGCAAGACAACCGACTGGTTATCAGCGCAATCGACGCCGAATAAACATCAGTACTTAAAAAGGAAATATCGTGTCCAAAATCATCGTAGTAACTTCAGGTAAAGGCGGCGTAGGCAAGACTACTACCAGCGCCAGCATCGCAACCGGCTTGGCCCTGCGCGGCCACAAAACCGCCGTGATCGACTTCGACGTCGGTTTGCGCAACCTCGACCTGATTATGGGTTGCGAACGCCGCGTCGTGTATGACCTCATCAATGTCATCCAAGGCGAAGCCACACTCAACCAAGCCCTGATTAAAGACAAAAACTGCGAAAACCTCTACATCCTGCCTGCATCGCAAACCCGCGATAAAGACGCTCTGACCCGCGAAGGCGTGGACAACGTGATGAAAGAGCTGGCCAGCAAAAAAATGGGCTTTGAATTCATCATCTGCGACTCCCCTGCCGGTATCGAACAAGGTGCACTGATGGCACTCTACTTTGCCGACGAAGCCATTATTACTACCAATCCGGAAGTATCCAGCGTCCGCGACTCCGACCGCATCTTGGGCATTTTGCAAAGCAAATCCCGCAAAGCCGAACAAGGCGGTACTGTTAAAGAGCACTTGCTGATTACCCGCTACTCCCCTGAGCGCGTAGCCAAGGGCGAAATGCTGTCTGTTCAAGACATTTGCGACATCTTGCGTATTCCGTTGATCGGTGTGATTCCTGAATCACAAAACGTTCTGCAAGCTTCCAACGCCGGCGAACCTGTCATCCACCAAGACAATGCCGCAGCAGCAGAAGCCTACAAAGACGTTATCGCCCGCCTCTTGGGTGAAAACCGCGAAATGCGTTTCCTCGAAGCTGAGAAGAAAAGCTTCTTAAAACGACTGTTCGGAGGTTAATACATGTCACTGCTCGATATGCTGTTCGGCAGAAAGCCGAAAACCGCCACAGTCGCGCGCGACCGCCTGCAAATCATCATCGCGCAAGAGCGCGCACAAGAAGGCCAAGCTCCGGACTATCTGCCGACCCTGCGTAAAGAGTTGTTGGAAGTCCTGTCCAAATACGTCAACGTATCATTGGACGACATCCGCATCTCCCAAGAGAAACAAGACGGCTTGGACGTTCTTGAGCTGAACATCACCCTGCCGGAACAAAAAAAGGCTTAACACATGACCTTGACCGAATTGCGTTACATCGTAGCCGTCGCACAAGAACGTCACTTCGGACGTGCCGCACGACGCTGCTTTGTCAGCCAGCCCACCCTCTCCATCGCCATCAAAAAGCTGGAGGAAGAGCTGTCGGTATCCCTGTTCGACCGTAGTAGCAACGACATCATCACGACCGAAGCGGGCGAGCGCATTGTCGCCCAAGCCCGCCGAGTTCTGGAAGAAGCAGAACTCATCAAGCACCTTGCCAATGAAGAGCAAAACGAATTGGAAGGCGCGTTCAAACTCGGCCTGATTTTTACCGTTGCCCCCTACCTTCTGCCCAAGCTCATTACCGCGCTGCGTGAAACCGCGCCGAAAATGCCGCTGATGCTGGAAGAGAACTATACCCACATCCTGACCGAGTCGCTCAAACGCGGCGATGTCGATGCAATCGTCGTTGCCGAACCGTTCCAAGAGCCGGGCATCGTAACCGAGCCTCTGTATGACGAACCTTTCTTCGTCATTGTTCCCAAAGGACATCACTTTGAAGAACTCGATGCCGTTACGCCTCAGCTTTTGGGCGAAGAACAAGTGTTGCTGCTGTCCGAAGGCAACTGTATGCGCGACCAAGTGTTGGCGAGCTGTTCCGAATTGGCTTCCAAACAAAAAATCCAAGGTTTGACCAATACCCTGCAAGGCAGCTCCATCAACACCATCCGCCACATGGTTGCCAGCGGTTTGGCCATCAGCGTCATGCCGGCTACCGCCTTGACCGAAAACGACCATATGCTTTTCAGCATTATCCCGTTTGAAGGCACTGCACCGCACCGCCGTGTCGTTTTGGCCTATCGCCGCAACTTTGTCCGACCGAAAGCACTGACTGCTTTGCGCACTGCCATTTTGCAATCGCAACTGACCGGTGTAACCTTCGTCAACGAATAAACCGCAAAACAAAAGGCCGTCTGAACATTCAGACGGCCTTTTTATTTTTAACCGAATAAAGGATTAGTAGCGGGTATGAACTTGACTGCCGATAACACCACCCAAAGCCGCACCACCCAAGGTAGAGCCGGTATCGCCACCAATCAAGTTACCTGCCACACCACCCAATACCGCACCAGCAGCAGTGTTGCGTTGGGTTTGAGTCATATTGGCACATGCACCCAAAGAAGCGGCCAGCATGATCAAGGTCACAGTTTTTGCAAAAGTTTTCTTCATGGTTTGATTCTCCATCAGAGGTTAAGCTTTATATGGAGCAGTATGGCACAACCTTTCATTAATATATTTTCTGATAAGTAAAGACAGATTAAACTAAGATAACGTCCTTGATGAACGGTTAACTTCAAAAATAAACGGCAATTCCAATAGAATATTTATAAAATTTAATATATTTGGCATAAAATTGCGCATACATCAACCGCATTCGGTAGTGATACAATGACGACTTGTCTGAATTACCGGAAACACCCGTCATGAGTATCTACGCACTGGCACACATCATCCACGTTTATTGCGCGATTGCCTTTGTCGGCGGCGTATTTTTCGAAATGCTGGTTCTCTCCGTTTTGCACACCGGCCGCGTTTCGCGCGAATCGCGCCGCGAAGTCGAACGTGCCATGTCCTATCGTGCCGTCCGCGTAATGCCGCCTGTCGTCATTACCTTGTTCATCAGCGGCATCGTGATGGTGTACAACCGCTACCTGCCGATACTTCACCACCCATTCGACAGCTCTTTCGGCATCATGCTGAGCATCAAAATCCTGTTGGCAATAAGCGTTTTGGTACATTTTGCCATCGCCGTCGTCAAAATGGCACGGCACACCCTCACCGTCGGCTGGTCGAAATACATACACGCCGTCGTATTCAGCCATATGCTGTTTATCGTCTTTTTTGCCAAAGCAATGTTCTACCTGTCTTGGTAAACCTTACCCTTCCCCCGCACACAAGGATTGTTTATGACCCAATACCCGTCCGTCGGCTCGCCGATGTTTTACGGCATCTTCTTTATTGCCGTCTTAATCATGATCGCCATCGATATGGTATCGCTGAAAAAAAACGGCGCCCACAAAGTCAGCATCAAAGAAGCCCTCGCCTGGAGCGGCATTTGGGTGGCCGTATCCTGCACGTTTGCAGGCTGGCTCTATTTTGAACTGGCGGGCAACCCGACTTACGGGGCCGTTGTCGCCAAAGAAAAAGTCCTCGAATTCTTCACCGGCTATGTGCTTGAAAAATCCCTTGCCGTTGATAACATCTTCGTTTTCCTGATGATTTTCGGCTACTTCAAAGTCGAACCCAAATTCCAACACCGCGTCTTGCTCTATGGTGTATTCGGCGCCATTGTCCTGCGTGCCATCATGATCTTCATCGGCGCAGCCTTGGTACAACAATTTGAATGGATTTTGTACCTCTTCGGCGCCTTCCTCTTATACACCGGCATTCACATGATGAAGCCGGAAGCCGAAGCTGAAGAAGACCTTTCCCAAAACAAAATCCTGACCCTACTCAAAAAAGTCATCCCAACCAGCCAACAGTTTGACGGTGAAAAATTCTTTACCATCGAAAACGGCAAACGTATCGCTACGCCGCTTTTGCTGGTATTGATTATGATCGAATTGAGCGACGTCATCTTCGCCGTGGACAGCATCCCCGCTATTTTTGCCGTAACTACCGACCCTTTCATCGTCCTCACTTCCAACATTTTTGCCATCTTGGGCCTGCGTGCCATGTACTTCTTACTGGCAGACTTTGCCGAACGCTTTATTTTCCTCAAATACGGCTTGGCTTTCGTGTTGAGCTTTATCGGTATCAAGATGCTGATTATGCACTGGGTACATATCCCGATTTCCATTTCCCTGTCCGTCGTCTTCGGCGCACTGGGTGCATCCATCCTGACTTCTTTGGTGTACACGCATCAGCAAGAGAAAAAATAATCTGCCGATATAAAAAGGCCGTCTGAACATTTCAGACGGCCTTTTCAAATATCAAACACCAGCTTATTTAGCAGCGTCTTTCAATTTGTCGGCAGCTTCTTGAGTTGCATCGGCAGCTTTACCCATAGCGTCTTTAGCTGCGTCTTTGGCAGCATCTTTAGCTTCGCCCACAGCAGCTTTTGCATCGTCCAAGGCTTTGTCGCTGGCTTCTTTAGCACCATCGATGGCTTTACCGGTAGTTTCTTTAGCATCGGAAATTGCTTTCTCCGCAGTTTCCTTCGCATCGGCACCGGCTTCTTTAGCGTCAGAAACAGCCTGTTCAGCAGCGCCTTTAGCTTCGGAAGCAGCAGCATCGGCAGCAGAAGCCGCGTGTTCGGCAGCAGCGTTCACATCAGAAGCAACGGCAGAAGCCGCTTCTTGAGTTTCCTGTTTCGCCTCTTGAGAACAAGCAGCCAAACCAGCCACCATCATTGCAGCAATCAATAATTTTTTCATGTTGTATATCCTTTGGTCTAAAAAATATCTGCCAAAACTGACAGACCAAAAAATCATAACATAATAAATGCTCAAAAAAGGGAGAATTAACGCCAAATAACAGCTGGTTTACGTTTTTTGAAAAAAATTTCAAAAAAACAGTTGACGAAAAGAAACAATCTCCCTATAATGCACAACTTATCGGGTCGTTAGCTCAGTCGGTAGAGCAGCGGACTTTTAATCCGTTGGTCGAGCGTTCGAATCGCTCACGACCCACCAAATATGAAAACCTGCTTTAAAAAAAGCAGGTTTTTTTATATTCTCCATCAAGCCTTTCTTCACTTGATACTTTTTTATCATCAAAATCAAGCAATATCCGAGCTTTGTCACAATGCTGTTACGGATACCAACTCAAGGCATCACACCAGCACCAACCTCTTGAATTAATCAAACCCAACTCCCCCACCCATCATCTTTTTCTAAAAGCTTCCAAATACCTATCATCAACCCACGCTAAATCCTCTTGTATGCCAGACAATTTAGGCATAGACTAAAACTACATCCAACTACAACAACAGGAGAAGGTTTGATGAAACAACTGTCTATGTATATTAACGGCCGCTTTGAAACCGACTTTAACGGCACATGGCGTGATGTATTAAATCCGGCAACCGAAGAAGTCATCGCGCGTGAGCCTAAAGGCGGAAAAGCAGATGTTGACCGTGCCGTTGCTGCGGCCAGAGATGCGCAAACTGCGTGGGAGCGTTTACCTGCCGTTGAACGCGGCGCATACCTGCGCAAAATCGCCCAAGGCATCCGCGAACGTGCCGACGAGCTGACCGACACTATTGTTGCTGAAGGCGGCAAAACCAAAGACTTGGCACGCATAGAAGTCATGTTCACTGCCGACTATCTCGATTATCAAGCCGAATGGGCGCGCCGTTATGAAGGCGAAATCATCCAAAGCGACCGCCCGCGCGAAAATATTTTATTGTTCAAACGTCCTTTGGGCGTAATCGCCGGCATTTTGCCGTGGAACTTCCCATTCTTCCTGATTGCCCGAAAAATGGGCCCGGCTTTGGTAACAGGCAATACCATCGTCGTCAAACCAAGCAGCGTTACCCCGATTAACTGCCACATTTTTGCTGAAATCGTTCACGCTTCAGGCTTACCGGCCGGCGTATTCAACGTCGTCAACGGCCCTGGCGCAGAAATAGGCAATGCCTTGGCATCGCATCCGCAAGTCGATATGGTCAGCCTGACCGGTTCTGTCGATGCAGGCCGCCAAGTAATGGAAGCCGCCGCCACCAACATTACCAAAGTCTCACTGGAACTGGGCGGCAAAGCCCCTGCCATCGTTTTGAAAGACGCGGATTTGGACTTGGCAGTGAAATCCATCTTGGCTTCACGCGTGGGCAATACCGGCCAAATCTGCAACTGCGCCGAACGCGTGTATGTCCACAGCAGCCTGAAAGACGCATTTATTGAAAAAATGACCGCCGCCATGAAAGGCGTGCGCTACGGCAACCCGGCCGAAGCCGAACCCGGCGCACTGGAAATGGGCCCATTGATTGAAGAACGCGCCGTAAAATCCGTTGCCGAAAAAGTCGAACGCGCAGTTAGACAAGGCGCAACCTTGGTTTGCGGCGGCAAACGTGCCGACGGCAAAGGCTACTTCTTCGAACCTACCCTGCTGACCGATACCGACAACAGCATGGACATCATGAAGGAAGAAACCTTCGGCCCAGTCCTGCCGGTTGCCACTTTCGACACACTCGATCAAGTCATCGCTTTGGCAAACGACAGCGAATTCGGCCTGACCAGCTCCGTCTATACCACCAATCTGAATGAAGCGTTTTATGTAACCCGCCGTCTGCGTTTCGGCGAAACCTACATCAACCGCGAAAACTTCGAAGCCATGCAGGGCTTCCATGCCGGTTGGAAAAAATCAGGTATCGGCGGCGCGGACGGTAAACACGGTTTGGAAGAATATCTGCAAACCCAAGTCGTTTATTTGGAAACCGATATCTAACTGCCGATACGGCCCTTCATGAAACAAAAGGCCGTCTGAAACTGATTTTTCAGGTTTCAGGCGGCCTTTCTGCCTTTATAGAAAAAAACACCGACATCGCGTAAAATAGAGCCAATTTTTCACTTTATTCAGGCCGTCTGAAAACTCCGGCAGCCTGACTCATTTTTCCGGAAAACACCATGAGCGAACAAAACAATCCGCAAATCGAGCCGCAGTTGGACGAAAACCAAATCATTGCCCTGCGCCGCGAGAAACTGCACAACATCCGCAAAGAACGCAATGCCTACCCTAACGATTTCAAACGCGACAGCTTTGCCGCCGATCTGCACACCCAATACGGTAAAGTCAGCAAAGAAGAACTCGACCCGCAAGGCATTCCCGTCAAAGTGGCCGGCCGTATGATGCTCAAACGTCAAATGGGCAAAGCCAGCTTCGCCACCATTCAAGACGTTACCGGTCAAATCCAGCTTTATTTGAATAACAAAGGCGTGAGCCAAGAAGTTTTGGACGACTTCAACCACTGGGACTTAGGCGACATCATCGGTGCGGAAGGTACTTTGTTCAAAACCAACCACGGCGAATTGACCGTGCGCGTGTCCAACATCCGTCTGCTGTCCAAATCCCTGCGCCCTCTGCCGGACAAACACAAAGGTTTGAGCGATCAGGAAACCAAATACCGTCAACGCTACGTCGATTTGATTGCCAACGAAGAATCGCGCAATACCTTCATCAAACGCAGCCAAATTATCCAATCCGTGCGCAATTTCATGGTCAACGAGCATTATTTGGAAGTTGAAACCCCAATGATGCACCCGATTCCGGGCGGTGCGACAGCAAAACCGTTCGTTACCCACCACAACGCCTTGGACATTCCGCTCTACCTGCGCATTGCGCCCGAGCTGTATCTGAAACGCTTGGTTGTCGGCGGTTTGGAACGCGTGTTTGAAATCAACCGCAGCTTCCGTAACGAGGGCATGTCCGTACGCCACAACCCTGAATTCACCATGATCGAATTCTACGAAGCCTTCTCCGACTACGAACGCATGATGCAAATGGCGGAAGACATCATCCGCAACGCTTCCCGCGCGGTAAACGGTACGGCAAAAATCAGCTACAACGGCAAAGAAGTCGATTTGGAAAGCCCGTTTGAACGCCTGACCATTCTCGGTGCCATCAAAAAATACAATCCGCACTACACCGATGAGCAGTTGAACAATGAAGAATGGCTGAAAAAAGAAATCGTCAAACACGGCGAAAGCCTGCCTCCGTCTCCGGGCATCGGCAGCCTGCAACTCGCCCTGTTTGAAGGTTGCGCCGAGGGCAAACTGTGGAACCCGACTTTCATCATCGACTACCCTGTCGAAGTATCGCCATTGGCACGCGCATCCGACAGCAAACCGGGTTTGACCGAACGCTTCGAGCTCTTCGTTGTCGGCCGCGAACTGGCAAACGGCTACTCCGAGTTGAACGATCCGGAAGATCAAGCCGAACGCTTCAAAGCGCAAGTGGCGCAAAAAGACGCCGGCGACGACGAAGCCATGCACTACGATGCCGACTACATCCGCGCCATGGAATTCGGCCTGCCACCGACCGGCGGTTGCGGCATCGGCATCGACCGCTTGGTAATGTTGCTGACCGATTCGCAAACCATCCGCGACGTGATTCTGTTCCCGCAAATGCGTCCTGAATAACACATTGAAATAAAATCAAGGCCGTCTGAAAACAAGACTCTGTTTTCAGACGGCCTTTTTGTTCAAATATGCAAAATGGGAAAATTAAAATCAATAAATCCTTTACACCATAATAATAAAATTACATGATAATCAAAAAGATAATATAAAAAAGAATATGTAAACGTTTTTCAGTTTGTTGACAGTCTGCTAGAATACATCCAATTACAGGCAGCCCACACACACAGGCCGTCTGAAAATGCAGAAACTCTGAAAGGTTTGTATGGATCAATTTTTCGAACAGCTTCACGGCTGGGTAAACGCCATCAACGACCCAATGTGGTCGGGATTGGTATATATGCTTTTAGGCGCAGGCCTATTTTTTACCATTACCACCGGTTTTGTACAATTCCGCCTCTTCGGCCGCAGTATCAAAGAAATGCTAGGCGGTCGCAAACAAGGTGATGATCCGCACGGAATCACACCGTTCCAAGCATTTGTTACCGGCTTGGCCAGCCGCGTAGGCGTGGGCAACATCGCCGGTGTGGCGATTGCCATCAAACTCGGCGGGCCGGGCGCGGTATTCTGGATGTGGGTAACTGCCTTAATCGGCATGAGTTCGGCGTTTGTCGAATCTTCACTGGCCCAACTCTTTAAAGTCCGGGACTACGACAACCACCACTTCCGCGGCGGTCCTGCCTACTACATAACTCAAGGCCTGGGACAAAAATGGCTGGGCGTTTTGTTCGCCCTGAGCCTGATTTTCTGTTTCGGCTTTGTATTTGAAGCCGTACAGACCAATACCATCGCCGATACCACCAAAGCGGCATGGGGCTGGGATCAACACTATGTCGGTGTCGCCCTGGTCATTCTGACTGCCCCGATTATCTTCGGCGGTATCCGTCGCGTATCTAAAGCCGCGGAAATTATCGTTCCGCTGATGGCGGTTTTATATCTCGTCATAGCACTCTTCATCATTGCTACCAATATTTCCCTAATTCCTGATGTGTTCGGTCAGATTTTCTCCAACGCGTTCAACTTCGATTCGGCTGCAGGCGGTTTCCTCGGCGGTCTGATTTCGACCACCATGATGCAGGGTATCAAACGCGGCCTGTATTCCAATGAGGCGGGTATGGGTTCCGCGCCGAACGCCGCAGCCGCAGCCGAAGTGAAACACCCCGTCTCCCAAGGCATGATTCAAATGCTGGGCGTTTTCGTCGATACCATCATCGTCTGCTCATGCACCGCCTTTATCGTCTTGATCTATCAACAGCCTTACGGCGACCTGAGCGGTGCGGCGCTGACCCAAGCGGCAATCGTCAGCCAGGTAGGCGAATGGGGCGCGGGCTTCCTTGCTGCCATCCTGTTTATGTTTGCCTTTTCAACCGTTATCGGCAACTATGCCTATGCCGAATCCAACGTCCAATTCATCAAGAGCCATTGGCTGGTTACCGCCGTTTTCCGTATGCTGGTTTTGGCATGGGTCTACTTCGGCGCAATTGCCAACGTACCCTTGGTATGGGATATGGCAGACATGGCCATGGGCATCATGGCATGGATTAACCTCGTTGCCATCCTGCTCCTGTCACCACTTGCCTTCCTGCTGTTGAAAGACTACACAGCCAAGCTGAAAATGGGTAAAGACCCAGAGTTCAAACTCTCTGAACACCCGGGCTTGAAACGCAAAATCAAATCCGATATCTGGTAAAACCAAAGGCCGTCTGAAATTTCAGACGGCCTTTTTAATCCCTGCCATTTAGACAAAACGATGCCCCTTAAAGCAGAAGCCTTAAGGGGCAGAGCGTTGCGGCACATCTTTTCAGACGGCCTTATTGTAGCAACGTTTCTCATTTCGCAGTGCAACAATATGTTCAAATTCTAATTCCAAATCGACACCCAGTCAAGCATTTCATTTGCATGGTAATACTTACCTAGGATATATTTATACTTACCAAACATCATATTACGGAGAAACTGATGGCTGCATTCAAACCCAACCCAATCAACTACATCCTCGGTCTCGATATCGGCATCGCATCCGTCGGCTGGGCGATGGTAGAAATTGACGAAGAAGAAAACCCCATCCGCCTGATTGATTTGGGCGTGCGCGTATTTGAGCGTGCAGAAGTTCCGAAAACAGGTGACTCTCTCGCAGCGGCAAGACGCTTGGCACGCAGTGTTCGCCGCCTGACCCGCCGTCGCGCCCATCGCCTGCTTCGGGCCCGCCGCCTATTGAAACGCGAAGGCGTATTACAAGCCGCCGATTTTGACGAAAACGGCTTGATCAAATCCTTACCGAATACACCATGGCAACTTCGCGCAGCCGCATTAGACCGCAAACTGACGCCTTTGGAGTGGTCGGCAGTCTTGTTGCATTTAATCAAACATCGCGGTTATTTGTCGCAAAGAAAAAACGAGGGCGAAACTGCCGATAAGGAGCTTGGGGCTTTGCGTGCAGGTATGAAGAGTAACACTCAAGCCTTAAAGACAGGCAATTTCCGCACTCCGGCCGAATTGGCTTTAAATAAATTTGAAAAAGAAAGCGGCCATATCCGCAACCAGCGCGGCGATTATTCGCATACGTTCAGCCGCGAAGATTTACAGGCGGAGCTGGTTTTGCTGTTTGAAAAACAAAAAGAATTCGGCAATCCGCATGTTTCAGACGGCCTTAAAGAAGGTATTGAAACCCTGCTGATGGCGCAACGCCCTGCTCTGTCTGGCGATGCCATTCAAAAAATGTTGGGGCATTGCACCTTCGAACCGACAGAGCCGAAAGCCGCTAAAAACACCTACACAGCCGAACGTTTCATCTGGCTGACCAAGCTGAACAACCTGCGTATTTTAGAGCAAGGCAGCGAGCGGCCATTGACCGATACCGAACGCACCATACTTATAAATCAGCCGTATAAAAAGAAACTGACTTACGCACAAGCCCGTAAGCTGCTGGGTTTAGAAGATACCGCCTTTTTCAAAGGCTTGCGCTATGGTAAAGACAATGTCGAAACCTCAACATTGATGGAAATGAAGGCCTACCATGCCATCAGCCGTGCGCTGGAAAAAGAAGAATTGAAAGACAAAAAATCCCCATTAAACCTTTCTCCCGAATTACAAGACGAAATCGGCACGGCATTCTCCCTGTTCAAAACCGATGAAGACATTACAGGCCGTCTGAAAGACCGTGTTCAGCCTGAAATCTTAGAAGCGTTGTTGAAGCACATCAGCTTCGATAAGTTCGTCCAAATTTCCTTGAAAGCATTGCGCAGAATTGTGCCTCTAATGGAACAAGGCAAACGTTACGATGAAGCCTGCGCCGAAATCTACGGAGACCATTGCGGAAAGAAAAATACGGAGGAAGAGATTTCTCTGCCACCGATCCCCGCCGATGAAATCCGTAACCCAGTCGTCTTACGCGCCTTATCTCAAGCCAGAAAAGTCATTAACGCCGTTGTACGCCGTTATGGCTCCCCTGCACGTATCCATATTGAAACGGCAAGAGAGGTAGGTAAATCGTTTAAAGACCGCAAAGAAATCGAAAAACGCCAAAAAGAAAACCATAAAGACCGGGAAAAAGCCGCCGCTAAATTCCGAGAGTATTTCCCCAATTTTGTCGGCGAACCCAAATCCAAAGATATTCTGAAACTGCGCCTGTACGAGCAACAACACGGCAAATGCCTATATTCGGGCAAAGAAATCAACCTAGGCCGTCTGAACGAAAAAGGCTATGTTGAAATCGACCATGCCCTGCCGTTCTCGCGCACATGGGACGACAGTTTCAACAATAAAGTGCTGGTATTGGGCAGCGAAAACCAAAACAAAGGCAATCAAACCCCTTACGAATACTTCAACGGCAAAGACAACAGCCGCGAATGGCAGGAATTTAAAGCGCGTGTTGAAACCAGCCGTTTCCCGCGCAGTAAAAAACAACGGATTCTGCTGCAAAAATTCGATGAAGATGGCTTTAAAGAACGCAACCTGAACGATACGCGCTACGTCAACCGTTTCCTGTGCCAATTTGTTGCCGACCGTATGCGGCTGACAGGTAAAGGGAAAAGACGTGTCTTTGCCTCAAACGGACAAATTACCAATCTGTTGCGCGGCTTTTGGGGATTGCGCAAAGTGCGTGCGGAAAACGACCGCCATCACGCCTTGGACGCAGTCGTCATTGCCTGCTCGACCGTTGCCATGCAGCAGAAAATTACCCGTTTTGTACGCTATAAAGAGATGAACGCGTTTGACGGCAAAACCATAGATAAAGAAACAGGAGAAGTGCTGCATCAAAAAACACACTTCCCGCAACCTTGGGAATTTTTCGCACAAGAAGTCATGATTCGCGTCTTCGGCAAACCGGACGGCAAACCCGAATTTGAAGAAGCGGATACCCCCGAAAAACTGCGTACCCTGCTCGCAGAAAAATTATCATCTCGTCCCGAAGCCGTGCACGAATACGTTACGCCACTGTTTGTTTCACGCGCGCCCAATCGGAAGATGAGCGGGCAAGGCCATATGGAGACCGTCAAATCCGCCAAACGACTGGACGAAGGCATCAGCGTGTTGCGCGTACCGCTGACACAGTTAAAACTGAAAGACTTGGAAAAAATGGTCAATCGGGAGCGCGAACCTAAGCTATACGAAGGACTGAAAGCACGTTTGGAAGCACATAAAGACGATCCTGCCAAAGCCTTTGCCGAGCCGTTTTACAAATACGATAAAGTAGGCAACCGCACCCAACAGGTAAAAGCCGTACGCGTAGAGCAAGTACAGAAAACCGGCGTATGGGTGCGTAACCACAACGGCATTGCCGACAACGCAACCATGGTGCGCGTAGATGTTTTTGAGAAAGGCGGCAAGTATTATCTCGTACCGATTTACAGTTGGCAGGTAGCGAAAGGGATTTTGCCGGATAGGGCTATTATCGCTTTTAAAGATGAAGAAGATTGGCAACTTATTGATGATAGTTTTAACTTTAAATTTTCATTACATCCTAATGATTTAATTGAAGTAATAACAAAAAAAGCTAGAATATTTGGTTACTTTGCTAGCTGTCATCGAGGTACAGGTAATATTAATATCCGTATCCACGATCTGGATAATAAAGTCGGGAAAAACGGAATTCTGGAAGGCATCGGCGTCAAAACCGCCCTTTCATTCCAAAAATACCAAATCGACGAACTGGGCAAAGAAATCAGACCATGCCGTCTGAAAAAACGCCCATCTGTCCGTTAAATTAATCCATCCCTGTTTCAGACGGCCTGAAGCAGGGATTTTTTATATAAAAATAAGGGGAAAAACATGACTTGGCGCAGCCTGCTCATTCAAAACGGCGGCAAACTATCCTTGCAACGCCGGCAACTGCTGATTCAACAAAACGGCGAGTTCCATACCGTACCATTAGAAGACATTGCTGTAATCATCATCGAAAACCGCGAAACCCTGATCACTACCCCGCTCCTATCGGCCTTAGCCGAGCATGGTACAACTCTGCTGACATGTGATGAGCAATTCCTGCCCTGCGGACAATGGCTGCCTTATGCCCAATATCACCGCCAACTCAAAATCCTCAAACTGCAGCTGAATATAAGCGAACCCTTAAAAAAGCAAATCTGGCAACATATCGTCCGCCAAAAAATCCTAAATCAAGCATTTGTCGCAGACGAAACAGGCAATGATCTTGCAGCCAAACGGCTGCGCACTTTGGCAGTCGAAGTCCGTTCGGGCGACACCGGAAACCGTGAAGCCCAAGCTGCCACCCTCTACTTCCAAGCCCTCTTTGGAGAAAAGTTTACCCGTAATGATAACAATGCCGTCAATGCCGCATTGAACTACACCTACGCCGTACTCCGTGCAGCAGTTGCACGCGCCCTGACCTTATATGGCTGGTTGCCTGCATTAGGCTTGTTTCATAGAAGCGAACTGAATCCATTCAACCTCGCTGATGACTTTATCGAACCCTTACGCCCACTGGCCGACCTGGTCGTTATACATTTGCATGAACAAGGCCGTCTGAAAACTAAACTGACCCCCGGCATCAAACAAAACCTTATCAAGACCCTTCACTGTCAAATCTGCATCGAACGGCAACACTTCAGCACCTTAGCTGCCATAGACAAAATGATTTCTTCATTTCAAGCCAGCGTAACCGATAAAAACGCCAAACAGCTGAAACTGCCTGAAATCTTGCCATTGAAAGAATACCAATATGAGTGAGGCCAAATTTATGAGGATTATTGTCTTCTTCGACCTACCGGTTACCACAGCGGCAAAGCGCAAAGCTGCCAATCAATTCCGCCAGTTTCTATTAAAAGATGGATACCAAATGCTCCAACTTTCCGTATACAGCCGTATTGTCAAAGGTCGAGATTCGTTGCAAAAACACCACAATAGGCTATGTGCAAACCTACCGCAAGAAGGTTCAATCCGCTGTTTGGAAGTAACAGAAAAGCAATATGCCACCATGAAACTGCTGTTGGGAGAGCTGAAAACCCAAGAAAAAAGGGTAAATTCCGACCAACTATTATTATTTTAAGCCCTTTTTTTCAGACCAAATAAAACGGGAAACCCTTACATGATAAGGGTTTCCCGTTGAGGTATTGTAGCACTGCGAAATGAGAAAGGGAGCTACAACCTTTTATTTCATTTTCTGAACCTGGCATACATTGTAGCACTGCGAAATGAGAAAGGGAGCTACAACAGACGTTGGAAGCCAACAACTACGACCTGAATTGTAGCACTGCGAAATGAGAAAGGGAGCTACAACGCAGGTTCAGGTGTAGGTTCAACAGTCGCGATTGTAGCACTGCGAAATGAGAAAGGGAGCTACAACCAAGTCGTTAAGTATTGACACCAAGAGGGCATTGTAGCACTGCGAAATGAGAAAGGGAGCTACAACTCGAGTGTATCTACCAACGCCAGCAGGCTGATTGTAGCACTGCGAAATGAGAAAGGGAGCTACAACACGCAAGTGAAAGAAAAATTTAAAAATGACATTGTAGCACTGCGAAATGAGAAAGGGAGCTACAACCTGTTATACATCACTAGCGAATAACAACCGATTGTAGCACTGCGAAATGAGAAAGGGAGCTACAACCTCACACTCAAACACGGCAGCCGTAAGCCTATTGTAGCACTGCGAAATGAGAAAGGGAGCTACAACCTATGAAAGAGTATATCTAAAATGAAACCTATTGTAGCACTGCGAAATGAGAAAGGGAGCTACAACTCAACACGATATGCTTTGACAGCGTGTTTGATTGTAGCACTGCGAAATGAGAAAGGGAGCTACAACCCAGTGTCTTGATGATGTGTTCCACGCGCTATTGTAGCACTGCGAAATGAGAAAGGGAGCTACAACCCATCAACGCCGTCTATCTCAATACCATACATTGTAGCACTGCGAAATGAGAAAGGGAGCTACAACATGATTGTGTGAGCGTTCACGCCTTTGCCAATTGTAGCACTGCGAAATGAGAAAGGGAGCTACAACGAAAAGTTCTACCAAGCGCAACACAGAATTATTGTAGCACTGCGAAATGAGAAAGGGAGCTACAACGGGAAACGTTCGAGGCTACGGCGAATATCCATTGTAGCACTGCGAAATGAGAAAGGGAGCTACAACCTGCCTATATTAATGATGCGGCTCTTGTTGATTGTAGCACTGCGAAATGAGAAAGGGAGCTACAACAGTTATTGACACGAGTCCAAGCGGAGGCGGATTGTAACTCTGCGCAATGATAAAGGGTCTATCCAAATAAAAAAGCACCACCTAAACAGGTAGTGCTTTCATATTAATTTGCTTATTCAGCAGAATCAGCTGCTTTATCAACCAATTCAACCAATGCCAAAGGAGCATTGTCGCCTTTACGGAAACCGTATTTCAGTACACGAACATAGCCGCCGTTACGAGCAGCAAAGCGTGGACCCAATTCGTCAAACAATTTAACTACAACATCACGATCGCGAGTGCGGTCAAAAGCCAAACGACGGTTTGCCAAAGAAGGTTTTTTACCCAAGGTAATCAAGGGCTCAACTACGCGGCGCAATTCTTTTGCTTTAGGCAAAGTTGTCACGATGGTTTCGTGAGTCAACAAGGAATTCGCCATATTGCGCAGCATCGCAGCACGGTGGCTGCTAGTACGGTTTAATTTGCGGTTGCCATTACGATGACGCATGTCATTATCCTTTAATCTTCAAACTTACGGCTTTTCTAAGCCTACAGGCGGCCAAGCTTCTAATTTAGAACCTAATGTCAGACCTTTAGAGGCCAACACTTCTTTGATCTCATTCAAAGATTTACGACCCAAATTAGGGGTCTTGAGAAGCTCGGTTTCAGTACGTTGAATCAAATCGCCAATATAGTAAATATCTTCAGCTTTCAGACAATTAGCTGAACGTACGGTTAATTCCAAATCATCTACAGGACGCAGCAAGATAGGATCGATAGGAGGCGCTTTTTCTTCAACCTCTTCAACCGGAGTACCTTGCAGATCTGCAAAAATAGACATTTGGTCAATTAAGATACGTGCGGCACTACGTACAGCCTCTTCCGGATCAATAGAACCATTGGTTTCAATATCTAAAACCAATTTATCCAAATCCGTGCGTTGCTCTACGCGTGCAGGTTCAACTTCAAAGCTAACACGACTGATGGGCGAAAAGCTCGCATCCAACTGAATCGCACCAATCTGTTTGTTCTCATCACGCAATACGCGACGGCCTGAAACAGATTGATAACCACGACCTTGCTCTACTTTAATTTCCATGTCAATTTGGCCATTGTCAGCCAAGTGGCAAATAACATGCTCAGGATTGATAATTTCCACATCGTGTGGCAAATCAATATCACCGGCTACAACTGCACCGGCACCTGTTTTTTTCAAAGTCAACTGAACTTGGTTACGACCGTGAAGCTTGAATACGATACCTTTAATGTTCAAGAGAACGTCAACAACATCCTCCTGAACACCATCAATAGTAGAGTATTCGTGCAATACGCCGGAAATAACTACTTCAGTTGGGGCAAAACCATTCATGGATGACAGTAAGATACGACGCAAAGCATTACCTAAAGTATGACCAAAACCACGTTCAAATGGCTGCATAGACACCTTGGCCCGAGTGGAAGACAAAGTATCTACATCAATTTGACGAGGTTTCAAAAATTCGGTTGTGCTATTTTGCATTTAACTGTCCCTCATTGAGCTAGCATTATTTAGAGTAGAACTCTACCACCAGCTGTTCATTAATATCGCCAGACAATTCTGAGCGATCCGGCATATTTTTGAATACACCTTCCAATTTGTCGGCATCAACAGATACCCAGCTTGGCAAGCCAATTTGAGTAGCCAAGCTCAATGCCTCTTGGATACGTACTTGTTTCTTAGCTTTTTCACGAACAGCTACAACATCGCCTGCTTTAACTTGGAAAGAAGGGATATTAACAACCTGACCGTTTACAACGATAGCTTTATGAGAAACCAATTGACGTGCTTCAGCGCGGGTAGAGCCAAAACCCATACGATAAACGACATTGTCCAAACGGGACTCCAGCAATTGCAACAGCAATTCACCGGTAGAACCTTTACGACGATCAGCTTCCGCAAAGTAACGACGGAATTGGCGTTCTAACACGCCATAAATACGACGGATTTTTTGTTTTTCACGCAATTGCAAACCGTAGTCTGACAAACGTGGTTTTTTCGCACCGTGTTGACCAGGTGCAGAATCCATTTTACATTTGGAATCCAAAGAGCGACGTGCACTCTTCAAAAACAGATCCGTACCTTCGCGACGTGCTAATTTACATTTAGGGCCAATATAACGTGCCATGTTTTAAATCACTCCAATATTAAATACGACGTTTTTTAGGCGGACGGCAACCGTTATGAGGCAACGGGGTAACGTCAGTAATGCTGGTAATCTTGAAACCAAGAGCGTTTAAAGCACGTACAGAAGATTCGCGACCAGGGCCAGGGCCTTTAATGCGGACTTCTAAATTTTTAACGCCATACTCTTGGGCAACTTTACCAGCTGCTTCTGCTGCAACTTGTGCTGCAAATGGTGTACTTTTACGAGAACCTTTAAAACCAGCGCCGCCAGAGGTAGCCCAAGACAATGCATTGCCTTGACGGTCAGTGATTGTAATGATGGTATTGTTGAAAGATGCATGAACGTGCACAATACCTTCGCTTACGGTTTTACGTACTTTTTTACGCACACGCGAAGCTGTGTTTGCTTTAGCCATTAATCAAATTCCTTAAAATTTATTTCTTACCGGCAATCGCTTTGCGCGGACCTTTACGGGTACGAGCATTTGTGCGAGTGCGTTGACCACGACAAGGCAAGCCACGACGATGACGGAAGCCGCGATAGCAACCCATATCCATCAGTCGTTTAATGCTCATCGTTACTTCACGACGCAAATCGCCTTCAACTTCATATTTAGCAACTTGCTCACGCAAAGCGTCTAATTGAGCCTCGTCCAAATCTTTTGCTTTAATAGTAGGAGCAATATTTGCTGCCTCACAAATCAATTTAGCACGAGTCGCACCAATACCATAAATAGCCTGAAGGCCAATTACGATATGGGCATTATTAGGGATATTTACCCCTGCAATACGAGCCATATTTTTTCCTTTTTAGGGCAAAGTATGTCACTATACCACAAAATCAATAGTTAAGAAAACTAGCTTCTTAACCTTGACGTTGTTTGTGACGTGGGTCAGTACAAATTACGCGAACTACACGATTACGACGAATAATCTTGCAATTGCGACAAATTTTCTTTACAGAAGGTTGTACACGCATTTTATTTCCTTTTATCGTTTATCTTGCTCGGAAAACAATCCGAGCACGGGTTAAATCATAAGGAGTTAATTCAACTGTTACCTTATCTCCTGGAGAAATACGGATATAGTGCATCCGCATTTTGCCAGATATATGACCAAGTACTACATGATCATTTTCCAGTTTTACTTTAAATGTTGCATTGGGCAAAGTCTCAAGAATTTCGCCCTGCATCTGTATGGTATCTTCTTTAGCCATAAGCCTACTTACGTGACAAAGATTTCATATCTGGACGACTCATCAAGTCTTCATACTGACTACTCATTATGTATGAATTAATTTGCGTCCTAAAATCCATTGTAACAACGACCAAAATAAGCAAAGATGTACCACCGAAATTGATAGTAACATTCCATGCAGTTGTTAAAATTTCAGGTATCAGACAGATTGTAGTAATGTACAAAGCACCAAATAATGTCAACCTTAGTACCACTTTTTCCAAATATCTAGAGGTTTGCTCACCTGGTCGTATACCTGGCACAAATGCACCACTCTTCTTCAAATTTTCTGCCATCTCTTTAGGACTGAATACTAAAGCAGTATAGAAATAGCAGAAAAAAATGATTGTTGACGCAAATAATACGATAAATAAAATTTTACCATGCTGTAGTTGAGCAGCAATCTGATATAAAACTGAATTTGTATTATTGGAACCAAACCAACCTAAAAGTGTAGATGGAAACAAAATGATACTGGAAGCAAAAATGGGAGGAATAACACCCGCCATATTTAGCTTAAATGGCATATGAATGCTTTGTCCTGACATCATTCCCGAGCCAAACTGTCTCTTCGCATAATGAACAGGAACTTTACGCTGAGCACTCTCAAAATAGACTACAACATATATTAATAGCAACGTACCTAAAGCTATTAATACGGCAGTATGCGATTTCTGATCTAATAATTTAGTAATCCCTGATGGGACACCAGATACAATACCTGCTGTAATAATTAAGGAAATACCATTACCAATACCACGCTCGGTAATTTGCTCCCCTAACCACATCAGAAACATAGTACCTGTAACTAAACAGACCACTGTAGAAATATAAAACTCAAGCGCAGTCGTTACAACAACACCTTGTTGATAAACAAATGATGCAGCCGCAAAGCTTTGCAATACAGCCAATAATACCGTTCCATACCTAGTATATTTCGTAATTATTTTCCTACCAGCCTCACCTTCCTTCTTTAAAGCTTTTAAAGAAGGAATAATCTCCGAAGCAAGCTGCACAATAATCGATGACGAAATATAAGGCATAATGCCAATTGCAAATATAGTAAAGCGCTCCAACGAACCACCCGAGAACATATTTAACATTCCGAATATGCCGTCACGAGCGCCTTCGAATAATTTAGCTAACGCAACAGCATCTACGCCCGGTACAGGTATATGAGCACCAATACGGAAAACGACTAAAGCCCCTAAAAGGAACACTAGACGCTTTTTCAGATCACCAAATTTGGATAATCCTGATAAAGATTGTTGATTAGCCACTATAGTGCAAGCCTTATTCTTCTACTGTACCACCGGCAGCTTCAATAGCAGCTTTAGCACCTTTAGTAGCTTTTACACCTTTCAAGGTAACTGCTTTTGAGATTTCACCAGAAGCAATAACTTTTACATTAGAAGCAGTTGCAGGAATCAGACCAGCTTGTTTAAGAACCAAGACATCAATCTCGTTCACAGCAATCAGATTCAATTCACTCAAACGAACTTCAGCATTAGCGGCTGCAGTTAAAGATTTGAAACCACGTTTCGGCAGACGACGTTGCAAAGGCATTTGACCGCCTTCAAAACCTACCTTGTGGAAGCCACCAGAACGGCTTTTTTGACCTTTATGACCACGACCACCTGTCTTACCTAAGCCGCTACCAATACCACGACCTACACGACGACTAGCGTGAGTAGCACCCTCAGCAGGTTGAATAGTATTCAAAAACATATTAAGACTCCACTTTCAACAAGTAGCTGATTTTATTGATCATGCCACGGTTTTCAGGGGTATCCAAAACCTCTACAGTATGTTCACGACGGCGCAAACCTAAACCGCGAGCACATGCACGATGAGATTCAATTGTACCGATCAGGCTCTTAACCAATGTAACTTTAATCTTTTTTTGCTCAGTCATGGTTAGCTCCCAAAATATCTTCTACTGTCAAGCCACGTTTAGCAGCAATATCAGCAGGGGTATACAGTTTAGACAAGCCGTCTAATGTAGCGCGTACAATATTGTAAGGATTAGTAGAACCATGTACTTTAGCTGAAATGTTATGGATACCCATAGCATCAAATACTAAACGCATTGGACCACCAGCTTTCACACCGCTACCTTCTTTAGCAGGTTGCATAAATACCTTAGTAGCACCATGACGACCAATAACTTCATGATGAATAGTACCGTTTTTCAAAGGTACTTTAATCATAGAGCGTCGAGCTTGATCCATTGCTTTTTGAACAGCAACTGGTACTTCTTTTGATTTACCTTTGCCCATACCGATGCGACCATCACCATCACCAACAACAGTCAGTGCAGAGAAAGCCATGATACGGCCACCTTTAACTACTTTAGTCACGCGATTAACTGCGACCATCTTTTCAATCAGACCGTCACCGCGTTCTTCAATTTCATGTTTTGCCATCTGAAAGTCTCCAAATATTAGAAGCTTAAACCATTTTCACGTGCAGCTTCAGCCAAAGCTTTCACACGACCGTGATATTGGAAACCTGAACGGTCAAAAGCAACTTTTTCAACACCCACTGCTTTAGCTTTTTCAGCAATACGCTTACCAACTACAGCTGCTGCTTCAACGTTGCTACCTGATTTCAGGCTACTACGTACTTCAGCTTCCAATGTAGAGGCTTGGGCCAATACTTTATCACCTTCAGCACTAATTACTTGAGCATAAATATGATTATTGCTGCGGAACACACATAATCTTACCATTTTCAAGTCCGCAATACGCGCACGGGTTTTGCGTGCACGACGGAGTCGGGTTGTATGTTTATCCATTAGTGAACCTCAATTATTTTTTCTTGGCTTCTTTCATCACTACTACTTCACCTACATAACGAACACCTTTACCTTTATAAGGCTCAGGAGAACGGAATGCACGAATTTCAGCAGCGACTTGGCCAACCACTTGTTTATCTGCACCAGTCAAAACGATTTCTGTTTGGCTAGGGGTTTGAACAGAAACACCTTCAGGCATTTCGTACACGATTGGATGAGAGAAACCCAAAGACAAGTTCAAAACTTTGCCTTGAGCTTGGGCACGATAACCCACACCAATCAATTGAAGTTTTTTCTCAAAACCTTCAGAAACACCCTTAACCATGTTATTAACCAATGCACGAGCAGTACCAGACATAGCATTAGCCTGTTTACTGTCATTTTTTGCAGCAAAAGTCAATTTACCATCGTTCAATTCAATAGCAACATCGGAATGCAAAGGAAAAGACAACTCACCGTTTTTACCTTTGATAACCAATGCATCTGTTCCGAATTTTACTTCTACACCAGCAGGAACAGTCACTGGGTTTTTTGCGACGCGTGACATTTACTTTTCTCCACTAGGCTACGATGCACAACAACTCACCACCCACACCCTCAGAACGGGCTTTGCGATCAGTCATTACACCTTTAGAAGTACTAACAATAGCGACACCCAGACCATTCATTACGCTAGGGATCTCACTTGATGCTTTGTAAATACGCAAACCTGGACGTGAAACACGTTTAATTTGCTCAATCACAGGACGACCTGCATAGTATTTCAATTGAATTTCCAATACCGGTTTTGCCTCAGCAGAAACCGCAAAATCCTCGATATAACCTTCTTCTTTCAGAACTTTTGCAATTGCACATTTCAGTTTAGAGGAAGGCATGGCAACTGCTACTTTATTAGCACGTTGCGCATTGCGAATACGAGTCAACATATCGGAAATAGGATCATGCATACTCATTATTTATACTCCTATTACCAGCTAGCTTTAACAACACCAGGGATCTCGCCACGCATAGCGATTTCACGGATTTTAATACGGCCCAGACCAAATTTACGGAAAGTGCCACGAGGACGACCTGTTAAAGCACAACGACGACGTTGACGTACAGGTGCTGCATTACGAGGAATGGATTGAAATTTCAAACGTGCTTCAAAACGTTCTTCTTCAGTCGCATTAGCATCATTAATAACAGCGAAAATTGCCTCACGTTTAGCTGCAAACTTTTTCGCCAATGCTTGACGTTTCAGCTCACGATTAATAAGTGCTTTCTTAGCCATGATTATCCTTTAAACGGAAACTTGAACAGTGACAACAAAGCTTTCGCTTCTTCATCAGTTTTTGCAGTAGTTGTAATAGTAATATTCAAACCACGCAAAGCATCGATTTTATCGTATTCAATTTCCGGGAAAATAATTTGCTCACGAACGCCCATATTGTAATTGCCACGACCATCAAATGATTTACCGCTTACACCACGGAAGTCACGTACACGAGGCAACGCAATAGTAATCAAACGATCCAAGAATTCAAACATTTGATCACGACGCAATGTTACTTTGCAACCAACTGGATAGTTATCACGGATTTTAAAACCCGCGATAGATTTACGAGCAACAGTAACAACTGGCTTTTGACCAGCAATTTTCTCTAAATCAGAAACAGCGTGTTCCATAACTTTTTTATCAGCAACAGCTTCACCCACACCCATATTCAAGGTGATTTTTTCAATACGTGGAACTTCCATTACTGATTTGTAACCAAATTGTTTAACCAATTCAGGAACAACTGTATCTTTATAAAACTCTCTCAAACGAGCCATGTTATCTCCTTATGCTCCAATGATAGAGCCATTTGATTTGAAGAAACGAACGCGTTTAACTTTGCCTTCATTTTCAATCAGCTTAATACCAACACGGTCTGCTTTATTAGTTTCCGGATTCAGGATTGCAATATTAGAAATATCCAAAGGCATTTCTTTAGTAATAATGCCACCCTCAATACCACGCATTGGATTAGGTTTTTGATGGCGTTTCACAACATTAACACCCTCAACAACAACTTTATCACCCAACACTCGAACTACTTGACCTTGCTTACCTTTATCTTTACCGGTAATCACTACAACCTGATCGCCTTTAATGATCTTATTCATCGCGCTATTCCTTATAATACTTCAGGCGCCAATGAAACGATTTTCATAAATCGCTCAGTACGCAATTCACGGGTTACCGGACCAAAAATACGGGTACCCAGAGGTTCAAGTTTATTATTCAACAACACAGCAGCATTGTTATCGAATTTAATTAACGCACCATCAGGACGACGCACACCCTTAGCAGTACGAACAACTACCGCATTGTATACATCACCTTTTTTGACACGACCACGTGGGGCTGCATCTTTAACTGCAACTTTAATAATGTCGCCAACAGAAGCGTAGCGACGCTTAGATCCGCCCAATACTTTGATGCACATTACGCGACGCGCACCAGAGTTATCAGCCACATCTAAGATGGTCTGCATTTGAATCATATTAGTACCTTTAAATTAACCAACTTAATTTACCACTTTCATATAACTCGCACCTTACTTTAAGCTGCTTATTAAATGAAACCATCACGGTTCTAGTAAACCAGTCTTGGATCCCGAAGGGAGAGAAACTTCCATAAGAAGTTGGAAGATAAGAAACGAAGTTTACACGCAAATTAACTTTGCTGCAAGACTTCGTTTCTTATTAAGCTACATTACTGTGTTTTAAATCAAACAGTACGTGCTTTCTCAACCAATTCTTTTACAACCCAAGACTTGGTTTTTGACAAAGGACGAGATTCCTCGATTACCACTACATCACCAATACCATATTGATTGTTTTCATCATGAGCATGGATTTTAGTTGATAAACGAATAATTTTACCGTACAAAGGGTGTTTAACTTTACGTTCAACCAATACTGTAACAGTTTTGTCCATTTTGTCGCTTACCACTTTGCCTTGCAAAGTACGAACATTTTTAGCTTCGCTCATTACTTAGCACCTTTTTCAGTTAAAATGGTTTTAATACGAGCAATATCGCGACGTACACGTTTCAACTCGCTAGATTTACCCAACTGACCGGTTGCATTTTGCATGCGTAAGCCAAACTGAGCTTTCAACAAGTCCAACAAATCAGAGTTTAATTGCTCAATAGATTTGTCTTTCAATTCATTTGCTTTCATTATTGACCCACCTGTCTTACTACAAAGGTTGTAGGAATAGGCAATTTGGCAGCGGCCAATTCAAATGCTTCACGAGCCAAAGACTCAGGAACACCGTCCATTTCGTACAATACTTTGCCTGGTTTAACTTCAGCAATGTAATATTCCACATTACCTTTACCGCCACCCATACGAACTTGGATAGGTTTCTCAGTAATTGGTTTATCAGGGAATACACGGATCCAAATACGACCGCCACGTTTAATATGACGAGTCATAGTACGACGAGCAGCTTCGATTTGGCGGGCAGTCAAACGACCACGGCCTACGGCTTTCAAACCGAACTCACCGAAACTTACTTTGTTACCGCGAGTAGCAATACCGGTGTTACGGCCTTTTTGTTGCTTGCGATATTTCAGTCTAGTTGGCTGCAGCATTACGTCCACCTGCCTTTCTTTGTTTCTTCTCATGCTCAGGTTTAGAAGATTTAATATTACCTTCTGTATAAACCCAAACTTTCAGACCCAGTACACCATAAGTAGTGTGTGCTTCGCTAGTTGCATAATCTACGTTCGCACGCAAAGTATGCAAAGGTACACGACCTTCACGGTACCATTCGCTACGAGCGATATCAGCACCATTCAGACGGCCTGAAGTCATGATCTTGATGCCTTTAGCACCAGAACGCATTGCATTTTGCATTGCACGTTTCATAGCGCGACGGAATTGAACACGTTTTTCAAGCTGCTGGGCAATACCATCAGCAATGATTTGCGCATCCAATTCAGGACGACGAATCTCTTCAATATTTACATGAACAGGCACACCCATCAGAGCTTGCAAGTCACGTTTCAAGATTTCGATATCCTCACCTTTTTTACCAATAACCACACCTGGACGAGCAGAGTGAATGGTAATACGCGCAGATTTTGCAGGACGTTCGATCACTACGCGACCAACTGAAGCATTGGCCAGTTTTTTACGCAAGTAATTACGAACATCAATATCTTGTTTCAAAACAGTAGAAAAGTCGGTGCTTTTAGCAAACCATTTTGAAGCCCAGTCTTTCGTTACCGCCAGGCGAAAGCCTGTAGGGTTAATCTTTTGTCCCATAGCTTTTCCTTAGTTGCCCACTGTCACATTAATATGACAAGTTTGTTTCTCGATGCGGTTACCGCGACCTTTGGCACGAGCTTGGAAACGTTTCAAGCTTGGGCCTTTGTCAACAAAGATAGTTACCACTTTCAGTTCGTCAATGTCAGCACCATTGTTGTGCTCGGCATTGGCGATTGCTGATTCCAATACTTTTTTAATCAGCTCAGCACCTTTTTTAGGGCTGAATGCCAAGATATTCAAAGCTTGGGCAACGTCTTTACCACGAATCAAATCAGCTACCAAACGAGCTTTTTGAGCTGAAATACGGGCGTTTTTATGTTGTGCACTTACTCTCATGATTCACCTTATTTCTTTTTAGCCTTTTTATCAGCCAAGTGGCCTTTAAAGGTACGGGTCAATGAGAACTCACCTAATTTATGACCAACCATATTGTCGCTGATGAACACTGGCACGTGAGTGCGACCGTTGTGAACAGCGATAGTCAGACCGATGAAATCAGGTAAAATGGTAGAACGACGTGACCAAGTTTTAATTGGGCGTTTGTCGTTGCTTGCACGAGCAGCATCTACTTTTTTCAGCAAATGCAGGTCTACATATGGGCCTTTTTTTAATGAACGAGCCATACTAATTAACCTTTATTTGAGTAACGACGACGAACAATCATGTTATCCGTGCGTTTGTTATTACGAGTGCGGTAGCCCTTAGCAGGAGTACCCCATGGACTAACCGGTTCGCGAGCCTCACCAGTACGGCCTTCACCACCACCATGTGGGTGATCAACAGGGTTCATTACAACACCACGAACGGTCGGACGAATACCACGCCAGCGGTTAGCACCTGCTTTACCGATTTTTTTCAGGCTTTGTTCTTCGTTACCAACTTCACCGATAGTTGCACGGCAATTTACGCTAATTTTGCGCACTTCACCAGAACGCAAACGAACTTGTGCGTAAGCACCTTCTTTTGCAAGCAATACCGCAGAAGCACCAGCAGAACGTGCAATTTGCGCACCTTTACCAGGTTTCATTTCGATACAGTGAATAGTTGTACCAACAGGAATATTGCGGATCGGCAGAGTGTTACCTACTTTGATAGCAGCTTCAGCACCGGAAACCAATACTGCACCGGCTTGAATGCCACGAGGAGCAATGATGTAGCGACGCTCACCATCTGCATAGCACAACAGTGCGATAAATGCAGTACGGTTAGGGTCATATTCGATACGCTCTACTTTTGCAGGGATACCGTCTTTGTTACGTTTAAAATCTACTACGCGGTAATGATGTTTATGGCCACCACCTTTATGACGGGTAGTGATATGACCATTGTTGTTACGACCGGCAGTAGAATTTTTCTTTTCCAGCAGAGGTGCATAAGGTGCACCTTTGTGCAAACCTTCTGTTACCACGCGAACCATGCCGCGACGGCCTGCAGAGGTCGGCTTCATTTTAACGATTGCCATTTTGTTTATTCCTTATCTGCAGCTGCAGCAGCGGCTTCCAAATCCAACTCTTGACCGGCAGCCAAGCTTACATAAGCCTTTTTAACATCGCTGCGACGACCTAAAGTGCGACCAAAACGTTTAACTTTACCTTTAATGGTAACAGTAGTGACGTCTGCAACTTGAACGCCGAACAGCAGCTCAACAGCCGCTTTAATTTCAGGTTTTGTTGCATTTGCCAAAACTTTAAACGTCATTTGGTTACGTTTTTCAGCCAATACGTTGCTTTTTTCAGAAACGATAGGTGCCAAGATTACTTGAGTCAAACGTTGTTGATTCATACCCATTGCTCCTCTAATTGTGCAACTGCATCTTTAGTGATAACGACTTTTTTGTAACGCAGCAAGCTGTAAGGATCAACTTGTTGAGCTTCCAAAACCAATACGTTAGGCAAGTTGCGTGAAGCCAAGTAAACATTCTCGTCGAGCTGTTTAGTTACAAACAGAACTTGCTCCAAACCCAAGTTTTTCACTTGTTCGGCAAAAACTTTGGTTTTAGGAGTTTCAGCAGTCAATGCTTCAATTGCAAACAAACGTTCGTCACGAGCCAATTGGGACAAAATAGTCGCCATACCGGCACGGTACATTTTACGGTTCACTTTTTGAGTAAAGTTTTCGTCAGGTTTGTTTGGGAATGCACGACCACCTTTACGCCACAGCGGAGAAGAAGTCATACCGGAACGAGCACGACCGGTACCTTTTTGGCGCCATGGTTTTTTAGTAGAGTGGTTTACTTCGGCACGAGTTTTTTGAGCACGGTTACCAGAACGGGCATTTGCCAAGTAAGCAGTAACCAGTTGGTGAACCAGAGCTTCATTGTATTCGCGAGCAAACAAAGCATCAGAAACAGCCAAGCTGCCAGATACTTGTCCTTTAGCGTCAATTACTTTCAATTCCATTACGCACCTACTTTCACGCTAGGACGAACCACGACGTCGCTGTTAACCGAACCCGGAACAGCACCTTTAACCAACAAGAGTTGGCGTTCAGCATCAACACGTACAACTTCCAATTTTTGAACAGTTGCTTTAGTGTTACCGTATTGACCTGCCATACGTTTACCAGGGAACACGCGACCAGGGTCTTGTGCCATACCGATAGAACCAGGAACACGATGAGAACGGGAGTTACCGTGGGAAGTACGTTGAGCACCGAAGTTATGACGTTTGATCGTACCAGAGAAACCTTTACCTTTAGAGGTACCGGTTACATCTACCAATTGACCAACTTCAAACATAGAAACGGTAATTTCATCACCGGCTTTCAATTCAGCCAGTTTTTCTTCAGTCAAAGCAAACTCAACCAAACCGCGACCAGCTTCAACACCCGCTTTAGCAAAGTGACCGGCTTCAGTTTTGTTGACACGATTAGCTTTTTTCTGACCAAAGGTAACTTGTACAGCAGTGTAGCCGTCAGTATCTTTGGATTTCACTTGTGTAACGCGGTTGGCAGACATATCCAAAACAGTTACCGGAACAGAAACACCCTGTTCGTCGAACACGCGAGTCATACCAACTTTGCGTCCAACCAGACCTAAAGTCATGATTATTTTCCTTTTAAGTAAAGGGGCGGGCTACGATTGGCCTGCCTTTCAGACAAAGTTAAACTTGATACGGATGTACCAAGTCCGCCATTATAATTGACAAATCAAAGAAATATCAACAAAAATTTCAATTTAACTTCTTAAAACCGTCATTTTTTTCGGATGAAGTGTTACCAAATATCTGAAAATTTTCAGACGGCCTAAGAATTCTATAAAAAACCGAACAGCCAAGCTGTTCGGTTTTTCAGTTCTTATTGAACTTTAATTTCTACATCTACACCCGCTGGAAGATCCAGTTTCATCAGTGCATCAGTAGTTTTGTCAGTCCAGTCCACGATGTCCATCAGACGCAAGTGGGTACGGATTTCCAATTGTTCACGAGAAGTTTTGTTCACGTGAGGAGAACGCAAGATGTTGAAACGTTCGATTTTAGTTGGCAAAGGAATCGGACCTTTAACAACAGCGCCAGTACGTTTGGCAGTTTCAACGATTTCTTGCGCAGAACGGTCAATCAGACTGTAATCATAAGCTTTCAGGCGGATACGGATTTTTTGGTTTGCCATTTATCAATATCCCTCAATTAAGCGATTACAGAAGAAACCACACCCGCACCTACGGTACGACCACCTTCGCGAATCGCAAAGCGCAGACCTTCTTCCATAGCGATAGGCGCAATCAGTTCTACAGTAATGGTTACGTTCTCACCTGGCATTACCATTTCTACGCCTTCCTCCAAGGTAACTGCACCAGTTACGTCAGTAGTACGGAAGTAGAATTGTGGACGGTAGTTAGCGAAGAATGGAGTGTGACGACCACCCTCTTCTTTGCTCAGTACGTATACTTCTGCTTTGAATTTGGTGTGAGGAGTGATAGTACCTGGTTTAGCCAATACTTGACCACGCTCTACGTCTTCACGTTTAGTACCACGCAACAATACACCTACGTTGTCACCAGCTTGACCTTCGTCCAGCAGTTTGCGGAACATTTCAACACCGGTACAAGTGGTTTTTTGAGTTTCTTTCAGACCTACGATTTCGATCTCGTCACCAACGTGGATG
>NZ_JBQCWS010000008.1:0-10198 GCF_051957155.1 Neisseria sp. P0019.S002
CAGCTTAACGGTCACTTTATCGTCTCGGGCTTCGGTGGTGATGTTGTCGTCGCCGGCAACGGTCACGGTAGCGCCGAGTTTTTCGACATTGGTGCTGCCGCTGTCGCCGTTGAAGGTCAGGCCTTTGCTGTCAACGGTGGTTTTGGCATCCACGCCTTTTTGAATGTTATCTTTAGTGCTTTGAGCGAGATCGATACTGTAATTAGTTGTGACGGCACCATCGGCTGCAGTTGTGGTATTAGAATTCAAATTCAAAGCATTGGAAACTTGTACCGTTGCTTTATCTGCGCTGACGGTATAAGTGGTTTCTTTGCCTGAAGTTGTTTTATTAACGTGCGTGTTGCTACCTGCCGCTACCTTGGTTGTGGTTTTGGCATTATTAATGGCATTGGCTACATCGCCGGCAGTCGCTACACCGGCAGTCGGTGCGGACACTGTGCCATTATTATTGACAGACAATGTGCCTTGAGTGACGTTGATTTGAACTTTTGATGCATTCTCGCCATCGGTAACTGCAACGGTCGTCAAGTTGCCATTAGCGTAGTTGACTGTGCCGTTGTTATTGATACGGGATTTGTCTGTACCGTTTTGTTGGATATTGTGTCCAACATTGTTCATCACTGTGTACAGTTGGCTACCATTAACTGCATCGGTTGAAGTGGCGGAAATACGGCCTGCGGCAACATTGTGAATTTGGCGTTCATTGCCTGCGCTGCCTACAGAAACCGCGCCTGTTTTAGAGGATGAAGAAGCAGCATAGCTGACATTGGTCGCAGCACCGCTATCGTTTTTGAATGTCGCATTTTTAGCTGTTGCATCAAAATTATTGGCGGTACCAACAGCACCATTACCCAATGCAACAGAGCTACCGATCGTAGTCGTCGCACCATTACCCAACGCAACTGAATCGCTTCCAGTCGCTTTTGCATTATTACCACCGGCAAAACTATTCTGCCCGGCAGCTTGGGCTGAGGAACCAATAGCGGTGGAATAAAGGCCTGAACTGTTTGCCTGTTTACCAATGGCAATAGAATAAGCTTGCGTTGTCTGTGCCTGATGGCCGATTGCAACAGAATCATCACCGACTGCATTTGACAAATAGCCCATTGCCGTACCGTTATTTTGTGCCGCTGCCCTTGCACCGACAACGGTTGCATTTTCGTAGTTGGCTCTACTGTGGGCACCGACGACTACAGAGTAATTGTAATTATTTTCTGTATTCAAACCTATGGCGATAGAACCTGTACCGCGGGAATTGGCATTAGAGCCTAAGGCAACAGCGCCAACAGTTCCAGAAGTTACCGTTGCATTTGGACCAACAGCAACAGAAGACGAACCAAGTACGTTGGCATTATGACCTAAAGAAACACTACCCGTCGCACCAGTGCTTGTTGCCGCATTCGGTCCGATGGCAATCGAATTGGTTGCTTTTGCACCGTCATTGTTCCAGTTTTTCGTACCGTCAGTTTTGCCTTCTTCTGACTTAACAGAAAAATAACGAACGCGTTCAAGCGCATTCAATACGCCATAAAGCTGTGAGCCGTTGATTGCATCAGTAGAGGTAGCGGAAATATCGCCAGGGGATACATTAATGATTTGGCGTTCGTAACCTTGAGAACCGACAGACACAACATCACCGGCATCGGTAGTTTGACCGCCTGCCCAAGTGTAGGTTACACCCATAATTTCGCGTTGAACGTATGCCCGACCTTCTTTATCGGTTTTAGAAGCCGTACCCAAAGCCACAGAGTTCAGCAAAGTAGCCTTCGCACCTGTACCCAAAGCTACACCACCAAAGGCAGTGGCTTGAGATTTAGTACCAATAGCCAGAGACAAATCGGCAGATGAATTAGACTGCACACCTAATGCAACAGAACCTTGACCGGCAATGGTATTACCATAAACCCCGCTATTCATTGTATCTCCGGTCATTTCTTTATAGATATCCCGCAGATTTTTACCACGTAGCGCATATTCACCAACTTTCGCACCTTGGGCATTGTATTTGATGAATTTGTCCGTTGCGCTGCCTGAATATTGGGTACCACCAACACTATCAAGGTCATCACCACCCACCGAGATAGATGAATTACCCTCAGCTACAACATTACCACCAACCGCAATAGATTGGTCACCCTTTGCCCACGCGCCCTCAGGTCTGCCCTGTGCATCGACACGGTTACCTGAACCAATAGCAATAGCCTGAGTTATCTTAGGACTACTTGAATCGCCTACTCGAGCCGTATTACCAATAGCAATATTATTGTGAGTTAAACCCGGGTGCATAATGTTTTGGGAAAGAACCCCAGATGCACGTCCAATAGCAATCGTACCAAGGCCGGTTGCATTCGCGTCTGTACCAAGTGCAATAGCACTTGATGGCGCACTACCCGAACTTGGAGAATTTGCCACTGCACTTTTACCGATGGCAATGGTATTTCCAGTTTGAGCTTGGGTTGAATTACCTATAGCGATAGACTCACTTTGATAACCCACTGCATTGGTACCGATTGCAATGGCATTTTGCGCATTGGCTGCAGCCTGACTGCCGCTGCCAATTGCAATGCCGTCTTGACCTCTTGATGTGCTGGATTGGCCCAAAGCCATTGAGCCTATACCAAATGCTTGCGCCGAATTACCCAATGCTGTTGTGTTCGTATTATTGGCAAGAGCATTCTTACCTACCGCTGTCGCTTGCGTACCATTTGCTTTGGAATCTGCACCCAATGCTGTTGAATCTGCAGAAACAGCATTGGCACTTTTACCTATCGCTGTTGCATTTGAACTACTTGCACTTGTATCTGCACCCATCGCAACAGCATGATTTTGAGTAGCTTTGGCATTTGTACCAACAGCAAGGCTGTTATTATGTGTTGCATTTGCACTCGTACCTACCGCAACTGCACCATTAGCCGTAGCATTGGCTGATGCTCCTACTGACAGGGCACCAATACCGGTCGCTGTTGCACCACTAACCGCAGTAGCACTGGTCGGAGGATCAACCGCAATTTTTCCTTGTTGAGCAGTTGCCGCATACGAATTACCTGCACCCAAAAGAGCTGCCGAAATTACTGTCAATCTGAAAACTGTCGCGATACCATTTTTACCGGATTCGGCAGATACATCTGTACTGTTTTGTTCTGCAGACGATTTCACACGGCCTTTGGCCAATTCGGACGTTACAACGAAAGATTGAATCGTACGGTTCCAAACGACTTTAAATATCTTATTCATTAGTGTGTCTTTCTCTTTTTATGATGGGTAAAAGCGTAGGCGTGAGCATGACGCTACTTTAAAAAATCTATTGCGGAGGATTTCCCTGCAAAATGCTTGCTTCGAGCTGACGTTTATTGTCACTTTAAGACGAAATTTAGGTCTTTTACTATCTCGAAGTGAAATAGTATTTCATACTTACTAAATATCCGCTAGTCAGAAATATCAACCGATTATCTTTAATTTCTAAATAAAATCACGGCTTTCTACCAAAAAAACCAATTATCAAAAGGGTTTCAGCCATGTTTCTATTAATAAGCGGTGTGTTGCATTCCATTGACAAGTCACAAGCAAACACAGTAACCATGCAACTCATATGCCAATTATTTAAAATATTATTTATTAAAAAACGAAAGAAAAAGGCCGTCTGAAATGTTTCAGACGGCCTTTAATGAAATGATATTGAACAACTACTTGCTTAAATAATTTGGTTTTTAAGCTATCAATAAAATCGGCAATATGCTTTTAATACGTCATAGAAAGAATACGCATATCCCTACTTATACAAACGTAGATGGTTTTACAAACCGAATACGGCAATATCGCCCTTGCCTTGACGAATCAGCTCGGTGCCATCGGTCATATCGATAACCGTCGTCGGCTCAGTACCGCACCAGCCGCCATCGATAACCAAATCGACAGCATGCTCAAGACGGTCTCGGATTTCGTATGGATCGGTCAATGGCTCTTCGTCTTCGGGCAGCATGAGGGTGCAGCTTAAAATAGGTTCGCCCAATTCTTGCAAAAGCGCCAAGGCAGTGGCGTTGTCGGGAACACGCAGGCCGATGGTTTTACGTTTGGGGTGAAGCGTGCGATTGGGTACTTCCTTAGTTGCCTGCAAGATAAAGGTGTAGCTGCCGGGCGTAGCTGCTTTGAGCTGGCGGAATTGGACATTATCTACTTTGGCGTAAGTACCCAATTCGCTCAAATCGGCACACATCAGGGTCAGATGGTGTTTTTGATCGATTTTACGAATCGTGAGAATGCGCTCCATCGCGTTTTTGTCACCGAGTTTGCAACCCAGCGCATAACAGGAATCCGTAGGGTAAACGATGACACCGCCACTACGGACAATATCGGCGGCTTGCTTGATGAGGCGGTCTTGGGGATTATCGGGATGGATGGCGAAAAATTGTGCCATGTTTTTTTCCTTATCATTCTAATGGTTTGTTGTTTGACATTTTAAAACTTATTTGGCCGTCTGAATATTGGATTTCCACCACCATGAATGGATTTAGCCTCAGCTACAACACGGCTGCACCCAGTGATACCTTATATATTATTTTGATTTACCGGCCGATATCGAAAGTCAATTTAATACGCTATATAATGCATTATTTTGTTTGAAAGTCATCTCAATGCCTGCTTCTTCCCTACCTTCCCGCCGCTTGTCTGTTGCCCCCATGCTTGATTGGACAGACAGACACTATCGCTTTATGGCGCGACAAATTACACGCAATGCTTGGCTTTATAGCGAAATGGTCAATTCAGGCGCGGTAGTTTATGGAGATAAAGACCGCTTTTTGAGTTTCAACGAAGGCGAGCAACCGGTAGCTTTACAGCTTGGCGGCTCAGATCCGCATGACTTGGCAATCGCTACCAAAGCGGCTGAAGCGTATGGCTATAATGAAGTCAACCTAAATTGCGGCTGCCCCAGCCCACGCGTTCAAAAAGGCGCTTTCGGCGCTTGCCTGATGAATGATGTATATTTAGTGGCAGATTGTTTGAACGCGATGCAGGATGCAGTTGAAATTCCGGTGACGGTCAAACACCGCATCGGCGTAGACAGACAGACAGAATATCAAGTCGTGGCAGATTTTGTGGGAACATTACACAAAAAAACAGCCTGCCGCACATTTATCGTCCATGCGCGTAATGCTTGGCTGGACGGTTTATCCCCGAAAGAAAACCGCGAAGTCCCACCACTCAAATATGAATACGTCTACCGCTTGAAACAAGATTTTCCCGACTTGGAAATTTTGATTAACGGCGGCATCACCACCAACAAAGAAATCGCCGAACATCTGAAATTTGTCGACGGCGTCATGATCGGGCGCGAGGCTTATCACAATCCAATGCTGATGCGCGATTGGGACGTACTGTTTTACAACGACGCACACGCACCAATCCAATACGCAGACTTAGCAGCTTGGCTATACGCATACAGCCGCGAACAAATTGCCTCTGGACGCGGCACCATCCTACGCCACATCGTCCGCCACGCACTAGGCTTGATGCACGGCCTAAAAAATGCCCGCACTTGGCGCCGTATGCTCTCAGATGCTACTTTGCTGAAAGACAACGACGGCAGCCTAATTCTAGACGCATGGAAAGAAGTTGAACGCGCAAATATTTGGGATTAATGCCATATAGTGCGAATAAAAGAAAGGCCGTCTGAAACATCATTGGATGTTTCAGACGGCCTTTTGAATTGCAACAGACTGCTAAAGATATATTCATTTATCTTTGGCTACTATCTTGATTAATTCATCAAATAAATTCAAAACATAATCTAAGCATAAAAAAATGCGGCCTAAATAGGCCGCATTTACTTTGCTTCGTCTTTTCAGACGGCCTTTTCAGGCCGTCTGAAAGTCAGATTACCATTGGTAACCAACTGCTGCGGTAGCACCGAAGTGACCACGTGAGTTGCCGGAAGCAGTACCTTTGATGATCCAGTTACCACCATCGGAGATGCTAGAGAAGCCGACAGCGTAACCGGTTTCACCGCGGTAGTGACCGCCACCGATAGCCAGCATGCTCTTACCTGGCAAGTAAGCTTGTGGCAGACCGGCAGTAGCCAGAGCTTGAGCCACACCTGCGCGGGCGTTGTTGTCAACCTTGTTCACATTGCTGTTCACATCGCCGAATTTTTGGTTCAGCTGGTCAACGTTAACCGCATCGGTACCGTTCTTACCTGGAGCAACATTTTTAATAGTAGTGTTGCCGGCATCGATACCACCTTGGTTGATGGTTACAGGACCTGCTTTCAGTTCGTTAGTAGTAACACTGTTAACGGTCAGATCAGGGTTCAAGCTGACTTTCAGCGCATCGCCGTCTTTCTTAACGAAGATGTTTTGAACTTCTTTCTCTGAAGTCTTACCGGTTGCTTTGTCGAATACTTGAACTTTAGTACCCGCATCACCTTTAATCTGAATAGTGTTATTCAGAGGTTTGGAGATAGAGTGCTCTTCATCAACAATACCAGTCTCATCAACCAGACCGAAGGTGCCATCAGCATCTTTACCGTCTTTACCATCTTTACCATCTCTAATGATGGTGGTAGTGGTTTGACCGTTACCGTCGGTAATAGTCACAATGTGAGTACCTTTTTCGCCCGGTTTAACTTCGGCTTTGGCGTTCACACCATCATTACCTTTATCACCTTTGTCGCCTTTAGCGCCATCTCTGATGATGGTAGTAGTAGTGTTACCGTCACCATCGGTGATAGTCACAGTGTGAGTGCCTTTTTCGCCCGGTTTAACTTCGGCTTTCGCGTTCTTACCGTCTGTAATGATGGTAGAAGTAGTTTTACCGTCACCATCAGTAATGGTTACAGTATGAGTACCGTTGCCGTTGTTCTTAACATCGGCTTTGGCGTTCTTACCATCTTCACCTTTAGCGCCTTGAGCACCGGTATCACCTTTGTCACCTTTATCGCCTTGGACGCCTTTATCGCCTTGGTCACCTTTGGCACCGGTATCACCTTTAGCACCAGTTGCACCATCTTTAACGATGGTAGTAGTGGTTTTACCTTCGCCATCAGTGATGGTTACAGTGTGAGTGCCGTTGCCGTTGTCTTTAACGTCGGCTTTGGCGTTCTTACCGTCTTTAACGATAGTGGTAGTGGTATTACCGTCACCATCAGTGATGGTTACAGTGTGAGTGCCGTTACCGTTGTCTTTAACGTCGGCTTTGGCATTCTTACCGTCTTTAACGATAGTGGTAGTGGTATTACCGTCGCCATCGGTGATAGTTACAGTGTGAGTGCCGTTGCCGTTGTCTTTAACGTCGGCTTTGGCATTCTTACCGTCTGCGCCAGTATCACCTTTAGCACCTTGGGCACCAGTGTCACCTTTGTCGCCTTTAGCACCTTGGTCACCTTTAATACCTTGGTCACCTTTAGCACCGGTATCACCTTTATCACCTTTAGCACCTTGGTCACCTTTAGCACCGGTATCACCTTTAGCACCTTGGGCACCAGTGTCACCTTTGTCGCCTTTAGCACCTTGGTCACCTTTGGCACCGGTATCACCTTTAGCACCAGTTGCACCGTCTTTAACGATAGTGGTAGTGGTGTTACCGTTACCGTCTTTGATGGTTACAGTATGAGTACCGTCGCCGTTGTCTTTAACTTCAGCTTCAGCGTTCTTACCGTCTTTAACGATAGTGGTAGTAGTTTTACCGTCGCCATCGGTGATAGTTACAGTGTGAGTGCCATCGCCGTTGTCTTTAACGTCGGCTTTGGCATTCTTACCGTCTGCACCAGTATCACCTTTAGCACCGGTATCACCTTTAGCACCTTGGGCACCAGTGTCACCTTTGTCGCCTTTAGCACCTTGGTCACCTTTAATACCTTGATCACCTTTAGCACCGGTATCACCTTTGTCACCTTTAGCGCCTTGGTCACCTTTAATACCCTGGTCACCTTTAGCACCGGTATCACCTTTATCACCCTTGTCACCTTTATCACCTTTTGCGGCAGCTGTGCCGTCTTTAATGATAGTAGTAGTGGTGTTACCGTTACCGTCTTTGATGGTTACAGTGTGGGTACCGTCGCCGTTGTCTTTAACGTCGGCTTCAACGTTCTTACCGTCGGCACCAGTTGCACCATCTTTAATGATGGTAGTAGTGGTGTTACCGTTACCGTCTTTGATGGTTACAGTGTGGGTACCGTCGCCGTTGTCTTTAACGTCGGCTTCAGCGTTCTTACCGTCAGCACCTGTTGCGCCGGTATCGCCTTTGGCACCAGTTGCACCGTCTTTAACGATGGTAGTAGTGGTATTACCGTTACCGTCTTTGATGGTTACAGTGTGAGTACCGTCGCCGTTGTCTTTAACGTCGGCTTCAGCGTTCTTACCGTCGGCACCAGTGTCACCTTTAGCACCAGTTGCACCGTCTTTAACGATAGTAGTAGTGGTATTACCGTTACCATCTTTGATGGTTACAGTGTGGGTACCGTCGCCGTTGTCTTTAACGTCGGCTTCAGCGTTCTTACCGTCGGCACCAGTTGCACCATCTTTAATGATGGTAGTAGTGGTGTTACCGTTACCATCTTTGATGGTTACAGTATGAGTACCGTCGCCGTTGTCTTTAACATCAGCTTCAGCGTTCTTACCGTCGGCACCAGTGTCACCTTTAGCACCAGTTGCACCGTCTTTAACGATGGTAGTAGTGGTGTTACCGTTACCGTCTTTGATGGTTACAGTATGAGTACCGTCGCCGTTGTCTTTAACGTCGGCTTCAGCGTTCTTACCGTCGGCACCGGTTGCACCAGTTGCGCCGGTATCGCCTTTGGCACCAGTTGCACCGTCTTTAACGATGGTAGTAGTGGTGTTACCGTTACCGTCTTTGATGGTTACAGTGTGGGTACCGTCGCCGTTGTCTTTAACGTCGGCTTCAGCGTTCTTACCGTCGGCACCAGTGTCACCTTTGGCACCAGTTGCACCGTCTTTAACGATGGTAGTAGTGGTGTTACCGTTACCGTCTTTGATGGTTACAGTGTGAGTACCGTCGCCGTTGTCTTTAACGTCGGCTTCAGCGTTCTTACCGTCGGCACCAGTTGCACCATCTTTAATGATGGTAGTAGTGGTGTTACCGTTACCGTCTTTGATGGTTACAGTGTGGGTACCGTCGCCGTTGTCTTTAACGTCGGCTTCAGCGTTCTTACCGTCGGCACCAGTGTCACCTTTAGCACCAGTTGCACCATCTTTAATGATGGTAGTAGTGGTGTTACCGTTACCGTCTTTGATGGTTACAGTGTGAGTGCCGTTACCGTTATCTTTAACGTCGGCTTCAGCGTTCTTACCGTCGGCACCGGTTGCACCAGTTGCGCCGGTATCGCCTTTAGCACCAGTTGCACCGTCTTTAACGATGGTAGTAGTGGTATTACCGTTACCGTCTTTGATGGTTACAGTATGAGTACCGTCGCCGTTGTCTTTAACGTCGGCTTCAGCGTTCTTACCGTCGGCACCAGTGTCACCTTTAGCACCAGTTGCACCGTCTTTAACGATAGTAGTAGTGGTATTACCGTTACCGTCTTTGATGGTTACAGTGTGAGTACCGTTGCCGTTGTCTTTAACTTCGGCTTCAGCGTTCTTACCGTCGGCACCAGTGTCACCTTTAGCACCAGTTGCACCGTCTTTAACGATAGTAGTAGTGGTATTACCGTTACCGTCTTTGATGGTTACAGTGTGAGTACCGTCGCCGTTGTCTTTAACGTCGGCTTCAGCGTTCTTACCGTCGGCACCAGTTGCACCATCTTTAATGATGGTAGTAGTGGTGTTACCGTTACCGTCTTTGATGGTTACAGTGTGGGTACCGTCGCCGTTGTCTTTAACGTCGGCTTCAGCGTTCTTACCGTCTACACCGTCTTTACCGTCTTTAACGATAGTCGTAGTGACTGAACCGGTCTCAAGATCAGTAATAGTGATTGTATGGGTACCGTCACCATTATCTACAACTTCACCTGTGATGCTGCCACCTTTTTCACCAGTGTCACCTTTATCGCCTTTAGCGCCGGCTGCACCAGTGTCACCTTTGTCGCCTTTAGCGCCGGTTGCACCAGTGTCACCTTTGTCGCCTTTAGCGCCGGTTGCACCAGTGTCACCTTTGTCGCCAGTAGCACCGTCTTTAAGGATGGTAGTAGTGGTATTACCGTTACCGTCTTTGATGGTTACAGTGTGAGTACCGTTGCCGTTGTCTT
>NZ_JBQCWS010000008.1:10298-41793 GCF_051957155.1 Neisseria sp. P0019.S002
CAAGATCAGTAATAGTGATTGTATGGGTACCGTCACCATTATCTACAACTTCACCTGTGATGCTGCCACCTTTTTCACCAGTGTCACCTTTATCGCCTTTGTCGCCTTTGTCGCCTTTGTCGCCTTTAGCGCCGGCTGCGCCAGTGTCACCTTTGTCGCCTTTAGCGCCGGCTTCACCAGTGTCACCTTTATCGCCTTTAGCGCCGGCTGCACCAGTGTCACCTTTATCGCCTTTGTCGCCTTTAGCGCCGGCTGCACCAGTGTCACCTTTATCGCCTTTATCGCCTTTAGCACCGGCTGCGCCAGTGTCACCTTTATCGCCTTTATCGCCTTTAGCGCCGGCTGCGCCAGTGTCACCTTTGTCGCCTTTAGCGCCGGCTGCACCAGTGTCACCTTTATCGCCTTTATCGCCTTTAGCGCCGGCTGCGCCAGTGTCGCCTTTGTCGCCTTTAGCGCCGGCTGCACCAGTGTCACCTTTGTCGCCTTTAGCGCCGGCTGCACCAGTGTCACCTTTATCGCCTTTATCGCCTTTAGCGCCGGCTGCGCCAGTGTCACCTTTGTCGCCTTTAGCGCCGGCTGCACCAGTGTCGCCTTTAGCACCAGCAGCACCAGTATCGCCTTTTTCGCCTTTAGCGCCAGCTGCACCAGTGTCACCTTTGGCGCCGGCTGCGCCAGTATCGCCTTTAGCGCCGGCTGCGCCAGTGTCACCTTTATCGCCTTTGTCGCCTTTAGGGCCAGCAGGACCGGTATCGCCTTTTTCGCCTTTAGGACCAGTAGCGCCGGTAGCACCAGTAGAACCACCACCGATTACGCTCAGGGTGTACTCGTTAGTGCCGTTTGAGGTCATTGTCAAACCGTTACCAGCGATCAGTTTCAGAGTGTTATTGGCATTTGATTTAGGATCGTATTTGTAAGTACCTTCAGCTGGTGAGCTACCGCTGCCATTGTGGCCTGTGAATACAAACGGATTCAGGTTTTCGATGCGGTTTGCTACGGCAAACAATTGAGAGCCGTTGATTGCATCGGTAGAAGTTGCAGAGATACGACCTGCGGCAACGTTTTGGATTTGACGTTCGTTACCTGCAGAACCTACAGACAATACTGCGCCATTGCCCAAACCGCTGGTTGCACCTGCGAAGCCGCTGTAAGTGTAGCTGCCAACAGTAGCAGTGTTAGTAGGTACGAAGTTGCTGGTTGTAGAACCGTTACCCAAAGCTACGCTGTTTTCGATAGTAGATTTAGCTTCAGTACCCAAAGCCAGAGTGTTTTTAGCTGTTGCTTGAGCACCGTTACCCAGAGCAGTTGCATATTCACCGCCATTAGCTTGAGCACCACGGCCCAATGCAATTGCTTGTTTAGAAGCAGCGTTACTTTGTACGCCCAAAGCTACTGAGTATTTACCAGTTGCTGTAGCAGCAGGACCGAATGCTGCAGCAGAAGTACCGTCAGCTACGGAACCACGACCGATTGCTACGTCAGAACCTTGTTTGGCTTGAGCGTCGCCACCCAATGCTACCGCGCCGTTTGCCAGAGCTTTAGAGCGCTCACCGATGGCTGTTGCTACGATACCGGTTGCTTGAGCTTCTGTACCGATTGCCATTGCCGAACCGGCATTATTTACTACGCCGTCGCCATCAGCGCCAGTAGAAGTACCGTCAGCTGTAGCAGAATGACCTACGGCAACGTCAGCAGCTTGCTTAGCAGTTGCACCGTTACCTTGAGCGATAGAGTTATTGCCAGCAGCTTTAGATTGAGTACCCAAAGCGATAGAGTTGTTACCGATTGCTTTAGCAGCAGAACCTGCTTTATTACCGAAATTACCATCCATCGCACCGCCAATAGCTACAGAATTTTCACCTGTTGCTTGAGCAGATGCACCACCAGCAAATGAGCCTGTGCCATTAGCTTGAGACAACACGCCGATAGCGGTAGCACGGTGAGCAGTTGATTCAGCATAAGCACCGACACCAATTGCGTTATCACCTCTAGAAACTGATTTAGTACCGACAGCAATGGAGTTATTGTTAGACGCAGTGGCAGTTTGACCCACAGCAATAGAGTTAGACTGAGCAGCAGTAGCGTTAGAACCTACAGCAATTGCAGCTTCTTTATTGGCTTGCGCATATGGACCAACTGCAACTGTCAGATTACCTTCTGCTTTTGTATATGAACCAACGCCGACAGCTTGAATACCTGACGCATTTGCGCTAGTACCTGCTGCAATCGCGTGGTCTTGGCTTGCCACAGTATCTTTACCGACAGCAATAGCATTGGTCCAAGCACCATGAGCGTTGTTACCAATAGCGATAGAATCTTGTTTTTCAGCGTTTGCATGCGTACCTACAGCAACTGCAGCAGCATTTGCATTGGAGTTATCACCAATAGCTGTTGCAAATTGTGCACCAGCATTTGCACGGTTACCGAATGCACTTGCGGAGTCTTGAGTAGCAGTTGCACGGTTACCTACTGCAGTCGCACGAATTTGAGTTGCTTGGGCTACATTACCGATTGCAACAGAAGCTTCACCACTTGCAACAGAGCTTACACCCATTGCAGTCGATGCACCGCCGGTTGCGATATTGTTATTACCTACTGCCAATGCTGCGTTTGCAGTCGCAGTATTGTTCGCACCGTAAGCGATAGTGCCATCTTGACTGCTGGCAGTATTTTGATAACCCACTACAACAGAGTTGACACCAACGTTTCTGTTAGAACCGTTGTAAGTACCATCAGGAGTAATGTCTACTGCACTACCTCCCAATCTTACAGCGGCCTCTACTCCGCTAGATGCCATCAAAGCACCTGCAGCAACCACCGCAGCAGCTACGGCTTTACGCTTGTCAGAAGCGGATTTTTTGCCGTGTGCATGGCTGATTTCGGAAACCGCGGTCCATGTCTGGGTCGCGTGGTTCCAAATGACTTTAAAGACTTTATTCATATCGATTTTCCTGTAAGGGGTTTGATTTCTTTTGGGACGTGTTGCTCGGCTGTAAACCGCCTGTCCACACATTTGCCGCATTTCAGAGTTTCCCCTTTATGCGGTTTCATGCCGTAATCTCCTGTATGCAATTCCCGTGCCAAAAGTCTCCACTCGGCCGAATGGCAGCTAAATTCCTGTTTTATGGGATTTTATGCTGATACATTTTGGGAAGCTTGTGAAGTTTGGGAAACGATGTGCCGTTTTTTGTCAGCTTGTTTCTTAACCAGTCACTTTTTGTCAGCTTCTTTCAATGCATTCGGAATCCTTGTCCAAATTTTATATGCGTTTGGTTTTACAAATCAACTCTTCCGATAAAGTGTTATTTTTTCGCCCTCAACGGTCATGCTAGTTAGATTTACTTGTTGTTTTTTTAAACGCCTTTTCTAACTATATGATTTTTATTGAAATTTTAAATAATAATGATTATTAAATAATATGTTAACAGGATAGTTATTTTAGTGATAGATTTAAATGTCAGCTTTTATTTAGAGAATTAATGAGATTTGTATCGAGGATCGGTTTAAACCGTGTGATGGGTTTATATCGCCTGTTTTCAGATGGCCTTTAACGTTTTCTAACATAGCAAACAGCGGGCAAATGACACGAATTTATGCGCTATTGAGCCGATGGACAGCGTTAAAAAGGCAAGTGTAAAACTTGCCTTTACGTTTGGAATCGGTCTGTTTTCTATGGTGTAAAACCATGCTGTATTTCAGACGGCCTTACCAACGAAATGTTTGGGTTACGCCTGCGGATGCGCCGTTGTTGCCGGCATAGCCGTAGCCGCCGGTATGGCTGGAGGTGCAGGCGGTGAGTGTGGCAAGGGTCAGGATGAGGAGGATGTGTTTCATGTTTTTTCTCTGAGTGGGTTGGTTTTAGGCTTGTGTGGCGTTGTGTTGCTGCATGAATCGGACGGGCTGGGGCTTGGTTGCTTTGTCCTGATTTACAGTTAGGTCACTAAATTGTTTGATGATTGAAGAAGGCCGTCTGAAAACGGGTTTCATGATATTGAAACTTTGTTTTCAGACGGCCTTTATTTTATATCAGCTTATTAGTGGCGGAAATGGCGGATGCCGGTGACGACCATGGCGATGCCGTGTTCGTCCGCTGCGTCAAAGACTTCTTGGTCGCGCATGGAGCCTGCGGGATGGATGATGGCTTTGATGCCCTGCTCGGCAATGACATCTACGCCGTCGCGGAATGGGAAGAAGGCATCGGAAGCGGCACAGGCGCCGTTGAGGTCGAGATTGGCATCTTGCGCTTTGCGGGCGGCGATGCGGGTGCTGTCCACGCGGCTCATTTGGCCTGCGCCGATGCCGTAGGTTTGGCCGCCTTTGCCGAAGACGATGGCGTTGGATTTGACGTATTTTGCGACGTTCCATACAAACATCAGGTCGTTCCATTCTTGCTCGGTCGGTTGGCGTTTGGAGACGACTTTCAAATCGGCGCGGTTGAGGCGGTGGATGTCGGGGGTTTGTACCAACAGTCCGCCGCCGACGCGTTTGAGTTCAAAGCGGTTGGCACCTGCTTCAAGCGGCACTTCCAATACGCGCACGTTTTTCTTGGCTGCGGCGATTTCGAGGGCTTCGGCGGTGAACTTCGGCGCCATGAGGACTTCCATAAATTGGTTGTCGGTAATTTGTTTGACGGTTTCGCCGTCCACTTCGCGGTTGAAGGCGATGATGCCGCCGAATGCGCTGGTGGTGTCGGTAGCGTAGGCGAGTTTGTAGGCATCCAAGGTATTGGAGGCGATGGCTACGCCGCACGGATTGGCGTGTTTCACGATCACGCAGGCCGGCGCGTCAAAGGATTTGACGGCTTCCCATGCGGCATCGGCATCGGCAATGTTGTTGTACGACAATTCTTTGCCTTGCAGCTGTTTGTAGGCGGAAAGGCTGCCTGCGGCGGGGTAAATATCGCGGTAAAACGCGGCGCGTTGGTGCGGGTTTTCGCCGTAGCGCATGTCTTGCACTTTAATCCAGCTTTGGTTGAACTGGCTTGGAAATTCGCCGATTTGTGGCTGGCCGCTTAAGACGTCGTCTGAAAGTGAGGTCAGGTAGTTGGAAATCATGCCGTCGTATTGGGCGGTATGGCTGAATGCTTTGCGTGAGAGGTTGAAACGGGTTTTGTCGCTCAATGCGCCGTTGTTGGCTTCGAGTTCGGCAGCGATGGCAGGGAAATCGGCTGTGTCGGTAACGATGGCGACATGTTTCCAGTTTTTCGCGGCAGAGCGCACCATGGTTGGGCCACCGATGTCGATGTTCTCAATCGCGTCTTCCAGTGTGCAGTTTGGTTTGGCGATGGTAGCGGCGAAGGGGTAGAGATTGACGCACACTAAATCGATATTGCCGATGCCGTGTTCTTCCATCTTGGCGACGTGTTCGTCTAAATCGCGACGGCCGAGGATGCCGCCGTGGATTTTCGGATGCAGGGTTTTCACGCGGCCGTCGAGCATTTCGGGAAAACCGGTATAGTCGGCAACTTCGATAACGGGAACGCCTGCATCAGCCAAGAGCTTTGCTGTACCGCCGGTAGAGAGGATTTCAACACCGAGCTTGGTCAGGGTTTGGGCAAATTCGACTGCGCCTGTCTTGTCGGATAGGCTAATCAGGGCGCGTTTGATGGAAGACATGGGATTTCCTTTGTTGAAGGTTTAATCGATATGGTATGAATTTTCAGGGCGGTATTATCCGCTATTTTCGCCTTTTTGGCAGTAGGTTTTTATAGATATTGTTAACAATTTTATTGTAAAAGGCCGTCTGAAACTTGGTTTCAGACGGCCTTTTGCTTTTGCCTATTGAAATCCCATTTTCTTTGCCACCCATACTGCGCCTGCCATGCCTGCACATAATGGCATGAGTAAGGCAACGGAGGCGTAGGTGAGTTCTAAAACAAAGACGATGGCCGTCAGTGGCATTTTGAGGGAAACGCCAAGGAAAACGGCGGCTCCGACAACGGCCGCGCTTTCGGACGACATTTCTGGGAAAACGCTGTTCCACGCGGCGGCAGCTGCAAAGGCAATGGTACTGCCGAGCATCATGGACGGGGTAATCAGGCCGCCGTATGCACCTGCCGCCAGCGCCATCAAGACGACCAGCCATTTGACGGCGGTCAGCTCAAGGCTGTGTTGCCAGTCGGTCAATCCGCCAAAGGTCAGTTGGTTGCCTGCTTTGCCGTTGCCCAAAATTTCGGGAAACCAAACGGAAATCGCGCCAATGAGTGCAAACATACAGACGGCCAAGGGAATGATTTTGATGTTGTCGCGCTTGATGAAGGGGAACTTTTGGGCAGTACGCTGGAAAAAGACGGCGGTTGCGCCTAGTACTGGGCCGATGATGACGGAAAACCAAAGTAATGATGTGTTGATGGAAAGGTTAGCCGGATGATATTGCTGCACGTCGCCCAAGCCGATGCGCGCGACGGCAGTGGCGATGACGGAAGTCAGCAATGCGGCGGCGACGGCTTGCTGAGTCCATAAGCCCAGCATGGCTTCGAGGATAAAAAGTGTGGAGGCGAGCGGCACGTTATACACGGCTGCCAAACCTGCACCCGAGGCGCAAGCAATGACCAGCCTTGTGTCGTCTTCGCTCAACCCGAAACGGTTGACGCCTACTGAAGCAAAGGCAGCAGTCATTTCGCGCGGCGCAACTTCGCGGCCGAGCGGCGAGCCAAGCCCGACGGTAATGATTTGCAACAGAGCATGACTGACGGTTTCAAAAAACGGAAAACCGGCGAGCGGATTTTTAACCACAGCTTTAATGCTCGGTTGCGGCCTGCCGTAGCGTTTGAGCAACCACCACCCCAAGCCGACCACCGCGCCGCAAAAGGCCATCACTCCGATACGCCGCGCAGGACTTGCCTGCGATACGCCCTCTCGGAATGAAACGTATAGGCCGTCTGAACCGTAACCGTAGGCAAGATGTTGAATTGTATGCATGATTTCGGTTAATACAATGCCGACTATGCCGCCGATAATGCCGGTAATGATGAGGGCGGCCCAAAGTTTATGCGTTTCTTTCACGGGATTTGACTTGAGGTAGTAGTGGTTTGATCAAAGCGTTTTTCGAGGGAACTATTGTCCGCCCAAGGGATAGTTTTTGGGGGCGACGTGGGTTTTGCCGTTATAAGGGAAAATATATTTCTGATTTTTATAATTTTTCTTTCCTGATACGCCGCTGAGTTTTGCAGTCAGCGCCCATACGCCGGATACGGCAGGACGGCTTTTGTCAAAAGCAATTTTGGCTTCCAGACTGGTATATCTGTCTTTGCAGAGGCGTTTTTCACGCCCTTTCAATTCATCGCAATCGCCAAAATATGCGCCGTTATCGTTACCGCTGATCATGACGCTGTTGCGGATTCGGTTGCTATCATCGGTAAACAGGAAGTTTTGCGAAGTCGTCGTGTCGCCTTGGCCTGTATAACTTGATTCGGCAACATAGCCCCAGTTTTGTGCGCCCACCTGAACAAACTTCCATTCCTTATTCTCCGGCGGCTCGCCCCATGCGCCGATTTTATCTTTTCCGTGCTGTTTGATTGCCCACTTGCCGTCTGTTTTCTCCAAAACAAACAATTCTGCCAGACCGGAAGAAACATGAGCGTCCTGTTTTACTTTTTGTTCCATATCGTAGGCAAAACCTGTGTACAACACATAGCGCGCGGCTTTGCCGTTGCGCGTTACGGTATGATCGGCAACAGGTTTCATGCAATACATAATGTTGTCAGATGCTGTCTCACTGTCTTTCGGCGGCTTGGCGAGCTGGCATTTGTGCGCGGCAAGCGGTCGGTTGTAATACTTGGCAATGACGGCCTGTACAGCGGCTTTGTCGTTATCGGGTGCAGCCGACGTCAAAATAGGGCAGGCAAGCAAAAGCAGGGAGATAATGCGTTTCATAGAAATTTTCCCAAAATGTTTTATTGAAAAAAGTACTGCTTACTTCAGGCCGTCTGAAACCGTTTTCAGACGGCCTTTTTGTGTTTGTTGCCGATACGCGCCAGCATACCGGCGACAAAAGTGGACGCAATAACGACGGTAATGCCCATCGCAGACATAGCACTTAAATGTTCGCCCAAAATTAACACCGCCATGATAACGCCGATGACAGGCTCAAGCGAAATCAGCAGGCCGGAGACGTTGGCAGGGACTTTGTTCATGCCTTTGTTCCACAACAGATAGGCAAGCCAACTGCAACCGATCCCCATATACAAAATCGACAGCGTACCGCCCCATGACCAGTTGATTTGATAACTGTCTGCCAACACCAGCGAAAACGGCAGACACAACACCGCTGCCACCGCCATGGAAGCCACGGTAAATGCAGGCGCACCGATACGGGCAACCATCTGCTGGCTCGGACGTATCACGCCTGCAAAACCCAATCCCGCAAGCAAAATCAACAGACAGCCGAACCAGTCAATCGTACCGCCCTCTTCCGCGCCGCCCATTACCATCATGCCCACGCCGGCAAACGCCGCCGCACCGCAAATCCAGTGGTAAATTTTCGCTTTGTCGTTGAAGAAGAAATGACCGACAAAGACCACCAGCAAGGGTTCCAACCCGACCATGGTAACCGCGCTGGCGGCAGATGTATATTTCAAACCGATAAACTGGAGCATCAAAACGACAACGTAGTTGACAAAGGAAATCCACAACAACGGCTTCCACTCGCTCCGCGGAATCCTACCCAAATGACGGCGGCACGACGGCAGCACCATCAATGCGGCAATCAACAACCGTGCCTCAACCATCAGCGCAGGGTCGATCATCTCGTAAGAATACTTGGCAGCGATAAAAGAGCTGCCCCAGATCAGCAGGGCAAGTATTTGATAGAACATGGTCCGACCTTTTAAAAAGGGTTAATCGTTTCTTCTCTATATTTATTATTCAGACGGCCTGGAGGGTTAGCCTTTTTTATTTTGTCTGCGTCAGCGAATCCAAAAAGTCGAAGAGTTTGGCATTCATTTCACTGAAATCCGCCGCTTCGATTTTATCCGGATGCTGGACATAAGTTTGGGCTTGGCTTTGTTCGGCCACATTTTCGCGTCCGTCCACCGCAATCAGCAGCCCGACGGCTTCACGGTCAAACTCCAAATGGGTCTGGAAGGCATAATGTTTGGGCGCAAAACGAATAATCTGGCGCGGACAACCTTTGCTGGTTGCCAACACAACCGCCTCATCCGTCAAACCGGGCATATCGCCGTGCCAATGGCCGGTATTCAAGGTTTTGCCCAACAGGGAAACATGGGCATCCGCCAAACCTTCCGCCGTCAGCTCAATCGGATAAATGCCGATTTCACGCTCAGTGCTGCGTATGTGGCGCGCGCCGTAGGCAACGGATAAAAGCTGCGCACCCAAACACACGCCGACAATATATTTATCCGCCGCCATCGCCTGACGCATCAGGCGCAGCTCGGATTTGGGGTCGTAATACGGGAATGCCTGCCTGTCTTCATCAGGCGATTGCGGCCCGCCCATCACAATCAAAAAATCTATATCGTCCACATTGTCAGGCAGGGTTTCCCTTTCGTACACTTTGGTTGTACTGATGTTATGTCCGCGCCATTGCGCCCATTTCAAATATGCTCCCGGCACTTCAAATGCCTCGTGCAAGATGAAATGGATATTTAATTTATTCGGATTTTGCATTGTTATTTCTCCTTCGACCGTCAGGACGGATTGCCCTGCCGTATTACAGCATACCGTGCTGTTGTAATTTTTTACGCAGGGTATTGCGGTTCAAACCCAAAATAACGGCCGCTTTAGACTGGTTTCCGCCGCATTGCTCCATTACGCAGGCAAGCATCGGCTTTTCCACTTGATGCACCACCATATCATACACGCCGCAAGGCTCTGTACCATCCAAGTCTTTGAAGTATTGTCGTAAGTTTTGTTCAATACATTGCGCAATGTCAGTCGTCGTTTGATTCATCGTCATGTCTTTCTTTGGATTTGTTTTTAAATGGATTTATTTTTAAATGATGAGGCCGTCTGAAACCCTTTAGCCTTCCCGATAGTGGCATACCCAGCGGTCGGTTTTCTCCGAAAGCGTCTCAAGATAGGCGGCAAGGGTATCGTATTGTGCTGAGGCACTGTCCAAGCGGTTGATTTCTCGGCGTGTTTGCTCGCCGTCGGGCATTTCATCGATGTACCAGCCGATGTGTTTGCGGGCGATGCGTACGCCGGCCACTTCGCCATAAAATTCATGCATGGCGCGGATGTGATTCAAAATGGTGGCGTTGCATTCTGCCAAGCTTAAGGCCGGCGGCAAAACGCCGTGTTCGGCGTAATGTTTTAAATCACGGAAAAGCCACGGCCTGCCTTGTGCGCCGCGCCCTATCATGATGCCGTCGGCAGCGGTTTGTTTGAGGACGGCGGCGGCTTTTTGCGGCGAAGTAATATCGCCATTGACCCAAACGGGGATGTTCAGATGGCCTTTGGTTTCGGCAATCAGTTCGTAACGCGCTTCGCCTTTGTACATCTGTGTACGGGTGCGGCCATGGATGGCAAGGGCTGCGATGCCTGATTCTTTGGCGATTTTGGCGATGGTCGGCAAGTTTTGATGTTCATCGTGCCAGCCTAGACGGGTTTTGAGGGTAACGGGTACGTCCACCGCGTTGACAACGGCTTCCAAGATTGCGGCAACCAAAGGCTCGTTTTGCATCAATGCGCTGCCTGCCTGCACATTGCAGACTTTTTTGGCCGGGCAGCCCATATTGATGTCAATCACCTGCGCGCCCAGGCCGACGTTGTAACGCGCAGCTTCCGCCATCTGTTGCGGATCGCTGCCTGCAATCTGCACGGCTACAACTCCGCCCTCGCCTTCAAAATCGCTGCGGCGCAAGGTTTTTTTGGTATGGCGCAAGCTCGGATCGCTGGTCAGCATTTCGCATACCGCCCACCCTGCGCCAAACTCGCGGCAAATCCGGCGGAACGGTTTGTCCGTAATGCCTGCCATAGGGGCAAGTGCGATGGGGTTGTCAATGAAATAGCCGCCGATGTGCATGATGTGTGCGCCAAATTGAAAGGGCTGAAATTGTACAATTTTTAAGCAACTTTTCCAATCGTATTTACATGTTACACAATGAAAAAGGCCGTCTGAAACTGGGTTTCAAACGGCCTTTTCAGACAAAACATTTAAATAAACAACATAACAACCATCTGCACTGCGTCCTGAATCATAGCAATAATCGGCCAAATCAGTTTGGCCAGCAGACCGCTAAACAACAGAATCAGGATAATCCATGTGCCGTATGGCTCGATTTTACGGAACTGCATGGACTGTTTGGCGTTAAGGAAGGTATCGATAAAAATACCGCCGTCCCAAGGCAAAATCGGAATCAGGCTAAATGCGACCCAAATCGAGTTCACCATCACGCCGTAACCGGCCATCTGCGCCAAAGGCGCTTGATAAGACTCAGGCACATACGCAGCAAGTACGACGACAAAACCCCAAAAGAACGCCAAAATCAGATTGGCAATCGGGCCTGAAATCGACACCCAACGCCACGCGCGGCGTGGATCACGGAAATTACGCGAATCGATGGGCATAGGACGCGCCCAACCAAACAGAAAACTGCCTATCATCAGACACACCAACGGCACGACAATCGTACCGACAGGGTCGATGTGCGGCAGCGGATTGAGCGTCAAACGCCCAAGCTGCTCGCCGGTATGGTCGCCCCAATACCGCGCCGTATAACCGCGTGCCACTTCACGAACGGTAATGGCCAACAACACGGGTAATACTGCCAGCAGAAATACGCCTAAATCAAAATTTGCAAACATGGTTTTCCTTATCAAACATGCCGTCTGAAAACAGAAAATATCCTTTCAGACGGCCTGAGGCTTTAATCTTCTTCTGTCTTATCCGAATCGAAAGACTCTTTCAGCTCTTCCCAAGTAATGCCCTTACCTTGCGGATTTAGTTTGAAGACTGGTTCACTATAAAGTAATGGCGAATATCTTTAATAAAAGGCCTGTCATGCTGAAATTTAACACGCAGTACCGATTCCATAAAGGCTTTCAAACAGTATGATTCATTGCTTCTCGCTATCATACCTGATTCAATTACCCTATCTATTTCAAGTCCAAAGGCCGTCTGAAACTTCAAATCCAGTTTCAGACGGCCTTTGATTTACTATTTAAAATGCCTCAGCTGTTTTACAGGCTGTAATACATTTCAAATTCCAGAGGATGCGGCGCCATGCGGATACGGCGGACATCTTCTTCTTTGAAGGCGATGTAGCTGTCGATCCAGTCTTTGCTGAACACGCCGCCGCGCAGGAGGAATTCGTGGTCGGCTTTGAGGGCGGCCAATGCTTCTTCCAAAGAAGCGCAAACGGTCGGCACCAATGCATCTTCTTCCGGAGGCAGGTCGTACAGGTTTTTATCGGCAGGGTCGCCCGGATGGATTTTGTTTTGAATACCGTCCAAACCGGCCATCAACAAAGCGGCAAACGCCAAGTATGGGTTGGCGGTCGGATCAGGGAAACGTGCTTCAATACGGCGTGCTTTGCTGCTGTTCACAGACGGAATACGGATGGAAGCGGAACGGTTTTTGGCGGAGTAGGCCAGTTTGGTCGGCGCTTCAAAGTGCGGCACGAGGCGTTTGTAAGAGTTGGTGGACGGATTGGTAATCGCGTTCAGGGCTTTGGCGTGTTTGATGATGCCGCCGATGTAGTAGAGCGCGGTGTCGCTCAAGCCGGCGTAGCCGTCGCCTGCAAACAGGTTTTGACCGTCTTTCCAGATGGATTGGTGGACGTGCATACCGCTGCCGTTGTCGCCCATGATGGGTTTGGGCATGAAGGTGGCGGTTTTGCCGAAGTTGTGGGCAACGTTTTGAATCACGTATTTCATGTCTTGGGTTTGGTCGGCACGTTTAACCAGAGTGGCAAAACGCGTGCCGATTTCCATTTGGCTGCCGGTACCGACTTCGGCGTGATGAACTTCCACTTCGATGCCGAGTTCTTCCAAAACATTGACCATGGCAGAACGCAGGTCTTGACCGCAGTCAATCGGCGCAACGGGTGCGTAACCGCCTTTGACAGTCGGGCGGTGGCCGGTGTTTTGACCGTCCAAATGCAGGCCGCTTGACCATGCGCCGCTTTCGGACGTGATTTCGTAACGGGTTTTGTGCATGTCGGTTTCAAATTCTACGCCGTCAAAAACGAAGAATTCAGGCTCAGGGCCGAAGTAGGCGGTGTCGCCGATGCCGGAAGATTTCAAATAGGCTTCGGCGCGGCGTGCGATGGAGCGCGGGTCGCGGTCGTAGCCTTGACCGTCGGCCGGGTCGATAACGTCGCAGGTAAAGACAACGGTGGTATCGTCGTAGAAAGGATCGACGAAGGCTGTAGATGCATCGGGACGCAACTGCATATCGGAAGCCTGAATGCCTTTCCAACCGCCGATGGACGAACCGTCAAACGCCTGACCGTTTTCAAACCATTCTTCGGGATCGTCGAGGACGATGCGGGCGGGTACGGTAAAGTGGTGCTGCTTGCCTTTGGTATCGGTAAAGCGCAAATCTACGAAGCGGGCTTCGCTTTCTTCAATCAGTTTTACAGCGTCTTTGATGGACATCTTCAGCTCCTGAGGGATTAGGTATAATTTGTTATTCTATCACGGTAAGGCCGTCTGAAATACATCAGGGCGCCCGTTTTTACGCACTGAAATATAGTTTCAGACGGCAAGATTGTCAACAATATGCTTCGGTTTGTCTATTCAAAAGCGGAATGCCCGCCCTTTTATCCGAATGCCGACAAAACAGATGCCGTCTGAAAGCAGTTCAGACGGCATCTGTTGTTTGATTTGAAAATGGTCAACGAGGATCGTGGTTGCAGACAAATTTGTACACACTCTCTCCACCCGTACCGGGAATAACATAACTCCATTCGGCATAGGATGGTGTATAAGAACCGATAGGGTTTCCCGATTCGGAATACCACGTTACTGTCAAAGCCCTAAAACGTTTACCACTGCAATCCATTTCTTCCAACGCTTTAGCTGTATTATAAAATTTTCCATTGCTAATCATCTTTTTCGGCTTGGCGTACCTTGTTTCAAACCATGCACTATTGTCCGTACGGCTGTCTGCATCACCAAATATGGTAGTATTGTTACTGTTAATACCTAGCAACACCCAATCTTCCGCCACCGCCGGCGTTGCCAACCCTAATGCAAATACTGCCAAGCACAACATCTTTTTCATGTCCGTCCCTTTCGTCCTTATCAACAAAATAAAGTTAAATTGTAAAAAAATGACTTTTTTTTCAAGAAACAAATATTCCATCATGCTACCTGACAACCGTTTCAGACGGCATCGTTTCCATCTGTACGCCGCCGTTATAAAATAGCCGTCCCGTCTTTTGGAACACGACCATGACTACCCTCCCCCGTTACGCCGTTTTCGGCAATCCCGTTGCACACAGTAAATCGCCGCAAATCCATCAGCAATTTGCGCTGCAGGAAGGCGCAGCCATTGGATATGAGCGCATTTGTGCCGAAATCGGCGGTTTTGCCGAGGCTGTTGCGGCGTTTCGTGCCGAGGGCGGGCAAGGTGCGAATGTAACCGTTCCGTTCAAGCAGGAAGCTTTTGCGCTGGCAGACGAGCATTCTGACCGCGCTTTGGCTGCCGGCGCGGTTAATACGCTGGTGTGGTTGGAAGACGGCAGAATACGTGGCGACAATACCGACGGTATCGGTTTGGCCAACGACATCACGCAGGTTAAAAACATTGCCATCGAGGGCAAAACCATTTTGCTTTTGGGCGCAGGCGGCGCCGTGCGCGGCGTGATTCCGGTTTTGAAAGAACACCTCCCTACCCGTATTGTCATTGCCAACCGTACCCATGCCAAAGCCGAGGAATTGGCGCGGCTTTTCGGCATTGAAGCTGTCCCGATGGCGGATTTGAACGGCGGTTTTGATATCATCATCAACGGCACGTCCGGCGGCTTGAGCGGTCAGCTTCCTGCTGTCAGCCCTGAAATTTTCCGCAACTGCCGCCTTGCCTACGATATGGTTTACGGCGACGCGGCGCAGGCGTTTTTGAACTTTGCCCAAAGCAGCGGCGCTGCCGAAGTTTCAGACGGCCTGGGCATGCTGGTCGGTCAGGCTGCCGCCTCCTACCATATTTGGCGCGGATTTACGCCCGATATCCGCCCTGTTATCGAATACATGAAAGCCCTGTAACCATGTTCCGCATCATCAAATGGCTGATTGCCCTGCCCATCGGCATCTTCATTTTCTTCAACGCTTATGTGTACGGCAACATCATTACCTACCGCGCCGTCGCGCCCAGCAAAACCGCCTTCATGTCCATGCGCATGAGCCAGTTTGCAAAAGAAGGCCGCGATGTCGAGCTAGATTACCGCTGGGTGCCTTACGACCAAATTTCCGTCAACCTCAAAAAAGCCCTGATTGCTTCCGAAGACGCCAACTTTGCCGAACACAGCGGCTTTGACTGGAACGGCATCAAATACGCCATGAAACGCAATAAGCAAAGTGGCGAAGTTAAAGCCGGCGGTTCGACCATCAGCCAGCAGCTGGCGAAAAACCTGTTTCTCAACGAAAGCCGCAGCTACATCCGCAAAGGCGAGGAAGCGGCGATTACGGCAATGATGGAAGCGGTTACAGACAAAGACCGCATTTTTGAGCTGTATCTGAACTCAATTGAATGGCACTACGGCGTATTCGGCGCGGAAGCTGCATCCCAGTATTTCTACAAGAAACCTGCCTCCGCCCTCACCCGCCAACAAGCCGCCAAGCTCACGGCGCGCGTTCCGGCTCCGCTGTTTTACGCAGACCATCCTAAGAGCAAACGGATGCACAACAAAACCAATATCATCTTACGCCGCATGGGTTCGGCAGAATTGCCTGAAAGCGATATGGATTAATGAAAAAGGCCGTCTGAACATTTCAGACGGCCTTTGTTTTTAAGCTTTCTCTTCCGGTTCCGGTACGTCAAACACTTGGCGCAGGTAAGCGAGGAAGGTGTTGTTGGTGGTCATGGTTTTGCCCGGGGAGTCGGAGAGCTTGGCAACGGATTGTCCGTTACACTCGACGAGCTTCAAGACAATGTTCAAAGGCGTGTGTCCCAAATCGTTGGTCAGGTTGGTACCGATACCGAAACTGGTTTTGAAACGGTCTTTGAAGTATTGGTGCAACGCCCATGAACGCTCAATATCGAGGCCGTCTGAAAAGGTCAGCATTTTGGTGCGGCTGTCGATTTTAAGTTTTTTGTAATGCTCGTAGGCTTTGTCGCCCCAAACATAAGGATCGCCGCTGTCGTGGCGCAGGCCGTCAAAGAGTTTAGCGAAGTACAGGTCGAAATCACGCAAGAAGGCATCCATGCCGACCACGTCGGTCAGGGCGATGCCGAGGTCGCCGCGGTATTCGTGTACCCAGCTTTCCAACGCAGCTTTTTGGAAATTGCGCAAACGTACGTCCAAGGCCTGGAAGGCTTGGAGGAACTCATGCGCCATGGTGCCGATTGGTGTGATGCCGAGTTTTTTAGCCAGATAAACGTTGCTGGTACCGCGCACGATGTCGGGAGCGGCTTCTAACAAGGTGCGGATAACGTGTTCCTGCCATGCAAGGGTGTAGCGACGGCGCGTGCCGAAATCGGAAATAAGGAATGGCGGATCATTCGGATTTTGTGTAGCCGCAATTTCTTTCAGCTGTTGCGCTTTGGCCTGCAAACGGCGCTCGCCCTCTTCGATGACGGCAGGCGTTTCCAAGCGGCGGAAATAGAGTTCGTTGACGATGGCAAGAATGAAAATCTCGAAGAACATCGCCTGTATCATCGGGCCTTCGATGCGGATGTTCAGACGGCCTTGATCGTCAGGGCTGACTTGGACGAAGCGGCGTTGGAGTTGGAAAAGTTCGAGATAATCGACAAAGTCGCTTTTGATAAAGCGCAGGCTGCGCAGATAGTCGAGTTCGTCATGGGTAAAGCGCAGCTGGCACAGGAAGTCGAGCTCGCGTTCCAAGTCTTCTTGAATATCGGCCAGCGGATACACCATCTCTTTGTTGCGGCAGCGGAATTCGTAGAGGCTGTGGGTTTGCGGGAATTGGTGTAACACGACTTGCAGCATAGTAAATTTGTACAGGTCAGTATCAAGCAGGGATTGGATAATGGGCTGATGAGCAGACATAAGCTTTCTCTGAGTAAACGTGGGCGTTGAGGTATCAATTTTAATGGAAAAGGCCGTCTGAAAGAAACCTTATTCAGACGGCCTTTATCTTATTAATCCAGCTGCGCTACGGAAACCGGCAAAGAGCGGATAGTAGACAACATCGTGCTGGCATCTTTTTGCTGTTTGCGGAACGCGGCCATATTGGTCGGGGTCAACTTCGGCGTCGGCAGGGCGACGGTAGTCGGGTTGACCGGCTGGCCGTTGATGCGTGCTTCATAGTGCAGGTGCGGACCGGTCGAACGGCCGGTTGTACCGACAAAACCAATCACTTCGCCGGCACGGACTCTGCCGTCGGCAGGGCTGAACGCGCTCATGTGGCCGTACAGGGTTTCCACACCATTGGCATGGCGAATCATCACGGTATTGCCGTAACCACCTTTCCAACCTTTGAAAATCACTTCACCGTCGGCAGCGGCCTTAATAGGCGTACCGGTCGGCGCGGCATAATCGATACCGGTGTGCATACGGACGGTATGCAGAACCGGGTGGACACGGTAGCCGAACGGGGAAGAAATGCGCGTGTATGCAACAGGCTCGGTATTAAAGCCTTCTTTTTGTTGCAGGGACTTACCGTTTTGGTCGTAGTAGCTACCGCTTTCTTCGTCGCCTTTGCCTTGGCTGTAATAATAGGCTTGGTAGGTTTTGCCGTCTTTAACCACTTCAGCCGCCAAAATATCGCCGACCGCCATTTGCTGGCCGCGGAAATACATACTGTTGTACAAAAGACGCACGGTATCGCCTTCGCCCAAGTCGCTCATATTGAACGAATCGGCAAAGATTTCTTTGAGCTGGATATACACTTCGGAAGGAATTTCGGCACGGAGCATATCGCCGATGGCGGAAGTGCGGATTTGCACGGAACGCAGGGTCGGCATGGTTTTCATGTCGATTTCGGCATTGGAAATGCGCCATTTACCCTTAACTTTTTCCAAAGCCACCAAGTTGCGTTCCAATTCTTCATCGGTAAAGAATTGAACATCGGTCACTTGGCCTGAAGAATCAATGCGGATGTTGACGGATTGGTTGGTCCGCAGGTTTTTCATGTCGAGGTTGGCATTGTTTTTCGCCATGATTTGCTTGATGTCTTCTTGGTTGACACCCATGCGCGTCAAAACGTCTGCCAAAGAGTCGCCGGCTTGGACGGCTTCTTGCGCCCAATAGCTGGATTGATAGGTATTGGTTTCCACATAAACGGCTGGCAGCTCTTCGGAAATACGCTCGACTTTGAAATCGGTTTGTGCAGGTTGAGGGTCGGTAATAGCGTATGCGGTCATGATGCCTGAAGCCGGCAGCAGAAACGCTAAGAGGGTTGCTTTGAATCGAGTGGAATATTTGTTTTTAATCACGCGTTATCCTTAATGGGGCGGTCTGTTTTTTGAGGTTTGCAGAATGCCGGCACATCCGGCCTGCTGCGACCGCCTGCTGGTTTAAACAGTTTTGGGGATAAAGGACTTTGAGTCTTTTTTCCGATCTGAAAATCAGGTTTTCATTCGGAATGAATGAGGTCGTGTTTGAGATTGACGTTATTATCAGGGCTATTGTGTTGATTTACACCCTGTTTTTCTGAAATTTACGCCACGCATTTTAACATGACAGCCCGTTTTTTCCAAACCGGCCGTCTGAACGGCTCTTTTTCAGGGCGTGAGGGCAAGGTTCCGAAACGCATCATTTGTCGCGTAAAATAACGGTTTTTCTATCTATTTGCGCTTATGAAGCTGACCCTCGCCCTCCCCTCGCTCAACCGCTTTGCCGACGAATCCGTCCCTGCGCTTGTCTTACCTGCTTTTAACCGTCTTTTGCGTTACGGCATATTACGCAAAGAAACACTCAGGCCGTCTGAATTTTACGGCCGCCATTTGTGGAACGGCAGCCTCATTACCCAAGTGCAACGTTTACGCCACACAAGCCAAAAACGCGCGGCCGCTTTTGCCTCTCCGGTTTGGCAACAAATGGGCATGCACCATGTCAACATTATCAGCGGCGAGTTTATCGGCATCCAAAAAGAAGAGGCTCAACGGTTATGTGCGGATTTGTCGGCGTTTTATCAAGATAAAGATTGGCAGTTCGAGCCGCTTTGCGAAAGCATGTGGCTGCTCAGTATGCCGACGATAGAAGATTGGGGTGCGGAATGTGTTTTGGATGTGTGCGGGCAGCCGGAAATGGACGGTCAGGCGCACGGCAAAGATGCGGTGTCTTGGTTGGCCATGCAGACGGAAATCCAAATGTTTCTCCACACGCATCCGATTAACCAAGCACGCGAACAACAAGGCTTGCCGGAAATCAACGGTTTGTGGCTGTGGAATGATGCGGACGGTACACAGTCTGCGGATATCGTCGCCTCAGACAGCGCATGGGCGCGTTTTTCGGATACGCCCAAACTCGATGCACCATACGATTTGAAGGCTTGGTTTGAGATGGTTCAAGAAACAGGCAACACGGTTTCAGACGGCCTTATCTTTTTGGACGACTTGGTTTCCACCTTACAGACGGGCGATGTTTGGGCATACAAAGATATTTTGGAAAGCTGGGAAACCCGTTGGTTTGCACCTTTATGGGACGCACTCGCTTCAGGCCGTCTGAAAACCGTGTGCATTGCCACAGACGGCGAAAACGGCGACACGCTGGAAATCGGCCGCCGTTCCAAATGGGCATTTTGGCGCAAAGCTAAAACGTTTAACGGATCGTGGTAAGCGGTTTTAAGCCTCCAACGCCTCCAGTTTGGCCGAAATTTTATCCCACACATCCTGCAACGGAATCGCTTTCAACAAACGTGTCGGATCGTTGGTATCGATGCTGTCGGGGTGAGGCAGTTCGGCATAATCGCCGGCATAAATGACTTCCGCCTGCTCGGAATACGGACGCCATTTATCCACCCATGACGCGCCAAACAAAGCGATTTGCGGTTTATCCAAAGCTGCGGCTATGTGCATCGGTGCGGAATCGACACCGACAAACAGTTTGGCGCCCTCAATGGCCGCCGCCAATTCACGCAGGCTCAAGCATCCGGACAACACATATACTTTTCTGCCTTCCGGAATATTCAGACGGCCTATAATTTCCTGAAGCATGTATTGTTCGACAGTGTCGGGAGAAGCGGTCAATACGACATTCTGCCCGCTGTTGAGCAGAAGCTGTACGATGGCGGCGTTTTTTCCGTCTTCCCAACATTTGAAATGCCAACGCGCCCCCGGGTGCAGCAACACATAATCTTCGCCGTTCCAACCCTGCTCACGCAATTTCTGCCGCATGCTTTCCCTTGCATCTTGTGCCACCCAAAGGCGCACTTTCGCATCGGCTACGTCTTCCGGCTGGATAAGCGGCGCAAGGATATTCAATTGGTTTTCAACGATATGATGGCTGGGATCAAGCTCATGGTTGATAAAATCATGACAGAAACGCCACCAAAAACCGTCGCGCTTGATGCAGTCAAAACCCACGCTGCAACGGGCGCACAGTTTGGCGATTATTGCCGCGCGCCATTGGTCGGACAGGTTGAAAGCCCAGTCGTAATCGCGCGCCTTCAGCTTTGAAAAAAGGTTTTTCTCACACGCCAACTGCTTGAATACGCCCAGCTTCTTCCAATTTCGATCAATGGTCAAAATCTGCGCAATCTGCGGATTATCGGCAATCAGCTGCTCCGTACCGGCATACACCAGCATATCGATTTCGCAATCGGGGAAACGGGTTTTCAGCGCATCGACCACCGGCGTGCTCAAAAGCACATCGCCATGATGGCGCAATTTGATGATCAGAATACGTTTGGGTTGGGCTAAAGACATACAAAACTTTCAGACGGCCTGTTGATTGGCTGCTATTGTAAAGCGGAAAACAGGTTTCATAAAATACAAAACAGGCCGTCTGAAAGCTATCCTGCTGATTCATCGCTATAAAATCCGCACAAGCCATGCAATTTATATTACAATCCGCACCCCGTGGTTCGAAAACCTCCCACATTAAAAAACTAAGGAAACCTCATGTCCCGCAACAACGAAGAGCTGCAAGGCATCTCCCTTTTGGGTAACCAGAAAACCCAATACCCGAGCGAATACGCGCCTGAAATTTTGGAAGCGTTCGACAACAAACATCCCGACAACGACTATTTCGTCAAATTCGTCTGCCCCGAGTTCACCAGCCTCTGCCCGATGACCGGCCAGCCCGACTTTGCCACCATCTACATCCGCTACATCCCCCATATCAAAATGGTGGAAAGCAAATCACTGAAACTCTATCTCTTCAGCTTCCGTAACCACGGCGACTTCCATGAAGACTGCGTCAACATCATCATGAAAGACCTCATCGCCCTGATGGATCCGAAATACATCGAAGTATTCGGCGAATTCACACCGCGCGGCGGCATCGCCATTCATCCGTTTGCCAACTACGGCAAAGCAGGCACAGAGTTTGAAGCTTTGGCACGCAAACGCCTGTTTAAACACGATGCACAATAATCCTATTCAGACGGCCTAACCGCCCTTTTTATTGCAAGACTTTCTCTATTGCACAGTCTCGCAAGGCCTCATGCCGTCTGAAAAACTTCCGAAAGATTCCCATGTACGAATTTACTGCCGCACAGCAGAAGAAAGCACTCTTCTGGCTGGTGCTTTTCCATATTTTTATTATTGCCGCCAGCAACTATCTGGTACAGTTCCCCTTTCAAATTTTCAGTATCTTTACCACTTGGGGCGCATTTTCCTTTCCCTTTATCTTCCTCGCTACCGACCTGACCGTGCGCATTTTCGGCGCACCATTGGCAAGACGGATTATTTTTTGGGTGATGTTCCCCGCCCTGCTACTCTCTTACGTCTTCTCCGTCCTCTTTCATGACGGCAACTGGACAGGCTGGGCATCTTTGGCCGAATTTAACACCTTCGTCGGCCGTATCGCATTGGCCAGCTTTTCCGCCTATGCGCTTGGGCAAATCCTCGATATTTTCGTGTTCAACAGATTACGCCGTCTGAAATCATGGTGGATTGCCCCCACTGCTTCCACCGTTGTCGGCAACGCTTTGGACACGCTGGTGTTTTTTGCCATTGCCTTTTATGCGAGCAACGATGAATTTATGGCGGCAAACTGGCAGGGCATCGCATTTGTCGATTATCTATTCAAACTCGCCATCTGCACCCTCTTCTTCCTGCCTGCATACGGCATCGTATTAAGCATCTTGACCAAAAAGCTGACTTCCTTAAACGTCCGTCAAGAAATGCCCGAATCGGTTTTAGCCAAATAAACAGCAGATAAAAAAAGGCCGTCTGAAACTTTAATCGTTCAGACGGCCTTTTATGTTTTAAACAATTAACCGGTCAATTGTTTGGTAATCAGTTTTTTCAGCGGCGGGAAGTTATTGCTTGCACGCAATACCAAACCGCGCAGCAGTTTCGCTGGAGCAGTTTCATTGGTAAAGAGTTTCAGCAGCATATTGGTGCCGTGGTAAATCGGATGGGCGTGGAGCATATGCTTGGTGCTGTATTTTTCCAGCAGGCTCTTCGCACCAATATCCTGACCGTGTTGCTCGGCTTCGAGAACCAATTTGGCCAAAAGATCGGCACTTGCCAGACCCAAGTTGAAACCGTGCGCAGTAACCGGATGCATACCGACCGCAGCATCGCCGATCAACGCGCTGCGTTTGCCGTAGAAACGTTGGGCAATCATGCCGACCAAAGGATAATTGTGAATGGTGCTGACCAATTCCATATCGCCCAAACGGCCTTTGAGTTGCTCTTTCACGCTGGCCGCCAATTCTTCCGGCGACATGTTTTTAATCGTTTCGGCCTTATCGCTGTCCACCGTAATCACTGTATTGGTCAAATGCTCTTCCAAAGGCAGCAACGCAATGGTGCGGCCGTAGTGGAAACATTCATATGCGGTATGCAGGTTGGACAGAGTATGCTTCATGCGGCACACAAACATAGTGCGGCTGTAATCGTGCATATCGGAAGAAATGCCTAATTGACGGCGCGTTTGCGAGAAGCGGCTATCAGCGGCCAACAACAAACGGCCGGTCAATACTTCGCCGCTTTCCAAAATAACTTGCGCCTCATCGTCAGAAGTTTTGACTTCTTTAACATTGGTGCCGGTCAGAATTTTCACGTTGTCCAATTTGGACACGACTTCATAAGCGGCTTTGCGGATATTGTGATTGGAGATCAAATAGCCCAAGCAGTCCGCAGGCTCGCCGCGCGCCTGAGTCGGTTGCGGGAAGTGGAGCTGGTAATCGGAATGGCCGTTCAACACTTTGGCATCGCGCAAAGGATAAATTTCGTCTTTTGGAATCAAATCCCACATCCCCAATCGCTGCATGATTTCGCGCGACAAGTGCGTCAGTGCGATTTCACGGCCGTCATACGGCGGATTTTGCAACACTTCTAAAGGACTTCTTTCAATCAGGGTTATGTTCAACCCGCTTCCGGCCAACTCTGCGGCAAAACTTAATCCGGCAGGGCCTGCGCCGACGACGAGAATATCACTGTGTAAGCTCATGGGAGGAATTCCTTGTATTCAACTGATACGGATTTTTTCAGACGGCCTTAAGTTTACTGTGTTTAGCTACATGAGGGTAAATCAAAGGCATTTGATAGATTATATAGAAAGAGTCGATAGAATAAAACAAAGACTATCGATTGTAAGCGCGTTTTTACTTTGGCCTTAATATAAATCAAGCTTTACGACATACGGATTTTATCAAACAGACAAAACAGTCTGACAAACAAAAACCGCATTCCGAAAGGAATGCGGCTTTCAATCGTAAAACGATTATTCTTCAGAACCGGTGTAAGGACGGATGCTGACGGTTTTACGGTTCAGCGCGCCTTTAGTTTTGAATTCAACGTAACCGTCGACTTTAGCAAACAAAGTGTGGTCTTTGCCCATGCCTACGTTGTCACCTGCGTGGAATTTAGTACCACGTTGACGAACGATGATAGAGCCTGCCGGAATCAGCTCGTTGCCGTAGGCTTTAACGCCCAAGCGTTTAGCTTCTGAATCGCGACCGTTGCGGGTGCTACCGCCTGCTTTTTTACTTGCCATTTGTAATACTCCTGAACTTACTTGAAATTAGGCGATTGCCACGATTTCGATTTGGGTGAAATTTTGGCGATGGCCTTGGCGTTTTTGGTAGTGTTTGCGACGACGCATTTTGAAAATGCGTACTTTCTCGCCACGACCATGAGCAACGACTTTAGCTGTTACTTTTGCGCCTTCGATAAAAGGTGCGCCTACTTTTACAGATTCGCCGTCAGCAATCATCAAAACTTCAGTCAGTTCGATTTGGCTGTCGAGTTCGGCTGGTATCTGTTCTACTTTCAATTTTTCGCCAACGGAAACTTTGTATTGTTTACCGCCGGTTTTTACGACCGCGTACATACTCAACTCCATGAGAATTAGGTTAACATTCCGCACACCATGTGCGAAACGAGCTATTCTATTTCTATTTGCCTGTTTTGTCAAAATTTATTTTATTTACAAGTGAAAAGGCCGTCTGAAAGATATGTTGCATGCTTTTTAACTGATATAATCACGCGCTGGATTGCTGATATCTTTATGCAACATTATTACCCCGACCGAATGTACGGGTTTAAACAGATTCATTGGAGCCCCCGCTCCGTTTTATCAACAGAGAATGTTTTATGCTCGAAAACCTGCCTTACTTCCAACGCCACCTGCCCGATGACCTTGCCAAAGTTAATGCGGTCATCAACCAAGCTGTTCAATCCGATGTTGCGCTGATTTCGCAAATCGGCACATACATCATTAGCGCGGGCGGTAAGCGCCTGCGTCCGATTATTACCATTTTGGCAGGCAAAGCAGTCGGGCATGACGATGAAAAGCTGTACTCGCTGGCAGCGATGGTGGAATTCATCCACACCTCCACCCTCCTACACGACGATGTCGTCGATGAAAGCGATTTGCGCCGCGGCCGTAAAACGGCAAACAACCTCTTCGGCAACGCGGCGGCTGTTTTGGTCGGCGACTTCCTCTATACACGCGCCTTCCAACTGATGGTCGGTTCGGGCAGCATGCGTATCTTGGAAGTGATGGCAGATGCGACCAACATCATCGCCGAAGGCGAAGTCATGCAGCTGATGAACATCGGCAATACGGATATTACCGAAGAGCAATACGTCCAAGTTATCCAATACAAAACAGCAAAACTGTTTGAAGCGGCCGCACAAGTCGGCGCAATTTTGGGCAAGGCTTCCCCCGAATACGAGCAAGCCTTGAAAGACTACGGCATGTACGTCGGTACGGCTTTCCAAATCATTGACGATGTATTGGACTATTCAGGCGAAACCGAAGAAATCGGCAAAAACGTCGGCGACGATTTAGCAGAAGGCAAACCTACCCTGCCATTGATTTACCTGATGCGAAACGGCTCCGAGAAAGCAGCAAACGATGTGCGCCACGCTTTGGAAAATGCCGACCGCAGCTATTTTGAAAAAATCCACGACTATGTCGTCAACTCCGACGCTTTGCCGTATTCGATTTCCGAGGCGAAAAAAGCCGTCGACAAAGCCATCGCTTCATTGAACGTGTTGCCTGACAGCGAAGTCAAAGAAGCCATGATCCAACTGGCAAAAGAATCCTTGGCCAGAGTATCTTAATCCGATGAATTTCAGCTTTGTCCCTTTGTTTCTGGTTACGCTGATTTTTTTGGGCGTCGTCAGCAACAACAACTCGATTACGATTTCGGCAGCGGTATTGCTGCTCATGCAGCAGACGGCCTTGTCGCAATATCTTCCCTTGGTGGAAAAACACGGTTTGCATCTGGGCATCATCCTACTGACCATCGGTGTATTGAGCCCGCTGGTTTCCGGTAAAATCCAGATTCCGCCGGTTTCCGAGTTTATCAATTTCAAAATGATTGCCGCCGTCCTTATCGGCATTTTGGTTGCCTGGCTTGCCGGACGCGGCGTTCCATTGATGAGCGAACAGCCTGTTTTGGTAACCGGATTATTAATCGGCACGGTTATCGGCGTTGCCTTCGTCGGCGGCATTCCGGTCGGCCCTTTGATTGCCGCCGGCTTATTGTCTTTTTTTGCCGGAAAGGTTTAAAATCCCCTCCTTTACCGCCTCGCCATAGTTCAACGGATAGAACGTATGCCTCCTAAGCGTAAAATACAGGTTCGATTCCTGTTGGCGAGGCCATAATTTCAATAAAAGCCTTTCATATTCTGAAAGGCTTTTTTATTATCAATAATAAAGGCCGTCTGAAACTTTTCAGACGGCCTTCTCATTTCGCCAAACCGTTAACCCGGACGACCATCCGAACGCGGACGGATCAACCAAGGAATATATTTCCATGCGTACAACAGCAAAGAAGCGGCAAACAAAGCGGCAGAGCAACGGATACTGTGCGTGTATGCCGTACCGTTCACAAAGGTTGCCAAAACACGGACAACCGTTGCGGCTATCATCAACCAAAAGGCAACAGGAACCACTTTAGGCGGCGGATAAATAGAGTTGCCGGTATGGCCAAGCGCAGTTCGCGCCATCATACCCAAAGTCAGCACGCCGATACCGCCAACGCCGATAAGGTGTACACCCAAATTCAGGAAACTTGGAACCCGATAAGAAATGCCGACAGCAATCAAACCCAAGCCTGTAAACAGATAACCTGCAAACAAAATCCAAAGCATAGGCTCTTTTAGTACGGCTTTATACCACCAGCGGTACACCTGCACGGTAAAAATCACACCGGCAGCCAGAGCAAACAACGCAGCCAGTCCCGGCAAAATGTTATGCGCCATCAGCATGGCGGTCAGCATAGGCAGCCAAAGCGATGCGTGTGCTACCCATTGAGGGCTGGGAATTTGCGGCACGTTCAGGCGTTTGGACGTAAAGAACGAGATAATCCGCATACCGATCAAACCGATAAATCCGGCCACCATAATCAAACCGGATTGCAAACCGGTCATCAGCGCAATGGCATCAAACGGCTGCACTTTCAGATGGAAGGCGAAATGGGTGCCACCCAAAACAAAAATAGCGAACACGGCAACATAGTTGCGCTTATTTTGAGAACGAATTACCGGCAAAGCCATGCATACCGCGCCATACCAGAAAAAGATCGTACCGAATATGCCGCTTGCCGTTACCCCCCAACCAGGAATAAACATACAAATGCGGGCCAATAGCCAAAATGCGGTCAAACCGGCCAACGCCTTACCGCGTGTCGGCGGCTGGCCTGTCCAAGTCGCCACGGCCGTCAATAAGAATGCAATGACAACCAATCCGGCATAGCCCCAAATCATTTCATGGGCATGCCAATAAAAACCCGGCAATTCAGGCGTACCCTGATAGCCGAAGCCCCAAAGCAGTATAGACAATGCGCCATACAAAGCCGCCAACGAATAAAACGGGCGGAAGGCCATTGCCCATACAGGATGTTTGAACAAATCGGTCATGGTGGTTCCTTCAATTTTTATATCATCATAAAACAGCAACAGAGGCCGTCTGAAACTTTTCAGACGGCCATCGACTCCTTTCCCTGTTACGCATTTTCAGGCAAAGGCAAAAAAGGTTCAATCGCAGGGAAAAGCTCGCGTTCCTCAAAGCGCGCATGATCGCGCAAAGTTACCGCAAAATCCTTATTCCATGATTCATTCATATATTCAGGATGAGCCATCATCGCACGCAACTTGGCATGATCGCATTCAAAACGCTGCCTCAACGCCGGATCAACCTTATCCCAATACGGCGCGAACATGGTTTCCTCCTCCAAAAAATGTGGCTCAAGCTCCACAAAATGAGGCTCCAGCTCCGCCTGATGGCTTTGCTCCGGCGTACGCAGGAGACGGACACACAACGACAGCGAGCCATGATGCTCGCGGGAAAGTTCTATTAAGGCAGGGTGGCGTTTCAAGGGCTTCATAAGTTCGTTATAATGGCAACAGTTTGTCAAACTGGATTAATTCAAATGTTTCAGATATTATGAAACCCAATCCTACATAAAGTCAAACAACCCCTTACCAAACACAACCCTTTTGACATATAAGAAAAATATTCAAAGAGCCAGCCATGTATCTGACCCAACATACCGATTACGGATTGCGCGTATTGGTTTATACCGCCATTAACGATGACACCCTCGTCAATATCAGCACCATTGCCGAAACTTACAATATTTCCAAAAGCCATTTGATGAAAGTGGTTACCTCATTAGTCAAAGGCGGATTTCTGGTCAGCGTGCGTGGCAAAGGCGGCGGTTTGCGCTTGGCAGATGTTCCTGAAAAAATCAACATCGGCGCAGTCGTGCGCCATCTTGAGCCGATGCAGGTTGTCGAATGCATGGGCGATAACAACGAATGCCTCATCACCCCATCCTGCCGACTGACCGGCATCATTACCGGTGCCATCAAAGCCTTCTTCAACCATTTAGATCAATACTCCCTGCAAGATCTTTTGGACAAACCAACCTACGACATACTCTATACCCCGCGTATCCCCATCAACGAAATACGCAGAATGGTTGATTAAACTTTCAGGCCGTCTGAAAAACAGTCCAGCTATATTGAAATAATCATCAGCCTCTCAATATAGGGGCATGCGGTATTACTCGGAAAAATAAAAAATGCCGTCTGAAATTAGGATTCTCAGACGGCATTGCTAATTTTAAAATAATAGAAAGATATCAACCAGAGCAAGCAAAAAGTAACTGTTCGCCATTTACTTATTCCCTAGTCAAAAAGTACGCCAAGTATCTTCCCAATCAACGTAACGGTCTTTTTTCAATACAAAATTGGGAACGTTATATACCAATCCCGGCTCAGGCGGCTGATAATCAAAATCAAGCTCACCATCAATGATTATAGGTGTAACAATGGGATAAGCCAGTTCCGGCCTGAAAAAAGCATTACCTAAATGCTCTTTAACCTTTTCCCTTACAGCTTGCACCTCGTCGAAATTGGTTAACACATCTCCTAAAGTTTCAGAAAGCTGAATATAAACCGCATCATCTGAAAGCTGCTCAACATGGTAGGCAGGGGCAGAAAGTAGTTTGTCCATACCGAACAAATCACTGTATGCTTTACCAAACACCACACCCCAATACATATCAGGCAGGCAATGGATAAGCTCACAGGTTGCGGCTTGAAACCAATCTATGCCTCCAAACCCATACATATAATAGTCTTGTTTAGGTTGGCGGCTTTCAAAAGGTTCAAACACATCGCCTTCAGATGGCTTTGTGCACTCACTTTAATCAGACCAAAATAGGCTGCCCGGGCATAGCGGAACTTACGGTGCAGCGTACCGAAGCTTTGTTCGACTACATAACGTGTTTTCGATAGATGTCGGTTGCGTTTGGTTTGCGCTTCCGTCAGCGGATGTTTGCGGTGGGCTTTGCGCATAATGCCGTCCAGCAACTGATGCTCTTCCAGATGCTGCCGGTTTTCCTCACTGTCATAGCCTTTGTCGGCATAGACGGTCGTACCTTCGCTTAGGCCTTCCAATAAAGGCGACAGGTGTTTGCACTCATGGGCATTGGCGGGGGTAATGTGCAGTTTCTCGATATAGCCTTCCGCATCGGTACGGGTATGTTGTTTGTAACTGAGTCTGTATAACCCGTTTTTCTTTGTCCAGCGGGCATCTTTATCTTTACTCGGTGTGGTTTGGCCGCTGATTTGTCCTTCCTCATCGACTTCTATGGCCTGGCGCTGTTTGCTGCCGGCGGTCTGAATAATGGTGGCGTCAACGACGGCGGCGGATGCTTTCTCTACTTTTAGGCCTTTTTCGGTCAATTGGCGGTTAATCAGTTTGAGCAATTCGGACAGGGTGTTGTCTTGCGCCAGCCAGTTGCGGTAGCGGCATAAGGTGCTGTAATCGGGGATGCTCAGTTCGTCAAAACGGCAAAACAGGTTGAAATCGATGCGGGTGATGAGGCTGTGTTCCAGTTCGGGATCGGAGAGGCTGTGCCATTGTCCGAGCAGGACGGCTTTGAACATGGACAACAGGGGATAGGTAGGACGACCGCGGTGGTCTCGGAGGTAACGGGTTTTTTGACGATTCAGGTACTGTTCGATCGGTTACCAATCAATCACCTGATCCAACTTCAATAGCGGGAAACGGTCGATGTGTTTGGCGATCATGGCTTGGGCGGTTTGCTGGAAGAAGGTGCTCATGAGAAATCCCCTAAATGTCTTGATGGGAATTTAGGGGATTTTGGGGAATTTTGCAAAGGTCTCAGTCAGTTTATTTTATAAGCCGAACCGTAAGCTATTTTCCATCTTTAACCATGAATAGACCTCAACTTCATCATAATTTGTGCCTGCAATAGCAACTTCCAGAAAATCAATAATTCTACCTGCTTTATTCAAAGACTCTGTAGTATATAGCAGGAAAGTCGCTGCATCTGACTTATCCGGTGCAGTGATGTCTCCTTCAAAAAAAATAGGGATATTTTCGTATTTATTTAGATTAGTTCTTTCTAAATTTACCTGAAAATCAATGTAGCACCCACATCCTGTATTATCTCTAGATACTATTATTGAATTTTCTATTTGCTCTATTAAATATTCCTTCCATATCATATTGTTTTCAATAATTCTACATAAAAAAGCCTTCTCATATTCAGATAAACAAAACTGGTTCATATATTCTACCCTTACATTTTCAAAATAGTTGCAATACGAGATACTCCATTATTGACATATACGCGAACAATTACCGTTATACCATTGACCATTACAGTAACTGGATAATTTTCTGTTTTTGTCAGTTTTAAAGCATCCACTGCCTTTTGCGTCGCTACAAAGGCATTTTCCATGGAGCCTGATTTTTGAATCAATGCATTACCGATGCTTCCTTGATGCCCCTTAAAGACGTGATGAACTTTATTTAGCCAATCTACGCCGTATCTTTCAGCCAATAGTCGAGAATTACTTTCACCTATTTTTTCCATCGAAGCTAAAATCCTTTGAGCATAGGCAGCCTCAGCTTTTGAAAAATTTACTTCGCCCAACAAAAGCCGTAATTCCTGAATATCTCCTCGTAAAATTGCATTTCTTACTCCCGCTTCTAATGTGTTTTGTGGCTGAAAGAGGGAATTATTCTCTACCGCCACAGCAGCCGCATTCGCCGCTACATTCACATCCCCCTTAAACAATGCCGCCACACTGCCTGCAATAATCCGCGAGTACCCGATGATTTTTTGGCGATCTTTACTTACATCACGCCCTTTCAACATTTCCTCTGCAACCATTTCCCCAACAGCTGCACCGATTGCACCATCACGACACTTGCCTTGTCGTGCCGCAGCAGCAGCTGCACAGCCTGCTACAGCATGGGCGATTTTGTGAGCAATATAGTTTTCGCTGAAATTAACTTTGATCT
>NZ_JBQCWS010000009.1:0-39669 GCF_051957155.1 Neisseria sp. P0019.S002
GCTACGGCTACGACCGCACCGGCAACCTGACCCACAGTACCGACCAACGGATGGGAACGACCCACTTCGAGTACGACAAACTGGGCCGGATTACCCAAGCGGGTAATGAAATGTTCGCCTTCGACCCCGCACACAATATCCTCGACATCCCGACGGAAAAGGTCAAACCATACCCTGCCCCCTCTCCCGTGGGAGAGGGTCGGGGAGAGGGCAAAACGACCGCGCCGATTTCAGACGGTCGCTCCGCCATCACCGACAACCGCCTGAAAACCTACAACGGCACGACCTATTACTACGACGACCTCGGCAACCTGATCCACCGCGAGCTGGCCGACGGCGAAGTGCAGAACTATTTCTACGATCTGCATGACCAACTGGTTAAAGCCGAAATCTTCAAAAAAGACGGCACGAAAGAGACTTGGGCCTACAGCTACGACGCCCTGGGAAGAAGGATAGGCAAAGGCCGTCTGAAAAACGGAGAAGTTTCAGAAACGTCATTCCCGCATGATTTAGGCGGGAACGGCCTCGAAAACCAAACCCGCTTCGTTTGGGACGGCAGCCACCTCTTACAGGAAGTCCACCCGGACGGCAGATATACCTATCTCTACACCGATCCCGACAGCTACGAACCTTTGGCACAAGTACACAACCACACCAATGCCAAAGGCGAAAGCCACCAGCAAATCCACTACTTCCATTGCGACCAAATCGGCATCCCAAGAGAGATGACCGATAAAGACGGCAACCTCTTATGGTTCGGCAACTACACCGGTTGGGGCCGTCTGAAAGAGGAAACCAAGGTAACGGATAGCGCATACCAACCCTTCCGCCTGCAGAACCAGTATGCCGACCTTGAGACAGGGCTGCATTACAACTTCTTCAGGTATTATGAGCCGAACGTCGGGCGGTTTGTGAATCAGGATCCGATTGGGTTGTGGGGCGGAAGCAATTTTTATCAGTTTGCGCTGAACATGCAGAGGTGGATTGATGTATTAGGTTTGACTGGGAAATGCCAAAACTGTCCGCCAGGAACCATGCCAACAAAAGATATTCACTTCATGCAAAGCAGCGCAAAAAATCAAACAGGGGATTATACAGTTCTACAAAATGCGGCAGATTTAAAATCTGGTAAGTTAGATCCTAATATTTTAAGAATTAATATTTGGAAAGACGAGAGTGGCAAAACATGGACTTTAGACCACCGTAGATTGGCTGCTTTTAAAATTGCGAAAATAGAATGCACTCCTGTTCAAGAAGCAAATTCTAGTATGGTAAAAAAACAAATGTGGAAAATGACTACTAAAACGGAAGGTAAATCAATGACTTTAAAACTTGGCAACGGCAAGAATCTAATTGTTCGATGAGGATTAAATTATGGAAATTAAAAATAGAGATGACTTTCTAGTTTTTTTAAAAGAATTCATTACTGAAATTTATACAGAAGATTTTGAAAATAATACACTAGATAGCTTTTTAGAAGCCATGAAAAATTGGATTGAAGACATGGATGGATACTATAAAAATATAGGTATGAAAGAATATAACGACAAAACTTTAAATTGGAGTATGCTAGCAGACATTTTGAATGCCTCACGAATATATGAATAGCAATAAGTAAGCGTAGGTTGAACTGAGTTCAGCTTATTATAGATTGGATTGAATTCCAACAAAACTGTAAGGTTGTCTGAAAAAATATTTTTCAGACAACCTTCGTCTCGAAGAGCAAACCCGCTTCGTTTGGGACGGCAGCCATCTGTTACAGGAGCAAATTTCAGACGGCACCTATATTTACACCGATCCAGATTCCTACGAGCCTTTAGCCCAAGTCCGCGATTGGACAACTAAAGACAGCGAAAGTCGACAACAAACCCGCTACTTCTACTGCGACCAAATCGGCATCCAGAGAGAGATGACCGATAAGGACGGTAATCTGGTTTGGTTCGGGGATTATTACGGCTGGGGCCATCTGAAAGAGGAAACCCGAGTAACGGATAGCGCATACCAACCCTTCCGCTTACAGAACCAGTATGCCGACCGCGAGACGGGGTTGCATTGCAACCTCTTCAGGTATTACGAGCCTGATGCGGGACGGTTTGTGAATCAGGATCCGATTGGGTTGGAAGGTGGCAGTAATTTATATAGGTTTGTACCAAATACTGTTTAATGGACTGATCCATTTGGATTATTCAGCTTCGCAGGAACTATTTCCAGCCCTGGTGGCTTTGGCAGTTCAGTATACTGGCCGTCAGCGTGCAGCTGCTGCTAATAATGCAGCGGCTGCGATTATCGCATCCCAGTCAAAATCACATACTGCTGTTGGGCGATGCAATAAAGATGAAAAAGACCCTTGTTCACAATTTCCCACAAAAAATGCTGCAAGAATTATTGCTTTAAAAGAAGCTGGTATTCCAACAAGTTCAACCCCTATTGCACAAAATATAACACCTAACTGGGAACAATATATGTATAAAAATCCAAATGGTTCACGAACACCACTCATTGTTTCACACCATCCCTCTGATGCAAAACATCCTTGTCCGCACTGGCATGTAGGTACTGCCAAAATGGATGGAAATCTTGTTCAAAAAAGAAATAATGGGAATGGTACATTTTCTTGGAAGTACTACAAAGATAATGTAACCGTACAACATAGGAGATAGTATTATGACAACTTTAAAAGATAGGATTTTTACTTTAAAACAGAATAATTTAATGAAAAAAATGAAAGAAACTCATTTTTTAAATAATTTAATTTCAGATTCTGAAAAATTTATTCCATATCCACTCTCATGTGAAATAATAAATCGTACTTTTACCTCCTACAGAAATATAGAATTATTAAAAGATAATTTTAGTTTATCGATAAAAAATGAAATATTAAATTTTTTTGTACCAGAGAAAAATGATATTGCTTATGTGTACTTTTATGGAGGAATAAATGATTCGGCTGAAACACCAATAGAATTATTCCCCTTGTTTATTATCAAAATAAAAAATATTAGCAATTGGCTAGAATTGATAAATAAACCTAATTTTTATTGTTTAAAATTCTTTAGCAATAATATAGATAAAGTTATCGATATATCTCTACTCGACAATGAGGAAGATGTGTTATCTGTTTCTATTGGAGTGAACGCTTAACTTTAAAAATAAATAAACTATTCCAGCAGAAACAATCTTTGGCTTTGTATAACTTAAAGGTGTTTACAATGAAAGAATTATAAGAGATTGCCGTGAATGTCGGTCATCTCTTTCGGTATGCCGATTTGGTCGTTGTGGAAATAGGCGAGGTATTGTTTACCGTCTTTGGCCGTTGTCAAAGACTTGTGCCAGCGGTTTGTAGCTGCCTTTGTAGGTGTACTCCTGCAATAGGCAGGCTACCATCCCAGACGAAGTGGGTGCGTTTCGGGTCGGTACTCATCCAGGCGAGTTTGTCTTGACGTTCTTTGGAGAGACTTCGGCCGAACGGGTCATAGGCGTATGTCCAAATTTCGGTATTGCCTGCGGGCTTTTTGATTTCGGCGCGGACGAGTTGGTTTTCTAGATCGTATTGGTAATATTGGTTTTCGCCATTGGGCAGCTGGCGGTAGATCAGGGTGCCAAAGCAATGGTAGCAGTTAAGGAGATTACCATTGCCAAGATTATATCCTTTGTCCTTCTCCCTGGGGGTGGAGGAAGGATTGCATTGGCAAGATCATATGACTATTCTCTACTCTTATTCCGCTATCCCATAATTCAGTGGTAGAGTCACAGTAAAATTAAACAGCCAAATTTCTCTTAAAACCTATTGATTTGATACTAAAAATTGGAGTACTATGAGCACACTCTCTAGAGTATCATTAATTCTCATTTGACATATAGGAACAAAACAGCGGAATTTGTAGAAGAATAGGGAAAAGGAAATTAATTTATATTATGTTAAATTCATAATACTAGTATTTTAGCCTGTTAGGCCGTCTGAAATCACGTTTCAGGCAGCCTTTATTTCAGACAGCGCAGTCACCTAAAATCGCCTGTTCCCCATCCAATCAAACTTTCAGACGACCCCGCCGGATACGCATAGTTTAATCATCGACAGGAGAAGCACCATGCCTTCCGCCAAACTCATCCAAAAGCTCAAACCCGCCCTGCAAAACCCGCTTCCGCCCGAACAAGACGGCATTCTGTTGTGCCTCGATTCCGACACCGTAACGGGCGACAACGCCAAATACATGAAAATTACAACCGCCTTGCCCGTTGGTACGATTTCGGCGAACGCTGGATAGCCCGCCTCAAATACGGCAACAGCATCAACGAGACACGGCGCAGCCTGATGGGCGAACTGGAGTGGGCGGCAGGATTGCACCGCACTCTACGTCTCCATCGGCACAGGTACCGATTTAAACCACCTGCCCGCCGACATCGACCCCGCCGCTGGACTTGACCGGTGCCGACCTGTCGCTCGGCATGTTGGAACGCTGCCGCGACGTGTGGCAGAAAAAAGCGGCAGGCTTGGACTTGGTACACTGCAACGCCGAAAATTTACCCTTTGCCGACAATATGTTCGACGTCGTATTCCATGTGGGTGGCATCAATTTTTTCAGCGACAAACAAAAAGCCATCAACGAAATGCTGCGCGTCGCCAAGCCCGGCACCAAAATCATGATTGCAGACGAAACCACCGACTTTATCCAGAAACAATACAAAAAAAGCCTATTCACGCGGAACTACTTCCAAGACACCGATTTCGACCTGACACAAATCGAAAACTGCATCTCCGAAACCGTACAGGAAAAGAAAAAGCGGCTGCTGTGGAGCAACCGCTTTTACTGCATCATCTTCCGCAAACCTGCCTAAAACAGGTGCTGCGTTTGTTTTTTCAGACGGCCTCAAAATCTGAAAAGGCCGTCTGAAAAATAAAAAGCAGCCTGCACTCGTTACAAAAAAGTGCAGGCTGCTTTTACACTCTCAGGTAGCCTTTCAGACGACCTTAATGCAGATTCGCTTTAAAGAACTGCTCAAACTTATCAAACGGAATCTTGCCAGTGGTGTTGTCATACAAATCCGTGTGGTTCGCACCCGGCACGATGTACAGCTCTTTGTTTTTGCTACCCAGAGATTTGAACGCGTCTTCGCTGAAATAGCGTGAGTGTGCTTTTTCACCGTGGACGATTAAAGCGGGGGCGCGCAATTCGCCGGCACGTTGCAGGATGGGCATATTGATGAACGCCAGCGGTACGGTGGTCGCCCAAGAACCTTGCGGATTGGAGTTTACCGCGCGGGGATGGAAGCCGCGTTTGGTGCGGTAGAAATCGGCGTATTCGGCGATAAATTTCGGCGTGTCGGCGGTAATGTCTTTGAGGTCAAGGTTGTTGGCGGGCGCAAGGGTGGCGTAACCGTTTTGCGCTGCTTCCCAGCGACCGTTGTTCAGTTGCACTTTCATTTGGTAGCGCGCTTCGGCAGTTTGCGCAGGGGCGCGGTCGTAGTCTCCTTGTGCGTTCTGCTTCATGTTGATTTCGTAGCCGTTGGCCATCACGCGGGTCATGTCGTACATGGTGCTGGTGGCAACGGCTTTGATACGGGTATCGCCCACGGCGGCGTTCAACGCCATGCCGCCCCAACCGCAAATGCCCAAGATGCCTATTTGTTCGCGGTTCACGAAGTTTTGCAGGCCGAGAAAATCAACGGCGGCGGAAAAGTCTTCAGTGTTGATGTCGGGCGACTCCATATTACGCGGTTCGCCGCCGGATTCACCAAGGTAGGACGGGTCAAACGCCAAGGTTACAAAACCGCGTTCTGCCATCGCTTGGGCATATAGACCGCTGGATTGCTCCTTCACCCCACCGAACGGGCCGGCTACCGCAATTGCGGGCAGTTTCTGGCCTGAACGGATGTTTTTCGGCACATACAAATCGCCAACCAATGTGATGCCGTAGCGGTTTTTGAATGTTACTTTGTGGTGTTCCACTTTATTGGACTGGGGGAAAATTTTGTCCCATTCTTGGGTAAGCTGCATGGTTTGAACTCCTTTTATCGGGGTAATGGATACGTTTGCCAGCGCAGGGGCAGACAAAGTCAATGCAACGGCGGCTGCGGCAGCAGCTTTCAGGAATGATTTTTTAACTTGATTTTTCATGGGTTTGCTCCGTGATTTGCTTATCGAAAGAGTGCATTATAGGGATGGACTGTTTGGCAAACAATGAATAAAATCTGAATTGTTAATTCTAAAATTTGGAACAATTAAGGTGCAGGCTGCCTGAAAAGGTTTTCAGACGGCCTGAACCAATCTCTTGAAATCAAAATGGACAAACTCAACGCCCTAAAATACTTCTGTTCCGCCGCCGAGACCCTGCAATTCCGCGAAACCGCGCTGCGCCTGTCCGTTTCGCCGCAGGTGGTAACGCGTGTGATTGCCGAATTAGAACAACACCTCGGCGAACAGCTTTTTACCCGCAACACACGCAATATCCACCTGACCGAGTTTGGCACAGCCTTCCTGCCGCGCGCCCAGCAGCTCCTTGCCGACAGCGAAAACCTGTTTTCTGCCGCCAAAGAAAAAGACGAGATACGCGGCATCGTCCGCATCACCGTACCGCAGTGGAGCGATAACGGCCGCATACTCACCCGCCTGCTGGAAAAATGCGCTGACTATCCCGAAATTTATTTCGATTTGCGCGGCAACGACGCCAAACTTAACGCGGTGGAAAACCAACTCGATATCGGCATCCGCATCGGCACACAGGCGGAAGATTTGATGATTGTCCGCAAAATCTGCGACATCACCGACAAAATCGTCGCCTCCCCCGCCTATCTCGCCCGCTACGGCACGCCGCAAAGCCTAGACGAATTAACCGGCCGTTTCCCCGCATCGTCGCTCATTAACGCCAACACCAACCGCCCGTGGGGCTGGCCGCTCAACGCAGAAATGCACGTTTTTCCAAAAAACATCCGTTTCATCACGGACGACCCTGCCAACGAACTCGCCGCCGCACTGGCAGGCAGTGTTGCCGCCTATATCCCGGAACATCTGTGCCGAATCCACCTGCAAAACGGCGAACTAGTGGAACTCTTCCCCGAAATCCCGCGCCGCCCGTGGCAACTCTACATCTACCGCCCGCAACGCACAGTAACTCCCGGGCGCGTGTTAAAGGTGTTCGACTGGCTGACGGAGGTGTTGCGGGAAATGTATGATAAAGAGGCTACCTAAAAATCAAGAAGGCTCAAGCGACATTCATCGTCTGTTTCCGCTTGCCTTCAGGTCGTCTGAAAACACATTTACAAACTCAAACATCAGAATATCCATACCCAATACGGCTTATGCTGAAATCCGATACTCCGGACAGATTTAGCGTCTTTATTAGGTCTCAACCCAAGCTGCATTTACCGATTTGAATCGGCTATACTACCGCCTTTCCTTAAAACACACATCGTCATGAGTACCAAAAAATTTCCCATCCCCCTCAGCTATTTCAGCATGCCGTTGGGGCTTTTCGCGCTCGGTTTGTCTTGGCGTTACGGCGCGCGTATCGGGCTTTTACCGAATTGGGCTGCGGAAACGTTGTTAGCCGCTGCCTTTGTGCTTTGGCTGCTGCTGGTTATTGCCTACATCATCAAAATCCGTTTTTTCCGCCGAGAGGGTTGATTTTGCTGGGAACGGCGGGACAGTTGGCATTTGCCATGTACCGCGCAGGCGGCTTGTGGCGCGGCGTCCATAACCTTGATGCCACCACGCCGATTGTTTACCTGCCCACCGTTGCCACCAATTTTGTCAGCGCGACCGCAATGGCGACATTGGGTTTATCGGATTACGCTTGGCTGTTTTTGGGCGCGGGACTGTTTTCATGGCTTAGCTTGGAAGCCGCCATATTGAGCCGTTTGCGCACCGGCACACCCGTCAACGCCCCTGTGCGCGGTATTGTCGGCATTCAACTTGCGCCCGCTTTTGTCGGCTGCGGCGCCTATTTCGCCGTATCGGGCGGGCACATCGATACCTTCCCGCTGCTTTTAATCGGCTACGGCTGCCTGCAATTCCTGCTACTGCTACACCTTCTGGCTTGGATGCTGGAGAAAGGATTTAGCCCCAGTTTTTGGGGTTTCTCGTTCGGTTTGGCGGCAATGACGGGCTGCGGTTTTCATTTGATCGCCGAACAGCGTTTACTGTTTTTAGGCTATTTCCTCGCCACCACAGGCTCCGGTTTGGTGATGTTGCTGTTGCTGGCGACTTTGAATTTGGCGAGACAGGGGCGCTTGTTGGTGAAATGAAAAATCGTGCGGCTTAAAGGTGTTATAAAACGGACATAGTCTCAGGTCGTCTGAAAACTATATTTGGAAATTCAAACCGATGAAGATAAACCCTAAAAACGGCAGCATTATCCTGCCAGACGGCAACATTATTAGCGCGCGCACCACGCTTGATGATTGGATTGCATGCTTCCCAAAATCCAGCCCGAATCATCTGCAAGCGGGAATAACATTTTTCGGTTTGTCATTTACCAAACAGTCCGAACAATACACCCTTACCGCCCAGTTCGAGCAGCAGCGGCTGGAGAGCTTATCCATATTCTTCTGCCCGATAGGCGAGGACAACAGCTGGGCAGCATGGTCGGAGGAGCGCGAATTGCAACGCAGAAAACAATTTGATCGATGGCTGGATAAGCAGCTGGGCGATGCCCCTTGCGCCATTGAAACATCGGCATCTGGCAAATGCCGTCGATTTACATGGGGCAATGCGGGCGCGTATTACTACAATAAAGACGGCAGTACGATGATCGTCATCAGTTATCGCTGAACGCCTTTCAAAGGATGCCCCATGCACTACCGATCGCTCAACGCCGTTCTGGAACAATACCACCATCCCTCCTCCCCAAACAGCCTCGCCCTGCATATCGACCGTCAAACGCAAGGCTACCTGAAACTCCACACACCCGACGGCATCAGCCTGACTTATCAGGACGACCCCGTGTTCTGGTCGTTCTTCAGCCACGATTTATACGACGCTTACCTCATCCGCAGCTACGCCGAAAGCTGGCAGGCATACCAGCCCGTCGCAGATGGACAAGCATTCCAAGCCGTACCGTCCCAAAGGCCGTCTGAACGCCCCTACTCCGAAGCGGGTATCTTTTCAGACGACCTTCAAAACACATTCAGCCGCCCCGCCCTGCAAGCATTCAACCAACACTAGGCATTCTCCGCAACGATACCGACCTGCGCCGCGCTATCGCCCAACTGAGGCTTTGGAAACAAAACCAAGCCGAGCCGCACACCGTGTTCGAATACGAAAACCGCAACCTGCTCGAATGCAGCCTCACCGTCGTCCAAGCCGCATACAGGCGGAGACAGAACATCGGAGCATATTTTAATAGTGATTGTTAAGGCTGATAGTGAAAACTTTTCTCCAATAAATAACGTCATTGACTGAAAAAGAAAAGGTTCACACATGATTAAGGAAAGATTGAAAGAAAGTAGGAGAAACGGTGGAAACTAAAATGCAGGGATTGGCAGTAGTTATAAGTGATAATAACTAATCAACAATGGTCTTTGCATTTTGTGGAGAGAAAAAAGCTAGGATTAATGAAATAAGACCATCTGAACAGTTTTGAATAAGTTCAAACAAAGTTGGCACAATTCACTATCTTTACCCTACTCTATTTCGCTAGGCTACAATTTCGCCAGGCTACGATTAATGATAAGATTACAGTAAAATTAACCAGCCAAATTTCTATTAAAACCTATTGATTTGATACTAAAAATTGGAGTACTATGAGCACACTCTCTAGAGTATCATTAATTCTCATTTGACATATAGGAACAAAACAGCGGAATTTGTAGAAGAATAGGGAAAAGGAAATTAATTTATATTATGTTAAATTCATAATACTAGTATTTTAGCCTGCTAAGTCCTGTTTCTTCTAGTTGTACAATCACTTACAGAATTCAAATATAAAAGGCCATTTGAAGAATTTCAGATGGCCTTCTCTTTATCAATATCCATGAAACCAATTCAGATCACAGTTTTATTCCAAAGCATGATTAAATTTCTTTTATAGAATTTTAGATAGTCCTATTCATTGACTGCCACCACTTTCCCAAACCCGTCCGCGCTTTGCAAAAAACGGTGGGCTTCGGGAACTTGTTCCAATGTAAACACGCGTTCAATTAAGATTTTCACATTAAATTGCCAGATATAGTCAAACATCGCATCCAGCTTGGCTTGCGACACATTGCCCGAATAAAAGGCGGTGAGATAGCTGTTGTTTTTGAGTTCGATAATCGGATCAAAATCGTTCACGTACCATATATTACCTAGCTGCCCTGTATTGCAGATGATGCCGTGTTCGTTGATGTGGGTGAAAGAATCACACAAAGTTGCTGGCCCGACCAATTCCAGAATTTTGTCATAGTTTTGGTTTGTTTGTAGTTTGCCATCGGCTTCAGTAATCACTTCGTCAAATCCGACCGCTTGCAAATGGGTAGCTTTGGCAGGATTACGCGTTGAACCGTGCAATACGATATGCGGAAACTGTGCTTTAAGAAGCTACGCAAAGGCTATGACCACACCGCTGCCGGCACCACGCACCAACACACGATCTTGCGGCCGCGATACGAAGCTGCTGCAACGAGCCGAATGCGGTGTAGTAGGTTTCGGGAATTGCGGCAAGGGTTTTCCAATCCAAATCGGTATGAACGGGGTAAATTTGCTCGTTGGGCAGCAACACATATTCGGCGTAGCTGCTGTCAAAGGCGCGCCCCATTTCGCCCATAATAGAGACGACCTTTTGTCCGACCGCCAGCGCGGGTGTGGAACTTTGCGCCACTTCGCCTACACATTCAATGCCCAAAATGCGTGGAAACTGCACGGATGGCGATTTGCCTTCACGCATGAAAATCTCAGAATGGTTGATGCCGAAGCCTTTAATTTTTACCAGTGACCAACCCTCTTTGATATCAGGTGTTGGCACGTCTTGATAAATTAGTTGTTCCGCTCCGCCGGCTTGGTAGATTTTTACGGCTTTCATAATACCTCCCTAAGAATCTGATGCTTTTAGGTAGCCTACTGCCAATTTTACTTTCCTAACAACCCATTTTTCTCTAAATAATCCCGAGCCACGTTTTCCGCGCTTTCGCCTTGCACTTTCACGCGGTAGTTCATCTCGCTCATTTCCTCTTCGCTAATTTTTCCCGCCAGTCGGTTAAGTGCGGTCACAATTTGCGGATTTTTTTCGGCAAATTCTGCTTTCATCAATGGTGCCCCCTGATAAGCAGGAAACAGGGAAATATCATCTTTCAGCAGGCGCAACTGGTATTGCTTCAATTCTGCGTCGGTAGAAAAGGCCTCCACTAGGTCGATTTTTTCATTCAACAATGCCGTATAGCGTAAGGCAGGTTCCAAGCTAACAATATGTTTCAGCGTGATACCTGCTGCCTGCATGCCTTTGTAGCCGTCTGCTCGGTCGGTAAACTCCAGTGAGAAACCTGCTCGGATATCGGGCGCAGCCTGCTTTAAGTCGCTGATGACATTCAGTTGGTGCTCCGCGCCGTAGCTTTCTTTGACTGCCAACGCATAAGTGTTCTGATAAGACATTGGTGGCAGAAACTCTAACTGATATTGTTCCGCCAATAATTGTTTGCCCCGTTGATAGGTTTCATCTGGCGACAGATGGCGGTTCTTCTGTTCAGTTGGTACTTGTACTAAGGCTTCCAGCACTGTGCCGGTGAATTCAGGATAAATATCGATTTCGCCACTATTCAGTGCGCTAAACAGGAAAGTAGTTTTGCCAAAATTAGGTTTGACTGTGACTTTCACGTTCGAATTCTCACGTTCAATCAATAATTTATACATGTTAATCAGAATATCCGGCTCACTCCCCATTTTGCCGGCAACCACCACGTTTTTTGTGGCAGGTGTAAATGAAATCTGCGACAGACCGAGTGCGCCGAAGCCCACCGCCAATGCAAGAATAATCGGCAACTTGCGTCGCGATTTCTGCAACAGCCCGATAATGCCGCTTACACCGACAGCCAATAACGCGGAGAGTAATGCGCCGGTAAACGTCATTGTCATGTTGTTGCGGTCAATGCCGAGCAGAATCAGGTTACCCAAGCCGCCTGCGCCAATTAACGCCGCCAGAGTTGCCGTGCCGACAATCAGCACTGCCGCCGTGCGAATGCCCGAAATCATGGCAGGCAAAGCCATCGGCAGCTCAATCCGCCACAATGATTGCCAGCGCGATAGTCCGAATGCAGTGTATGCATCTTGAATCGATTGGTCGATTTGGGTCAGCCCCAAATAGGTATTTTGAAAAATCGGCAACAGTGCGTATAGCGTGAGTGCAATCAAGACGGGCGGCGAACCGATACCGACAAACGGAATCAGCAAACCCAGCAGCGCCAAAGACGGAATGGTTTGCAATATATTGGTAAACTGTAATACCACTTCCGCTGCCCGCTGTCTGCGCGCAAACAACACGGCCGCAGGCACTGCAATCGCCACTGCCGCGAGCAAAGCCAGGCCGGAAAGCCATAAATGCGTAAGCAGCATTTGCCAGAGTTCTGCTGGGGTAACGTTTAGGGATGAGAACATAGTTTTAAATTTTATGTTTAGTACATTGAATAATAGATGTTTATGTTTTCTTTACAGCAAGGTATTAGCGCCTTGAAAGAGGTTTCAGACGGCCTTCACCATCATAACACTGCCCTTCTCACAGCTTCCTGTCCCTGTTTATCCAACCGTAAGAATTGGTGGATGATGCGTTCGGCATCGGGTGCGTCGGCGGTGGAAAATAGCGATTGCACATAATCATTTGCCGGCTGCTTTTTGATTTCTTCAGGTGTGCCGATTTGTACCAGTTTGCCATTATGCATTACACCGATACGGCAAGCGAGTTTGGCGGCTTCCTGCATATCATGGGTAACGAAAACGATAGTGGTGCCAAATTTTTGGTGAATCATAGCAATTTGGTCTTGCAGCACGGTGCGCACCAGCGGGTCAAGTGCTGAAAACGGTTCGTCCATCAGCAGAACTTGGGGCTTGGCTGCAATGGCTCGCAAAATGCCGATGCGCTGCTGTTCACCGCCGGAAAGTTCGTGCGGATAGCGGTCGCGGTAGTGCGCAGGGTCAAGTTCCACCAGCTCCAATAATTCATTCACACGCGTTTTGCGTTCGGCTTTCGGCCAGCCCAGTACGTCAGGCATGAGTTCGATATTTTCCGCGACGGTCATGGTGGGAAAAAGCGCGATTTGCTGTAATACGTAACCAATTTGGTGGCGGAGCTGGCGGATGTCGTAGTCTTTAATCCGTTTCCCGTGCAGATAAACGTTGCCATCGGTCGGTTCAATTAGCGCGTTAATCATGCGTAAAGTGGTGGATTTGCCGCTGCCCGAGCCACCTACCAACACGAAAAATTCACCCTGATAAATGGTCAAATCCAAATCGCGCACAGCATATTTGCCGTTATAATGCTTGCCTGTGCCACGAAACTCGATAAATGGGACAAGATTATTTTGCATATTGTGTCTTTACTACGTCTTCAAAACTAAGCGGTGCTCGTCCCAACAACTGCGACAGGTCGTCTGAAACGGTAGCAAGCTCGCCTTTAGCAATGGCAGTGTAGGTAGAAACCCAGGCTTCAATCTGCCAATCGGGCGTGTCAGGATACTCAGCTTTGCGGCTGGCGAAGGCTTCTTCCACAATTTCATTGTGGTAGCAGTGCGGTTTGCCGGTGATTTCGGTTAAGACGGCGGCTATTTCAGCAAAACTTAATGATTGGGAACCGGTCAGTGTGTAGGTCTGATTATCGTGGTGGTGATCGTCGCAAGCGATGTTGGCAATGATGTTTGCCGCTGCTTGGGCAACATCGCGCTGTGAAACGCAGGCAACGCGCCCGTTGTCGGCTGGGCCTGCGATGATGCCGTCTGCGTTAGCAATTGTTGCCATCATCTCACTGTAAAAATTGTCGCGCAGAAAGGTGTAGCGCATATTTGTTTGCCGGATTGCATTTTCGGTAACCGCATGAGTGCGCGCCAGCGTGAAGGTACTGTCCAACGCCGCTTGAGCAAAAGAGAGATAGACAATATGTTTCACGCCCGCTTCCGAAGCAGCCTGCACCAAAGTCAAATGCTCCTGTTCGCGCATCGGACTTTCGGCGGCAGACACCATAAACAGCACGTCCACCCCATTTAAAGCCTGCTTAGCAAGCTCCAAATCGCCATAGGCAAACCGCCGCGCCTCGCAGTTCGGCAGATCGGGTACTTTGGCGGGGTTGCGCAGTGGCAGAATAAGCGGTAGGTCGCGTGTACTGAGGTGTTGGGCGACCATGCCGCCGATGTTGCCGCTGGAACCAGTGATGGCTAGATTCATGTTGTTATCCTTATGCGTTTTCTAAAGAGATAGCTTTGCCGTTTACAGGGTTTCTGTAAAACCATGTGCATGCTGCTTTTTGGGTTTCAGGTAGACTGAATAGATTTAAGGGATGGTTTATTAATGGTTATTTTATTGTAGCAGTTTTCCTGCATACGATAAGCCGCGAAAGACTTACTTAATTATTAAGCTGATATTAATAATTAGGTTAGGATATGTGGTCTTTCCGTTTTCTGGTCCCTTATGGCTTAAAACGGACCTCTTCTACTAGTTTTTAGAATTTAATTACCAAGTATTTGTACTGCATTTCTCTATTCTCAAAGAATTTAAAGAGCTTTGGGTATGTCCCCACGGTCCTATTCCACTACTAAATAATTAAGTGATAGAGTTATAGCATAATTAATATGTTAAGTTATAATTATAAATTATAATCATAACTTATTAATTTAATTAGTATTTTTAAAATTATTATTCTAAGCCACTTTCAAAGAACAGGATCTTTTGTATCGCTCAGTAGATATCTAAAATTCTAAAAACCATTTGAACTTAAAGATTCAAACGGTTTTTTAGTATCAATTTATTTATATTCCATGCTTTTACATACGGTTAAATTTTAAAATTTAATCTTCCTTCAAATCCAACCGCTTTCATCATCAAGCCCTGCCCGTACTCAAACCTGCCTTGCCATTTTCCCATAAAGTTTTCAGTAAAACTTTCCACGCCGACAATTTAGGATTGGGCTGTTTGCCTTGTCCAATCAAATCCATTTGCGTCATATACCAGTTCATTTCCAGCATCGCGCCCGCTTTTTTATCAACAAACGCTACGCCTGTTTGGATGCGGTCGGTTTGCACAGTTTGGTAGGTGCCGTTTTGCATTTGGTTCGCCAAATCGGGCACTAAAGCAAACGGGCGGGCGACACCTACCAAATCCAAATGTCCGCTGGATAAGGCGTCTTCCATGGCGTTCTGCGAACGGAAGCCGCCGGTGATAATCAGTGGAGCTTGGCTGACTGCTCGGGCTTTTTCGGCGTAATCGATGAAGAAGGCTTCGCGTTTGCGGGTGCTGTCTTTGGCGGCGAGCATTTGCGGGCTTTCGTAGTTGCCACCGGAAACTTCAATAAAATCAATGCCCATTTCCGACAGTTTTTGTACTACCTGCACCGATTCGCTTTCGTCAAAACCGCCTTTTTGGAAGTCCGCCGAATTGAGTTTTACGCCTACCAAGAAATCTTTATCCACGGCGGCGCGAATGGCGGTGTAGGTTTCCAAAAGGAAGCGCATACGGTTTTCCAAACTGCCGCCCCATTGGTCTTGGCGGCGGTTGTGGTGCGGCGAGAGGAATTGGCTGATGAGATAGCCGTGCGCGGCGTGAATTTGTACGCCTGAAAAGCCTGCCTGTTCAGCAATTTTCGCGGTTTGTACGAATTGCTGAATCAGTCCGTTGATTTCATCGGCAGTCAATTCACGCGGCGGATTGATAAAGCCGTCCATGCCTACCAACGGCACGGCGCTCGGCGCAAGTGGCGTTTTATTGACCACCGCAGGCGACTGTTTACCCGCATGATTGATTTGCATGATGAGTAATGTGTCATTCTGTGTGCCCGCTTTCGCCCATTTTTTCAGCATCTCAAGACTGCGGCCGTCTGAAACCACCACATCGTTTATCGAACCTTTACCGCTTTCGGCGACCATCACATTGCCCGTAACCAACACACCTGCACCGCCTTTTGCCCAAGTGTCGTAGAGGCGGACAAGTTTTTCAGACGGCTGGTCGTGTTGGGCAAGTTGTTCTTCCATAGCGGATTTGAAGATACGGTTCTTAGTACCCTTTCCGTTTTGAAAAGTGAACGGGGTAAATAACATAATTCTTTCCTTTAAGTTGATAAGTTTAAAAATGTAAACGCATTTGAGTAAAAATAAAGGGTTAATGGATAACCCTATTTTGAAAGTGGGCAATTTTGTGCCATCAAATCGGCAAGCTGTTTCAATTTCGCCACCGTATCCGCCATGGCAATACTGTAAAAACGCTCTTTGCCGACCTGCTCCACCGCCACCGCCCCGGCTTGCAGCATGATTTTCAAATGATGTGACACCGCAGGGCGCGACAGATGCAGATGCTCGGTCAGCTCATTCACATTCATCCTGCCGTGTTCCCACAATACATGCAGGATTTGATGGCGGTTTTCATCACTCAACACGGTAAAGATGGGAATGCACTCGCGCATTAAATTCATGGTTTGTTGCGGCATATTCGGCCTTTTAAGTTTATATGTTTAATAACTTGAACGCATTTTAAAGGGAACGATGGGGAATGTCAAAGGGAGTTTTCAGAAGATGGTTTTAGTGTACAAATCACAGCGTTTCATCAATCATTATCTCAGTCTGCAAGCCGTTTCAGACGACCTTTTCGTAAAAAAGAGCGGTCAAATTTTTAAGTGTTTTGCAAATCATCTTAAAAATTTGACCGCTTGCATCATTATCAAGACCGCAGCCGTCTGAAACATTGATAGACCGGTTACTGATATCCGCTTTCTGCTACTTTTGTCCATTTTGCCAATGTCTGCTTCATCTGTGCCTGAGGGATGAAGCGAGCCATCCGTTCTACTTCCTTGCCTTGATAAAACAGCAGCCATGCAGGTACGGTCAGCACGTGGAAACGTCCGGCCATTTCGGGTATTTCAGCAATATCGGCTTTTACGGCATACACATTTCCTTCCTCCGCCAAAGCTGAGTCAAGCTGGGCGCCCACGACCGTACAAACACCGCAGATTGGGGCTTTGATGTACAGTGATACTAAAGGGTGTGTGGCGATGGCCTGTTCGATGTCTTTCAAAGTGTGCAGTTGTTGCATGCCATGTCCTCCTTTGAGCGATTAAGCCCTTTTCTAGTTGTTCAGAAAAGGGGCTTTCAACGAAATGAAAACAAGAAAACGGTTTGAGTCGTCTAGATTTTTTCGACAACCACTTTTGCCCGCGCTTTCAGGCTGTTCAACACTGGCGAGCTGGCGGCGGAGCGGTCGGCGAAATTTTGCAGGGTAGGAAGGTCGGCGTCGGCTTTTACTTTTACGGTTAGCACCAGATTATCCAGTCCGCCGTAGCCATCTTCCATGCCGAACAGTTTGGCCAAGTCGATACCGCCACTTGCGGATATTTCAAACTGTTCCAGTTTCACGCCTGCCAATGCTGCTTGCAACTCGAAACCTATGGAGCAGCAGCCTGCCGCAGCGCTGATCAGGTATTCCACCGGATTTGGGGCGGCGTTTTCACCGCCCATGTTTTTCGGTTCGTCTGTGGTAAAGGCAGGGAAGCGGCGCACGGAGATTTCATTCTTCGTGCCGGATACCCAGCGCGAATCGGCGCGTAATACTGCCTTGCCTTTTGCATGGTCGTTTTCAACCGCTGCCATGGTAGTTCGGAAACGTTCGATATCTAACCCGTTAATCATGTTTTGTCCTTTCATATGATGAATTGCAGATGGTTTTTCGCTACACTTACACGCCCATTTTCCACGCGGAGATGCGCTTCAAATTATCCACCGTGTCGTGATTGACGATGGCGGCGAACGTGCCGTCCAGTTTGGCAATTTCGGCTTTGTCTTCATCGCTGAGAGCAAAATCAAAGACGTTCAAGTTTTCCGCCATACGTTCGGGTTTGGTGGATTTTGCTAACACGATGATGTCGCGTTCCACCAGCCAGCGGGTAATCACCTGCGCCATGGATTTGCCGTATTTCGTACCAATTAGCGACTGACAAAATGGTGGGCAAAAGCCCACCGCTTCAAGTTGATGTTTTATCATTAACCGAACACTTTTTTCAAATGTGCTTGGTAGTCTGCGAAGTATTGTTCTACTTGTGGATTTTTAACTACATCGTTACATGTAAATGTCGGTAGACGGGTCAAACCGATGAACTCGTTGAGTTTGTGGAAAGGCATGTACACAGCATCCACATCTTTGCCTTCAAAGAAGTCGCCTTCACGGGTGAACGCTTCAATCGGCGCATTCCAAGTAAGCGAAAGCATGTGTTTTTTGCCTTGCAATAAACCACCTGTACCGAAGCCTTCGGTCGGGCTGACACGATGACGGCCATCACTGTGGTAAAGCTTGCCGTGTCCAGCGATAAATACTTCGTCTATGTATTTCTTCACTGTCCAAGGCTCGTGCATCCACCAAACAGGCATCTGCCAAATCACGGCATCCATCCACAAGAATTTTTCGATTTCTGCCTCAACATCATAGCCAGCATCAATCACAGTTTCTTTTACATTGTGTCCAAGTGCGGTCAAAACTTCTTTTGCTTTTTTGTGAAGCGTGTTGTTTAACTCACCATGCGAATGGCCGAATTCTTTTCCACCGTTTAATAATAAAATGTTCATTTTTACTCCTAGAATAAATAATTTATAAAAAAGGTAAAAAAAGGGATGTGATGTTTACGGATATTGTCTTCTGTTTACTCTCATGAAGTTGCAGTCATTTTATGATTTGTTTTTATTGAGATCAATAGGGTTTGGCTTTATTATGTAATGAATTAAATTCACTAATAAAAGAGAGTTTAAAGAGAAAATGCAGAACTTTAACGAACTGAATTATTTTTTAACGCTGGCGCAAACGCAGAGTTTTGTGAAAGCGGGGCAACTTTTGGGGATTTCTTCTTCGGCGTTGAGCCATAGCATGAAAAATTTAGAAACGCGGCTGAACCTGCGTCTGTTCAACCGCACTACACGCAATGTGTCGCTGACCGAAGCCGGGCAACAGCTTTTCGACCAACTTTCCCCACTTTATCAAGCCATAAACCAAGAAGTCGATGCATTAAATGATTTTTTGAATACGCCATCGGGATTGATTCGCATCAACGCCCCGGCGATGGCAGCGGAAGCCGTGTTGTATCCAAAATTAAAGCCGATTTTGAACCAATACCCGAAAATCCGCTTGGAAATCGTGGTGGACGATCGTTGGGCAGATATTGTGAAAGAAGGATTTGATATGGGCGTTCGGTTAGGTAACAAGGTAGCGAAAGAGATGATCGCGGTGCCGATTTCTGCGCCGCTCAAAATGGCGTTGGTCGCCTCGCCCGATTATTTGGCACAACACGGTTCACCGAAAAATATTGATGATCTGCAACAACACCGCCTTATCGGCATAAAACTCTCCGGTGAACACGGCACGGAGATACAGTGGGAATTCAAATACAAAAAAGAGCTGATTACGTTCACGCCCAAATCGCAGTTTTCCACCAACAATCATCTGCGTCTGCAAGCCGTTTCAGACGGCCTTGGCATCACTTGGCTGCCACATATCATCGCCGCAGACGCACTCCATTCTGGGCAGTTGGTCGAGCTGTTACCCGAGTATGCCATCACTTACGATCCGCTTTATCTCTATTACCCCAGCCGCCGCGGGCATTCCAATGTGTTTAAGATGATTGTGGATGCGCTGCGGGTGGAGGTCGTCTGAAAATGTAAAAGCAGCCTGACTTCTTTGCATGGATTTCAGACTGCTTTTTGCTTTCAGGTAGCCTTATAGCTTCTAGGAGACCTTATTCATATACCGCCTGCCACATTGCGTCCTGCACCGCCTGTACCCAGTTTTCAGGCTGCTTGGTCGCTACACCGTCCTTGACCGCCTGTTTGGCAACAGCAACAGCAACAGTAGCAGACGATGCACGCAGGTTATTCACCGATGGTAGGAGCGACGCGCCTTCGTCCTGCGGATTGACTTGCGAGGCGACTGCTTCAGCTGCAGCCAGCAGCATCCCGTCAGTAACGTGTTTCGCACCGGAAACGATAACCCCCAGCCCCAACCCCGGGTAAAGCATGGCGTTGTTAGCTTGACCGATTTCGTAGTTCACGCCTTTATACGGCACGGGTGGCACGGGGATGCCGACAGAAATGAGCGCTTTGCCATCCGACCATTTTATAGCCTCACTTGGCATCACTTCGATTTTCTCGGTCGGGTTAGATAACGGCAGCAAAATTGGGCGCTCTACGCCCGCACATAGGGCTTTGACTACGTCTTCAGTGAATGCGCCGTGATCGGTGGATGTGCCAATCAAGATAGTCGGTTTTACTTGTTTTACAACTTCGAGCAAGCCGATTTTACCGTCCGTTTTCGCCCAGTCGGTAACTTCGGCGGCGGGTCGGGCATATTCCTGCTGGTAATCGGGCAAGCCGTCCATGTCGTCAGTAACCAGTCCGTTGATGTCAATCAGCCATACGCGTTGTTTCGCTTCTTCGCGACTCAGGCCTTCGCGCTCCATCGCCGCACTGATTTGGTCGGCCATACCCGTACCTGCGGTGCCTGCACCGTACACCACCAACCGCTGTTCGGCAAAGGTCTGTTTGGTCACTTTCAGGCCAGAGAATACGGCAGCCATCACAATCGCACCCGTTCCCTGCATATCGTCGTTGAAAATACGGTATTGTCGGCGGTTCTCCACCAAAATGCGGCGGGCATTGGACGGACCGAAGTCTTCAAAGTGCAAAAGCGCATTGGGGAACATTTCAGCAGCAGTTTTCAGGTAGCTTGCAATCAATGCGTCGTAGCGTTCACCACGCACGCGGGCATGGCGATTGCCCAAATAAGCGGGATCATTGAGCAGGGCTTCATTATCTGTACCCACATCTAGATTCACAGCAATGGTGCGGCTGGGATGAATGCCCGCAGCAGCAGTATAAACTGCCAGTTTGCCGACGGAAATATCCGTGCCGTTCACACCCCAGTCGCCGATACCCAAAATCTCTTCCGCATCGGAAACCACAATCAAATCTACATCATCTGCACCCAAGCCCAGCGTTTCAAACGATGCACGGATGTTTTCAGGATGGTTTACATCCAGATAGACAGCTCGCGAACGGCGGTAGTCGCGGCTCCATTTTTTAATTGCTTCACCGACAGTGGGGTCGTAAACAACGGGTAGCATTTCGGCTAGATGGTCAATCAGGAGTTTGTAGTACAGTACTTCGTTGCGGTTGTGCAGTTGATCGAGAAAGATATATTTTTCAATATCTTTTTCATAGGATGAAAACTGGCGGTAAGCACGCGTGGCCTGTTGTTCGAGCGTTTCTACAACGACAGGTAGGCGGCCGGTCAGGCCATATTTTGCTCGCTCTTCCAATGTGAAAGCGGTATCTTTGTTGGTGAGAGGGTTCTGTAGGATGGTGGGGGTGTTGCTCATATTGTATCTCCTGTGAAGATTAGGAAAAGCTCGTCCGAAAAATGGGCTGTTATATTGTACTTAAAAAAATATGGATTAAAAGTTAATTTAACAACCTAGAAAGTCCTTAAAAGTTGATGATTAACCTTTTAAAGACTACTAACAGACGTGTCACAATGAAACTGAATCTAAACCACACTGTTTCATGCTACCTGAAACAGTGCAGGCTGCCATTGGTCTGATTTTTTGAATGCGTGCCTACGATGCTGCACCCCTATCCTGTTTTTCAGGCGGCCTTTTTCATAACAAAGAGCGGTCAGTTTTTTAGGTATTTTTGTAAATCATCTTCAAAATCTGACCGCTTGTATTTTTAAGATTATTTTCCTTTCTTCTGATTCATCAACCAATCACGAGCAGGTTCGAGTAAATAGGCGTAATCAAATGAGTACATATGCTCTGCACCTTTGTGGGTTGAGTTTTCCGGAATTACGGTATTTGGTGTGAAACGGATGAAGTTAATACGTTTGCCTTGGACAAGCATTTGTTGGACTTTTGCGTCTTGTTCGGTCTGCGGTAATTTGGCAGAGAACTCAGTTTCGGCGTAGCTGACTTTATCTTGTTTCAGCATTTTTCCAACTTGAGCCATGCCTGCAGAGGCTTTTGGATCGGCAGCCGAAACGGTATAAATAAACTTCGCTTTCTCCAATGGTTTTAAAACATTGATATCCCATTGACTGCCGACAAACATAGACGCTGCAAAGAAGTTAGGCTCGATACTATTTAGGTAGAATGAAATCATACCGCCCATGGATTGACCCGTGGTATAAACACGATTGGCATCAATCGCTTTTTCGGCGATCAGATTTTTGACAAGGCGTAAGGTCATGGGGACTTCTTCAGTTGTTTCCCATTTATCGTTGACTGCCGTTTCGGTATAAGACGGTACAAGGACAAAGGCTGGGTATTTCGCCTGTGCTTCATCGGTTGCCCAGATGATGCCGCCGTAGCCTTGCATTAGTGGGGCTTTTACGCCTTTTCCTGCTGTGCTGGCATCTGCGATAAACATGACTAACGGATATTTGCGGCCCGGCTCAAGATTTTTCGGGGTGTACAGGTTGTACTGCATTTCTTTGCCTGTTTTGGGATCTTTAAACGTTAACACTTCAAAACGTGGTGCAATTTGTTCACGCAAGGCAAGCAAGCGACTATCGTAGGATTTATCCGCGCCGCCGTATTGTTTGTCCCAAGCGGAATTTTGCGTGTTTTGAGTCATCACTGCTTTTTCAGTCGCATTTGAGGTGGCGTTGCAAGCGGCAAGCAACAAGCTTGCGGCAATCATCGTTACGGTTTTCTTCATCGTGGAAACTCCTTAAATGTTGCGGGAAATCATTAACTTTTTTCGATGCCTAAACGGTTCAACGCATCAATCGCTGGCTGGGAAATATGGTCGCCTCGTTTAGCAGACTCTTGATACCAATGCACGGCTTTGGTCATGTCTTTTGCCGTGCCGATACCGTTTTCGTAGCAATGGCCAAGCCAGTATTGCCCGGTGATGTCGCCCTCTTCTGCCGCTTGCATGAAGTAGGCAAAAGCAGTTTTCTCATTCTTGGCGACACCTTCGCCGTTTAGATACATCAGCCCCAGATAACGCGGCGCTTTCATATGCCCCGCCTGTTGTGCCTGCTCAAAGTAAGGCTTGGCATGTTGATAATCCTGTTTTTGATACAGGGCAATGCCTTCGTCCAACAGGGCTTTCGCCTGCTCATTATGTTGCGGAACGGTAGAACAGCCAGCGAGAAGGGCTGTAGCGACGAACGCGGATAGTTTGGATTTCATAAATCACTCTCTGACATATATAGTAAATTGAAATAATAGTACAAAGTTTCGTTTTAGACATCAAAGTGCGGTCAGATTTCAAGGCTTTTTATTTATCCCTTCACCAAAACAACGCATTAAGCAATCCAATACGGTGCGTACTTTTGCTGATTGGGTGCGATGTGCGGTGGTGGCGTAAAGGGTGCTGGTGGGGAGTTTGTGCAAATAGTCTGGGGAAGCACAAATCAAGGTTTGCCATTGTGCCAATGGGCGCGAGATGCTGTCGGCGTGAGGCTGCGTGTGGTGCGGTTAAGCAATTTGACATCGTAATAATTTTCCAGCTTGCGAATGGCTTGACTGATTGCGCTGGCAGTCATGCCCAAATTCGCCTCATCCGGTATTTGTCGTGAATTTCCCGGCTGTTTGGAGTATAGTAGAACCATATTTGAATAACAAATAATGAAAGGAGAACAAAATGCTTAAATTATTTACTTTACCCGGTGAAGGTAAAATTCGCAGTTCATCACCTTTCGCTTGGAAAACTGAAGCTATGCTGCGTTTATCCGGCTTAGATTTCGAAAAAGAATATGTTGCCGATCTCAGCAAAATGCCTAAAGGCAAAGTTCCGGTATTGCAAGATGGCGAGAAGTTGATCCCTGATAGCTCTCTCATTCAGCGTTATCTAACCGAAACCTACGGCATTGATTTAGATAAACATTTAACAACTGAACAAAAAGCGATTGCTGAAGCCTTTCGCCGTATGACAGAAGAACATTTATATTGGATGGGCGTATATAACCGTTTCGTCGATCCTCTCGGCAAACCATTTATGATGAAGGCAATGTTTGATGGCATGCCGACCGAACAAGCCGAAGCGATTTTTGCTGTGTTACAGGAAAACGCGAAAAAAGAAATGTACGGACATGGTATCGGAAGACACACGCAATCCGATATTTACGCCTTCGGAAAAGGAGATTTAGACGCCATTAGCAACTACTTAGGCACAAAACGCTACTTTTTCGGCGAAGAATTAACCTCCGTTGATGTGGCCATCGTGCCTGTTGTTGCAAACCTGATTCTTACCCCCATCGACACTGAAATTGCGCTATATGCAAGAACCAAAGCAAATTTAGTCGCCTATATTGAACGTTTCGATCGGGCAGTATTTGGAGAATAAAGCAAGAAATAAAAGGCCGTCTGAAAATTCAGACGGCCTTTTATTTATATCTCCCAGTCTTTTCTCAGCAAATCCTTTATTGTTTGATCGGCTACTAATCAATTACCTACTCCAACTTTAACAATGGAAAGTGGGCAATCTACTCAATCAGTTTATGCCGCACCAACGCTATACGTTTCGCCCTTGCTGTCCGCTTGGCCGACAATGGCAGCAACGGCAGCGGCCAAGCCGTTGCGCGTCATGTATTTTTGCGGAATTTCTTGGGTATTTTGTGTCAAGGTATAGGCATTATCTTCGCCATCGGCAAGGCCGCAGGGGCGCAAAATGGTCCAATTCAAACCGCTTTGTTTGAGATAGATTTCGGCTTCTGTTTTGGCACGGACAGCTTCGCCGAGTGCCTGTTTGAACGGCTCGCTCATCATATCCCATTGTTCGCCGCAGCCCATGCTGGTAATCAGTACAAAGCGGGCTTGCGGATTGGCGGCTTTCGTGGCGGCAATAATGTTGATATTGCCCAGCGCATCGCTGCGGATACCCTCTTCGTTTTTGCCGCCGACAAAACTGATCACGGTATCGGGACGGTATTGTGCCAACGCTTTATCGAGCGCATCGGCATCAAGCGCATCGGCGACGACTGTTTGAATATTGTGTTCGGCAAAAAAGCTGTCTTCAGATGGCTTTCTTAATACGGCGACGGTATCGGCTGAGTCAGCCAATGTGCGGATATAGGCGCGGCCGGACGGGCCGTTGGCTCCGAAGATGAGTTGCATGTTTGGGGTTCCTTTGTGTGGTAGATGTTTATTGTTAGAAAATCCGCTCCTCTATGCAACAAGGAACGGATTTTCAGGCCGTCTGAAACCGTTTAAGCGGCATCAAACAGTTTTCGCATGGCTTCGATTTGGTGTTGTTTCAACTCACCTGCTTCATCGCGGCCGACAAAAATTTTAAACATGGCGCCACCGTTGCGGTTAATAAAGTTGAGCGAGCAAGTGGCTTTACCCATGAACGGGCGTTCCAAAAGGTAGATGGAGGCGCAGTTTTCATAGTAGATGTGGCCGTGTACGCCGCCGTCGGTTTCAGGATGGTCAAAATTGTAGAAACCGCGGCCGACTTTGCCGTTTGGCAGTTTGCCGCTGACTTCGACGATGGCATCGGGGGTGTGGGCGATAAAGGTCACGGATTCATTCCATGCTGCGATGGCTTGGAGGATTTCGACAATGCGGCTGCCTTCGGTTTGGCGCACGTTCTCTTCAGGCAGACAGCGGATAACGTCTTCAAAACTGCATTGGTTTTGCGCGGCCAGCATTTCCAGCACTTGGCCGGGATTTTTTTCCAATGATTGGCGCAACATGGTTTGTTGTTCGGCTGAAAGTTTTTGCATGGTTTGATCCTTTTCTTGAGTCGGAAGAGTAAGCATGAGTTTGCGGATAAGGGTGGGCGACCAATAACGGCCGCTGGTATTCAAACGGATAAGGCCGTCTGAATCGGGTTCTTTAAAAAGCTGCATTTCCTGCCATTGGGCAATCAGCTTTTGCGCTGCTTTGTTGCCGTCGAACAATAATGGATTCAGACGGCCTGTTTCAATATCGTGCTGGACTTTGCTGAGAAGTGCTTTATTTGGACTATGGCCGCTCATAAATGCGATGTTTTTCTCGCCTTTCGGCGTGGCGAGATAGCTCTCCAAATCACCCTGCACCTGATAGCTGAAACCGCCGAAGTTACCGCCTGCGCCGGAGCCGAACGCCAAACAGGAAATATCGGATTTGATCAGGGTATTGTAGCGGTTGCGCTCGCCGCGACCGGGATAGGCGAAGTGGCTGTTGCTGACCTGTTCCCAGCCTTTTTCCAGCAGTGTTTCAACCGTGTAGGCATATTGGTCTGCCTGAATATCAAAGCCCGGCGGTGTCGGAAATGCGCCTTTTTCAATCATGCGGTTAATGGGCAGCATGGGATAAAGGTTGAACGCATACGTATCCAAACCGGACAGCGGCAGCTCAGCGGCGCGGGCAATATCGTTTTGCCAAACGTCATCGGTTTGATTGGGCAGGCCGAACATCAAATCGGCCACAATCACGGCATCGAGTTCGCACAATTTTGCCAAATATTCAAACGCCTCGTCGCCACTGTGTTTGCGGCCGAGACGGCGGCGGATGGCGGTATTGAAGGTTTGCACGCCGATGGAAATGCGGTTGGCCCCTGCTTCGAGACAGGCCTGTGCTTTTTCCAAATCGAAATGGCTCATGCGCCCTTCGATGGTGAACTCGCAATCTTCGGCAAGCGGCAGATATTGGTAGCAGGCACGAATCAGGCGGACGAGGTCTTCCGTAAGCAACGCGGTCGGCGTACCGCCCCCGAAATAAACGGCTCGGATTTTGCCGTTGCCTGTACGGACTTCGGCTTCAGCGGCCATTTCTTCGATAATTTTGTCGGTGTACACGCTGCTTTGGCTATCCTTCCACGCATTACGGTAGAAACCGCAAAAAACACAATGGTTGGCGCAAAATGGAATATGCAGATAAGCAAGCGCGTCCACATCGGTAGCATGGGGAAGCTTTTTCTTCCAAATGTTCTGCCACTGGGGACGTGGCATTGGAACACCACCCCAAACAGGCATTAATGCCTGACGTTCGGGAAATGCCTTGGGCGCGGATTGTTTCGGAGTCCAAACAAGCTGCTGTACCATGATAATGATTAATAAAAATTATTAATAAGATTTATATATTAAATAACCATCATCATTTTCTTGTCAATATTTTTGCGTAATTAAAAATTAGTATTATTTTAAAATATTGTATTCTATAAATAATAAAATGTATTTCTATTTGATGAAAATCGGCATTTTGCTTGTGAAATGCACAAAATTTGGTTCTTCAAGTCGGGAACATCCTCCCATCTCGTTTTATTTTTGAACGATAAAATAAATTTTCTTTATCGTTTTTCAGACGGCCTGTTGGCGCTCAGCTTCTGAAATAAAACCCTGCTTCATCTTCGCAACGGCGTATCTGCCAACCATAAACCGATTCAAGCAAGTCGGGGCTCATCACTTCGCCCACCTTGCCTGATGCAACGACTTTTCCCTTATTCATCAAAATAATATGTTCTGCATAACGCGCGGCGAGGTTTAAATCGTGTAATACCATTATTGATGAGGCACGGTTTGAATGCCCGACCAAATACTGCATCAGGCGGTGTTGGTGGCGGATATCGAGATGGTTGCACGGTTCGTCCAAAAGCAAAACCGGCGCGTTTTGCAACAGGGCGCGGATGATGTTGGCTCGTTGTTGCTCGCCGCCTGAGAGCTTGCCGATGCGCTTATCCGCCAATGCCGTCAAATCAAAATAATCGAGCAACTCGTCCGCCCATTCATGGTTCAGACGGCCTTTTTGTACGAATGACGCCAACGCAATGTATTCGCGTACGGTCATCGGCATGTTGTAACGGCCATGCTGCCCGACCCATGCCACCCTGCCCGCGCGGATTTGCGGCGCAACGGCCTCACCGAAAAGCGTGATTCCCCCCTGCCCTGTTTGCCCGATTAAGGCCCGCAGCAAAGTGGATTTGCCCGCACCATTCGGACCGATAATAACGGTCATGCCCGAAGGTATATCCAGTTGATCGATTTCAAGCAGGGTTTTGTCTTGGAAGCGGACGGAAAGATTACGGATTTGAAATAAGGTGTGCATGGCAAAAGATATGGGGCAATGAAGTTTCAGACGGCCTGTTTAGGCATCAACGGCTTTTCAAAGGCTTGATAAACAAATACATAAAAAATGGTCCGCCCAATAAGGCAATCACGATACCGACCGGCAGATCGACAGGGTATGTCAGCCAGCGCGCCGCTCCGTCCACCACCATCAAAAACACAGCGCCCAACCAAGCCGACAGAGCGATCAGTTTGCGGCGGCTGCCACCGACGGTTTGCGCCAGCACATTGGGGATCATCATGCCGAGAAAACCGATGATGCCCGAAAGCGATACCGCCGCCCCCGTCATCAATGCCGCGCCGATTACGGTTTGCACACGCAATGCCCCGACCGGCACCCCCATACTGGCAGCCGTGTCTTCGCCCGTCATTAAAACGTCCAACCGCCTGCCTGCCGACAGCAAAATCAGAAAACCGGGCAACATGACCGCGATTGCCGCGACAGGCGATGAGAAACCGGCTTCGGCAAGGCTGCCCGACAGCCATGTGGTCGCGCTGCGCAATACCAAATCGTCAGATAAAAACAAAATCATGCTGACCACCGCGCCCGAAAACGCGCTCAACACAAACCCCAACACCAGCAATCCCAAAGTACCGCCGCCGAGCAGTTTATGCACCGCCAAAATCAGCAGGCACACACCCAATGCACCGAGAAAAGCCGCGCCTGGCACACCCATCGCGCCACCGCCCAGAGCCAATAACACAATCACGCCCAAGGCCGCCCCACCCGATGTCCCGATCAAACTCGGATCGGCCAGCGGGTTCTCAAATAAAGCCTGCAATGCCGCCCCCGAAGCGGATAAACCGGCCCCGACCAAAAGCGCGGTATAGATGCGCGGTAAACGGATTTGGCGGACGGTTTCATCCATCGCCAGCGGCGACTCCCACGCACCAAAACCGATGCCGCAGCACAAATAAACGACGGCGGCAGTAAGCAGCAGGCAGAGGGTAAGGATATGCGGTTTCATGACATCATGCGGTTCAAGCGGATTGAGGGACGGTTTCAGACGGCATTTTTAAGACAACCGTTTTGCTTCCTCCTCAATAAGAAGGAACAAATCAAGGCCGTCTGAAAACAAAAATCAGACAGATTTTTCAAAACAGGCGCGTTTATTTCGCCAAACCGTGCAAACGCTGAATCACTTGCGGCGTATCCAGTCCGTAACGGAACATATCGTTGGCCTTCCACAAATAAATCTTGCCGTTTTTCGCGGCAGGCGAGCCGGCGATTTCAGGGCGTGCGGCAAAGGTTTTGACGTTGCCTATCATGGCGGTGTTGTGGTCGGCAATAATGATGATGTCGGGTTTGGCCGCAATCCATGCCTCACGCGTCATCGGTTTGAGGCCGTCAATGGCGGCTGCGGCATTGATACCGCCGGCGCGGCGGATGATTTCGTCGGCGGCAGTATTTTTGCCCGATACGATGCGTCCGTCGTAGCTGAATAGGTAGCGTTTACCGCTGGAAGGCTGCTGTTTCATATCCGCCTGCCACTTACTGGCCAACTTGTCCGCCTGCGCGCTTTTGCCGATAAGCTGGCCAATGTTGCGGATACTTTGCGGATAGGCGGCGATGCTGTCATCGGGCGCAACATTGACGGCTTTAATGCCTGCTTTTTGCAGGTGGGCAAAAATATCGGCAGGCTGCGCCATCCATGAACCGATAGCAATGTCGGGTTTGGCGGCCACAATCGGCTCAACCGTCAGGCGGCGATGAATGCCGATACTGGGCTTGTTTTTCAACGCCGGATTTTGAACGGTCTGATCGCGGCCGACGATTTCGTCCAATGCGCCGAGCGCGGCAACGATGTCTGCCGTATCGGGGGTTAACACGACGATGCGTTGTGCGTGTGCAGTGCCGGCCAACGAAATAAACGTGGAAAGCAGAAGGAGTTTGAGTTTCATTGTTTTTCCTTGTCGTATGTTTTCAGACGGCCTGATCGTTTTCTCAGGCCGTCTGAAAACGGTTGAATCGCATTAGAACTTCAGTTGTACGGTTGCGGCGAAATTGCGGCCGGTTTCAGTGTACAAGTCCATCACACTGGTACGGCTCATGCCGGCAACGTCTGCGTGCTGCCAGTATTTTTTGTTGCCGACGTTGTAGATGTTTGCGCTGATTTCGAGGTTTTTAAACGGCTTGTACCACGCGCCGACATCCCATACGCCGTAGCCCGGCGCTTGGAAAGCAGTGTCGCTGCTGACGCGGCTGTGTTTTTTCGACCAGCGCAGCTTGGTGCCGACACCCCATTTTTCCTGCGTGTAATCCAAACCCAAAACGCCGTTAAGCGGATAAGCGGAATCCAACGGTTTGCCGTCCTGCTGCTCACCGCGCATCCAAGCGATGCTGCCGGAGACTTGCCAGCCCGGCAGGAATTTGTAGGCGGCAGAAGCTTCAGCACCGTAGGTTTTGACGTGATCGAGGTTTTGATATTGGTACTGGATAATCGGGCGACCGCCAACGGTGGAAGTACCGATTTCAGTGCGGTTGATGAAGTTGCGGTAACGGTTGTAGAACGCGGTAACTTGCGCACGGGTGCGTTCGTTTTTGAACTTCATCCCCAATTCAAAGCTGTTGGAGCGTTCGGATTTGAGGTTGGCATTGGGAATGACGGCATAGCCGTAGGTTGTATTGGCAAACGCCATGGTCGCGCTGTCAAACGGCGGCGTGCGGAAGCCTTGTGAATAGGTGGCGAAACCAGTGAACTGCTCACCCATAGGCACACTCAGGCGCAGGCTGGGCGTGAGCGCAGAATCGTTGAAGCGGGTTGCCGTTCCGCTGGGATTGGCATTGAGATAGGCTTGGTCGGTCGACGTGTTCAGCTTGTCTTTTTCGTAACGCAAGGCCGGAGTTAGAACGATGCCGTTGCCGAAGGTTAGGCTGTCTTGTGCGTAAACGCTGAACGTTTTGCGCTTGCTGTCGGGGAAGGTTTTATTTGGATAGGTGCTGCCTGCATAAACTTTGCTGACGGCACCGGTCAGATTGTCCACTGTCAGGCTGTCACGCGGACGGGCGGTCTCGGTGTGTTTGTATTCGGCGCCGGCAACGACGGTTTGTTTGACCGCGCCGTCAAATTCCCACACACTACGCCCGTTCAGCCCGCGTATGGTCTGATTGAAACCGTAGTCGGAATAACGGGTCGAGTTACCTAATTGGCGCGCGCCCATACGCGTAATGCTCGCATCGACGGCATCGTCTTCCGTACGCAGTTTTTGCTGATAGGCAGTCAGATTGGCTTCTTTCAGACGGCCTTCGCCAGTGTAGCGGTAGCCCGCTTCGATACGTTGACGGCGGATACGGTCGCGAGCATTGCTCTCAGATGTTGCGATGGTTACCGGCCCGCGCGATTGCGAACCCAAGCCGTTTGCCAATACGGTATCGTTGGCGTGGTAATACTGTTCGTACAAAGTTTCCAAGCGGTGGCGTTCGTTGCCGATATTACCTTTCGCCAAGATATTGTAGGCATTGTTTTTCTGTGGATTAGTGGCAGTACGCGCAGTCGAGTAGCTGGTATCGCTGCCCATGTTTTCGGTTTCATGACCTTGACGGCGCGTCAGCATCAGCAGACCTTCAGCGTTTTCATGGAAACCTGCCACAGTCGCCGTTACGCCATGGCTGCGGTCGCGGCTGCGGTAGCCGTGTTTCAAACCGAAATGCCCGCGTTTGCCCGCATCGACGAAATCACTCGGAGAAAGCGTCACCATGTTTACCACACCGCCAAGCGCATCGCTGCCGTACAGCGCGGAATAAGGACCTTTTACAATATCGACCTGCTTGAGTGTGTCGCTTTCGACCATATCGCGTCCCGAAATAGCGCCGTTGGAGCCGCCGCCTGCATAAGATTCGGGAATGCGCACGCCATCCACCATCATCAGAATGCGGTTGCCGTCTATGCCTCGGATATTGATACCCGCATGACCGCGGCGGTTATTGTCTGACGGCACGCTGACGCCGGATTCATACATCACGATATCGTCTAAATTCTGTGCTGAGGCTTGATTCAAGGTTTTGCGTCCGATAACCGACACATTCGGCGCGGCTTTATCCAAGGTTTGCGCATTACGGTCGGCCGTAACCACCACAGGCTCTATTTCTGCCTGAGCCACCGGCATCTGAGCCGCATATAACTGTCCGGAAAAAACCGCCCCTATTACACAGGCAATCGCTTTCTTTTTCATTACACAACCTTATCATATGAATAATAATGGTTTGCATTTATAAAATAAATAGGCGATTTTTGCAAGTTTAGAAATCTCAAGATAGCACTAAAAACCACTTCAAAAACGCAAAATATAGTATGACGTAGCTGGATAAATAATTCATGGATCAGAAGCAAAGTGCCCGACCGCGTCGGCATAGAAAACAGACCTGCCGTTATCGACCCAAAATCCCGCATCGGCGATTAGGAGGCCGACACCATCATCGACAATGATCGAGAAGTACATCGCAGAGAAAAACATTTAGCCACGAAACGCCAAGTGTTTTATTCTTGAATCTGTTCCAACCACTGGGATCCGGATGTTGCATTTGAAATCCGAATCCAAGCCTGTCTGAAATATTCAAACAAGTTTTTATTTTTTTCCTCTTATCCCTCACCCTTCTATTTACCTCAAACTCAAAAAACATTTCCATGTTATTAAAAATTAGTTAGAATTTCATAAATATATAAATAATAATTAAACTTATTTACATAAATTTAGTCAGAGTGTAATCGCATCTATTTTCGGTCTGTCTTGTTCAGACGGCCTTACCAATAAAGTTATATGGATACATTCTATGCAACCGATCAAAGTCACCACCCTCTCCGCCTGCATCGCCGCCATTGGTTTTGTCCCTGCCGTTTATGCTGCAGATGATTCGACAGTTATTCTCGATACCATCACTGTCAAAGGCACACGCAATAAAGACGAAATCGGTAAAAACCGAGTTTATGCCCGCGAAATCGTCAATCTTTACAAAGGCAAAAACGAAGTCGAAACCTTCAAAGGCAACACCGTATCCGACCTTCTAAGCGGTATGTCCGGCGTGTACAGCGGCGACGCGCGCAACAGCGGCGCGTTGGATCCCAATATACGCGGCGTACAGGGACAGGGACGGATTCCCGTTACCATCGACGGCACCGAGCAGGCGATTACCGTCTGGCGCGGCTACGCGGGTGCAAACAACCGCAACTACGTCGACCCCAACATCATCAGCAGCGTTTCCATTGAAAAAGGCCCCTCATTCAGCCGCGATATGAAAAGCGGCATAGGCGGCTCCGTCGCCCTGAAAACCATCGATGTTGACGATATTGTCCCCGAAGGGCAGAAATACGGATTTGAAGTGAAGGCGGAGGCTGCCAACAATTCCATCAAAAGGCGTGAGAATGCTTATGAACATTCGGTTGATTATCGAACCTTGCCTGTTCCCGCAGTAGCAACGGGCGGTATTTGGCGTTCGTTTTTTGACGATACCGACCGAATCGACCAGCGTTTCAACGGACGCAATAAATTTGGGGAGGATAAAGCCTACCGCATTACCGCCGCCACCAAGCAGGACAATTTCGATGCCATGCTCGCCTATGCCTACCGCAGTAAAGGCAATTATTTTTCCGGCAAAAAAGGGGCGGAACGTTACGGCTATATCGGTCCTTGGACACAAGAAACTTTAGACGAATTAAAACGTCGTCAAGAAGAAGCCGCTGCCAAGGGTGAGAAATTTTTCGGCAGTGAAAACATGCTGGGCGCACCCGATATTTCAAAAATCGGACTTTTCTACCATCCGGGCGGGGAAGTCAGCAATACCTCGCTCGAAACCAAATCATGGGTAGGTAAAACCACCTTCCGTCTGCCGAACCGCCAAACGCTCAAATTCGGTCTGCGCCATACCGATTCCACGTTCGGCGAAATCATGCCTTCGCGCATTATCGGCCCCATCAGTTGGGATGCGTCTGTCCTCAACAAAATTGCCGAATGGCCGCAGGCATGGGTAAAACAGCGTTCCTACAATATCGACTATTCGTGGAAGCCCGAGGGCAGCCGTTGGATAGATTTCGATGCCACGCTTTGGACAACGCGTACCAAATCCAAAACCAATACCGCAGGCGGCTCGCCCGGCGATACCGTTTATGAGGACAACAAATTTCAAATAGCATGGGATGAATACGACAGATGGCAGAAATACACCCCCGCAGAGCGGCAGGAATTGCTGGATGCAGGAATAGAAGCCCCCAAACCGCCCAAACCTGAAACGCCCAATACCAACGGCAGGTTCAACACCATCGAAGGCAACGCCTATTACACCCGTAACAACCGTACAGGCTTTCAATTTTCCAACCGTATGAAATTGAGCGACAAACTGTCGTTGACCTTGATGGGCGATTTTCAAAACGAGAAGCTGACATCGCGCAATGATTTTTCAGACGAGCTGGAGCGGGGAGGATACGACAAATATCGGGAAGAACTCGAAAACAGCACCATCAGGGCAAATTACGGATTAAACGAATTCGGCGTGCCGCGCAACGGCAAACGGCGCGAATACAATCTGGGCTTCAATTTCCGCTATGAGCCGTTCGGCTGGCTGACGTTGACGGCGGGCGGACGGTACACGAATTTCCAGCTTCAGGACAAAAGCAAACGCTTGGAAAGTGGTAAGAACAAATATGGTCGCCCGCTGGAAATGAACAGGGGGATGAAATATTCGGTCGTTAGGGTGATTACGCCACAGGAATATGCGGATTACAAGGCGATCAATGATGCTTTGGCAGATGGCAGTTTGGATTGGAGAGACTTATATATTAAAGAGGAATATGCAGAACAATTAAAGAAATATCAGCAAATTGACTGGAATTCGACTATACCGACCTTGAGTAGTGATCGAAGTACATGGGTCAATCCCAATGAACAGACAGATTTTTACTGGCTGAAAGACAATGAAGGTCGTCTGAATATGAAGGATCACCCCCTTACCAACGGCAGTATTCCCGATTTGCACGCCCAAGTCCCCAATCCCGTTTACGACCCGTCCAATCCCGACAGCCCGAAATTTGTGCCCAAATATTATAACGTTGACTCAAGTGTATATACGACTCCGATGACCGAAGCAGAAAGGCAGCGGGCGATGAAGCAGAAAGGCAGCGGCTGGGTGCCCGCATTTTCTGCCACTGTCAATTTTACTGATTACAGCCGCGCCTATCTGCGCTATACCGAAACCCTGCGCTACCCCAGCATTTTTGAAGGGACTTACGGCTTTTCTACTGCCGCTGGCTCATTCAACCGCATGGGCTATGGCTGGCGGCCCGAACACGCCAAAAACTGGGAAGTCGGCTATATTCATGATTTGACGGGGCTGTTACCGAAAATGAAAAAAGCGGATTTCCGCATTAACTACTTCCATAACAAGACCAAAAACGTTATCGACAGGGACGACAATCTCGAATTCGAACAATTCGACAGACAAATCCGCAGTGGTGCCGAGCTGTCCACCCGCTTCGATACCGGACGCGTCTTCGGCAGCCTGAACGTATTCCGCAGTCTGAAAAATAAAATGTGCGACGAAACCTTCCAATGGTCGTCTGTAACAGCGGGAGATGTCGATGCAGCATATTTTGCCGAAACCGGCAAAACCATGAGTCGCCCCGTCTGCAATCACGGAGGTTTGAGCGATTCGGGCTATCTGGCAAGCGCGCTTCAACCACGCTGGTCAATTGATGCCGAATTGGGCAGCCGCTTTCTTGCCAATAGACTGGAAACAGGCGTGCGCCTTCATTACCACAGCCGCGTCTATGAAAACCGCAATGATGCATGGCAGCCTCACTACAACATATTCAATCAATATAGGGGAACTAATCATAAACCCCAATATAACGATATGCGCTGGCAGCCTGTTGCGGTATGGGATGCTTACCTGCGCTACAAAATCGGCAAAAACCTGACTGCCGAGCTTGTTGGCAGCAACCTGACCAACCGCTACTACCTCGACCCGATGAGCCGTTCTTACCTGCCTGCACCGGGTAGAACCATCAGGATAGGGATTACGGGCAAATTCTAAAATAGTTTCTAGATTCAATTATCGAAATTCTGATATTAGCAAAATGTAAATTTTCAGGAATGATAATAATTTATTTTTCTATTTTATAAAATAGGAATATACTTACCTTACTTTTCCAAGAGGGTAGATTTGTAAGTTTGATTCAGATTCTTCTTGAGAAAGTTCGTTGATTTTGTAAATTTTTATTTTGGAGTGAATTATGAAACTCGTAAAAACCGTTGCGGTATTGAGTGTTGCGTTTGCCGCTTCTTCTGCGTTTGCTGCCAATCCAGCTTCAGGCTTCTCTTTAAATAATGTAAAAGGGGTTAAGCATATTGTCCCGACAGTGGAGACTAACCAAAACGACGCGAATTTCGGTAAAGCAGCCATTAATGTGGTTGACTCAAATGCAAAAACGACAAATAAAAATGGTCTTGCTAATAATCAGCCTGTTTCTTTTGCTAAAATTGATGCGACGGCAAATCGATTTTTTGTCAAAACGTTCGCTCACAGCATTTTGGGTAAAGACAAAAACGGCGTTACGGTCGCGAATCTGTACCGTATGAAAGGTATTGTTTGGGACAATATTCCAAGAATGCCCGACCATTCCCATTTAGGCCGTTTATCTTATTCCAAAGTCGGTAATATGGATGTTTACTTCGGCGACTGGTCTGCCGTTCCTTCCGGTGCGGCTGTCGGTACAAAAGGTACGAATTACACCGCCTTCTACAGCGGCACGGGTCGAACCACCAATCTGCCAACTACGGGTACTGCCACTTATACGGTCAAAGGTATCAACCAATACCACGCGCAAAATTCTGCCGTCTTGAACGGTACGCTGACAGCCGACTTTAGCAGCAATAAACTAAGCGGCAGTTTGAAAAACTCCGGTTTGACTATTGCCATTAACAATGCCGCTATCAAAACGGCTGAGGCTTCATTCTCAGGCAATGCTACGGCAAACGGAACAGCAGGTGCAACGCGCGGCCACTTCTTCGGCAACCAAGGCGCGGCGATTGCGGGTGTGGCTGAGTTTGGTCGAAACCATGCCTATAACACTGCCTTTGGCGGTACGAAAACCGGCAAATAATGAATCATAATGCGATAAGGCGGACGGTTTTTGTCGTTTCCCATTCCGTCCGTCTATAAAACACAAATCATCCGACACACAATGCACATCGTACAGGGCCGTTCGGAAATATCGGGCTTCGCAATGCGTTTAAGCCGGTATTTTCCGAGCGGCCCGTGAGTTTGAAGGCGTGCTGTTTCGATGGGCTTGAGAAGCTCATTTTCAGACGACCCGGCAGGTGCTTTCATTCAAATAAACAATGCTCTTGCCCGGTAAAGATGAAATGTCAGCTTTTCTTTGAAAAGGTCGTCTGAAAAACAAAGCCGTCCAACACACAGGAAAGAATTTTATGAAACGCCTTTTGCTCCTTCCTTTTTTTATCAGCCTGCTGCCCTACGCGTTTGCCGACGACAGGGAAGACCGCTTCATGCAGCTCAAACAGGGGACGGAACTCCACCGCGCGCAGCAGGAAAGGAACGAAGCGGACAATACGGCGATTGAGTTCGGTGCGGGAGAAGTGCAGGACGGCGAAGATTTGGCGTTGTCGCTGATGAAGGCGGTCAACGCGCAAAACGAGGAAGAAACGGCACGGCTGTTGGACATTTACCGCCGTCAGGATGATTACGACCCCGATATAGTGCTGTTTGCCGAGGCCAATCAGGCGGTGTTCCGCGACGATTTGAAGGCCGCGCTGGCGAAATACCGCGAGCTTTACCGCAAGAATCCCGAATTTCTGCGCGGCCGCCTGGATTTGGCGCGGCTGCTGTTTATAGACAAACAAAACAAAGAATCGACGGCATTGTTCGACGGCATCGATATTCCCGAAGTGCCCGCCGTCAATGAGAAAATCAAAGTGTTTGCCGACGCTTTGAAAAAACGCGATGCGTGGAGCGGCTCGGTTTCGTTCGGCGCGGGTTACGACACCAACTTAAACCAGTCGTCGGGCGCGACGGTTGTCCGCAATCAGACAAGCTGCGGTTTCGATTCGAACGGGCAACCGATTCTGGACGGCGACGGAATGCTGTCCTGCCGTAACGAACGGCTTGACGCTTACGCGCCCGATGCGTTGAAAAATCGGATGTGGGTATATGAAGCCAACTTAAGCAGGCGCATTTCGCTCAACGGCCACCACGGCCTGCAACTGGGCGGCTACACAGGGGGCCGGCTCTATCCCGGCAACAGAGAATACAGCGAACACAATATCAACGTCAGCCCCGCTTACAGTTTTCAGAGCAAAGACCATTCCTTCAGTATCGGCCCGCAGGTGCAATACGAATGGTCTGGCGGCAAACTGCGCGACAGCAGCGCCGGCATCAGCACGGCATACAGCCGCACCTTTTCCGACCAAGCCTCGCTGGGCGTGCAGCTCGACCACAAATACGACCGCTACCGCGGCGAATTAAAACATTTCAACGGCCCGCAGACGCTTCTGTTCACCACCGCCATCTACGCCCTGCCGAAAGACTGGCTGGTATTCGGCGGCTACGACTACCTGCGCAAAAACAGCCGCGAAAAAGTGGATTCCTACCGTAGGCACGGCCTGCGTGCGGGTGTCAACAAGCGTTTTGAATCCGGCATCGACGCCACCTTTCAGGCAATCTGGCGCAAAACAGCCTATCAGGACTACCATGCCTGGCTGGAAACCCGCCGCCATGATTTCGAACGCACCTATCAGTTGGACATCAAATTTGACCACCCTTACCTCCGCGGCTTCGTACCTGTCTTTACCGTAAAACACACCGAAAACAAAAGCTCGTCCTGGCTAAATCGTTATAAACGGAATGAATTTCTAATTAAAATAGAGCATAGGTTTTGAAATTAAAGGTCAGCCAGATTATATCTTGTAAGATTATTATTTTATATTCATAATGTGATTAACTCGCAAATTTCTTACAGTTTAACTTATCAACTTACCAAAAAATTTGCAAAATAGGCCGTCTGAACTTAATGTTTCAGACGGCCTTTGCAGTATAAATTAGCTATCCCCTACGCTTTCTTGTTTCACAAAAGTTTGATGGTACTTGGTATGCTTATACCTCCCCTATTCCACTACACAATAAATTAGGTAGTAGAGGTAAGGTAAAATTAAGTAGTCAAATTTTTCTTGAAACCTATTGATTTTATACCAAAATTTAGAGTACTATATGGAATCTTTTAAAATTAACTAATAGTCAACAAACAGGAACAAACAACGGCGATTGTTAGGTATAGAGAAAAACTACATAATTATATTATGTTGAATTCATAGTACTAGTATTTTAGTCTATTCATTCCTGTTTCTCCTAGTCATACAATAACTTACACAAAAATCCTATCTGAAATTTTTCACTACGCTTTTCTTTTCATATCTAAATAAAGTAAGATTCAGTCAACGGATATCAATCTTCATATTACCATCCAATCTCTGGAGTAAAG
>NZ_JBQCWS010000010.1:0-29994 GCF_051957155.1 Neisseria sp. P0019.S002
GCTTATCTGCTATGACTTTGGCCTTTAAATGGAACAAAAACCGACTGCCAGCTGAACCGGCTGAAAGAGCTTATCTGCTATGACTTTGGCCTTTAAATGGAACAAATTCCGACTGCCAGCTGAACCGGCTGAAAGAGCTTATCTGCTATGACTTTGGCCTTTAAATGGAACAAAAACCGACTGCCAGCTGAACCGGCTGAAAGAGCTTATCTGCTATGACTTTGGCCTTTAAATGGAACAAATTCCGACTGCCAGCTGAACCGGCTGAAAAGGGACAAATAGTGACACAAAATGCAGGCCATCTTCTTTTTAATAGATGATTTTTTTGTTGTAATTTTAAAATATTTAAAAAAAAACTTGCTATACTGCGTCAAACGATGTAATATACACATATAGACAGACAGCAAGGTCTGCTACCCCACCGAATCGGGGCGAGGTTCGGACTTATTAACCAAGTAAAGGATTAAAAAATGTCAAACTTAGTATTCAATACAAAAAAAGAAGCCGTTGAATTTTTAAGAAATATCGAACATTTGGAAGAAATGTCAAACGGCAACTTTTATCCCAAAGGTACTTATTACCTTGCCCACGGCGAATATAGCCAACCCGAATTTAAAGCTGTCAAATATAAAGACGGCTGGGGAATCAAAAAAATCCACTTTTACTATCCTAATACATTTCACACACCGAAAGACGGGCGCTGTATTGCGATCAGCGACTGGGACGGCAGCACTGATTTAGTCCTGCAAGATTCTTTTTATTGATTAATCCGCCACCCTTTGGGGTGGCAGCCCATACCGACGGGCAGTGTCGGCAAACCAACAGGAGCAAAAAAAATGAAAGCAACATTAACCATCGAAAAACGCGGAGAAGGCTATATTTATGACCTGTTTTCAGACAAAGCAACTAAACGCGGAGTGAAGTGTGGGTTAACCCCACTTGCGGCCGCAACAGAAGCGACAAAGATTTTAGCCAATCTAGCTACATCAACAGGTGCGGCCATAGTAGCACCGCCGGAGGTATTAGAATACATCCCTCCCCATCTAACAGGAGATACCGAGCCAACCGATAAGGTTAAACGAATTAAATCCCTTGAAATTGTGGCAGATTTGCTGATTGTCATTTACGGCGAGAAGGCAAAAATACCATCTAATGTAGAAAGATACGCAATACACAACCCAATGCAGGCAATCGGGCTGATTGTACAACGACGCGAGTTTCCAACCGACAGCCCAAAAGTAGCTGAGCTGATGGACAAAATCGAAAACCCTGATGATTTTAATTTTAGCCGTCCCGCAAACCTAGAGGAGCAGGCGGCATTTGATTTAAGATTGTACAAATCGCCCTATAACGCGCAATAACACGTAATGGCTGGCATGCAAAATGTCAGCTTTTTTAACGGAGCAACAATCATGATTAACAATATGGAGTTTGGATATACCCCAGCTAACCTTAAGCGATTACGCCAAGAATACGGTTTGACGCAACAACAGGTCGCAGACATAACCAAGTCAGCACTACCGACGGCTCAGCGATGGGAGATGATGCCAGGACAAAAAAACTACATCAACATGCCACATACAAAATGGCTAGAATTATTACAATTTATAGCTCAGAGGTAAGGAACTAACATGATTATAATAATTTCTGCCACATGCATGGTTTTGGTATCTGGTCTTTTTGTTTTTTTCTCCCATAAATTCGGATTAGACAGAGACGAAGCCTGCCAGCTAATTGTGAGAATTTTTATTTCACTTTTAGTAATAGCGGGTTTAATTTACTTTTTTTACTATTATTTTACTCTTATTTTAGGAGTATAAATTTTACTCAAGTCCCATTCCCTGAGTTAAATGGAAAATAAGTCATGCTTTATTGAATATCATGTACTATACGATAGTATAAGAACAACTACCGCCCTTACGGTTGGTCAATATGTTTTTATGTAATCATAAAAAGCATAATTACATAAAAACACATTTACACATTTATATAAAATAGTATTTACTTATTTGTGCATTATGGTATAATTCATTCATAAATAAGCAAAAGGAGATTGAAATGTTTTACTTTGACCGGAAACAATACAAAATTGTAGAAGTTTCTGAGCTTGATGTAATTGCGTTGTTTGGTAAATCTGAAGCAGATTTTGAACGAATGACGGTTCGTAATCCAGATATGTTGGTTTACTCTTCAGAAAAGTATGATGACGGATATTCTGTATTTGAAGCAGATGGATATGACCGTTTGAAATTATTGCTTCAGGTCTGAGCAAAGAATCAGCAGAACACTTAACTAATCTAAAAAATGCAATTTCTTCAGCTGCGAATGATTCAGACGGATTCACCTATATCTTCGATACACGCGAAGAAGTAATTAACCTGATTCGTGAGGAATTAGAAGATGAAGCCGCATGGGACTTAGATAATGATTGGGATTTGGAAATTATTAAAAAGCTGAGACTGGCGATAGCATAAAGACAATAAAAGCCGTTTGAATTTTCAGACGGCTTTTTAATTAGGATTAAATACATATTTACATAAAAATGTATTTACATTAAAAATAAAAAGCATTATAATGTAATTATGAAAACTCACAAAGGAGTATTAAAATGATTATATCGTTTTTGAATCAGAAAGGCGGTGTTGGTAAAACTACGCTCAGTACCAATGTGGCGTATGCTTTATCACAGCGAGGGTATAAAGTATTGTTGGCTGATGCTGACCCTCAAGGCAGTGCGATTAGTTGGGCGGCTGTTCGAGGGAATAAGGAATTGCCGTTTACTGTTGTCGGTATGGCAAATGCTAGTTTGCGTCAACAGTTACCACGTATGCAGGAGCAAGATGGTTACGAATTTGTAATTATTGATGGTGCGCCACGGATGACAGAATTATCACGTGCAGCAATTATTGTTAGCGATTTGATTGTAATGCCAATGCGACCGTCCGGCTTTGATATTTGGGCAACGGAAGAGTTAAAAAGTATGGTTGATGAAGCACGCATTTATAAGCCGGAAATAATTACAGCGGTCTGTCTAAATGCTGTTATTAACAATACAAAATTAGCAAAAGAAGTAATTGCCGATATGGAAGAAAATCATTGGTCATTTTTTGAGACAACTATTACCCAGCGTGTAGCTTTTGGCAATGCCGGTACACAGGGGCTATCTGTTATCGAATTAGACCCGTATTCAGAAGCGGCGAAAGAAATTGAACAATTAACTGATGAAATTGTATCTTTGAAAGGATAAAAAAATGGCAATTCAACGACCTGATAAGTCAGCCAATAATAATCAAAACGCAATCGATAAATGGGTTGAAAACCGAGATAACAAAGTGGTTGTGTCTAAATCTGAGAATGTGTCAGAAGAACCAATAAAACGGTTTACCGTTTTAATGCCTGAATCGATGCACCAAGAATTAAAAATTTATTGCGCACAGCATAGTATTTCTTTGAAAGATTTTGTAATTCAGGCGATTCAAAATGAAATGCAGCGGTAATGGCTAAAACATAAAGATGTAAATATGTTTTAATGTGAAAATGTAATTTTGAAAAGGAGTTATCCAATGTTAGGAGATTTTGATTATGAAGTGGCTTTAGAGATTTTAGGCCAAAGTCAGCAACCTTTAGTTCAGGCTCGCTATGATGAATGCAATAAAGAAAACCCGAATCCGGAGCTTTTGAAATTTCTACGTAGCCGTATGGCCGTTGTAGATGAGCTAATGAGCAATTTGAAACCTGATGATGAATACCTGATTAAACGCATATTGGATAAAAATGATGTTCTGAGAAAGTTGCTGTGATGGAAACTAAATACCAAGAGCTATCAAAAGAAAGTATCCAGTCTATTGCTAATGAGTTCTTTGAAGATAAAATTCATCTAATTGAAGTTCAAGATAAACCCAAAGCGATATTTATTGCTGGGCAGTCAGGTGCTGGAAAAACTCAAGCGGCAAATTTAGTAAAAGCTGAATTAAAAGACAATGGCGGTTACGTGCCAGTTGATGCCGACCGTATGAGGGAAAAATTACCTACGGGCGGCATTGCTTACCCATCTGAACAAACTCAGAAAGATGCAGGAGCTTTGGTAAGTGTATTGAGAAAAAGACTGATCCAAGAAAGGATAAACTTTTTTGAAGAGGGTACATTCCGTGATAGTGAATCGGTAAAACAAGGACTGGTTTTTTTGAAGTCTCAAGGCTATCAGGTAGAAATGGTTGCTGTTGCAACCAGCTTTGAAAAGAGCTTATTGGGGATTCATGAGAGGTATGAGCGACAACTCAGTTCAGGAGCTTCCAATCCTAGATTAGTGCCTGCTGATTACCATCAAAAAGCCTTTGATGGTTTTACCAATACATTTCAAAAAACTGCTCATTTGTTTGACCGTGTTCGGGTTGTAAACAGAATGGGGCAGGAACTCTATGATTCACATAGAAAGGATAATACACAGACAGCTTACGAAGCCTTGCAGTCTGGCCGTAAAATGAGTGTTCAGGACTGGCAGGAAGTTCAAACAGGCTGGGAGCGTGTGATTGAATCTGCCAAACAGCGCGGCAATGCGACAGAACAGTATATGGCCGATGTTACCGCGCATAAAAACCGAGTTTCGGCGGCACTTCGGGCTGAGAAATTTAAACCGGAAGGCATGACCGAAAAGGCTCAGACGGCCAAAGCCAATAAGCAGCGTATTAAACATAAAAATTCTTTAATGTAAAAATGTAATTATGTTTTTACATAATTACATTAAAATGCTAAAATATAAATATGTTTTTTCAGGTAGATGAAGATGGAGCAACTAATTTTAGATAATGACCGAGACCGCCGCGCCGCCCAATGGTTGATTCAGACCGTAGGGCAGGAGGCAGTAAACGAGGCGATACAGAAGCTAGCCGGAAACCGGAAACCCTATATTAGCAATGTGGCAAAAATATTAGGCTTGGAAATACCAAAACTTGTGATATTAACGCCGCAAGAAACAGCCAGAGAAAAAATTGCCGATATACGCGCTATTTTGAGAGCAAAGAAGAGTTATTAGTGGTAGCTTCTTCATCAGCTAGTTTCCGCTTGTATTCTGCCCATACTCTTTTTACAGTAGCTTCGCTGCAACCGACCAATCGGGCGGTTTCCTTAATTGTATTGTGTGGACGGATTGATATAATCTGTTCGTGTTGTTTCAAATCTGCTGGCCGCCCCTGATAGCGGCCTTTCTTTTTAGCTTCTTCAATCCCCTCACGCTGTCGCTGGCGGCGTGTTTCATAATCTTCATGTGCCATATTTAAAGCGATTTTCAACAGCATACTTTGACAGGCTTCCAAAATGATGCGTTCCATTTCTGAACTTGGATTCAGTTCGTTCAAGTCGATAATTTGAGGCACAGCGATATACGCGCCTTTTTCCTTGATCCGTGCAATCAGCTTTTCTGCTTCTATCAACGGCAGACGGCTTAACCGGTCGATATGTTCGGCAATCACAACATCATTAGGTTGGAGGTCATCAATTAACTCTTCCAACTTAGGGCGGTTAGGATTTACGCCGCTACCTTTTTCGGCGTAAACCTTTGCAACATAATAGCCTAGCCGCCTGGCTTCATCGGCTAGTTTTTGTTGGCGTTCCAAGTTTTGCTGTTCGGTACTGACACGGCAATATATACGGGCGATTTTCATAAGTATCTTTCAGCCTCTTGAATCTGATAGTCGAGTTTCAATAATAAACTGTGTTTGGCTTCATTGAAATCTAAGCAAATAATGGTATTGGCAGCGAAGTTCCAATACCAAACGTCATTAGTTATTCGTGATGATTCTTTTATCTCATGGGCTTCTCTATAAGAGTGAACATCAAACAGCCATTCGTTATCAATATCTTTGTGCGGTTTAAATGTAGTTTTTTTGATAATGGCCGTTAATGTTTCCTGCGGTTCATCAGCCATAAATACCTCAGAAAGAGTGAATTGGCAGATTGAATCAGCTTCTACAAGATATAAAGATGTTCCCATTTTAACTGGTACTAGTTCGTTCATCTTATTCCCCTTTTCTGTTTCCGGAAATCGTTAGTGTACACAGGCTTATTGGTTGATCCGTTCCGGAGCTTTCTGTATTTGCTAAAGCCGGAGCATTCAATACCGCTAAGAGTAGGGCAGTAGTACGGCAGTTCATGTTCAATTTCTTTCTTCATATAAAAAGCCCTTATCCTATTCGTTGTTTTGTGATGAATAAGGATAAGGGCTTTTGTATTTGCTGTTCTGCGCTTTCAGTTCAACAATGATTTTAACTCTTCAATGATACCGGCGGCCTTGATAAAGTTTCGGGTTGCTCGACTGGTATCACGCATTTCTTTTGCGGTTGTTTTCCGTAATTTGTTATATGGCCGTTTTTTCAGTTGGATTTTGGCTTGTAACAATTTTTGACGGCGTTCGGCCTGAACATTCAGACGGTCTTGAATAACGATGTGTAACAGGTCAGTTTTTCGGGTTACGGCAGTAATATTCATTGTACCTCTCCTTCATTTTTGCTTATGTTCCATTTATCTGCTGAACACACTTGGTCAGCATCAACATAACGAATGCGTTCTCCTTGAATTGAATTGTACAATCTTCCATATACGCGAATTTTTAAACGTGCGTTAGGCATTTTTTTTAAAACATCACAATACATTAAATAATATTTTTTAGACCGTCTATTAAATGAATGTGTGCATTCAAGTAAATGTTCTCCTTCCCAGTTAATAGGTTGTTCTGGATAAATTTTTCTTTTCAAAAAAAGAATTTTCATATAGCCCCCTCAATTCTATAAAGTTTTCTGCCATGATGAATATAGGCCAATTTAAGTATATATAAATGAGCCAGTTAAATCTTGAGTGTTTTAACTGGCTCAATAATACCATAACGGATTTAAATGAGCTAGTTATTTTTGAGCTATTTAAACGATCCTTTAAGTATTCAAGTTAATTTTATTCTTCCACAGCTTGAAAATCTGCACCGTTACAATCAGGCTGGCCACACTTCAAAAGCAGGTTAGGCTTGCCCCAAACTTGCGCGGAACAGCACGGGCAGCGGTATTTGATGCGATTGGATTTATTGACTGGTTCGGTCGGCGGCAAAACAATCAAATCTTCATCTTCCTGCCCACCTTCGCCGTTATCCTCGCCGCTTTCGTCATCAACAAAGGCAGGCTGTATCGGTTTGCCGATTGTTGGCGGAAACACTAAAGCCGTAGGCCGTTCAGGAGGGAATCGGTCAAACCATGACAAATTAAATTCATCGGTCATTAGCTCGCTGCAAGCTCGTTCAAAATCGCCGCCGCTTACAATGTAATGCGACATTTTTTCTCCGGTTCGCTTCCCGCCTTCCGCGCCCGTGTTACTGGGGCAAAGCCCGATTGAATCCATCTTTGCGCCCCATTCTTTATTATGGTAGCCGCGCCGCCCTGGCTTGCCGTAATGGAATTGCCACAAATGCACCATTTCATGAACCATTGTTGAAAGGGTCTCTTCAATACTTCTGATTGCAAAGTAAGAAGGATTCATTGCGATTTCATCAACCAACTGCCCATTTTTACTGCCGACGAAACGCTTGCAGCTGAAATAGCCGTAAGTGCGTTTTTCGCGTTGAAGGGTAATTAGACAGGGAGGCAAGCCACCGTCAAATAGGCGAGTATTGAAAAAGTCATAGGCGGTTTGCAGTTCATTATAAGTTTCAATAGTAGGCAGGGCGCGCATAGCTTCTCCTTTTATTGGATTGGCTCAAGCTCACCAAAGAGAAAGGAAAGCAAATGTTCAAGGTTATCAAAATTTGCACCAAGCGCGGCACTGAAATTGATGTTGCTACCTATTCAAAAGGCTATTTAGCCGTTTGGAAAAGGGATAACGACAGTAAGGCCGTTTTCAGCACTTTACCGAGAATAAAAGTTTCAGGTTTACGACAAGCTAAACAGGAAATTCAGGCCATTTATAGACCCGATACGGTCATTTAAGAAAGGAAAGTAAAAATGAAAAGTATTACAGAGCGCGTAATCAGCGATAGAGAAAAAATGAATTTTCTGCCTAAAAAAGTAGGTTCAGGATTCTGGGCATTTGAAAATATTTTGTATCAAATCACAGCCGATTTATCACAAGACTACACAGGCGGAATGTGGGACTTTGTAGAACTCAGTAACGGCGGTTTTTACTGTCGGCCTGATGATGATTCATTGTTTCATTGTGTGAATATGGCCGGAGAATCAGCCGATTTAAAAAATGATTCAGTCGGTATTTTTGCCACAACAGCGGCACTTGCTGAATTGTCATGGCGGTTTAACGATGAACGTATTCTCAAGAATTATGACCTATTGCAACAGTACATTGAAGAACGCGCCGAGCGTCAAACACTGCGGCGGATGATGGATTAAAAGCAATTATTCAGACGGCCTTTAGGCCGTCTGTAACCAAATTTAAAAGGAATAATCATCATGAAAAAATTAACCTTAAGTGAATTAAATCAAGCCTTGAAAAAATATATTCAGGCATTGCCCGAAAAAAACAGCCACTTTATGAGAAAGTATTTGAGCTGCGTGGATATTTTGTAAATCAGAAAACTGTAACAGGTGCATACTGGTTTGAAGATGTGGGAGCGGTTGTTTATATCGGAGAATTTGGGTCAGGATTTCTTACCGTTACCGCTTTTTCAGGAAAGCGGACAAAACCGGATTTTAATTATTATGTAAAATCTGCCGAAGAAGTGGAAGCAGATATTCAGACTTTCTATAAACGGCTTTGCCGTTCACAAGCAGCAAAAGTAGAACAGCGGAAACAAAACCGACCAACAAATGCAGATGTTCAAATCGGCGATATTTTTGAATCGTCATGGGGATATGAACAGACTAACGTCAATTATTATCAGGTTGTCGGTTATCGCGGAAAATCGATGGTTTTAGTTCGTGAGATTGCCGCAAACAGAAAAGAAACCGGATATTTTAGCGGTGTATGTACCCCTGCTGAAAACTATTTTATTTCAGATGAAATTTTAATTCGTCGTGTAACTAATGGCCGAATTAAAATTGATGAAATTATTACAGCGCATAAAGCTGAATATCAGGAAATTTCAGGAAAAAAAGTATATTCTGAAAACCCATATTCAAATTATTATTAAAAACAAGCTCCCGAAAGGGAGCTTGTTTTTAATCTTTAGATTTGTCTTTTCTTCCACTGAACCGGATAGAATCAACGATTATTTTAGTCTTTTCATGCTTTACGCCATCTTTATCATACGAATCATAATTTAAACGTCCTTCAACTAAAACAGAAGAACCTTTATCCAACTGTTCATCAATAAAAATTGCATTTTTACCGAAAGCAGTCAGATTATGCCAAACCGTTCTATTTTCTTTTGATTTGAAATCATATTCCTGCGTAGCAATAGAAAAATCTATTGCTTTTCCATCTTCGCCATATTCTTTCAAATCGTATATATTTCCAATCAGACCCTCAATAATTACACGTTGAAAACTCATTTTGATTCTCCTTTTTTCTCAATTTCACGTTGTCGCAATAAATCATCGCCACGAATTTTAAGCTGATGTTCAAATCCAGGATTCTCTTTGATACGGTCGAGAATATATAGGAATGCTCCTGTAACTGTGCCTCTATCTTTTGGGAATTTTGTTAAATCGGTTAAAGCACCGATTGTGATTAATTCGTGTTCTCTCTTTTTACGATTATTTGATTTTCGTTGAGAGTCTGCTTTTTTTAATTTAGCAAGAATTGCCTTTTGTTGCTCTTTGGATTTTTCGCGTTCAATTTGATATTCAGTATCACGTTTGTATTCACGATAGTGATTATTTAAAAGGCTGGATAATGCGTTTTTCTCTATCGCTGACTTTTCAGGTTGATTGTTTAAATCAAAAATCATTCTTTCATTTGATGTTAGTTTTTCCTTTTTTTCCAATTCTGAAAAGTATTCTGATTTCCATGTTTCAAAGTCTTTGATTTCCATATATTAGCCTTTAAACTCAAAAATTCGGTAAATCAGTATATAGCATATCTATTAGTTTGTGTACAGAATTTTTTGTTTTTCGGAGTATTCAAAATAAGTTGATTTTGAATACAGGTAACTTCTAATTCTGCAGTTGTCCTTAGTAATAAGGACAACTGCAGAACTTTCGTGTAGAATACAAGCACGATTACTCGTTTCTCTTCGAGAAACGACAGGATTTATTAAAAACTATTTAAAATCATGGCTATATATAATCTTGAAGTAAAAACTGGATTGAAAGGCAACGGCCTCAGACACGCTCAATATATTGAGCGTGATGATACCTATTTGCCTATTGATTCTGTTACTGATGAAAGTACCGAACGCCATGATGAATACATTACCCGACAGAACAAATATGCACACAAATCAGACCTGATTGAAACCCGTAGCGGCAATATGCCTAAATGGGCGGAAAAGGCTGATGATTTTTGGGCAGCAGCGGATAAATACGAAAGAGAAAACGGAAGGACTTATCGTGAACTTGAGGTATCTCTACCAAGAGAACTAACCGAAGAACAGCATATTGAGTTGATTGAGCGATTAGTAAAGAATACAGTCGGGAATCGTCATGCTTATACTTGGGCTTATCATTGCCCTATGGCTGCCGATGGGGAAAAAAATCCGCACGTTCATTTTATGTTTACCGAGCGAGAAAATGACGGTATAGAGCGAAGCAAAGAGCAGTTTTTCAGACGATACAATCCAAAATATCCCGAAATTGGAGGAGCGAAAAAAAACCGGTTTTTTAACAGTCGCCTGTTCATTCATGCTATCAGAAAAGAATGGGCAGCAACTGCAAATTACTATATGGAAGAATTAGGACTTCATATCCGAATTGACGAGCGTAGTTATAAAGAGCGCGAGATTAACTTAATTTCGCAGCATTGGCAAAAACAGTTTTTTTCCAATACTGAAACGCAAAAATCTTATGATTTTGCAACAAGTGAAAGGCTGTCTGAAATCCGTAGAATCAATGGCCAGCGTATTATTGAAAATCCTGAAATTGCCTTAAAAGCCTTAACCAGTAAACAATCCTATTTCACAAAAAAAGAATTGGAAAAATTCATTTTTACACATACCGATTCTGAACAACAATATTTAGAAGCCTATAATGCCGTTCTAATGTCAGAGCAGTTACAACAAACTGCAAAAGACGGTTTTTATACCAGTTTTGAGATGTATGCAACTGAAGTTGAATTACTGAATTGCATTGCGCGAGCCAATAAAACCATTGTTGCTGGAAATAGAGATTTAGAAGAAACGCGGAAACAGGTTATTGCAAAACGGACTTTCAACCCTGAACAAGAAACCGCTTTCAAAGTGCTTACGTCTGATTCGGTTGTATCATCAGTTAATGGTGCAGCAGGTACAGGAAAATCTTATGTTTTGGGTGCGGTTAATGAGGTTTATCAGCAAAACGGTTATGCTGTTTATGGCGTGGCTTTGCAAAGCAAAACTGCCGACAATATGCAGCAGGATATTGGTGTAAAATCCTCAACTATTTCCAGATTTTTGATGGGTATTGAAAACGGAAATATCCGTTTAGATCATAAATCTGTCATCATCTTGGACGAGGCCGGTATGGTCGGAAGCCGTGATATGCTGGCATTGCTTTCTGCTGTCGAATCTAATCATGCAAAAATCCGTATGGTAGGCGATTCATTCCAACTTTCAGCCGTTTCCGCCGGTAATGCTTTTGCCAAAGTTCAAGAACATTTGAGCAATGATTATCAGGCTTCTTTGTCTCAAATCATGCGCCAAAAATCCGCAGAAATGCGAGAAGCTAGTATTGCATTATCCAAACATGATGTTAAATCCGGCATGGATATTTATTGGAATTTGGATAAATTCAACAGATATGAAATGCAACAATCTGCTGCTCGCCATTTGGTTGCTGATTGGTATCAAACTGAAAAATCACTATCCAAAGTCATGCTGGCCTATACCAATAAAGACGTAGCAAAACTTAATCAGCAAGCACGTACCTTATTGCGTGATGACGGTACATTGTTGGGTAAAGACTATACGGCTTTTGTGAAACATGGAGAGCGGACGGCAACGATTGATTTAGCCGTTGGCGACAAGATTATTTTCCGTGAAAATAATCGCGAATTAGGTGTATTCAACGGTAGTATCGGTACAGTTTCATTTCTAAGTGGCTATAATAATGAGGCCGAACAAATCACAGTAACATTAGATTCTGGTCGTGTAATTGAATTTGGTTTGAACGATTACAACAGTATTCAACACGGCTACGCTAGTACCATTCACTCATCTCAAGGTATTACCGTAGATAACGCCTATCTCTTAACTTCAAGAAACATGAATGCCAATCTTGCCTATGTGGGTATGACCCGACACAGACAGGATTTGCAAATCTATTATTCTGCCGAAGAATTTGAAGGCGGTTATCATGAAATGGTTAATACCCTAAGTAAAGGCCAACAGAAAGAGTTTGTAGGCGATAAATCCCTGATTGAAGATGTTGAAGCCGCAAAAATTTCACAACTGATAAATCGCCGCGAAACTTTAGCAGATAAAGCCGGTGCAAATCTAAAATTTGAAAATGCGATTGACCGGCAGCTTTCTGAATTACTGTCTGTCGAAAAATCCAAACCTTATGATCGGCTGGCTACCACTCAAGCCTTACCGACTTTGGTAGATTTATATCGGACTTCCCAGCGTGAACAGGGGCAACATATCCAATCCTACAAACTGGGAAGTATCTCGATTGCCGCTGGCGACTATCTGACTTTGCAGCAGGATTTTGAACTGAAAACCGGTTTGTTCAAAAAATTGAGTATTACGGCAGGTACGGAAATTCAGGTTAAAGCGGTTGTGATAAATGATAAAGACAATCATATTTTGGCAACGGCTAACGGACAGGAAATTAAAATTCCGACTACTTACCGAAGCTATACATATTCGGCACGTTATACCGCAGCTTACAATAAAGGCGGCGACTTTACCGAACGTATTAATGCCGCTTATATCAAACGGACACAAGCAACATTGCTCAAATCTGCCAAAGAGCAGAACGCGGAAAATATCCGTGAGCAGCAAAACAGGGGAATGAAACAGCGTTTTGAAACAGAAAAAATGCAGCGTGGCTTGAAATTGTAAAGTTGGAGGTTACTATGGATTCGGTTTATCAGCTTGTCTTTGACAGCAAGGTATTACGCTATTTACTTTATCCGTTATGGAATATGAACGGCAAAATCAATTTTCTGATAGCGTACTTTTTACTGCTGATCGCTACGCTATTGCTTGCGCTAGCTGTGTACCGCTTGAGCGGCAAACTGGTCTTTATCCGGCAACTGGGTAAGCTGAAAACAACGGTCAGCGCGATATTAGCTGTATTGGGCAGCGCGATTTTTTTCATGCTTTTTGACTGGCTTCCTGCCACCGGCGGCCATATCAACCACCCCAAAGACATTCTGATAATGGCCGTATTTTTTTGGCCGGTTGTTCTGTTTTTGGGTATTTCTGCACTCATTTCTTACAACCGAAAACACATCATTATCAGCAAAGGCAAAGAGTATAAAGACTACTTTGTCAGAGGTACGCGCCTGGTTTCTGAACACGAGTTCAACCGTGCTATCGAAAAAGCCTATAAATACGCCGATAACGACGAAAAAGCTAAAATCCAACTGGGAAAGGTTGTAATTCCTCCATCGGTTGAAAGCTATCATATATCGGTTGCAGGTACGACCGGCTCAGGCAAATCACAAACCATGTTTCAGATTTTTAAAGTCATTGAAGCGAGGGAAGAAAACGCGATTGTCTTTGACATTGGCGGCGACTTTGCTAAACGCTATAAACGGCCACAAGATAAAATCTTCAATCCGTTTGATTCTGAAAGTGTGAGATGGAATCCATTAAAAGAAATTCGTGAAAAACGCGATTGCGCGACTTTGGCTGAAGCCATTACCGCAGTCAATGAATCAGACGTTTCCGGTAAACGTTGGGCAGATTACAGTAAAGCGTTTCTGACGGCCATTTTGGAATTTATGTTTGAAAGCGGTATGAGTTCGGTAGAGCGTTTTTTGTATTATGCGTTTGAAGCCGATCAAATCATCTTAACCGACGTTTTGGCCGGTTCAACCGCAGCCGCCTATGTTCAAGAGGGTAATGAAGAGGTATTTCAAAGCATACGCACCACTGCCGTGAGCAAATTGGAAGCATGGAAATATTTGATTCATGATGATAAAAGCGTTCCTGATTTCAGTGTACGGGACTGGATACGTCAACAACCGGCGGAAAGTATCTATCTGACAGTTAAAGATTCAGAATTATCGGCTTTGCGCGATATGGTTAGCTGTTTTTACGCTCTAGCCTTTCAGGAAGCCCTAGACGTTCCTAAGTTCAATAAACGCCTATGGTACTTCCTAGACGAAGTGGACAGCTTGGGCTACATTGTGTCATTGCGCCACGGCCTTACCAAGCTCAGAAAGCACAATGCAACGATTGTTCTTGGTTTTCAGGCTATCAGCCAATTACGTGCAACTTATGGCCAACAGATTACTGATACCTTGCACGTTAACACGCGAGTTCAGATTTCTATGGCCGTAACCGGCGATACCGCAAAATACTTCTCTGACGTATTCGGTAGTCAGGAAATCAACCGCAGACAACAGAATTATTCTGAAAATTCCAGCGGTATGTTCAGCAGCGGTAACAGCAGTTCAACCGTGGCCAACAATGTTCAACGCATTACCGGTAAAACACTGTTGGAATCAGAGTTTTCATCATTGCCGAATTTGACCGGCTATATCCGATTAATAGGCTTGCCTGAAATAACGAAGTTTACTGTTCCTTTCTCAGGATAAATAAAAAATGTAAATACATCTTAATGTATTTACATTTTAACATTTTATTGTTTTTTATTAAAAGCATAAACAAAGGCTGGCGTAATGCCAGCCTTTGTTTTAGTTACCCAGCCAACCGCTATAAGATTGATTGGACGTAACGCCTTTACTACCAGTATCACTGGCTAAATTCGTCTGTACCGCGCTCAATCGTGCGGTAATGGTTGAAATTTGAGCCTGTTCGATAGCAATCGCATTTGCCAAATCCTGAGCTTCTTTGATGGTTTGCGTAGTATTGATTTTGGACTTCAGATTATCAAGGTTTTGAATATGGACTTCCAACGCATTGTAAGAGGCTTCACTAAAAGCCATACCCATGCGGACACTTTGATAATTATGCTTAAATTGCTGAGAATCCATCAAAGAATCAAGTTGTTTACCATTCATGACGGTAAGCAATTTATCATAAACTGCTTTGGCATTATTCCATGTACCGCCTTTACCTTGACTACTTACCACGTCTTGCCAAGAGCCGGAAACAATATCAGACTTTTTTAAACCTTGCAGATAGTTGGTTGTTCCGGTAACGGCTTCATACTGCTGTTTCAACTGCTGATACTGTTGCTGCAACTGCTGATACTGCTGCACCATTTGACCAACCGCCGCAGGGTCAAAAACGACATCACCCACGCCGAAAATAGCCCATGCCGGACGGGTCATCATCATACTGACAATAGCCACCGCAACAAGTTTTTTCGATTTTCTCATTATGCTGCCTCCTGTTTCAACTTCAACAATCGGGCTTTGAAAGGTTCAGCCCAATCCCTATAATCCTTACTGCCAACCTCAGAAATAACATCTTGTAATACATTATATTTTACTTCGTTTCCTGAGAGAATTTCTACAAAATCCAGCATAGACGACAAGTCCATTTTGGTAATGACTGACTGACTAGAACTTTTGATTAAAAAAGGTTTTGCTTTTACGGCTGGATTATCGTTTTCTTTAATCCATGCCAATTCCGTTGAAGTACAGCCTAATCCCTCTTCGCCTAAATAAGTCTTGTCAGAAGCCTTAGCATTTGGCAGTAAAATACTGGTTCTGAATTGTTGGCGTAAATCGGCACTTGTCGTAATCACTTCCGGCGTTGGCGTTACAAAGATAACCATACCGTTACGGCGGCGGTAGGTTGTTAACATAATCCGTAGCCATTCACGGTTATATTCATCTTCAATATAACGCTGTCCCTCTTCCATAACAACAATAAACGGTTTGGCCGCTTGCATGGCCGTATCAATCCGATGAAAAATGTACATCGAGCAAGCCATCAGAATCTCAGGCTCTTTGATGACATTTTTCATCTCGAAACAGAACCGTTTTGCCCCATCAAGTGAGAAAGAATCTGTTTCATTGTCGAATAGCGAAGCCAGCCTACCATCATTACACCATTTCCGCATACGTTCGGCTAAAGAACCCTCTTCGTCAATACCGAACAGGTCAACAAAATTACCCAATCGGCGCAAATGTGGCTCAAAGGTATAAATCTGTTCAATAACCTCATGAACTTTCTTTTCCTCTCTGGCCGTCAACGCTACACGGTTTCCCTGTTCGTTGACTTTTGCCCCTAAGAACGATAACCACCGGAACAGAAATTCACGATTATCTTTAGTATCGGGCAGTTGGAGCGGATTCCAGCCGGTTTTCATATTCGGCATTAATACAGTATGCGTAGCACCGATGGCCGTCATAAAGACTGCCGCTGAATATTCAAAATCGAAATGAAAGATAAAAGGGTCGTGTTTAAGCGCACTGGCCAACATTGCATTCAGCGTAGTAGTTTTACCGCCACCTGTCGGCGCGATAAATCGGGTATGCCCCACATCTGATCCATGTTCATGGAAATTGAAATAATACGGCGTGTTGCTGCTGGTTTTCAGCCGCATGATGTACTCGCCCCAATGGTTGCCGTTTTTAAAACCACTACTGGTATTGTGTAAGCTAGCAAAACCGGCAAAATTAGTTGTATTCAATGTTGCTGGGCGTTGGCACAAGTGCATATTGCCCGGCAACATTGAATAGAAGCTAGGTTCAGCAATGACATCTTCGCGCTTAGGGATTAAATGCGCTTTAGCAAACGCCTCTCTGGTTTTCTGTACCGCGTCTGAAAAATCATTGTCATTTTGGGTATAGACCAAAACATTCATATTGAAAATACCGTTGATTTGACGGCCACTTGTCAAATCATCAACCAATTCATTAATACTTTCAATTTGGCTTGCCGATTTATCGCCGACACTTTTCAACTGATTTTGTTTGCGTTCACTCAGTCTTGTGGACGTTTGGCGGCTCATTAAGGCAAAACTTTCACAAATAATCAGTTCATGGTCGATTTTCAAAAACTGGTCGAGCATGGAATGGTCGCTCTCTTCGGGATAGGTCGAATTAGGCAAACCAAATATGCAGCCAGTCCGAGCCGTACCATCGGCCAAATGGAAGCGGATAACTCCGTTTTCCTTAAAAATTTTGCGCGTTATCGGTAGATAATTTCTGATCGCCTCCGGAAAGACTGGTACAGGTGTGTCATCAAGATTAATGATATTGCTTAAAAATTGCATAGTTTCATCATAACGATGACCGTCTTTTTCGTACATTGTCAGTACACGCGGATTAGCGCGGGATAATGATTCCATAATCATATCCCTTGCTTCTTCCAATTCTGTAATCAAACCATTCTCAACAGTTTCACTGTCTAATGTGAACGCCAGTTTCATACGGTCGAACGGCGGCGCGTTTGGATCGTTACGGCGTGCCACAAGCGTGATGAAGATTCGATTTTTGAAAACCTTTGCTGTTTTTTGCTGTTGAAAATAATGTGCTTCAAAATCATCAAAAAATGATTGGCCGATGTCGGCGTGTCTTTCCGGCTCAACTTCTTTTCTTATGTAATGAATATACGGCACAATGCGTGAGTTCATCTGCCGATACAGGTCAGCACGGAATTTTTTCAACAAAGCCAAATCATCATAGCTTTCTGTTTCAAAATTCAGGCCGTCTAATTCGATGACGGTCATTAAATCGCCGTTGGCCAACTTGATAATTTCAGGCCGAATATGAAACAAATAAGGTAAATTTGAGATTTCCATGTTTTCTTTCTCCGCTTCCTGACTGAACCGATATTCCAATCCTAACTTGCTTTTTTGGCGCGGATTCGTTTCATAACTATATCCGTGGTACATCTTTTGTGAGTTCGTAAATCGCCGTCTGTGTTTAAACAGTGCAAAATTTACGCCCCTGTCCTCTTGATAAGTCAACGCTGTAAGATACGCATACAACGCCGCCACAGATAAGACGGGTTTAAAGAAACCGCCAAACGCCGCCTTGATTCCAAAAAACAGAAAAAATGCAGAAAACAGGAACAATATAAAGATGTTGATAGGAAGCCCCAACCAGCGAGCTTCCCTCGCCAAACCAGCAAACAACGGGTCTTTTTGTTGTTTAGTGGTTTCCATTTTTCAATCCTTAGTAGCCTGATGAACCTGACAGCGTAAGAATCCAGTTCACAATATCTTCCGCAAACACCAAAATCACACCACCAACCAACAAGCCACATACCCAAGTTTTCAGGTTACGGATAGGAGTGAAGAACATATTGATAGCAATCAGCACGACCGCAACGAACAATACGCCTGCACCGGCAATTACTAATTCAGTACCGACATTATTCAATGCCGATTTGATTTTAGTGCCGATACCTGCATTGGCATAAGTCGAAGCAGTAAACAACATAACGGCCATTGCTTGAGTTGAAGATAACTTTTTCATTGTGATTTCCTTTCGATAGAAATAAAAAGTAGATTAAAATTTTTGCAAACCGAACTTCATTTTTTGAACGTTAGGGCGTTCCCCTCCGTTCCATTCAATTACACCCATTTCCTGTAAATCAATAACCGCAGTTTCATGAGCAGGAGCATAAGCTGTTTTAGTTGCAGACCTCAGATAGTTACCTGATTTATCATATATTGGAACTGAGAAACTTACGCCAATACGCCTATTCGTCTTATTTTTTAGCTTTCCTGTAAATATCACATCTGCTCTACCTGAAAACCCTGTTGCAATACCACCTTTCGGATCAATGTTGGCAACAACTACTTTAAATCCGATAAGGTCATACGCAGCCGTAGATTTATTGCCAACGTTGTACACCTTATCGCCGCTTGCATAACCGGTTACGCTACTGACCTTACCGTTTACCGTTCCCAACGCATCATTGGCCGTTCCCAATACGGAATTGGCTGATGACAATACGCTGTTGACCTGAGCGCAACCGCCAAGCAAAACGATTAAGGCTAATATTGATATTCTCATTACATACTCCCTATAAAGTTACAAAATTGCCGTTTTCATCAAGTGTTTGTACAAAACCTGAGCGTTGTGGGCTATTAGAGGAAAATACCGTTGTATTGGCGGCAGGCTCTTGAGGTTGAGCATCTTTAACCTCTACCCTTTTCACTACTTTAATAGGAGCGGCCTGTGTCTGATTACTGGCCGTCTGAACGGTTTGGCCTTTTTTACCGCTTCCCAACCAAGAACCGTAAACCATCAATGTGCTTTGTTCTAACTTACGGCTACCGCCTTTTATCGTAGGGGATTCACCGTTATTCAACCGTGCGTAACGAATTTTGACTTCACGAACATATTTGGTTGTTTCTTTGTAGGGCGGAATGCCCTTATATTTCTCAACCGCCCCTGGCCCTGCGTTATAACCTGCTAGGATAAGGTCTAGGTTTCCATTGAAATATTTAGTCAGGTAACGCAGGTAACGTGTACCGGCAATAATATTTGGTTCAGGTTTATACAAGTCTTTTGGGGAGATACCCATCTGTATAGCGGTTGCCGGTATGACTTGCATAAGGCCGCGAGCATCTTTATTTGATGTGGCATTTGGGTTATAAGTGCTTTCCTGTACCATAACCGCACGGACTAAATTCGGGTCTAATCCCTGTAATGCCGCGTGTTTATTTATCAAACTGTCAAACTGTGCCGAAACCGCAAACGGCATGAATAAAATCAGCGGAATAAACAGACTATACTTTTTCATTTTCCTCTACCTCTCTATAAGCAACCCTGCATTTCAAACCCTTTTTTTCACACCAATCTTGTAAGGCTTCGACAATCAAGTCATTTCGCCGAATACGCCCGATTGTTGTCTTTTTAGCCAATTCGGTATTGATTGATTTGTAATAAGCATTAATCAAATGAAAAAAACTTTCACTGACATAGACAATCATCTGTTTTTTATCGTGTCGTTTGCCTCTACTCATTTTGAAGCCTTCCAATTTGCGTAGATTTGAGAAGCACTAATCCTGTAAGATTGGTACGAACTGTTCATCATCAGCAAATTGGCTTTGATTTTGGCTTCATTTGCCTCGATTACGGCCGTTTCAAAACGGATCGCATTATTTAAATCTTTAGCTTGTTTTTGGGTTTTAGCCTTTACCTTCATCAAGCTATCTAAATTGTTTGCCGCACAGTTGGCTTTAGACCATGCTAGTTCGGATTCTGTATATGCCCTATTAATCGCAGCAGCATTCTGATTGGTTAATTTATCCAGTTCTGCACTGGCATAAACACCGGTATCAGCGGCTTTCATTTCCTGTAACTGCTGATACAGTGAAACATCTTGCTTATTACCCCACTTAACCATGACATTTTCATTCATGGTGCTTGGCATTTCATAACCTGCGACAGTAGCAATATTTGTTAGTAAACCCAACCCAGCCAAACCTTTTGTCAGCGCATCATATTGGCCGCGCATAATATCTAATGATTCTTTGGCTTTCTGAATCGCCATTGTGAGTTGTGCAAATTTTGCTGGGTCAAATACAGTTTTACCGCTTCCTGAAACTGTTCCGGCTACTGTTCCACCAACTTCAATCGCCACATTTGCGCTATTGCTGATTTCTTGCTCAGGTAATTTCACACGAGGGCAGACATTTTCAGCTTTTTGCATATTTTCAATTTTGGTACGGTTTGTATTGTCAATGCTTTCTGTTTTGGTCGTTTTTCCATTTTGACCAATACTTTTAATGTTGCTGAAATAATCGCCTTTACCGCCGTATTGTTGGTAAAACCGTGCAATATTGATGACATAATTTCGGGTTTCGGCCGGCATTTTTTTCAAACCTTTTTTGTATTTGCCAAAATTGCCAGACCCCCAGTTATACGAATACAACGCATAAGCCATAATGCCGTTATTAGAACTGAGCAGACGACGCATATACAGCGTACCACCAGCAATATTTTTTTCAGGGTTAAACCTTTCAGCAGCAGTTAAACCCAACTCAGGTGCCGTTAAAGGCATGATTTGCATCAAACCACAAGCACCTGCTCCCGAACATACGCTTGCGTTATGCCCAGATTCTTGTTGAATCTGGGCATGAATCAACAGCGGATCATGACCATATTTGGCACTGTACTTTCGGACAAGATTGTCATAGGTCAGTGGCAAGGCATGGACTGAAGCACACGCAGAACCAACCAATAAAGCAAGCAATAATGGTTTCATTCTTCATCTCCTATCAACTGTTCGGCCAATAAAAACGAATCTTCAAAACCGTTGCCATCTGTACCATAGGAAATGGAATAACATCCGCCCTTATCATATACCGTCAGATAGTCCCTTAATTGGCTGGAATTGTCGGCAACGTGCGGCATAGTAAACAATGCTAGACGGCCTTTAACAATAATCGGCAAATCGCCAAACAAGCCTGTTCTATCGACACAATTCTCCTGTTCGACATAGCGGTAATTAACCAATAGGCCACCGCAAGTTGCACCGGTACATTTTCCCTGCGGATAAAAGTTATAAGACCAACCGTTTTGTGTATCGGTTGCGGTCTGAACATACTTAAGGCCGTGGGAATGAGCAAAATTTTGAACAATATTGCTGAAATTATTAGCCGGTTCTGCCATAACCGACCCAGCAACAGCAAGCAGTAATAACAAGGCTAACGGCTTCATTGTTGTTCTCCTTTTTCAAAACGGAATTGTTGTTTTGGGTTATCAATATCGGTAAGAATTGCTGTCTTACCGTTGACTTCCAACAGGTATAAATCAAAACCGTCTTGCTGAACAATTTTCTGGCCGCCTTGATTTTTCAAAACCAGCGGCGTTTTTGCCCAACTATTTTCGATGTAGGCAGATTGTTCATCATCTGCAATAACCAGCGCACTACTCATGCCGTGTTGTTGTTCAAAAGCTGTCTGCCCTACCCGATGATATACACCGCCGTCTCCGTTTGCTTGCGAACAGGCCGCCAAGAACAAAACCGGAAGAACTATCAATGATTTTTTCATGACTTCAATCCTTTCTTTTCCGCATAACCTTTGTAATATATGTTTTCGCAACCGTAACCACCCGTAGGCGTTCTTTTTAATTGGATAATGACATCTATATTCTGTCTGACAAATTCCTTGACCTGTTCAGCATTGAGCGTTGTACCCGCTCTTAAAACCATTAGTGACATGCGATCTAGTGCTAGTTCGGGCGTATCAGCGTGAATTGTGGCGATTGCACCCGGATGGCCTGATGAAATCAGATTCAAAAACATAAAGGCTTCATCTCCCCGAATTTCGCCTAGAAAAATTCTCTCTGGACGCAACCGCAAACATGCTTCCATTAAATGCTGTGCATTGGCTTTTGATGTACCTTGACCACCACGTGAATAATAAAGCTGCAAAGTATTAGGCTGTGGCGGATCTAATTCTTTGGCGTCCTCAATCGTGATGATTCTTTCATTCATATCAATCAGCTTAATCAGCGAATTAAACAGCGTAGTCTTCCCTGAATCCGTACCGGCAGAAATCAACACATTTTTTTTCAGTTGTACTGCACGTTTGACAAACTGCCAAAATTCGCCGTTTTCATACAACCCTAACAACTCTTCATCTGCTGGCGACATTCCGTGATAGGCTTTCAGGCCGTCAAACATATCGCGGTAAATATCGTATTCAAGGCTCATAATTGACGGCTTCCGGATTGAAAGTGCAATTCTGCCCTGATATACGGCTGGGTCTTTGACAACCTGAATCCGGTAAAACAAATCCTTATGTTTAATGGATTCGATTTGAGCGGACAAAAGCGGTGTTTCATCAGAAATTTTCTGATGGGTATTGGTTGCTATCAAATCCGCAAACGCCTTTAACCGCTTATAACTCAATTTCGGCTGTTCAATCCGTTGCATTCCTTTACAGCCTTTTTTTGCGATAAAGAACTCATAAGGCTTATTTACGGAAATTTCCGTTACATCATCATCTTCAAATGCTTCGCCGAAATCGACTTTCATGATGTTGTGAAGCAATGCAACAGACATAACTACCTCAATTCAAAAGGGATGAAAAATCTAAATCTTTGGCAACCAGTATCTTAATTTGCGCACCGTGTTTGACTTCAATAGTTGGCGGAATATCTGCGTGTTTAGACAACATATTTTGAGCGGTATCATTAAACGCATTAGCTACCTCAGAACGGTATTGAGCCGCGCTGTTGTTATTGTCGCTGCCTTTAACATCAACCGTTGCTGTGGCCGCACCAAATACCGATAACAAAGCTGCTGTACCGAACATACGGAAAAAGTGATTATTTACCTTTCCACCCATACCAACGATACCTAGATTATTGGTTGCTGGGCTGTCTAACATAATTTCAACACCCTGCGGCGTGATTGCCCTGCGCCAAATGGCCGCGATTTCAGTCTGACCAGCTTTCACAACTGAGGAATATTCCCCAAACAACCGTGTACCGGCAGGCAACAATTCATATCTACCCTGTTCGCCATAGACCGGATCGCTTACGCGGGCAATAATGGTTGATGGAATATCGCTTTTTATTGCTGTTTCCACCACGGCATCTATTACTTTTCCCTGCTGAACCAAAAATTCACGATTCGGATTGTAAGAAGCACTTGAAATAGGAGCTTGGCTTGTCCCCGAATTAAACCGGCCTCCTTGAGTGCTAGCTGCACTTTGCGACTGGCTTTGTGTTTGGAGTGCTGCACCGTTTTGACCACCACCTTGAGCCATTGCAGCAAAAAAAGCCTGCATATCGGTTTGACCGTTGGCTTGTGCGGCATTCGGCGATATATCGCCACTACCACCTGTTACCATAACCGATGATTTATATCGTGCTTCGAGCATTGCTCTTTCCTGTGTTTTACGCGCTTCTGCTGCTTCATCAACCTGCGGTTGCTGAGGCATAGGCGGCGGAGGTACTGGTTGTTCTGCCTGCTGCACAGCAATAGCTTCTTGTGGAGGATTAAAACTCAGTTTATTTACCGAGGAATCGGTACTATTTGGGTTTGATACAGGATTGCTAACCACACCCAAATCTTCTGACTTTTCTTCTTTATCTGACAATTTAATATATGCCAAACCGCCAAATACGATAGCTGCAACAGAAATCAATCCGACTGCCTGAGCTATCGGTTTTTTGTTTAAAGTTACTTTTGGTTTAACTTTGATATTTTCATTCGCCCCTAATTCAGGTTCAGGAGGTACGTTAATTTCTTCGGGTTCGGAATTTAAAAAATCTTTTTCATTTTCCTGATTGCTCATTTCACACCTCTTCAATCCTTGAAATCTTCATTGCGAATACATTTCACAATGTCGCCTAAACGTAAAGCGAAGATTCGACCTGTTTTTTCTACCACCACATATTTACCCTCGCGGCGCACATTGGTTAATTCTTCACGACCACGCGCATTGACCAAATAAATTGCAGGTAAAGATTGGCGGTTATCAAACTCAAAATAAGTAAATTGGCCATCATCAAAAACAGACTTGATTTTGATACCTTTTACTTTGGTTTGTGAGTAGTTATAGTTATTCTGCCTAAATGTCGGTGCTTTATTGGCGGCCGCCTTGCTCTTCGCTACGTCAGTAGGCTGGCTGTAATCAAAACGTACTACAAAAACTGGGTTTTTGCGGCTACCACTGCGTAAATGCAGGTAGTAATTGTGTTTATCAGTAATCACATTTACGTTAGTGCTGCTCATTCCTGCTTGCGGCTGTTCCGCTGGTTTGATAAATAAACGGTTTCCTTGAGGAACTATCTGCCAGCCGATAGTATCGCCTGACACAACTGTTTTAATCTGTTCAGTTCCAAATTCAACCGTTGTTGCAAAACCGAAAGCCGTATCAATTTCAACAACCTGATTTGGATTAAAACGGACAACACGGACACGAGAATCTTCTGACACTGCTCTCGGCACTGTTGCCGCCTGAATTGCACCGGAACAAACCAATAACGCCAAAGAAGTTATTAACGCGGTTTTCATTTCTTAGTTTCCTCTGTTGTTTCTGAAACATTTGGCACGACTGCCGCTTGTTCAGGTAAACCGACTGCTGACGAAGAAGATAAAGCATCGGTTGAAGCATTCTGCGAAACAGACCAGCCTGTAATTTTGAATCCAAAAGCATTCAGTCGTTGCTGTTCCACGCTCAAATCATCGTAATTGCCAGTAACATACGAACCGACAACAGAATATGAATAAACCTGTTCTGCTCCCTGATTTTTCATACGAGTACGGAAATTAACTTGAAATCGCTTATCATCAGTTACGTTGATTGAAGATACATCGACTTCGATCGTTCCAGTTTTACCCAAACGAGAGAAAGGACTGTTTGGATTATCCGGCGCTACTTCTGCAAAAAAATCACGTTTTACATTGGTATCCATGAATACGGCAGCATTGTTATAACGTTCTTCAAGTGATTTTCCGCTACCGATGTAGGCATAGCCATATCGGGCATTCACAACTGAATTGACGGTTGATTGAATCCACATTTTGAAAGCAGATGGGTCTGAATCGTTTTCAAGATGAACGACTTTTTCAACAATACCAGTTGCACTATCGACCACCGCAATAATCGGCTCAGTCTGTTTCAGCGGCATCATTCGCATGATGGTAAATGCCAAAACAATGATTCCGACAACCAACACGCTGATCAAAATCAAGCACCATAACAGTAGCTTGTTTTTACGCTTATCCTCTTTTTCATACGACACACCGAGTGCGTCTAAAAATGCTTGGCTGTCTTTTTTGAATTTATCTAAGTTTTCCATTTCCAACCCTTAATTTATTTGGCTAGTCCTTTTGTAAAAAACTTTTTAGCAGCAGACATTACATTACCAACGCCTGTACTAGTAATGCCGAAACCGCTTGAAGCTAAGCTAGAGGCGATACTTGGCATTTTGGCAAATGTTACTAATGTGACGAATAAGGAAAGCGCCATACCAATAGCAGAGGCAAAAGTAGCGACCTCAGATGGAAATACTTTTTTATAAATTGCTGGTATGACCCCCATAATCAACTGTGTAGCTAATGCCAATAACAGGAGTGTTAAAAATTGGTTGAATATCAGAGCTACCCAGTTATTAAAAAAGTTTTTGGTTGAATCGAACATTGCACAACCAATGAATATCGGAGCAGTGATTATCATCAGAGCTAAAATTAGTTTGCATTGTAGAAACACTAAAAAATACAAACCAATCGCTACAATAGCCAACAACATAACCACTAAATACACGCCAACAACAGGTAGAACAAAAGCAATTTCTAAAACCCCACCGCTACTTACGGAAGAAAAACCCTTATAAATTTCATCGAATACAAGAGTAGCGAAAGAATAAATTAAAGCTGATTGCGATTGACCAACCATAGAGCCAACAAGCTCAGGTATTCCGTAAATTACTGGTTCGCCAATATAGTGATACACGTCAGCCCACGAGCCAATTAAGGTTAGAATCAAAAAAAATTTGAAGAAGTCCAAAGTCAGCTTTTTCGCATCTACTCTGGCATACATCAAATGTATTGCCTGATAAACCATCCAGCAGAACAACATAGCCGCTAAAATTGGAATTGTGTTTTCCATAACCTGCTGATAAAAATTTTCAACATTCTCCAAAATGATTGAATCAAATTTTTCATCAAGAGTTGAAAAATATGCTTTTAGCTGCTCTGAAAGTGTTGATAATGAATCAACACTTTGTTGCGTTGAAGAATTTGCCATCTCAATTTACTTTCGGAAAAAAGTTTTCAAATCCATCTAACCTGATTCCTTGTTGTTTTTCATCGTATGTGAAGCAACTTGATAACGTGGATTCCTCACAAAATTTATTTTGTGTGGTATAGGTATAAACATGGTTCTTTTTCAATTCATTGTCGCGCCAGCGTTCTGTAATAACCATTTTGAATTTTTTTGGGTCAGCTTCTAATCGAGTGATTTCATAATCACGTTGGATATGTTTGCCTTTATCACGATAAGTACCGGTTACGTCAGGTACAGATTCCGCACAAGCTGCCAATCCAAACAATAAAGCAAATACGAATAATTTAGATTCCATTTGAATATCCTTTCTAACTCGATTTAATTTTTTCAGGTAAAAGCTATTTGGTTCGCTGATAGGTCAACAACCCATTTTCTGAGCCGATGGTTAGAGTATTGGCATTTTCCAAGCGGAAACAGGCACGGTCTGTATCTTGGGTACACAGTAAATTAGTTTTTGGGTCAAACTTCATTTCTGTGAAAACACCACGAGCTAAAACCGATACGCTAAAAACATCATCGGCCTTTTTCTCAATCAAAATACGGTCATCAATAGCGAAGCTACTATTTTGTTGAGCTGGTTTTACTGGGTTTACCCAAATGCCAACAAACATCTGGCCATTTTGGGTTTCAGCCGAACTAGGAGATTCTGAACACGCCAGTAAAAGGCTACAAGCCAGGAGGGGAAGATACTTTTTCATTTAAGCCACCACTTGATTGATTGGAACAAAATCGCAAGCGCAAGGGGATTTAGGCTGTTTGTTTGCCGAACAGCCGAGCAATGAAAAAGAGATAAGTATAAAAGCGAGGTACTTCATGGGATTTCCTTCCAGTTTGGTTATCACTAACGAAAATGTAAAAGGCATATCCCGTAATGTTTTGTACGGAACGATTTTGATTGTTATAACTTTTGGGCGCAGATAAAAGTATCCGCTGTGATGACGTTTGATATTGTTATATTTGTATTTAATAACAACTGATTGATTCTAAAAGTGATGTTTTGACGTATGGAGGATTTGATACCTTCTTCATGCTTTTCAGTGTAAACAATATCGTTTTAATTGTAAATAGTTTCACAATCATAAAATCATGATTTTATGATTTTGCTTAAATAAGCGTATGATTCAAAACTATAATTTTATAAAATATATTTTTTATAAAATGTGGCTTTATGACAGACAAAAGCAAACGCAGCTATTCGCTGTATATCAATGACGATTTTCTGATTGAGCTAGATATGCTTGTTTTGAACTTGAGAAAACAGGGATATTGCCGAGAGAACGGCGAAAAGCTCAGACGTGTAGATTTGGTCTATGAAGCGTTGGATTTACTGAAAGAAAAATATCAAATGTCTGAAAATCCGCGTTATGACGGCTATGTCTCACGGATGACCAATGATGAATAGCTATACTCTCCCCTATTAATACCCAGCTTATACACAAAATCTGTTGATAACTGCTATCAGCAAAGAAACAAGCCTAGAAAAAATAAGAATAAAAAATTGAGTTCAGTCAGCAGACTGAACGAGGGGCTGGGATAGTGAATCAGCAGATTCACGATCTCAGAGAAACCAGTAACCGGTTTTCCAACAAACGAAACTATGCTTAGTTTCTTTCCCAAGTTCGCAGATTTTCTGCTGAAAATCTTTCGAGTTATCCCCAAAATTTTTCTTGGAATTGGTTTTTCATCTGTTTTTAAATTATTTTTAATTATTTTTAGGCACTTTGAAAGCCTTATTTGGTACGGTTTTTAGTCGCTTTACTGGTACAAATTCCGACTTAAATGGAACAAATTCCGACTATAAATGGAACAAATTCCGACTATAAATGGAACAAATTCCGACTATTTTCAACACCTATAATTTTAAAGTTATCCACAATCGAACTTATCAACATTTTTAAAATGGTACAAAAAAAATACTTGTACCATTTTAAATTTTATCCGATAATCCAGTATCGGATAAAAAGGTTCATTTAAATGGCTCAAATTAATAAATTACCCCAACAGCGAAAAAGGTTGTCAGGACTACAATCTAAAAACATCGTTATGGCTAATAGTTTGAATCGTTCTGCAATGGGTTTGAATTTGTCTGAAAAACGGATTGTAGCTTGCGCTCTTGCGAAGCTAAATGGTTTAAATGGTTTGGCAAAAATTACAGCTAAAGAGTATGCCGAAACATTTAATTTACCGCTTAATCAGGCTTATGAGCAGATGAAAGAGTCAGCTAAAGGTATGTTGAGCAGGGCGGTTACGGTATTTTTAGAGGACGAGGAAAGACGCGAAACTACAATGTACCCGTGGTTTTCAATTATCAAATACGAGGAGAATGAGGGATATGTTGGTGTAAAATTTAATGCTGAGATTGCCCCTTTTTTATTTGATGTAACAGAAAGATTTACTCAATATCAGTTACTTCAAGCATCTTCCTTACGTTCCTTATACTCTTGGAGGTTACTTGAAAAGTTTGAACAATTTAGAACTAAAAAAGACGGTATAAAATCTTCCAGTGGTTGGTATAAGACAACGGTTGAAGAATTTGCTAGAGAAATGGAAGTACCTGATTCTTATTTGAATAATTTCAAAAATCTTCGGATTCGAGTTATTGAACCAGCTATTAAAGAATTGGTTGAAAAGGATGGTTGGAAGATTGAATTTATTCCTGAAAAAGAAGGTAGGAAAGTTGCTAGACTTCATTTTAAATTTGAGAGAGCCTAGCCTGATCCAAAAAAGAAACTGCCCAAAGCAGTTTCTTTTTTTGTATGACTTTGGCCTTTAAATGGAACAAAAACCGACTGCCAGCTGAACCGGCTGAAAAGGCTTATCTGCTATGACTTTGGCCTTTAAATGGAACAAAAACCGACTGCCAGCTGAACCGGCTGAAAGAGCTTATCTGCTATGACTTTGGCCTTTAAATGGAACAAATTCCGACTGCCAGCTGAACCGGCTGAAAGAGCTTATCTGCTATGACTTTGGCCTTTAAATGGAACAAAAACCGACTGCCAGCTGAACCGGCTGAAAGAGCTTATCTGCTATGACTTTGGCCTTTAAATGGAACAAATTCCGACTGCCAGCTGAACCG
>NZ_JBQCWS010000011.1:0-23385 GCF_051957155.1 Neisseria sp. P0019.S002
CCAAAGCAGCAGCCAATTCGAAGATTTTTTCTTCGTAACCAGCGTCACCTTCCAAAGCTTTCAGTGCAGAACCTTGTACGATTGGGCAGTCGTCGCCTGGGAAGTCGTAGCTTGACAACAAGTCACGGATTTCCATTTCAACCAGTTCCAACAACTCGGCATCGTCAACCATGTCGCATTTGTTCATGAATACGATGATGTAAGGCACACCTACTTGGCGAGCCAACAGGATGTGTTCGCGAGTTTGTGGCATAGGACCGTCAGCTGCGGAACATACCAAGATCGCGCCGTCCATTTGGGCAGCACCGGTAATCATGTTTTTAACGTAGTCGGCGTGACCCGGGCAGTCTACGTGTGCGTAGTGACGGGTTTCAGTTTCGTATTCTACGTGTGAGGTATTAATGGTAATACCGCGGGCTTTTTCTTCAGGAGCGTTGTCGATTTGGTCGTAAGCTTTTGCAGCGCCACCGAATTTTTTAGCCAAAATAGTAGTCAAAGCAGCAGTCAGAGTGGTTTTACCATGGTCAACGTGACCGATGGTGCCAACGTTTACGTGCGGTTTGCTACGTTCAAATTTTTCCTTAGCCATGGCAATATCCTATAATCTAAGCTTTTGAAAGAAAGGGTAATAATGAGATGGTGCCCATGGGCAGATTTGAACTGCCGACCTCTCCCTTACCAAGGGAGTGCTCTACCCCTGAGCTACATGGGCGAAATTGTTTGGAGCGGGTGAAGGGAATCGAACCCTCACCGTAAGCTTGGAAGGCTTCTGCTCTACCATTGAGCTACACCCGCATACTCACTTTTTTGCTCCAAGTAAGAATTTTTGGTGGAGGGAGAAGGATTCGAACCTTCGAAGCTCACGCAACAGATTTACAGTCTGCCCCCTTTGACCGCTCGGGAATCCCTCCAAAAGAGAACGCTAGTTTATTGGCAACTCAGATTTCCGTCAAGATTTTTTTTCATTTATTTCTTTAAAAATATCCAAGCTTTTGCTTTTAAACACTATTTATTTAAACTGAATGATTTTTTCGTACTTAGCCATCAGCTCTTCGTGTGTTTCAGGATGCTCTTCATCAATCAAGATACAGTCGACAGGACATACCTGTTGGCACTGAGGCTCATCGTAATGGCCTACACATTGAGTACACAAATTTGGATTGATTTCGTAAATTTCTTCACCTTGCGAAATGGCATCATTAGGGCATTCCGGCTCGCACACATCGCAGTTAATGCACTCATCTGTAATAAAGAGCGACATTTCTATTTCCTTTTTTCTTAAATTATCAAAACCGATTGGGCGCGGATTATAGCACAAATGACGTCAGAACAATCCGTTTGAAAGAATGTTTTACACCTTGGGAATGATTCTCAAATTCTATACTATTCAGCAACTTGCGAATAGAGTAACAATTCAAACCTACTCATTCCCGCCTTTCCTTCCCGATAAATTTCCAGCCAATCCGGTTTTTCAGGCAGCTTTCCTACTTCAATATAGACCATTGCCCCATTTTTCAAGTGGCTTTGCAATCGGATAAACAGATTTTGCCAATCTTCCCATGCAAACGGCGGATCAAGAAACACAACATCAAATTTTTCAGACGGCCTTGCCAGATAAGCCATGCCGTCTGAACACACGATTTCTACTTGTTTCAAACCTAATTCACGGATATTTTTCTGAAGCGTTTGAACAGTTTGGCGGTGGTTATCGACCATTACCACTTTTGCCGCATGACGAGAAGCAGCCTCCATTCCCAAAGCACCACTGCCGCTGAATAAATCCAATACTGTTTTGCCGGTTAAATCCTGACCCAACCAATTAAACAGTTTTTCACGCACGCTGTCAGGTGTCGGACGCAGACCGTCTGCAGATAAAAATGTTAACTTTCGTCCCCTGCATTGCCCACCGATGATACGTACTTGATTGGTGTGTTTGGAATGTTTGTTGTTTGCCATGATTTGTAAAAGATGCCGAGTTTTCAGACGGTCTCAATTATATAGTGAAACTGCCATCAAGCCGTATTTCACTCTATTCTTTTAGAAACAACAATGCCGTCTGAAAATCATTTTTCAGACGGCATTTACTATTTCATTAACTAATTATTCCTTCGGTGCCGGCGGTTCAATTTGCTCTTTCCAGCCGCATTCTTTTTGCGGGCAGACTTTTTCCACACCCCAGCGTTTGGTGGTTTTGATGGTCAAAACTGGCCACGCGCATTTTGGACAGGTTTCTGCAATGGGTGGATTCCATGTGGCGTAGTTGCAGTCGGGATAGGTACTGCAACTGTAAAACAGTTTGCCGTAACGGGATTTGCGCTCGACGAGGTTGCCTTTTTTGCATTGCGGGCATTGGACACCGGTATCTTTCGGTTTTTCCAGCGGTTCAACGTGTTTGCATTTCGGATAGTTGGCGCAACCGATGAATTTGCTGCCCGTGCGGCTGTATTTGTACACTAGGCGACCGCCGCATTTAGGGCATTCGCGTCCGTCAAGTTCGGCTTGTTCTGCTTCCGCTTTGGCGATGCGTTCAGCAGCTTCTTCGGCAGTTTCGTTGACATTGCGCGTGTAGCTGCACTCGGGATAACCGGCGCAAGCAACAAAACGACCCATTTTGCCGAATTTGATTTGCAACTTGTGTTCGCCACATTTCGGGCAGGTTTCGTCGAGTTCCTGCGTAGTAAATTTAGCGCGTTCAATACCCTCTTTTTCTTCTACTTGCTTGATAAATGGTTTCCAGAATTTATCCATCACGGGAATCCATTGGCGTTTGCCGTTGGCAATTTCGTCAAGCTGGTCTTCGAGTTTGGCGGTAAAGTGGTAGTCGACGTATTGGGCGAAGTGTTCGGTCAAGAATTTATTGACGATGTCGCCTGTATCGGTAGGCATGAAGCGTTTTTGCTCAAGGGTAACGTATTCGCGGTCTTTGAGCGTGGAGATGATACTGGCGTAGGTTGAAGGGCGACCAATGCCGTATTCTTCGAGAGCTTTAACCAACGTGGCTTCGTTGTAGCGCGGCGGCGGAGTGGTGAAGTGTTGTTCGCCGTAAAGTTTGTCAACCGGCAATTTATCGCCTTCGCTCATTTCGGGCAGTTTTTTGCTGTCTTCACTCTCTTCGTCGTCACTGCTTTCTTCATACACGCTCAAAAAGCCTGCGAAGGTTTGCACTTGTCCGGTTACGCGGAATACGCCTTTTCCGACGGTAATATCGACGGTGGTTTGGTCGAATTTGGCGGGCGTCATCTGACAGGCAACGGTGCGCTGCCAAATCATTTGGTACAGTTTGAACTGGTCTGCGCTCAAGAAGGGTTTGACGATTTCGGGCGTGCGGTACACGGAAGTCGGACGGATCGCTTCGTGTGCTTCTTGGGCGTTTTTGGATTTGGTTTTGTACTGCTTGGCGGCACTCGGCAGATATTCTTTGCCGATTTTGTTTTCGATGTAATGGCGGATTTCGGTTAACGCTTCATCAGCCAAATTCACGCTGTCGGTACGCATATAGGTAATCAGACCGATGGCGCCCTGCCCTACGTCTATACCTTCATAAAGTTGCTGAGCGGTACGCATGGTGCGGTCGGTGGTAAAACCGAGTTTGCGCACGGCATCCTGCTGCATGGTAGAAGTGGTGAACGGCGCGGCAGGATTGCGGCTGCGCTTTTTCTTTTCGATGGCGGTAACGACAGCCTCTTTGCCTTCGAGTTCTTTCAACACGTCGGCTTGAGCAGCTTCGTTCGGCAGGTCGAATTGTTCGAGTTTCGCGCCGTTGTATTGGGCCAGTTTGGCGGTGAACTTGCTGCGGCCTTTGTGGCTGTCGAGATGTACCGTCCAATATTCCTGCGCTTCAAACGCGCGGATTTCGTTTTCGCGTTCGCAAATCAGGCGCAAAGCGGGACTTTGCACACGGCCTGCGCTCAAACCGCGGCGGATTTTTTTCCACAACAATGGCGAAAGGTTGAAACCAACCAAATAGTCCAAAGCGCGACGGGCTTGTTGCGCATCGACCAAATCCATTTCGATTTCGCGCGGATGGGCAACCGCATCGAGCACGGCGTTTTTGGTGATTTCGTGGAACACGACACGCTGCGGCTTGATGTTTTTCAAGCCGCGTTTGGATTTTAGGATTTCCAAAAGATGCCAAGAAATGGCTTCGCCTTCCCTATCCGGGTCAGTTGCGAGGTAGATGTTTTCAGCTTCTTTGGCACCGGCAACGATGGCATCGACGTGTTTGCTGTTGCGGCTGATCAATTGGTATTTCATGGCAAAGCCATTGTCGGGATCGACTGCTCCGCTTTTTGGAACCAAGTCGCGGACATGACCGTAAGACGCCAAAATTTCAAAATCACCGCCCAGATATTTTTTCAGGGTTTTGGCTTTGGACGGGGATTCGACGATTAATAGGTTTTTCGCCATTGTTGTTCTCTTTTGGATGTATTGGATTTATGTTTCAGACGGCCTTTATGATTGAGGCCGTCTGAAAAAAGGTTTAGTGCATCACGTTTTGTCCGGTCAACGCACTCATCAAGTCATCGCCTATCAGGACGGGCAACTCACTCTTGTGCATCCACAACACCAGCAATACCAACACTTTGGCGGTATCGAGGGTGATTTCGTCCGATGGAATATGCATCAGGGCGTGAATGACGATTTCGCGTTGCTCATAAGTAATTGCGTGTTCGGTAACCAAATACTGCATCAAGCCCATGACTTCCTGCGGCAGGTTTTCAGCTTCTTCACGGCAGAATACGCGCAGGGAGTCGCTGTTAAACGGCTCGGCATAGAATTCGGACGTATTGAACAAGACTTCCATCATCATCAATGTATTGCCGATTTCCGTAGCATCAAAACCTGCATCTTCCAAGAGGCGACCCAAATCCTCCGGAGGCGGACAATTGTCGAAATCTTGGAAGTGTTCGATTAAATAGGCAATGACTTCGGTCATGCTGGTTCCTTAAATATAGATAATTTATGCTTTGACACGCTGATAACGACCGCCCGGCAAGGCGGCGACGATACCGTCAAGTTCGTATTCCAAAAGCTGTGCGTACACGTCTGCCGCTGCCGTATTGGTTTGTTGCGCTAAAATATCGGGATGTATCGGGTCGTAACCCATTGCTTCCAATAAGGCGCTTGTTGATGGGGCGGCAGGTAGGTTTTCAGACGGCCTTTGCGGTTCATCCGCTATTGTTTTTGGTTGCAGCTGTTTGGTTTGATCGTTTTTCGGTTTGACCGTCTTATTTATAGAATATGATGGAACAGGCGTATTTTGCAATAGCTGCGGACACTCATGGAGAATATCGTCCAAACATTCAACCAGTTTTGCCCCATCTTTAATCAGCTTGTGGCAGCCTTTGCTATGCGGATTGTCTATCGAACCGGGTACCGCCATCACTTCGCGCCCCATCTCCGCCGCCAGCTTGGCGGTAATCAATGAGCCGGATTCCAATGCCGCCTCGACCACCAATGTCAGCTGCGATAACGCGGCAATCAGACGGTTGCGGCGCGGAAAGTTGCCTGCGAACGGACGCGTGTCCAAAGGGAACTCGCTGACAATCAATCCTTTTTCGGCAATTTCATAAGCAAGGTGTTTATTGGACGGCGGATAAATGCGGTCTATACCGGTTCCCCAGACGGCAATGGTACCGCCATCTGCCTGCAATGCGCCTTGATGTGCGGCAGTATCGATACCCGAAGCCATACCCGATACGACAGGAATGCCTTTTTCGCTCAACGCCCTGCCGAAATCTTTGGCAATCCGCATTGCCTGCGGCGTGGCATGGCGGCTGCCGACAATCGCGGCAGAAGGTGTGTGCAACAACTCTGCATTACCACGTAAAAACAAAACCGGCGGCGCGGTAATGCCTTGTGTCAGCATTTCGGGGAAATCATCATCTTGCAGCAGCAACAAACGGCAACCGTCCTGCATTTCCCATTTTAAAGCGGCTTCGGCAGACTGCTGCGCCAAAGCTCGTTTGTCCGCATTGCGCCACGATTCGGCAGCCTGTTTATGGCGCACCAACGCGGTAATTTTGTCTGCCGGCGCGCTCAAGGCTACTTGTGCACTACCGAATTGCTGCAACAGCACCAAAAAACTTTCTGCGCCGATATAAGGCGTAAATGCCAGTTGCAACCAAGCAAAACGCTCGTTTTCCGTCATCAATCTGTTCCCTTTTCGTAATGTTTTTTTCAGACGGCATGAAGTAAATCAAGGCCGTCTGAAAATTTTATTGATATAAAACTTCTGTCGGCTTAAAAGGCAAAATAACAATGCCGAGCCATATCATTATTTTTATAAAGTATTGCTTGTCTAAGCAAACCGTCAAATGACGATGCCGTCTGAAAAACCTGATGGCTTTCAGACGGCCTCTTTTGTGATCTAAACCGATATTGCGCTTATTCTTCGGATTTGTCGGCGCTACGGCGCGATACGCTGATACCGAGTTGTTTGAGTTTGCGGTAAAGGTGTGTACGCTCCAAACCGACCTTTTGCGCCACACGGCTCATATTTTGGCCTTCTTGGGCGATGTGGTACTCAAAGTAGCGGCGCTCGACTTCTTCCCTCAATTCGCGCAAAGGCATATTGAAATTGAAGCCGCCGATGATTTCTGTCGCCGTCGCGTTTTCCTTCTGACCCAAAGCCACGGCAACGGCCTGCTCGTCCACTTCTTTGCCGTCAGATTCCAACATGATGTTTTTCACCGTTTCGGCAAGCTGGTCGTAATTGCCCGGCCAATCGTATTGGCGCAAAACCACTAATGCGCTGTCGCTGAATTTTACCGGCTGGATTTTTTGACTTTCGGCCAAATCGGTCATAATGCGGTTGATTAAAAAGACGATGTCGTCCGGTTGGCTGCGCAAAGAAGGAACATCGATGCGCTCTTTCAACAGCTCTGCCAGTCGGCCGGCAACAACGTCATCGGCGCTCTCACCGCGTTTAAAGCCGCATGAAGCAATCACACGGACATTGTAGCGGTCGGCTTTCTCCAGCAAGAAAGCAATGCCGTTTTGGATGTTTTTGCTGTAACGGGCAATATCGCCGACATACAAAATACCGCCTGATGCCTTTTGCAACAGCTCCATCGGCGTATCGACAATGTGTTCGACACGGTCGGTTGCCACCCAAGGCGTACCGCTTTTGTGCAGATAGCGGGCGACAATCTCAAACGGCGAGCCAGCCTCACCGGCCAACAACAGCGGGCGGTTGTGTTTGGCGGCCGCTTCAATACTGCCGTTCATTTCTTGAATGACAGGGCTGTTGCCCAGTTTGTCCAAAGTCATGCCGGAGGCCGTCTGAACTTCGCCGTGTTTCAAGGCGCGTTCTACTGCAGACAAGAGTTTTTGCAAGGCAATCGGTTTTTCCAGAAAATCGAGCGCGCCGATTTTAGTGGCTTCAACCGCGGTGTCAATGCTGGCATGGCCGCTCATCATCACCACAGGCATATTGAGTTGGCCGTTTTTCGCCCACTCTTTCAACAAAGTGATACCGTCACAATCGGGCATCCAAATGTCCAGCAATACCATGGCCGGACGCGTTTGATAACGCAATTGGCGCGCTTCTTCGGCATTTTCGGCCAAAGTAACGGTATAGCCTTCGTCTTGAAGGATTTCGGAGAGCAGGTCGCGGATGCCTACTTCATCATCTACAATCAAAATATCACTGCTTCGCATAAGTTTCTGCCATTTCCGGTAAAGCTATTTTGACACACGCGCCGCCGCTGTTCTGATTGCTCAGGCTGATGCGGCCGCCATGCTCCTCGATAATTTTTTTCACAACGGGCAAACCCAGCCCCGTTCCTGTCGGTTTGTCGGTAACGTACGGCTCAAAAGCATTGTGCAGCATTTCTTTGCTGAAACTTTTACCGTTGTTGCAGACGGTCAGGAAAACCTGTCCGCCTTCGCGCCCTGTTTCGACGTTTACTTGCGGCGCTTCGTCCGACTCTGCCGCTTCTGCGGCATTCTTAAATAGGTTATGCAACACTTGGCGCATCGCCGTCGTATCGGCAACAATCGGCAAGGCGTCGGCGCTGAGCCGTGCATTAAACTTGCACGCGCCGGCCTCATATAATACCAATACTTCCGACACCAAACCGTTTAAATCTTGTTTTTCTAAATTCAGCGACGGCGCACGCGCATAATTGCGGAATGCTTCGACCATTTCTTTCAGCGCGGCAACCTGTTTGACGATGGTATCAGTTGAACGGCTGAGGATTTGGGCGTCTTGTTCATCAAGCTTATCATGCAATTTCCATGCCAATCTCTCGGCGGAAAGCTGGATAGGCGTAAGCGGATTGCGGATTTCGTGCGCCAAACGTTTCGCCACTTCGCCCCATGCGGCCTCTTTTTGCGCGCGTATCAAGACGGTAATGTCATCAATCACCATCACCACGCCGTTATCGTTATCCTCCGGCAGGATGGTAGCTTTGCCCAACAAGATTCGGGCATCATCGGGCGCGGCATATTCGACTTGAACGGGTTTGTCGCTGTCGGCGGTTTCATTAATGGCGGCAAACACATCGGCCAACAGGGTTTGCTGCGGCGATTTGCCGTGCCATTGATGCCAGTTGCTGCCCCACAAAGACACCAGCGAAACGCCCAAAATCTGTTCGGCGGCTTTGTTAAAGGTTTTCAGACGGCCATCGGCATCCAAAGTAATCACGCCTGTGGTCAAACTTTCCAACACGCATTCCAAATAATGGCGGGCAGCTTCTTCGCGCAAACGGTTGCGCTCGTCCGCCTCTTTGGCAATCGCCAATTGCTCGGTCATGTGGTTGAACAATTGGGTCAAACGGCCGAACTCGTCATTGCGGAATACCGGCCGGGTCTGACTGAAATCACCCTGAGCCACCGCCCGCGCGCCCTCTGCCAGCGATAACACCGGTGCCACAAAACGGCGGGCAAAATACAAAGCCATAACCAGCGCTAAAAAGATGGCCAACAATGTCGCGACCAACAGCGTGGACAGGAAAAAGGTTTGCAGGCCTTTTTTGGTATAACTCAGCTCGGCGTATTTGGCGCGGGCCGCTTCAATTAGCGTCGCATCTTGGGCAACATCTTTCGGAATCGGCTGCCGGAAAAACAACGCATAATCCTGATTTTTATGCGTACCGATCAGCATCCAACCTTGAGCATACAGCACGCCGCCGATGTTTTCCAAGCTGCGCACCGAGCCGGTCTGCTCCAGCTGCTCCCATCCTTCTTTGTTGAGCTCGGGTTGATTTAGTTTCAGGGGATTGATGCTTTTCTCGACTTTATGGGTAGTCGCGTTGTAAAGCGCCAGCTGGGCAAAGTCGGCAGTAAGCGCGGATTTTGCCAGCGCTTGCCCTAAGTTGCCGTCCAGCGAAGCGGCGCTGATTAAGTCGATTTGCACCGGCGTGGCGTTGCTGACAGCATTGTCCACCGCCAAGTTCAGCGCGGATTTGCTCAAGTTTAAGCTTCGCTCCAATGCCTCATGGGTATCGTTGCCAAACCAAGAATTAATCGTACCGTTAATAAACTGGGCGGAAATACCGAACAAAAACACGCCCGGCAATACGGCAACCAAGGTAAACATCCCCGACAGCCGACGCGCAATCTGAGAACCGAACACGCTTTTGCTGTTGTCGCGCATCAAAAGCACGACATAGCGCACCAACACCGCTGCCAACACCAGCAACAGCAAGCCGCACAAAGCAACAATCCACCAAAAATAATCGGACAATACGTTGCTGCTGCCCGTTGCAATAGTCAGACCGTACAACAAAACAACGGCGAATACGGCGGCAATCAGAAGAAAGCGGCGCATGGTTTACTCCTGCACGACCGACAAGGACTTCCAACCGGAATCCAAATGCCAGTTTTTAGACGTCAGGGCATTGATTTGGAACGGTTTGGGCAGCTTGGCGGTTGTCAGCAGCAGGCGGATTTCAGCCTTCGTGTCTTTGGCGGCCACATCACTCAGCGCGCCCTTGGACAAAACCTTCCAATTCGCGACCGCGCCCACTGCGCGCAAGGCAGTTTCAAGCGTGTCGTACTCGGTAGAAAACGTACCGACGGTAACGCGATAGCGGTTGGTCAGCGGATGGAAGGACAATTTGTATTGAATCGTGCTGTCGTTGTTGAGCAGCTGGTCGAACTTGAATTTATAAGACGACATGGACGGCGCTGACAGCTGCCAACTCAAATTGAAATGCAGGGGGACGCCCTGTTTGAGTGCTTCTTTAAGCTGGTCGGGCAGGTCGGTGCGGAAACGGCTGCTGACGGAAAGCTGTCCGGCATGGGTCAGCTTTGCCTCGGCACGGGTCGCACTGATGCCCTCGCCCGCCGCGTTCAGCGACACGGCGAGCAAGAGCGGTACAATCAGCGTTTTACTGCTTTTTAATAAGCGCGTAATAAAAGCCATCTTGATGTTTGTTCGGTAAAAGCACATGCGATTCGATCAACTCGGCATCGGCATGGCGGTTAAGGAATTTTTGCAACTGACCGTCGTTTTCTTCGACAAAGACCGAGCAGGTAGCCAGCAACATCCTGCCGTTTTTCGTCAGGGTCTGCCACAGCGCGTCTAATAATGCTTCCTGTTGGCGTGCGGTTTTGACGGCATCGGTCGGCCGGCGCAGCCATTTTACGTCGGGATTGCGGCGCGCCACGCCCGAAGCAGTACACGGCACATCGGCCAAGACAGCATCAAAGGCTTTGCCATCATACCACGCTGTCAAGTCCTGCGCATCGGCACAAGCCAAAGAGGCCGTTTGAAAGCCTAAACGGTCAAGGTTGCTCTTCACCCTGTTCAGACGGCCTTCATCTATATCCAAAGCGGTAACATGACAATCTGCCAGTTCCAAGATATGGCCTGTCTTGCCGCCCGGTGCCGCACAGGCATCGAGAATGCGTTCGCCGTCTTTCGGGTTCAATAAATAGGCAGCACGTTGCGCACCAAAATCCTGCACCGATACCAGGCCGTCTGAAAAACCGGGCAGGCGGCTTACCGGCACGGCTTCTTCCAACATCACGGCGTATTCGTCCAACGCCCTGGCCGGAATACCTTCCGTAGCCAGTTTTTCCAAATAGCTTTCGGCATTGCCGTGTCGGCGGTTGACGCGCAAAGTCATCGGCGGATGCGATTGCAGCGCGGTGGTGATGTTGTGCCAATGTTTCGGATAATGGTTTCTCAAGTAAGCCACCCACCACAGCGGCAGGTTGTGTTTCGCCACATCGTCTTTTTTACAGGAAGCCTCGAGCTTGTCGCGTTCACGCAAAAAGCGGCGCAAAATCGCATTGGCAAACGAGCGGAACTGGCCGCGGCCGATTTTGGCAATGCTTTCCACCGCCTCATTAACCACGGCATGAGGCGCATTACGCGTGTAATGCAGTTGGTACATTGCCGCCAAAAGCAGGCTTTCTAGCTGCGGATTGTCAATCGGCTTTTTCAGCATTTGTCCAAGCATATATTTCAAACTGCCCAAATAACGCTGGCAACCGTAGGCAATATCCTGCAACGCGCCGTTTTCCTGCGCCGTCAGCTGTGGATGCGCCGCGCGGATTTCCGCCAAGACATCCTGAAGATTGCGCCCTTCGGCAACTACGGCAACACTGTCGGCGGCCAGTTTTTGGGCGAGGGACATACTCATATTTTTGCTTTCTGATTTATATTTGATTTCAAGTGTTCGGCGGATTTCAGACGGCCTGTTCGGCTGCCAGCAATGCCCGATAATATTCGGCATCTGCTTTGGAAAAACAGCAGAAGATGATTTTTTCCACTGCCGGACATTGCGGCAGGGTTTGCTTCAAACTCTCCAAAGCGATACGCGCGGCAGCTTCGGCCGGGAAGCGGTACACCCCAGTGCTAATACACGGAAAGGCAATACTGTGAAGATCGTGTTTCTGGGCAAGCAGCAAGGAATTAGCGTAGGATTGTGCCAATTTGGCCTCTTCATTTTGTTGTCCGCCAAACCATACCGGCCCGACCGTGTGGATGACAAAACGCGCAGGTAAACGATAGCCTTTGGTTATTTTGGCTTCGCCTGTGCGGCAACCGCCCAAAGTTCGGCACTCATCCAGCAGCTCTTTGCCTGCGGCGCGGTGTATTGCACCGTCTACTCCGCCACCGCCTAACAGCGATGAATTGGCGGCATTGACAATCGCATCGACTGCCAATCGGGTAATATCGCCCTCGACCACTTCAAAAACAGCCATTGTTTTCTTTCCTCTACGTTTGTTTCCAGCCTGTTACAAAACCGTTCCGACTTCAATCGTCCGGCCTGCCGCAAATGCCTGTATGCTCATGCGTTTGCTACCGGAAGGCTGCAATTCGGTAATGTTCAGCGCATTTTCACCGCACGCCACCAGCAGGCCGTCTGAAGTGCAAGACAATACTTCGCCAGCCTTACCCTGTTTGGCCACGACTTCGGCACGCCAGATTTTCATCGGTTTGCCTTGATACTCGACCCACGCGGCAGGTACGGGGTTAAAGGCGCGGATTTTGCGTTCGATAATGCGCGCGGACTCGTTCCAATCGATACGCGCCTCTTCTTTGCTTAATTTTTGGGCGTAGGTAACGCCTTCTTCAGGCTGTTTGACCGCGTTCAGACGGCCTTCCGCCTGCAGACGCTGCAAGTCGGCCACAATCGCTTCCGCACCCAAACCCATCAGCGCATCATGTACTTCGTTGGTGGTATCCGTAGGTTGGATGGCGTAGCGGTGTTCGCTGACCACATCGCCGGTATCCAAGCCGACGTCCATCTGCATGATGCACACGCCGGTTTCGGCATCGCCGGCTTCAATCGCACGTTGAATCGGTGCTGCGCCGCGCCAACGGGGCAACAACGAAGCGTGGATATTGAGGCAGCCGTGTTTGGGCGTATCCAACACATCCTGCGGCAAAATCAAGCCATACGCGGCCACCACCATCACATCCGCGCCCGTATCTTTGAGCATTTGCAGGGCTTCGGCGTTATTGCGCAACTTTTCCGGCTGCGCCACGGTCAAACCCAATTCCAAGGCAGCCTGTTTGACTGGCGATGCGGTCAACTGCATGCCGCGGCCTTTGGGGCGGTCGGGCTGGGTCAACACCAGCGGAATTTCAAAACCTGCGGCGGCGAGGGCTTTCAAGGCAGCAGCGGCAAAATCGGGTGTACCGGCAAAGATGACTTTCATGTTGTGTCCTTGTAGAAATGGTTTGAATGGGCGCGTTGGGCAAACTGTTTCAGCTGAAAAGGCCGTCTGAAAGATTGAAAACCGAAGTCTGCCTTCTGTTTTGTCTTTTCAGACGGCCTTTAAGCGATGCATTAGGTCAGATGGTGTGTTTCTGACGTTTTTTCAGTTTGGTTTTGATGCGGCCTTGTTTCAGCTGCGACAAGTGTTCGACAAACACGATGCCCATCAGGTGATCCAATTCGTGCTGCACGCAAATTGCCAGCAGGCCGTCTGCTTCCAGCGTGAATTTCTCGCCTTTTTCGTTCAAGGCTTCAACTTTGACGCGCTCGGCACGGGTGACGGTATCGTAAATGCCCGGCACGGACAGGCAGCCTTCTTCATAAGTCGTCTCGCCGTCTTTTTCGACAATGACGGGATTGATGAACACGCGCGGCTCGCTGCGGTCTTCGGTCAAATCCATCACGACGATGCGCTCGTGTACGTCGACCTGAGTGGCCGCCAAGCCGATACCGCGTGCTTCGTACATGGTTTCAAACATATCGGCAACCAATGTCTGGATGCGCTCATCGATTTTTTCAACAGGTTTGGCGACCGTGTGCAAACGCTCGTCAGGGTATTGGAGGATGTTCAGTAAAGCCATAATATTCTCGTTTTATAAAGCTGATGTGTGATTTTCATACAGATTTGGTTTCCGCCGCCACAATCTCCTGTCATGACAGCAACATTCAATGCTAAAATAACGCCGAAAAATGTTAAGATAGCGCGACGGAGGCCGTTCGTTATCGTATTGATGAATGACCGGCAGTTTCGCAAACTCCAGCCTTCTCTGTTTATCATCTGAAGACAAACCGAATCGATTTCAAGGGGAACGGTTATGCAACAACGTATTATAACCCTGCTTTGCATGGCAGGCATGGCTATTTCTGCCCACACTCAGGCAGCTTCTTTAAAAATCCGCCCCAATGCGCCGCAACGCTACGTCGTTAAAAACGGCGATACCTTGTGGGGGATTTCTGGAAAATATCTGTACAGCCCGTGGCAATGGAACCGCCTTTGGGGCGCCAACCGCAACGCCATCCGCAATCCGCATCTGATCTATCCGGGTCAGGTGTTGGTTTTACGCTACGTCAACGGCCAGCCGCGACTGGGTTTTGAACACGCTCAAACCCGTTCAGACGGCATTCCCGTGATCAAACTGCATCCGCGCGTACGCGAAACTTCCGGCTACGGCATTCCGACCGTCAACGTCAATCTTTACCGCATGTTCATGAAACATCCGCAGATTATCGCTCCGGAAGAAACCGCCAATGCGCCACGCCTGATTGCTGGCCCCGACAACCGCGTCCTCTACACGCAAGGCAACCGTGTGTACGCATACGGCCTGACCGAACCCGGCCGCTACCTGACCTACCGCGTCAATAAAAACATTACCGATCCGGAAACCGGCAAATTCCTCGGTCAAGAAGTCGTGTTCAGCGGCATCGCCAACACGCTGCCTTACACCGACTCCGCCTTGGAACACCGTACCCGCGCTTCTGACGAAAAACTCAAAAGCAACGAGTATTACACCCAAGTCAACAAAGTCATGAAGCTGCGCACCCAGTCCGCGCAACCTTTGGTTATCGAAGAAGCCGTTTCCGAAATCCGCAAAGACGACTATCTGCTGAAACTGCCCGAAGGCCTCGACAGCTTCAATGTGATGCCTCACGCCCCTGCCCGTCCGATTCAGGCCAAAGTCGTTTCCATCTTCGACGGCGTGGGCGAAGCCGGCCAGTTCCAAACCATTACTTTGGATAAAGGCGAACTCGACGGCTTGGACAAAGGCACTGTGGTCAGCCTCTACAAACGCGGCCGCCAAGTCCGTGTCAATCTGTCCAACAACCTGATTCGCAAGCCGAAAGACAAAGATACGGTTGAATTGGTTTCCATTCCGGCAGAAGAAATCGGTTTGGCAATGGTGTACCGCACATCCAACCATCTGGCCTCCGCCATTATTTTGGAAAGCCTGAACAGCGTTTCCATCGGCGATACCGCCTCCGAACCCGGCCGCGATTTGGACAATATGGCCGATGAAAAAACCATGGACAAACCGGCCGAAGACGAACAGGAAAGAGAAATCGAACTAGAAGTCCGTAGCTGATTGAGCTTTCTTAGCAGCCATCCGGCAAATAAAGGCCGTCTGAAAACCTATTTTTCAGACGGCCTTTTAATTACTGCCGATCAGAATAAATAAAATCTGTAACACGTTGTTTAAAGCGTAAACAATATCTTATTTTTCAAGCCGGTAATCGGCTATTCCCTTTTCTATTGCCTTTCCGCTCTGTCATTCAAATCAGAAATATGGAAAGCCCAACGCGCGATTTATTGCCTGTGGATTGTTCCATCTGTTCCTGCCAATCAAGAAGGCCGTCTGAAATCTTCAGACGGCCTTTTTATCCACAACTCAAATCCGATTATTTGAATTTGTAAGTGTATTGCAAGCCCAAGATGTCCGCTTTGTTTTTGAAGCGGGCAGAGGATGCACCGCGGCTGTCCACGTCGTTGCCGCTGGCTTTGCCGGTGCGGTAAACCGTGTCATTGATGTGAATATGGCTGTATGCCGCATCGATAACATGGTTTTTACCCAGTTGATATTTAGCGCCGACGGAGAACCAAATACGGTTGCCGTCAGGCAGGCTGTTCATGCGGTCTTCGGCGCTTTTAACCGGTGATTTGTCGAAAGCGATACCGGCACGCAGTTGCAATGGTTCGGTAACTTGGTAAGAGCCGCCGAATGCAACTTTATAAGTGTTGCGCCAGTTAGGCGTGATGACAGTACGGTCAGATTGGCCGTTGACAACTTTTTTGGTGTTTTCAAACACCAGCTCGGCTTTGTTGAAGCGGCTGTGGCGCGTCCAAGTCACATCGCCGAACAGGTTGGTTTTGTCGGTGGCGCGGTACATACCGTGAACAGACAAAGACTCAGGCGTAACGATTTTTACGCTGGCTTTTTCGTTCGGCACATAACCGCGTGCTGCCATTGCACCCAAATCCCAAGCGCGTTTTGCATATGCGCCGTCAGCTTCCCAATCGGCAGTGCCTTTCAGCGTATGCGATACTTTGGAACGATAGTTCACACCCACGCGTGCGCGGTCGTTGATGTCCCACATCCACGCCAGTTGGTAGCCGAAGCCCCAATCGTGGCCTTTTACATCGGCATGACCGTCAGCCTTGCCGGTCGCATCGACAGCGACTGGACGCCCTGCTTGACGGGAAGCCAAGCCGCTGGCCAATTGGCTGATGGCGCCGGAAGCGTCCCAGTCGGAGTATTTGCGCAATTCGGCTTTGGAATATTGGGCAATCAAACCGGCACCGACGGCGTGCTGCTCATTCAGTTTCCATGCGGCTACCGGCTCGATGGCGATAGTGGTCAAACCCAGTTTGTTGATGTTGTGGCGCAATACGGAATCTTTTTCGTATTCGGTTGCAGAGCCGAAGGGAACGTACACGCCCAAACCCAAAGTTACATCGTCGCTAGCTTTGTACGCGCCATAGATGTGCGGAGCGACAGTGGTTTCGGTAATTTTGCCGCTGGTCGAGCCGCTGACATCGGCACCCGTGCGGAAGTGTTTCGCAGATTCCGCCTCATAATGAATGCTTGGGAAAACGATATTGGCGTTGACGGAAATTTGGCTGCTGTCGATTTTACTCAAACCGGCCGGATTGTAGAAAATGGTTGATGCATCGGCGGCTTCGGCAGCGGCGGCGTTGGCCGTGCCTTGTGCGTTAACGGATTGTGTGCCGAAGTGGTAGCCGGAGGCTTGGACGGCGGTAGATAACAGTGCTGCGCTTAAAATAAATGCTGTTTTTTTCAGATTGAAATGAATCATTTTGGTTTACCGTGAAAGTAGCGGACAAAGAAAAAGGCCGTCTGAAACGTCCTTTATTGATTTAGTATAGGCACTCAATTCTATACTACATCATTATTTTTGCCTAATCTTTTCTTTTTTTACACAAAAAAAGCAGGCTAAAACAGCCTGCTTTTCCAATCATCGGATCACTGCAATTATTTAACCTGCAACACTTCCAGCGTATTGGTCGAACCGGATTCGCGCATTTGCGAACCGCTGGTGATGATGTATTGGTCGCCGCTTTGGAGGATTTTGTGTTCTACCAGCATGGCTTCCACTTCGTTCAGCGCGGTATCGTGATCGGTACTGGTTGCCAAAATCAACGGACGCACGCCGCGGTACATCGCCATGCGACGTTGCGCTGAAACACTCGGCGTCAGGGCAAAAATCGGCAGGGTGATGTTGTGGCGGCTGACTTCGAAGGCGGTCGAACCGCTTTCAGTCAGGGCAACGATGGCTTTGGCGTGAACTGCTCGCGCCACGCTGACCGCACCGCCGGCAATCGCCAAGTTGGTGCTGACGGCTTCGGGATACTCGACCTGTTCGGCAACGCCGTTGAGCGAATCTTGTTCTTTTTCCGCAGCAGCACAAATAATCGCCATTTGGCTGACGGTTTCAAACGGATACGCGCCGACGGCGGTTTCGGCGGAACACATCACCGCATCGGTACCGTCCAATACTGCGTTGGCCACGTCGCTGACTTCCGCGCGGGTCGGTACGGGGTTGGTAATCATGGATTCCATCATTTGAGTTGCGGTAATGCTGAAGCGGCGCAACTCGCGGGCGCGGCGGATCATGCGTTTTTGCAGGGCAGGTACGGCGGCATGGCCGACTTCCACTGCCAAGTCGCCGCGGGCAACCATAATACCGTCGCTGGCAAGGATGATTTCGTCCAGGTTTTCAATGGCTTCTACGCGCTCGATTTTGGAAACCAAACCGGGGCGTACGGCTGTACTGCCTTTCATTTCTTCTTCGACTTTGGCGCGTGCGATGTGCAAATCTTCGGCAGATTTCACAAAGCTGATGGCCAAGTAGTCGCAACCGATGGCAATTGCCGTTTTCAGGTCGCGGAAGTCTTTTTCGGTCAACGCGCCGGCAGACAGGCCGCCGCCGCGTTTGTTGATACCTTTGTTGCTTTTCAGCACATGGCTGTTTTCTACCCTTGTAATAATCTTACTTCCTTCAACCGCTTCAACGGTCAAAGTCAACAGGCCGTCGTCCAGCCACAAAACATCGCCGGCAGCGACGTCATTCGGCAAATCACGGTAGTCCAAACCCACCGCTTCGCGTGTACCTTCGCCTTCAAGTGCGGCATCCAAAATCAAAGTTTCATCTTTATTCAGCTCGATGCTGCCGCCGGCAATTTTACCGACACGGATTTTAGGCCCTTGCAAGTCGGCAAGAATGGCGATTTCCTGACCCGCACGTTTCGCGGCTTCGCGTACGATACGGGCATTTTCTTCATGAAACTCCGGCGTACCATGGCTGAAATTGAAACGGACGACATTAAGGCCGCCGACACGGATCATGTCTTCCAACAATTGTACATTGTTGCTGCCCGGACCCAGTGTGGCAACAATTTTGGTATTGTGGCTGATACGGGTTAAATCACGTTGCAATTGGCTCATGTAAACGTCCTTTCCTGTTGATTTCACGTTTGATAATGAAGAGGATTGTACTCTTAATGCAATAATGTTGGCGTAAAATTACATCATTTTCTGACTTAAACTAAATTTATTTTTGCATTAACCTACTTTCCTATCGGATACAATATACCCTCACGTCGTCATGTTTAATTTTCAGACGACCTCACTCATCCGAATAGAATACTGAAATATCCGACCGATCCATGAAACGTTTTCTGACTCCTCTGCCCATCGGCATCGTTTTGGCCGACCTGATATACGGTTTCGTCCTGAATGTGATGCAAGGCTTAAACTTGCAACAAACCGCAGCCAACCAGTCCGGTACAATTTCCGTTACGCCCGACATTGCCTTCAACAGCCTGCAAATCGTCGCTAACGGCGGCATGGTCTGCATTATCGGCTTCGGTTTGATTGTTTTGTTCCAACTCAACCGCGCCGTATTACGCCGACAAATCCTGCCCATTGGTATTTTCCGAACCCTCGGCCTGTTGGCTGTTTTGGCATTCAGCATTTCGTCTTTGTGGGAATGGTTGCATGCCGCTTTGTCGCTGCTTTCCGGGCACAACGTTTTAAACTTCAGCAACCCGCGTTATCTGGTTACCGCAGCCTGCATGCCCATCATCGCTTTCTTGTGCATCCTGCGCCTGTACAATTGGTATCGCCTGCATCGGACTGTTGCCGCTGACGACACCTCCACGACACTCTAATCAAGTTGCAAAAAGGCCGTCTGAAACAGGAAAACCTATTTCAGACGGCCTTGTCATTGTATATCTCAACGTTGATGACTGGTTTCTACACCGGCCTTAATCTCACCATACATTTGCGAGCTGCCTCCGCTGCCTGATGCGCAGGCCGCCAAGCTCAGTGTCAAAACAGCCGCGGTCAAAATCTTCAACATTGATTTCTCTCTTTCCACAAAAATTATTTCGGATCGCAACGGAAATGGTAAGCGCAAATTTCAAATCCGTTTTTGAAGTAGAGACGATGCGCACCTGCACGGTCATGGTTCACATGGACATTCAGATGGATTTTGGTCGCGCCGGTTTCCGCACCGATTTTACGTACTTCTTCCAACAAGCGTGAAGCATAGCCTTTTTGGCGGCATTGCGGCATGGTTACGAGATCATCAATATGGATATGGTAACCACTGGCCAAGTTATGTGCAGTATGGAAACCGCATACGGCCACGGCATTTTGTTTACCTTCTTCAAAAATACCCAACAGGCGGTAACCGGTTTTGCGCTGATGCTCGTTGATTTGTTCGACAAAACGATGAATATCGGTCAACGATGAACGCAAAATGCTCAGTGCCGCAAAAGCGGTTGCAGTTTCTTCCGGTGGAATTTCACGCAATACGCCAACCACAGGCGCGGCAGCTTGAGGCTCAGGCTGCGCATTGGCCGCTTCCGCACGCTCGGCGGCGTGTTTTTCTTCAATCGCCTGCGCCAACAAAACGCGCTCGACCGGCACTTCGCCCTGCTGCTTGCTTTCCTGCTCTTTGAGTAAGGCTTTGCAGTCAATCACGCGCAAATCGTTATCCGCTGCAAAATCCATCAAGAAACGGAACATTTGCGGATTGTCTTCTTCCAGTTTTTTATCGACTGCCACACAACGGACATTGTCCACCAAAATCGGGCGCACCCAATTCGAATAGGAAAGGCGGTTGTCTTTGGTGAAGGAAGATAAAATACCGCACAGGCGCTCCGCCCAGTCGCTTGGTCGGAAAATCTTGCCTTTGCTGGTCGTACCATGGATCACAACTTCATAAGGATTACACACTAACATAAGCAGCTTCCTAAGAGTAAATGGCTGAAGGAATATTTCGCCAGTGCCAACATCAGAAAAAGTTCCGATACATAGCAACAGATTATTGAAAAAATATCAGTAAGGTTTTGAAATACGACAATGATGAGACGGCTTGCCGATCCTGACAATCCGTTTCGAATTCTTTGATTATTATACCCGATACGCCTCTTTTTCTTCAAAAATCATTTGAAAAATAACAACAGGCCGTCTGAAAACAAGTATTTCGGTTTCAGACGGCCTGCATATTTTGAATATCAATACAACAATTTCTTGCGGGGCTTTTGCTCACCATTGGATTTAATTTCTGACAAATTGAAATTCAATATGCTCAAATCCAAGACGCTTTCAGAAGTGCATTGATCGCCAAAGGCATTTTCATAAGTGGCCTTCAGTTTCAACACGCCGCCAAATGTCTGGTCCGGCAATTCGGCAGCCAGCGCCAACATGCTTGCAAACACGCCGCCATACAATTCTCCCGATGCCAGCATATCCACACCGCTGGAAAACATTTCCAAGCGCATCACTGCATCGGCAACCAGCTTGCTCGGCAAGTGATCCGGCAAAGGCTCTGCCTCAAAATGCACATTCTTCGCCAAGCCCTTACCGCTATTGCGGACAATCAAAACCAATAAATCCGTTTGACCGTCAGAACGTTGCAACGTCGCATGCAAAACAGGATGAATACTCTCTTTTTGAATCAGCTGTTCACGGTGCAATATCTTGCTTTTTGCTTTGGATCGCGCAGAGACGACAGCCCAAATCAACCAAACCAATGCAACGGCAGAAATGGCTGTAACCAAAAGGGGAAGATTGGTCAAATAGGCTTGCTGATTAAACCAAACTTGTGCGGCTAAAAATCCGGCAAAGAAAATCAAGACGTATAAAATTGGGGCAAACCGGCTTTGTATGGATGAGTGCATGAGTTTTCCTACATTTCGTATCATGTTATTAAAAAATAATGCCTTTCGGGCGAATAATGTCATCAACCCGGAAGGCATTATTTTAACGTAATTTTAACGCAATTTGCTTAATATCTTGCTTTTTATGAAACTGATGTATCAAGCAGACAACTCAAACCGCACAGCCGTGTTTTCAGACGGCCTGAGATTTTTATCAGGCTTCGGCAACCGAATCACGCGAGAAGGTTTTTTCGCAATAATGGCATTTCAAACGCGTCTGACCATTATGTGAACGGACATAAAAACGGCTGATGACCGGCTCTCCATGACTGGCACAATTGGTATTCGGGCAGCGGAATACTTCCGAAATTTCGTCCGGCAATGACAAATGCTGTTTGTCGATCACTTTAAACTGATCGATTTTGTTGACCACTGCTTCAGGGGCAAATAAAGCCAAACGGTTAGCCGCATTGGCATCCAACCATACGCCGCTGACTTTGATAATGTCTTTACTTCCCTGCGTTTTACTTGGCAAATTAAAGCCGACCGTAACCGCGCTGCCATAATGCAGCAGCTTAAACTGCCTTAAAATGGCCAAGCCTTTACCGGCAGGAATATGGTCAATTACCGTACCTTGTTCAATCGCTTCCACGCTGAGTTTTGAGTTTTCCATCTTTCGCTCCTTAAACTTCTTCGTTCAATACCAAAGACAAAATCGCCATCCGTGCATACACACCATTGGTTGCCTGTTCAAAATAATAGGCATGAGGTGTTTTATCCACATTCGGATGAATTTCATCTACCCTCGGTAAAGGATGCAAGACGCGCAAATTGGGTTTGGCATTTGCCAACATTGACGCATCAAGATTGAATTTACCCTGGATTTTGGCAAATTCCTGCTCATCAAAACGTTCGCGCTGAACGCGGGTCATGTACAAAATATCCGCCCATTCGACCGCTTCTTCCAAACTGGACAAAACTTGGTGAGGGCAACCGGCCTCCTCCAGCTCTTCAGCAATATAGTCCGGCATCGCCAAGCTGGGAGGAGAAACAAATGCAAACTCACAACCCCAACGCTTCAGTGCCTGACACAATGAGTGTACCGTACGGCCATATTTCAAATCACCGGCCATCGCAATCTTCAAATTGCTTAAACTGCCTTGTGTTTCATAAATCGTTACCAAATCCAAAAGCGTCTGGCTCGGATGTTGGTTGGTACCATCGCCGGCATTAATCACAGGTACGCTCGAAAATTCAGCCGCCACACGGGCCGCACCGTCTTTCGGGTGTCGCTGAATAATCGCATCCGTATAGCTGGAAATAATCCTCGCAGTATCTGCAAGCGTTTCACCCTTTTTCGCGCTGGTATTCGCACCATCGGAAAAACCGATAACTTTCCCACCCAAACGCTGTACCGCCGTTTCAAAAGACAAACGCGTACGAGTGGACGGTTCAAAAAAGCACGAACCAATCAATTTGCCTTCAAGCAAATCTTCACGAGGCTGCTTTTTCAACTTCAAGGCCGTCTGAAGCAGCAATTCAAGCTGCTCTGTCGTCAAATCTGAAATTGAAATAATATGTTGCCGATAAAGCGGATTAGGCATGACCATTCCTTCCCATAAAAAAGCCCGCAACAGGCGGGCGTTTCAAGCAAATCAATTCCATCGTTGCCGACATCATCCTGTCGGACAATCACAACCATGTTCCTACCACACCCATGAAATCTTCCGCATTATCGCATATTTAACAGACGGCTGCTTCTTTCAAGTTTTCAGACGGCCTGAGGTATTTACAAAATAGTCCCGTACTCAACAGCAGAAAACCAAACACAGGGATTCGATTGTTTTCAGTTATTACCCAATGGCCCCATAGGTCCAAGCCTTCATTCCCTGTGCCCCAAACAAAGCCGCCCGTCATCCCGAACCGGCAAGCAGTTCGGCCTCGGGGCGGCGTATACGGCACGATCGTCCGTCAGGTTATTTTTTCACGGCAGGCTGGGCGGCCTTAGGAGCGGCAGAAGAA
>NZ_JBQCWS010000012.1:0-22023 GCF_051957155.1 Neisseria sp. P0019.S002
CCAAAGGCATCAACTTCGGCGGTACCACCGGCAGCAACAACTACGCATTGGGCGACACCATCAATGTCAAAGGCGACAGCAACATCATCAGCGAAACCGTAGCCGGTGGTGCACAGCTGAAACTGGCTGATGTGTTGAATGTCGGTCAAGCGGCTCCGGTGAAAATCGATGGCGATAAAGGAGAAGTCAGCGGCTTGAGCAATACGACTTTGGGCGGCAGCGACTTTGCCCAAGGCAAACGTGCGGCGACCGAAGAGCAGCTGAATGCAGCCCAAGATCAGTTGGTAAATGTATTGGGTGGTAATGCGGCCAATAACGGCGGCAATATCAGCATGACCGATATTGGCGGTACGGGTGAGAACAACATCCACGATGCGATCAAAGCCGTCAATGCAACTGCCAATCTGCCTTTGACTTTCGGCGGCGACAGCGGCAAAGACGTTGAACGCAAACCGGGTACGAAGCTGAATATTGTCGGCGGTCAAACCGATGCAGCCAAACTTTCAGACGGCAATATCGGTGTTGTAGCGAATGGCTCTGATAAGTTGGAAGTTAAATTGGCCAAAGACTTGGCAGTTGACAGCGTGAAAGCCGGTGATACCACAGTCAATACTGACGGCGTGAAAGTTGGTGATGTCAACCTGACTAAAGCCGGCTTGAACAACGGCGGCAACAAGATTACCAACGTTGCGGCCGGTACCGATGACACTGATGCGGTGAATGTTGCTCAGTTGAACAAAGCTGCGGCTGCGGCTAAGACTGAAGTCATTCAAGGCGATAATATCGTTGTGACTCAGGATGTCGGCGCCAATGGCCAAACCATTTACAAAGTGGCGACCGATAAAAACCTGAAAGTCGACAGCGTTACCGCAGGCGATACCGTGATGAATAATGACGGTGTGAAAGTCGGCGACGATGTTGCATTGAACAAAGACGGCTTGAAAGCAGGCGATGTGAACTTGACCAAAGCTGGCTTGAACAATGGTGGCAATAAGATTACCAACGTTGCAGCCGGTACGGATGACACCGATGCAGTCAATGTTTCCCAACTGAAACAAGCTGCCGCTGCGTCTAAGACTGAAGTCGTTCAAGGTAAGAACATCGTTGTCACTCAGAAAACAGGCGACAAGGGTCAAACTGTTTACGAGGTGACAACCGATAAAGACTTGGATGTTGACAGCGTGAAAGCCGGCGATACCGCAGTGAACACTGACGGTGTCAAAGTTGGTGACGATGTTGCATTGAACAAAGACGGCTTGAAAGCAGGCAAGGTAAACCTGACTAAAGACGGCTTGGATAATGCGGGCAACAAAGTAACCAACGTAGCGGATGGCGACATCAATGCCAACAGCAAAGATGCCGTCAACGGCAGCCAGTTGTACGCAACCAACCAAAACGTAGCCAACAACACCGCCAATATCGCCAAAGGCATCAACTTCGGCGGTACGACCGGCAGCAACAACTACGCGTTGGGCGACACCATCAACGTTAAAGGCGACAGCAACATCATCAGCGAAACCGTAGCCGGTGGCGCTCAACTGAAGTTGGCTGACGAGATTAGCGTGAAGACCGTGAATGCCGATACCTTCAAAGCAGGCGATACTGTGATGAATAACGACGGTGTGAAAGTCGGCGATAAAGTTGCGTTGAACAAAGACGGTCTGACCGCAGGCAATACCGTGGTCAACAACGATGGCGTAACCATCGCTGCACCGACCGAAAACAATCCGAACAACCAAGTCAAACTGTCTCCTGTCGGTCTGAACAACGGCGGCCAACGCATTATCAACGTGGCTCCGGGTAAAGACGGTACAGACGCGGCAAACGTGAATCAGTTGATTGGTTTGGGTACCGAGTTGCAGAACAACATCAACCAAGTAGGTAAGAAAGCCTACGCGGGTGTGGCTGGTGCGATTGCCCAAGGCTCGATTCCGCAAGTAACCCGTCCGGGTGCGACCGGTATCGGTGTCGGCAGCGGCTACTACGGCGGCCAGTCTGCCATGGCCATCGGCGTGTCTGCGATGAGCGACGGCGGCAACTGGATTGTCAAAGGCAACTTCTCGGCCAATACCGACGGTCATGTCGGTGTCGGTGCCGGTGCACTGTATCAGTGGTAAGTTGGCAATGACAGGCAACTAGATTTGCTGCCTGAATAGGAAGACCGTCTGAAATTTTAGGTTTCAGACGGCCTTTTTTTCTGAAAACACTTGAATTTAGGCTATATGAAACGATATGCTTCATCTATTTACCGTATGACTCTGAAAGAGAATAAATGAGCAAAATCATCCATTATTTGAAAGACTACGCCGCGCCAGCGTACCGTATTCTGAAAACCGATCTGCATTTCGATATTTTAGAACCGCAAACCATCGTCAAATCCAGTCTGACCATTCAACCTGAAAGAGCAGGAGAGCCATTGGTATTGGATGGTTCGGCAAAACTGCTGTCTGTGAAAGTAAATGGCCGGGCTGTAGATTATGTGTTGGAAGACGAAAAACTGACGATTGCCGACGTACCGTCTGAAAACTTCACGCTGGAAGTGGAAACCGAAATTCTGCCTGCTGAGAACAAATCGCTGATGGGTCTGTATGCTTCCGGCGGCAACCTGTTTACCCAATGCGAACCGGAAGGTTTCCGCAAAATTACGTTCTACATTGACCGTCCGGATGTCATGTCTAAATTTACCACCACCATCGTTGCAGACAAAAAACGCTATCCGGTGTTGCTGTCTAACGGCAATAAAATTGATGGCGGCGAGTTTTCAGACGGCCGTCATTGGGTGAAATGGGAAGACCCGTTTGCCAAACCGAGCTATCTCTTTGCTTTAGTGGCAGGCGATTTGGCAGTAACGGAAGATTATTTTACGACCATGAGCGGCCGTAAGGTCAAAATCGAGTTCTACACCACTGAGACAGACAAACCTAAAGTCGGTTTTGCGATGGAATCGTTGAAAAATGCGATGAAATGGGACGAAACACGCTTCGGCTTGGAATACGACTTGGATATTTTCATGGTCGTTGCCGTGGGCGATTTCAATATGGGCGCGATGGAAAACAAAGGTTTGAATATTTTCAACACCAAGTTTGTGCTAGCCAATAGCCGTACCGCGACCGATACCGACTTTGAAGGCATTGAATCTGTTGTCGGCCACGAATATTTCCACAACTGGACAGGCAACCGCGTGACCTGTCGCGATTGGTTCCAATTGTCGCTGAAAGAAGGTTTGACCGTATTCCGTGATCAAGAGTTTTCCGGCGACCGAGCCAGCCGCGTGGTACGCCGTATCGACAATGTCCGTATGCTGCGTTTGTTCCAATTCCCAGAAGATGCGGGCCCGACTGCGCATCCTGTCCGCCCGGCCAGCTATGAAGAGATGAACAACTTCTACACCATGACCGTCTATGAAAAAGGTGCGGAAGTAGTGCGCATGTATCATACCTTGCTCGGGGAAGAGGGCTTCCAAAAAGGCATGAAGTTGTATTTCCAACGCCACGACGGACAGGCTGTGACTTGTGATGATTTCCGTGCTGCAATGGCAGACGCAAACGGTATCAATCTTGATCAGTTCGCCTTGTGGTACAGCCAAGCCGGTACACCGGTTTTAGATGCTCAAGGCCGTCTGAAAGATGGTGCATTTGAATTGACGATCAAACAAACCATTCCGGCCACGCCCGATATGGCTGACAAGCAGCCGATGATGATTCCAGTCAAAACCGGTTTGTTGAATGAAAAAGGCGAAGCGGTTGAGTTTGAATATCAAGGCAAACGGGTGAAAGAGGCAGTTTTGGTATTGACTGAAGCCGAGCAGATTTTTGTGTTGGGCGGCGTCAATGAGCCGGTTATCCCGTCTCTGCTGCGAGATTTCTCTGCACCGGTTACCCTGAACTATCCGTACAGCGAGCAAGAATTGGCGACTTTACTGGCGGCAGATGAAAATGAGTTTGCCCGTTGGGAAGCTGCTCAAACCTTGTATCATCGTGCCATTAACGCCAACCGTCAGGCATTGGCGGAAGGCCGTCCTTTGCCGGAACATAAAGCATTGATGGACGCTTTGGCTTTGGTGGTTTCCGGTGATTTCGACCCAGCATTCCGTGCCATTTTGTTGCAAATGCCGTCTGAAACCGATGTATGGGCAGAAGAAGAAAATATTGACCCGATTCAGGTTCATCAAGCGCGCGAAGCCTTACTCAATGCCGTTGCTGTCAAGTTCCTGCCTCAATGGCGCGAGCTGAACCGTCAAGCTGCCGAGCAAGAAAACCAGGCTGATGCCGCTGTTCGTTATGAATACAGCCCGGAATTGGCTGGCTGGCGTACTTTGCGTAATGCTTGCAGGGCATTCGTTCTCCGTGCTGACGCTGCGCATATCGAGCACGTTGCGGAGAATTACGAAGCAATGGCGCAAAACATGACCCACGAATGGGGTATCTTATCCGCAATCAACAGCAATGAAAGTGAAATCCGCGATCGTTTGTTGACGCAATTTGCCAATAAATTCGCCGATGATGCTTTGGTAATGGACAAATACTTTGCCCTGATTGCCTCAAGCCGCCGTAAAGATACTTTACAGCAAGTTCAGACGGCCTTGAGTCATCCTAAGTTCAGTATTGAAAACCCGAATAAGGCTCGTTCTTTGTTGATCAGCTTCAGTCGCAATATTCCGCACTTCCATGCAGAAGACGGCAGCGGCTACCGCTTTGTAGCCGATAAAGTGATGGAAATCGACCGTTTTAATCCGCAAGTTGCCGCCCGACTGGTGCAGGCTTTTAACATCTGCAACAAATTGGAAGCCAACCGCAAAGCCGTCATGACTAAAGAATTGCAACGCATCAATGCACAAGAAGGTTTGTCCAAAGATGTAGGCGAGATTGTCGGTAAGATTCTGAATGAAAAATAAATCTTGTTTGTTGCCCTTATGGTAATTTGGCAATAGGGGTAGATAGACTAAAGGCCGTCTGAAACCGATTGGTTTCAGACGGCCTTTTTATATATCAACGCTTAAATTAATTTTCGTTGAGTGAATAAGAATAAAAAAGAGCCTGCATAAAACAGGCTCTTTTTCATACTAATCCGAAGATTAGAATTTGTGACGCAGGCCAACCAAACCAGAGATGGTTTCAACTTTGTGAGGGCCAGACTCAGCACCACGCAACCAGCCGGCAGAAACCAGAGCAGTAGTACGTTTAGAGAAGTCGTAGTCAGCACCAACGATAACTTGGTCGTATTGAGTGCCTTTCAGTTTTTTACCGTCAACTTTAGCTTTGAAGCCATGAGCGTAAGAAACGCGAGGAGTTACGTTACCGGCGCGGTAAGCGGCAGTAGCAGCAACTTCAACAGTTTCAACACCTTTGTCATTTAAATCAGCATCAGTACCAAATACGGTATTCAGTTTTTTTGTTTTACCTGCAGGAGTATATGCCATATGAGCATCATCTACTACTTTGTTAGATTGTGCTTTGGCGTAATCCCCCAAGGTTTCCCAGTTTTTAGCGTATTGACCGGCTACAGATACGAATAGGTTATTAGCATCGTAACCAGCTACCAAACGTTGTACGTTACCATCTTTAGTGCCTACAGAATTTTTACGGAAACCACCGGCGTATTGACCGAAGAAACCAGAGTTTTCGTAGTTCAGGCCAGCGTAGTAAGTATCCTGAGCAGCATCTTTGTGAGTGTATTTATCTTTAGGGTTGGCGTTGTCGCGTGGAGTGTATTGTACGCTTGCGCTGAAGCCTGAGAATACAGGGCTGTCATAACGTACAGATACTGCACGATCGTCAACACGAGTGAATACAGACATGTTCAAAGCGCCGTTGCTGCTTTCCCATTGGTCAACGTTGTCGCTAGAGTCTTTAACAGTAGAGTTCAATTTACCGGCACGTACTTTACCGAAGCCACCTTCCAAACCGATGAAAGATTCGCGAGAAGCCCACTCTTTGTCGCCACCGGCGATAGAAGTGTCTTGTTCAACTTGCCAGATAGCATTCAGGTTGTTACCCAAGTGTTCGTGGCCTTTAAAGCCGATGCGTGAACCGAAGTCAGCGATTTCAGTAGCAGTTTTAGAGCTGCGTGTTTTCTTTAATCCTTCGGCAGTTTGTTCACCTAATTTTACTTTGGATACTTCAACGCCGGCTTTGATTTGACCGTACAGAGTTACGTCAGCCATAGCTGCAACAGGCAGAGCCGCCAGAGTCAGGGCAATCAGGGATTTTTTCATTGCTGTTTTCCTTTTTTAAGTGTGAAGAAGCGAGCATTCGTTCTTCTTATTACGATATCGTTCTATTTCAACGATTCCATGACCATAATATAAAGGTTATGGCTTAAGAAAACAAATTTTCCTCTTGTTTTAGGCGTATTTTGTTGGGAAACGTTGTTTTTTGCAGACAGAGTAGGTATGGGAAATGGTTGTTTATTTCGTAATATGTTTTTCTAAAAGGAAATTTTAGGAGAACCATAAAAGACGGCTTATTGAAGTTAGGGATCAAATGTCGTTTATATTGTTTTCAGACGGCCTTGTTGAGTGAGATTTATAGTGTATTGGGTTTTAAAATTATAAAAAACCTGCCTGAGTGATCAGGCAGGTTTTGTGTGATTTAAAGACAGATTAGTTTTTGTCTTGGTCAACCAGTTTGTTTTTGGCAATCCAAGGCATCATGGAACGCAGTTGCGCGCCGACTTTTTCGATTTGGTGGTCGGCGGTCAGACGGCGACGGGCTGTCATGCTGGCATAGTTGACGGCACCTTCTTGGATGAACATTTTAGCGTATTCGCCGGTTTGGATGCGTTTGAGGGCATTGCGCATGGCTTCGCGGGATTTGTCGTTGATGACTTCGACGCCGGTTACGTATTCGCCGTACTCTGCATTGTTGGAAATGGAGTAGTTCATGTTGGCGATGCCGCCTTCGTAAATCAGGTCAACAATGAGCTTCATTTCGTGCAGGCATTCGAAGTAGGCCATTTCTGGGGCGTAGCCTGCTTCGGTTAGGGTTTCGAAGCCGGTTTTGATCAATTCGACCACGCCACCGCACAATACGGCTTGTTCGCCGAAGAGGTCGGTTTCGGTTTCTTCGCGGAAGTTGGTTTCGATTACGCCGCCTTTGGTGCCGCCGTTGGCTGCTGCGTAAGACAGGGCGATGTCTTTGGCTTTGCCGCTTTTATCTTGGTAAACGGCGATCAGGGAAGGTACGCCGCCGCCTTTCAGGAATTCGCTGCGTACGGTGTGGCCTGGGCCTTTAGGGGCGATCATGATAACGTCGAGGTCGGCGCGGGGTACGATTTGGTTGTAGTGTACGTTGAAGCCGTGGGCAAACGCCAATACTGCGCCTTCTTTCAAGTTTGGCTCGATTTCGTTTTTGTATACGATAGGTTGGTTTTCGTCAGGCAACAGAATCATTACAACGTCGGCTGCTTTGGTTGCTTCGGCAACGGTGCGCACGTCATGACCGGCTGCTTCGGCTTTTTTCCAAGAGCCGCCTTGGCGCAGACCGATGACGACATTTACGCCGGAATCTTTCAGGTTTGCTGCGTGTGCGTGACCTTGTGAACCGTAACCGATGATGGCAACAGTTTTGCCTTTGATCAGAGAAAGGTCAGCGTCTTTATCGTAATAAACTTGCATTTTATTTCCTTAGTGTAAGAGGGTTCCGGACAATCCGGGTTGAGTTAAAAGTAATAGGGGCTTAGGCAGGGACTTGGTTCATCAAGACAATTTCCAATGCTTCGGTTTTTCCTTCGATGGATTTGACGAAATTTTGGAAATGTTCGCTGGCATTGTGTTCGTCAATAGCTGCTTGGGATTTCCAGCTTTCTACGAATACGAAACGGTTGGGTTTGCCGATTTCTTGGTGCAGGTCGTAGCTGATGTTGCCTTCTTCTGCACGGCTGGCTTTGACCAATTCTTTAAACTGGGCAGCCAGAGCCTCGGTGTATTCGGGTTTGACGGTAACTAATGCAACGATTTGGATGCTTGACATGTTTGTCTCCTACTGTTTTTCAGACGGCCTTTGTTGAAAGTAAAAGGCCGTCTGAACGATACAGCGTTAAATTTTCAAAATACGCTCGCCGCGGCCGATGCCGGCTGCGCCTGTGCGTACGGTTTCCAAAATTTGAGCACGACCGACTGTCTCGAGGAAAGAGTCGAGTTTTTCGGTAGAGCCTGTGATTTCGATGGTATAGCTGCGGTCTGTTACATCAATAACGCTGCCGCGGTAGATTTCGGTCAATCTCAGGAATTCGTCGCGGTCTTTGCCGACGGCGCGGACTTTTACCAACATCAGCTCGCGTTCGACAAAACGGCTTTCGTTCAAGTCAACCACTTTGACAACTTCAATCAGTTTGTTGAGTTGTTTGGTGATTTGCTCGATGACGTGCTCATCGCCGTGGGTAACAATGGTCATACGGGACAAGGTTTTGTCTTCGGTTGGTGCAACAGCCAAGGAGTCGATGTTGTAATCGCGTGCGGAGAACAAACCTACCACACGGCTCATCGCACCTGATTCGTTTTCCATCAGAATAGATAAGATATGTCGCATTTTTCTCTCCTTACGCTGACAATGTTTCGCGCATATGCGGCGGCAGAACCATCTCGTCCAAGCCTTTGCCGTTGCCGACCATAGGCAGTACGTTTTGTTTCTTGTCGGTCAAGAAATCGAGGAATACCAGACGGTCTTTTTGGTTTAATGCTTCCAGCAACGCGCCTTCTACATCGGATTTCTTGTCCACACGGATGCCGATATGGCCGTAGGCTTCAGCCAGTTTGACAAAATCAGGCAATGAGTCGAAATAGGTTTCCGATTCACGGTTGCCGTAATAAAGTTCTTGCCATTGGCGAACCATGCCGAGGTAGCCGTTGTTCAAGGTAACGATGTTAACCGGAACGCGGTATTGGAAGCAGGTGGACAGCTCTTGGATGTTCATCTGAATCGAGCCTTCACCGGTGATACAGAATACATCTTGATCAGGAGCAGCCAGTTTCGCACCGATGGCATATGGCAAGCCGACGCCCATTGTGCCTAAACCGCCGGAATTGAGCCATTGGCGAGGACGCTCGAATGGGTAATATTGGGCGGTAAACATTTGGTGTTGACCGACATCGGAAGTAATGATGGCAGAATTATTGGTGATTTCGGCCAGTTTTTGAATGACGTATTGCGGTTTGATGATTTCGCTTTCATTATCAAACCACAGGCAGTTGCGCGAACGCCATTCTTCAATGCTTTTCCACCATTTATCCAATGAATCGGCTGCAGGTACAGATTCTTGTTTGCCCCACAATTGAATCATTTCGGACAATACGTTTTTCACGTCGCCGACAATCGGGATATCCACTTTGACGCGTTTGGCAATGCTGGACGGGTCAATGTCGATATGAATAATTTTTTTCGCTTTTTCAAAGAATTTGGATGGTACGGAAATCACGCGGTCATCGAAGCGCGCACCGATTGCCAGTACAACGTCTGCATTCTGCATGGCGAGGTTGGCTTCATAAGTGCCGTGCATACCCAGCATGCCCAAGAATTGGCGGTCGCTGGAAGGGTATGCACCCAAGCCCATCAATGTACCAGCACAAGGAGCGCCGATCATGCGGACGAATTTGGTCATTTCCTCAGAGGCATTGCCTAAAACCACGCCGCCGCCGAAGTAAACAATAGGGCGTTTGGCGGAAGCCAGCATTTGTACGGCTTTTTTGATTTGACCGATGTGGCCTTGTACAACCGGTTGGTAAGAGCGGATGAAGATGTCTTCTTGAGGATAGCTGAATTTAGCCATTGCTTGGGTGACATCTTTAGGAACATCGACAACAACGGGACCCGGACGGCCGCTTGCGGCGATTTGGAAAGCTTTTTTGATGGTATCTGCCAACTCAGCAATATTGGTCACCAAGAAATTGTGTTTGACACAAGGGCGGGTAATGCCGACTGTATCCACTTCTTGGAATGCGTCTGTCCCGATAAGGGAGTTGCCTACCTGGCCGCTGATGACTACCAACGGAATGGAGTCACTGTAAGCAGTGGCGATACCGGTCAGGGCATTGGTCACGCCCGGGCCGGAAGTTACCAAGGCAACGCCGACTTTGCCGCTGACACGGGCATAGGCATCTGCCGCATGTACGGCGGCCTGCTCGTGGCGAACCAGGATGTGCTTGAATTTATTGAGTTGGAAAAGGGCATCGTAGATTTCGATAACCGCGCCGCCCGGATAGCCGAATACATACTCGACACCTTCGGCTTTGAGACTTTGCACGATGATTTGTGCGCCTGATAATTGCATATTGACCTCTTTTATATGGTTTCAAACCAATAGGAACAATCTGCCTCACCACAGCACCTGTAATGCAATTCCACCAAGCAGCGATTTAGGGTACGCGCACTGAGGGAATACGATGACAGTCAGACTATCCAAGCAATTGGAAAGAAACACAGAGTTTGTGAAAAAGAGTAGAAACGATAACGCAATCCGACTGTACAAGCAAGACAAAATCTTTCATCTTTTAACATTTAAGAAGTGAAAATAGATTATCGTTTGATTTTAAAGAAATAAAAAAATAATTTTATTGAGCTTGATGTGGGTGGATTGTTGACAGTTTGAGTAAGGAGAAGGTTTTTGCAAATGATAAATAGCAAAAAACCTCTTGACTGAATCAAGAGGTTTTTTTAATTTGGTGCCCAGGGTCGGACTCGAACCGACACACCTTGCGGCGGGGGATTTTGAGTCCCCTGCGTCTACCAATTTCGCCACCTGGGCTAGCGAAGAAGTCGTCATTATAGCGAGTTATCGAATCTTGTAAAGCGGTATTTGAAAAAAAATTGGATTATTTTTATATTTATTTGATTTTTAATGAATTAAACTTTTTACGATTGATGGCTATCTAAATGGAAGGCAGATTTTTAAAACAAAAAAGCAGTATTTATCTGCAAAAAGGGCTACATTTAATGTATCAAACGCGTTAATATGAAGATGTTTTGTTTTTATACTGGCCGGGTGGTTGTTTGGCCTTATTTATTTGAAACGGTTTTGGAGAAAATTTATGCTTTCCGTTACACGAACTTTCTTACTCAGTGCTATTGCGTTGGCCACCCTGGCTGCTTGTCAGCCTAAAGAGGAAGCCAAAGAGGTTTCTTCGGCGCCTGCCGCTTCTGCCGCACCGGCTGCTTCCGGTGAATCTACTGCCAAAGCGCAAGCGCGTGGTACCGATATGCGCAAAGAAGACATTGGCGGCGACTTTACATTGACCGATGGCGACGGCAAACCTTTCAGCCTGAGCGATTTGAAAGGCAAAGTGGTCATCCTGTCTTTCGGTTATACCCACTGTCCTGACGTATGCCCAACCGAGTTGCTGACTTATAGCGACACGTTGAAACAATTGGGCGATCAGGCTAAAGACGTGAAAGTAGTATTTGTCAGCATCGACCCTGAGCGCGATACGCCTGAAGTAATCGGCAAATACGCCAAACAGTTCAACCCTGATTTTATCGGACTGACGGCTACCGGCGATCAAAGCCTGCCTGTCATCAAACAGCAATACCGTGTGGTATCGGCTAAAGTTAACCAAAAAGAAGACAGCGAAAACTATTTGGTCGACCACTCTTCAGGTGCATATTTGATTGATAAAAACGGCGAAGTGGCGATTTTCTCGCCTTACGGCAGCGAGCCGGAAACGATTGCGGCTGATGTGAAAACTTTATTGTAAAACCATAGTTGAGGCCGTCTGAAATGGGTTGTGGATTTCAGACGGCCTTCTTGTTTTTGATACGGCAAAGGAGAAGAAAAAAATGACCGACACACTTTTAACGATTGCTTTATCCAAGGGGCGAATTTTTGAAGAAACCCTGCCGCTGTTGGCCGCCGCCGGTATTGTGCCTGCGGAAGAGCCGGAAAAATCGCGCAAGCTGATTATTGGTACGAATCATGACAATATCCGTTTGGTGATTGTGCGCGCGACCGACGTGCCGACTTATGTGCAATATGGTGCGGCGGATTTCGGTATTGCCGGTAAGGACGTGCTGATTGAGCATGGCGGAGATGGCCTGTATCAACCTTTGGATTTACACATCGCCTCATGCCGCATGATGGTTGCGGTTAAAAAAGGTTTCGATTACGCCGCTGCATCCAAACCCGGCAGCCGCTTGCGGATTGCCACCAAATATCCCGACATCGCCGCCGAACACTTTGCCGACAAGGGTGTGCATGTGGACATCATCAAACTGTACGGCTCGATGGAGCTTGCGCCTTTGGTCGGTTTGAGCGACGCGATTGTCGATTTGGTTTCCAGCGGCAATACATTGAAAGCCAATGGTTTGGAAGCTGTGGAACATGTGGCTGATATTTCCAGCCGCTTGGTGGTCAACAAAGCGGCCTTGAAAACCAAATATGCGCTGTTGAATCCGATTATTCAGGCATTTGAAAATGCCGCTAAGGCCGTCTGAAAAGTTTTTGGCAAAACCTGTCTGCCAACCCAGTTTGAAAGCCCTGTCATGATGCAAAGCAAACCGACACTCGATACGATTCTTTCCCATCGTTCCATCCGCAGGTTTACTTCCGAACCGATTGCCGCTGAAATCCTCGATACGCTGGTTCGCGCCGGACAGCAGGCTTCGACTTCCAATAATCTGCAATGCGTTTCCATCATCCGCGTATCCGATCTTGCGCTGAGGCAGGGGATACATGAAGCGGCAGGAAGCGCACCTTATATTGTCCATTGTGCGGCATTTTTACTGTTTTGTATCGATTTTTCCAAACACAAGGCGATGTTTCCCGATGCGCAAATTGATTGGGCGGAAGTAACTCTGATTGGTGCGGTCGATGCGGGCATTATGGCGCAAAACGTATTGCTTGCCGCCGAATCGCTTGGGCTGGGTGGCGTGTATATCGGCGCGTTGCGCAATAATGCACAAAAAGTATCGGATGTGTTGAACCTGCCGGATTATTGCGTGCCTTTGGTGGGGTTGTGCCTCGGTTATCCCGACCAAGATCCGCCGCTCAAACCGCGCCTGCCTAAAGAAATGGTGTATGCCGAAAACGCCTGCCCGAGCCTGAATGCCGAGGCGGTTGAAGCTTATAATCAGGCAGTAGCGGATTATTATGAGTTGCGCAAGGGTAGCCCGATACCTTGGAAAGAATCGCTGACCAAAACCTTGGGCAATCCTGTGCGGCCGCATATGTTGGCGTTTTTGCAGAAAAAAGGTTTTTTGAAAAAATAATATTCAGACGGCCTATGTGTGGCTGAGGCCGTCTGAAAACAATAGGAACGAAACAAGGAAGAGAGCAAACCATGAAGAAACTCGACACCCAATCCCCTGATTTTCAAGCCGAACTCAAAGCACTGCTTGCTTTTGAAACCGCGCAAAACCCTGAAATCGACCGTATTGTTGCCGATATCTGCGCCGATGTTCAAAAACGCGGCGATGCGGCACTGATTGAATACACCAACCGCTTTGACGGTACATCCGCTCAAACCATCGACGATTTAATTCTGACGCAAGATGATTTGCAGTCTGCGTTTGAGCGTTTGCCTGAAAACATTCAGACGGCCTTGAAAACGGCCGCGAGACGGGTGGAAAGCTACCATAAACACCAAAAAATGGAGTCGTGGACTTACGAAGACGAAGACGGCACGCTTTTGGGTCAACAGATTACGCCGCTTGACCGTGTCGGTATTTATGTTCCGGGCGGTAAAGCCGCTTATCCGAGTTCCGTTATCATGAACGCCATGCCTGCCCACGTTGCCGGCGTGAAAGAAATCATCATGGTCGTTCCCACTCCGAAAGGTGAGCGCAACGATATCGTGCTGGCGGCTGCTTTTGTGGCCGGTGTAACCAAAGTGTTTACGGTCGGCGGTGCGCAGGCGGTTGCGGCTTTGGCTTATGGTACGGAATCTGTGCCTCAGGTCGATAAGATTACCGGCCCGGGCAATGCCTTTGTTGCCGCAGCCAAACGACGCGTGTTCGGCGTGGTCGGTATTGATATGGTGGCAGGGCCGTCTGAAATTTTGGTGATTGCCGATGGCACGACGCCTGCCGATTGGGTGGCCATGGATTTGTTTAGTCAGGCGGAACACGATGAAATTGCACAAGCGATTTTGATCGGTACTTCTCAAGCGTATTTGGACGAAGTTCAGACGGCCATGAACCGCTTGATTGAAACCATGCCTCGCCGTGCGATTATTGAAGCTTCATTGGGCAACCGCGGCGCAATGATTTTGGCTAAAGATTTAGATGAAGCCTGCAAAATCGCCAACTATATTTCTCCCGAACACTTAGAGCTGTCGGTTGAGAATCCGCAAGAGTGGGCGAAAAAAATCCGCCACGCCGGTGCGATTTTCATGGGACGCTATACCAGTGAAAGCCTGGGCGACTATTGCGCTGGCCCCAACCACGTTTTGCCGACCAGCCGCACGGCGCGTTTCTCTTCTCCTTTGGGAACATATGATTTCCAAAAACGCTCCAGTCTGATTCAGGTTTCAGAACAAGGGGCGCAGAAGTTGGGCAAAACCGCCAGCGTGTTGGCGCATGGCGAAAGCTTGACCGCGCACGCCAGAGCGGCTGAGTTTCGTTTGAAAGACTGAGTGAAACGTTGGTTAAAGTCGTAAGAAATCAAAAAAAGGGCATCTAAACAGATGCCCTTTTTATTGTGATGAAGATTTTAACTGAGAAGGTATCAGGCCGTCTGAAAACAGGTTTAACGGTTTTTCAGCCAGTCATTACGCATTTGTGCGGCTTCTTCAAAATAGCGGTAAAGCTCGGTTTTGTTGCCTTCTGAAAGGAGTTGTTCCAATTTGGATAATTGTTCCTTCAAATCGCTGGTCAGTTTGAGCAGGGCAGGGCGGTTGGCCAGGCAGATGTCTGTCCAGACGGCAGGGTGGCTGGAGGCAATGCGGGTAAAGTCGCGAAAGCCGGTGGCGGCATAGGGGAGGTAGTCTTTGCCGTGCGGATGGTCAACCAAAGCGTGGACATAGGCAAAGGCGGTCAAGTGCGGCAAGTGGGAAACAGCGGCAAAAATATTGTCGTGTTCTTCGGCACTCATGGTCGAAATTTGCGAACCAACCGCCTGCCACAGGCTTTTCAGCCGTCTCAGGCCATCTGAAGCCTCTTGGCCGTGTAGCGTAATAATCAGGCGGCTGTTTTGAAACAAACCGCAACGCGCGGATTTTGCCCCGCTTTGATCCGAGCCGGCAATCGGGTGGGCGGCAAAACATTGCGGCAGGCGGTCGGATAAGTGAGTGCGGAAGGCATTAAGTGCCGATTGTTTGGTGCTGCCGACATCGGAAACGCAGGCAGTGTCTTTTAAGAAGGGCTTGATGTCGCGGCATACGTCAGGCAGGACGGAGACTGGAGTGGCAATCAAAACCAAATCGGCGTTGCCGATGCTTTTGGCGCAAATATTCGGATAGGCATGGTCGATGATGCCGCATTCGAGTGCGTAATTGAGGTTGTCGGCATTGGTGTCGATGCCGGTAACGGTTTGCACCAGTCCCAAGCGTTTGAGGTCGAGCATGAACGAACCGCCGATTAAACCGACGCCGATAAGGGTGATATGGGGGAAAAAGGCGGAAGTGTTCATGGTTTGAATCCGGTACAAGTGGAAAAACTTATTTTAATCCGTTATGGAGGCCGTCTGAAAGTTGTCGTCAAGGTTTCAGACGGCCTTTTTTAGGGGCGAATTTTCATGATTTAGGCATAGAAAACTCCGTTTAGTAGGAGCATGTAACCGATTATCAGATTTTCATACACTAAAATAATCATCTGAATTAGTATAACGTCTTAAAGTAAGTAATTGGTATCTTAAAGTAAATTATTACATCATATTTTATTTTGATTGATATCGAATAAAATAATTCACTCAGAAAGAAGGAATTTATGAGTTTTTCACAAACCGAATTAGTCAACGCAATGCGTTTGCTTTCTACCCGTCTGCCGCAGTTTCCGGAGCAGCAAAACCAAGTATCCCGTATGTTGCGCATCGTAACCGAACGTTTGAGCAGCCATTTGAACGAAAACCTGAAAGCGTTCGGCATCAATGAAAACCTGTGGTTTTCCCTGATGGCGGTTTACGTCAGCCCAAACAGCGAAATCCTGCCTTCGCGCTTGAGTGACCTGATGGACTTGACGCGTACCAGTGCAACACGCCTGTCGGACGACATGGTTGAGCGCGGCTGGGTAGAGCGTTATATCAATCAGAAAGACCGTCGTCAGATTGTGCTAAAATTGACCCCTTCAGGTGAGACCTTCATCCACGAAGTATGGCCGCAAATTGCCCGTCAGAGCGGCCAGGCGTGGGAAGATTTCACGAAAGAGGATTATGATACGCTGCAACACCTGTTGGGTAAACTGTTGAACCGTTTGGGCAATTGACAACAGACGGCCTGATGGTCTGCGGCAGGCACACATAAACGGAGTCTGTATGAAATTAGGTTTGGTCAAATCAAGCGTATGCGTTGCCGCTGTTTCGCTGTTGGCGGCATGTGCGCCGTTCGGCAAACAGTCGCCTTTAGATGAGACAACAGCCTATCCGCTGCCGCAAGGCCAATCTGCCGCTACTGCCCAAGACGGCTGGTGGATGAAGCTGAAAGATAAAAAATTAAACAATTTGATTGCTTCCGCCATTCAGACGTCTACCAATCTGCGTGTCGTCAAGGCAAGGTTTGAGCAGGCTCAGGCGCAGCTGGGCGTTGTAGGAGCCGCCAACAAACCGCAAGTCGGCTTGGGCGTTACAGGTCTGGGTGCTTATGTTTCACCCAAACCTCAAGCCGGTATGGTTGATACCGACCATACATTGGTTTTGGCGAACGCAGCCTTGCAAGGCAGCTTGGTTTTTGACTTTTGGGGTAAAAACCGAGAGCAGATTCAAGCCGTTTTGGGAAAAAGCCGGGCAGCGGTATATGAAGCGCAGCATGTCCGCACCGAGCTGGCTCATGCTGTTGCTGCCCAATATTTTGCGTGGCAGATGGCGACAGAACAACTGGCGCTGCTGGATACGCGTATAGAGCTGGCGGATAAAGCATTGAAACTGATGCAACAACGCGTTAAAGCGCAGCTGGCTCCTGCAGATGCCTTGCACGCTCTGGAAATGGCGCAACAACAATTGCAGCTTGAAAAATCGGCATGGACTCAGAAAAATGAGAAAATCCGCAACAGCCTGGCTGTATTGACCGGCCGAGTGCCGGATGCATTAAATGGACAGGTTCCGGAAAAAATGGCGGCTGTGCCGTCATTGTCGGTTAGCCGTATTGAAGCGGATTTGTTGGCGGCCCGTCCCGATATCGCGGCGCAAAAAGCCTTGCTTGAAGAGAAATGGCATATCGTCAAATCGACCGAGGCAGAGTTTTACCCGAATATCGAGTTGAAAGTTTTGGCAGGTATGACGCACATTGATGCGTTCAATCTGATTCGCGGACGGACATCTGGTATGTTGGGCATCGTTCCGGCTTTGAATCTGCCATTGTTTACGTCCGGCGCGCTGCAATCCAAATTGGCGGGCAAACGTGCCCAATATAATGAGCAGGTTGCCGTGTATGACCAAACTGTTTTGAATGCCATGCGTTCGGCAGCAGATGCCGTAGTCGACTATCAAAGCCTGAAAAGCAGACAAGATACTTGGAATAAGATGGTCAATATCGCGGATAAATCTGTGCAAAATGCGAAAGGACGTGTTCGTGCTGGCTTGGATAACGGCTTGACCGCCTTGCAAAAACAAGACGAGGCTGCGCGTACGAAAATGTCGGCAGTTCAATACCATGCAGAATATCTGACAGCTTGGAGTAACCTCAATGCCCAGTTGGGCGGAGGCTTTAAATTAAATAAGAAATAAACGTTTTATCAAAACGTAGGCCGTCTGAAAGTGATTTCAGACGGCTTTTTGCTTACCTTATTTACATTTGCTACCGGAAGAAATTATTGTAATGAATAGAGTGTAACTATAGAATATGACTCTTTAGCGCGTTAAACGCGCGTATTGGGGACTGATGGTATAAGTCAGCGCCCAGTAAGACAATAATATCGTTATCACATGTGCAGAATTAAAGTTAGGACTTATGGATACTCAATCAGAAAAAAATAATGTCCAAAAAGAAACGGAAGTAGCCGCTTCCGGCGTTAAAATGCATCGCAAACGTAATTTGGTTATCGTTACGCTTCTATTCCTTATTGCGGCGGCCGTAGTTGCTTTGGCGTATTTTCTGTTTTGGCAGCATGAAGAAGAAACAGAAGATGCTTATGTGGCCGGTCATTTGGTGATGATCACGCCGCAGGTGAACGGCACGGTGCGCAAAGTCATGTATGACGATACGGATGTCGTGAAAAAAGGCGATGTGTTGGTGGCTTTGGACGACAGCGATTTTCAGCTGGCATACGATCGTGCGCAAAATGAATTGATTCAGGCCATCCGTCAAAACAAACAGCAAACTGCGGTCAATTCAAAAGCTAAAGCGCAAGTGTTGTTGCGCAAAGCCGATTTGGCCCGTGCGCAAGCCGATTTGCGCCGCCGCGAATCTTTGGCGGGTACGGAAGCGGTTTCTGGTGAAGAACTCAGCCATGCCCGCGCCGCTGTGGTTCAGGCTCAGGCTGCATTGAAAGCAGTTGAGGCGGAAGAAGTTTCTGCTCAGGCAGCGTTGGGCAGCAATATTCCTCTGCGCCAACAACCGGCAGTTCAGACGGCCATCAGCCACATCAAAGACGCTTGGTTGAATTTGCAACGTACGCAAATCCGTTCGCCGATTGGCGGCCAAATTGCCAAACGCAATGTCCAAGTCGGCCAACGTATCGTGCAAGGTACACCGATGATGGCTGTTGTGCCTCTGTCTGAATTGTGGGTGGATGCCAACTTTAAAGAGTCGCAACTGCGCAAAATGAAAATTGGCCAGCCTGTTGAAATGACAGCCGATTTGTACGGCAGCAAAGTGGTTTACCATGGCAAGGTAATGGGCTTGTCGGCCGGTACGGGCAGCGCGTTCTCATTACTGCCGGCGCAAAACGCAACGGGCAACTGGATTAAAGTTGTACAACGTGTACCGGTGCGTATCAGTTTGGATGCTAAAGAATTGCAAAAAAATCCGCTCCGTGTCGGTTTGTCGATGACTGTTAAAGTCGATATTGCCGAGAAGGGCAGCGGTAAAGCCATGACTGCCGAAGCGGAACGGAATACTGCCTTGCCGGAAACGGAAAGTGTGGATTGGAAAGCCGCCGATGCTTTAGTCGATAAAATCTTCGAGCAATACGCAAAATAATCTTTTCAGACGGCCTGAGTCTTTTATTGAAGGCTCAGGCCGTCTGAAATATTGATTCTCTTCAATCGACCGCTTTGGCGGTTGTCTTATAGTTTATAAATATGAATTATCCGCCGTTACAAGGGTTTAAGCTGGTGTTGGCAACTTTGGCGCTCAGCTTGGCCGTATTTATGGAAGTCTTGGACAGTACCATCGCCAACGTTGCCGTGCCTGTTATTGCAGGGGATTTAGGCGCGGCTACCACGCAGGGAACTTGGGTGATTACCTCATTTGCCGTAGCCAATGCCATTTCCGTCCCCTTGACGGGTTTTTTGGCCAAGCGGTTTGGCGAGGTGAAAATCTTTATCGCTGCTGTGATCGGGTTTGTCGTAACGTCATGGCTGTGCGGTATGGCACATAATCTTCAAGCCTTGGTTTTTTTCCGTGTATTGCAAGGTTTCATTGCCGGGCCATTGATTCCCTTGTCCCAAAGCCTGTTGATGGCTTCCTATCCGCCTGAAAAACGAACATTGGCACTGGCATTATGGGCAATGACCGTCGTTGTTGCCCCTGTATTGGGGCCGATTTTGGGCGGTTGGATTTCGGACAACTGGCATTGGGGATGGATTTTCTTTATCAATATCCCGATCGGGATTTTGTCTGCAACTATTGCTTGGAAGCAGCTTAGACACAGGGAAACTGAAATCGTCAGGGCGCCAATCGATTATGTCGGGCTGGTGTTGATGATTGTCGGTGTCGGCGCATTGCAAATGATGCTTGATAGGGGCAAGGAATTGGACTGGTTTGCCTCGGGAGAGATTATCGTTTTGGGCGTTACCGCTTTGGTGTTCCTGACATATTTTATTGTTTGGGAGCTGGGCGAGAAATACCCGATTGTCGATTTGTCATTGTTTAAAAATAGAAACTTCACGATAGGCGTTGTTGCCACATCGTTGGGCTTCATGGTTTATATGGGTACATTGACCCTGTTGCCTTTAGTGTTGCAATCAAATCTTGGTTATACCGCTACTTGGGCAGGTTTGGCTGCTGCACCGGTGGGCTTCCTGCCGATTATTTTATCGCCGATTATTGGTAAGTTTGGTAATCGCGTCGATATGCGTCTGTTTGTCAGTGCCAGCTTCTTGGTGTTTGCCTACACATTCCATTGGCGAACCGATTTCTATGCCGGCATGGATATGAGCAACGTCGTTTGGCCGCAGTTTTGGCAGGGTTTAGGCGTAGCCATGTTCTTCCTGCCTTTGACCAGTATCACCTTGTCTCATATGAAAGGCAACCAAATTGCCTCGGCAAGTAGCCTGTCTAACTTCTTACGAGTCTTTATGGGCGGTGTCGGAGTATCTGTGGTCAGTACCATGTGGGAACGACGCGAAGCTCTGCACCATACTCAACTGACCGAACATGTTAATTTATTGTCCTCAATCAGCAACCAATCTATTCAAGGCATGATGGCCAATGGTTTAAGCAAGGAGCAGGCTTTAGTGGCGATAAATAGCACCATTTCCCAACAAGGCTTTATTATTGGTTCAAATGAAATCTTCTTGGCAGGCAGTATCATATTCATCAGCATGATTCCCATTATTTGGCTTGCAAGGCCGCCATTTAACGGCTCCAGTGGGGGAGGACATTAGATAAAAGGCCGTCTGAATTTCAGACGGCCTTTTATCTATATATTATTTAAGACTCAATAGCAGATCCCTAAATGCATTCGGATCTTTAATAAACGTCATTTCTCCTGATTGAGGGAAATGGAAATCAAGTAGGCGAGATACCCAGAAACGAATACATCCGGCTCTTTGTGCAGTAGGGAAATACGCGCGTTCTTCATTAGATAATGGACGTACGCTTTCATAGCCATGGATAAAGGCATCATAAAGGATAGGGTCTAATTCGTTATCAGCTGTTCGTGCCCAATCATTAACCGCAATTGCCAGGTCGTACATGAAATTGCCGTTACACGCATAATAGAAATCGATAAAGCCGGAAACTTCATCTCCATTAAGCAATACGTTGTCCTTAAATAAATCGGCATGGATAATACCGGAAGGCAAATGCTCTCCTAGATTTTCATCTAAAGCAGCAATTTCAGATTGAAGCAGTGCGGCATCCTCAGAATCTAAAACAGGTAGCAATTGAGTGCAGGCATTATGCCACCAGTCATCATAACGAGGATTTTTCATTTTTAAAGGAAAGTCTTGACCGGCTAAATGCATTTTGGCCAGCATAGCACCGGTATGGAAGCATTGAGCCTCAGTTGGCCAGCCGGTATCCGAGCCATTCAAACAAGTAACCAAACAAGCCGGTTTTCCGGCCAAAATAGAATGTAGTCTGCCATCTTTGCGAGCAATCGGAGCAGCGCAGGCAACACCATTCAGACTCAAATGCTGGTTGAGTTCTAAAAAGAAAGGCAGTTCATCTGATTTTAAAACCTCAAAAACAGTCAAGACATAACGACCGGTTGAAGTTGTCAAAAAATAATTACTATTAGTAATTCCTTGAGCAATCCCCTGCAAAGAAACAAAATCTCCCAAATCATATTGCAGAAGGAAGTCACGCATTTGAGCGTCGGAAACACTTGTATAGACAGACATAGCAAACTCGAGGCTGATATAAAGGATCAAAGAAACATCATACCAAAAAACAAGCGGCAACAATATAAATTAAAGCGAAGGTCAAATTCAAAAGGCCGTCTGAAAGAGCATTTCAGACGGCCTTTAGTTTGTATTTTTTTGTATGTATTGGATTGTGTAGGAAGTTTGTTGGGGTTTTTTATAAAATAAAAGCCCTGTTAAAACAGGGTGGTGGTTAAA
>NZ_JBQCWS010000013.1:0-16326 GCF_051957155.1 Neisseria sp. P0019.S002
CCAAAGCAGCAGCCAATTCGAAGATTTTTTCTTCGTAACCAGCGTCACCTTCCAAAGCTTTCAGTGCAGAACCTTGTACGATTGGGCAGTCGTCGCCTGGGAAGTCGTAGCTTGACAACAAGTCACGAATTTCCATTTCAACCAGTTCCAACAGCTCGGCATCGTCAACCATGTCGCATTTGTTCATGAATACGATGATGTAAGGCACACCTACTTGACGAGCCAACAGGATGTGTTCGCGAGTTTGTGGCATAGGACCGTCAGCTGCGGAACATACCAAGATCGCGCCGTCCATTTGGGCAGCACCGGTAATCATGTTTTTAACGTAGTCGGCGTGGCCCGGGCAGTCTACGTGTGCGTAGTGACGGGTTTCAGTTTCGTATTCTACGTGTGAGGTATTAATGGTAATACCACGAGCTTTTTCTTCAGGAGCGTTGTCGATTTGGTCGTAAGCTTTTGCAGCGCCACCAAATTTTTTAGCCAAAATAGTAGTCAAAGCAGCAGTCAGAGTGGTTTTACCATGGTCAACGTGACCGATGGTGCCAACGTTTACGTGCGGTTTGCTACGTTCAAATTTTTCCTTAGCCATGAGCTAATTCCTTTACATATAAAGATCGATTAAAGAACAATGGCCGTCTGAAAATTTATTTTCAGTTTCAGACGGCCTTTTCTGATTAGCCTTTGCGGGCTTCAGTTACAGCAGCAGCTACGTGAGCAGGAGCTTCAGCGTATTTTTTGAACTCCATGGAGTAAGTAGCGCGGCCTTGGGTTGCAGAACGCAGGTCGGTTGAGTAACCGAACATTTCTGCCAGAGGTACTTCAGCACGAACTTTCTTACCACCGATACCGTCATCATCCATACCCAATACAACGCCACGACGACGGTTCAAGTCACCCATTACGTCACCCATGTATTCTTCAGGTGTTTCCACCTCAACTGCCATGATTGGTTCCAACAGAGCTGGATTGGCTTTACGCATACCTTCTTTAAAGGCTTGAGAGGCTGCCAATTCGAAGGCCAGTTGTGAAGAGTCGACATCATGCGAAGAACCGAAGATCAAACGTACGCGTACGTCAACCACTGGGTAGCCCGCAACGATACCGTTAGGCAGGGTGTCACGGATACCTTTATCGACAGAAGGAATGAATTCGCGAGGAATCACACCACCTTTAATTTCGTCGATAAATTCGTAACCTGCACCACCTGGCTCCATAGGTTCCATTTTGATCACAACGTGACCGTATTGACCTTTACCACCGGATTGTTTAGCGTGTTTGTATTCAGCTTCAACTTCTTTGCGGATAGTTTCACGGTATGCAACTTGAGGCGCACCAATGTTAGCTTCCACACCGAATTCGCGTTTCATACGGTCAACAATAATTTCCAAGTGCAGCTCACCCATACCGGAAATAATGGTTTGACCGGATTCTTCGTCTGTACGAACGCGGAAAGAAGGGTCTTCTTTCGCCAAACGGTTCAGGGCGATACCCATTTTCTCTTGGTCGGCTTTGGTTTTTGGTTCAACAGCAATGTGAATTACCGGCTCAGGGAATTCCATGCGTTCCAAGATGATTGGTGCGCTTTCAGCACACAGGGTTTCACCAGTGGTAACGTCTTTAAGACCGATCGCAGCTGCAATATCACCAGCGCGTACTTCTTCAATTTCAGTACGGTCTGCAGCAGTCATTTGCACCAGACGACCGATACGTTCGCGAGTACCTTTTACTGAGTTCAATACGGTATCACCGGATTTCACAACACCAGAGTAAACGCGGATGAAAGTCAACTGACCAACGTATTTATCGTTCAACATTTTGAACGCCAATGCAGAGAATTTCTCTTCATCGCTGGCTTGACGGCTGTCGGCTTCTTCAGTGTTAGGGTTAACACCTTGAACTGGAGGAATGTCGGTAGGAGCAGGCAGCAATTCTACAACTGCATCCAACATACGTTGAACACCTTTGTTTTTAAATGCTGAACCGCACAACATTGGTTGAATTTCACCAGCCAAAGTACGTTGACGCAATGCGCCTACGATTTCTTCTTCAGTCAGCTCATCACCGCCCAAGTATTTATCCATCAATTCTTCGCTGGCTTCTGCTGCAGCTTCAATCATGTTTTGACGCCATTCTTCAGCAGTCTCAACCAATTCAGCAGGAATATCGCCATAGGTAAAGGTTGTACCTTTATCGGCTTCATTCCAAATAATGGATTTCATTTTCAACAGGTCAACAACACCGCTGAAGCTGTCTTCCGCACCAACCGGAATCACGATAGGTACTGGGTTTGCGCGCAAACGGGTTTTCATTTGCTCAACAACGCGGAAGAAGTTGGCACCTTGACGGTCCATTTTGTTTACAAATGCCAAGCGAGGTACTTGGTATTTATTAGCTTGACGCCATACGGTTTCAGATTGAGGTTGAACACCGCCTACTGCACAGTAAACCATTACTGCGCCGTCCAATACACGCATAGAACGCTCTACCTCTACGGTAAAGTCAACGTGTCCCGGGGTGTCGATGATATTGAAACGGTGCTCAGGGAACTGTTTCGCCATACCGGACCAATAAGAAGTCACAGCAGCAGAAGTAATGGTAATACCACGCTCTTGCTCTTGTTCCATGTAGTCGGTAGTAGCCGCGCCGTCATGCACTTCGCCCAATTTATGAGTCAAACCTGTATAGAACAAAATACGTTCTGTTGTGGTTGTTTTACCCGCGTCAATATGGGCAGAAATACCGATATTGCGATACAGGCTGATAGGGGTCTTACGAGCCATTTTGTTAGCCTTTCGATATTAGAAACGGAAGTGAGAGAATGCTTTGTTAGCTTCAGCCATGCGGTGTACTTCTTCACGTTTTTTCAACGCACCGCCACGACCTTCAGCCGCATCAATCAATTCGCCTGCCAAACGCAGGTCCATAGATTTCTCACCACGTTTACGGGCCGCGTCGCGAACCCAGCGCATTGCCAAAGCCAGACGACGTGAAGGACGAACTTCAACAGGAACTTGGTAGTTTGCACCACCTACACGGCGGCTTTTCACTTCCACGATAGGTTTGGCGTTTGCAATGGCTTCGTTAAATACTTCGATTGCTACTTTGCCGGTTTTTTTCTCAATTTGTTCCAGTGCACCGTAAACGATACGTTCTGCAACAGATTTTTTACCGTCAATCATCAATACGTTCATGAATTTAGTTAGCTCAACGCTGCCGAATTTAGGATCTGGCAGTACGTCGCGCTTAGGGACTTCTCTACGTCTTGGCATTTTAATTTCCTTTAATCTATTCAGTTGGGTCAATTCCCATGAATACCCAATTGAGTATTCACTTACTCGGCCGTTGTTCAGCTTAGGCGGCCGACGTGCCTATTTGAGTCCCGATAATTATTTAGGACGCTTAGCACCGTATTTAGAACGGGCTTGTTTACGGTCTTTAACACCTGCAGTATCCAAAGAACCGCGTACAGTGTGGTAACGTACACCTGGCAAGTCTTTTACACGACCGCCGCGAATCAATACGACGCTGTGCTCTTGCAAGTTGTGGCCTTCACCGCCGATGTATGAAATTACTTCAAAACCGTTGGTCAGGCGAACTTTACATACTTTACGCAATGCAGAGTTAGGTTTTTTAGGGGTAGTTGTGTATACACGGGTACACACGCCACGTTTTTGCGGGCAAGCTTCCAGTGCAGGCACTTTGTTTACGTACACAGGCTTTTGACGGCCTTTGCGTACCAATTGGTTAATAGTTGGCATATTTTCTCGTCCTGTTGAGTTAAATACTTGCCGACACCATGTCGACAAGATTGGAATTATATTTTTATTGCAAGGGTTTAGTCAAGCAAATGACTGATAAAGTTTGGTGTTTTCCAATTTATGTCTAAATTTTGGAAACAAAGGCCGTCTGAAACATTCAGACGGCCTTTGTCATTTTAAATAAGTCCGTAATTTGGCTCTCTACTTATTTTTCTCCATTGCTTTCCTTATTTATTCAGACGGCCTTAATCTCTACCCTCTTTTAAATCCTCTAAAAAATAAAACCGCAAGACTGGCTTGCGGTTTTATTTTCACAATAATCCCTTGGGATTATTCGTCTGAAGCTTCGGTTTCAGAAGTTTCTTGATCAGCTTGCTGCCATTGCTGGTGACGGCTGCGGTGGTAGGTCAAGCCTGTACCGGCAGGAATCAAACGACCGACAATCACGTTTTCTTTCAAACCACGCAGCTCGTCTTGTTTGCCCATAATAGCGGCCTCTGTCAAGACGCGGGTTGTTTCTTGGAACGATGCCGCTGAAATGAAGCTGTCTGTAGACAAGGAAGCTTTGGTAATACCCAACAACACGTTTTCGTAACGTGCCGGCTCTTTGTCTTCAGCCATGGCTTTTTCATTGGCAAGCATCACATCGCCACGCTCAACTTGCTCACCGGTAATGAACTCTGTATCACCAGAATCGACAATGTTCACTCGACGCAACATTTGACGGATGATGACTTCGATGTGTTTATCGGAAATCTTCACACCTTGCAGGCGGTAAACCTCTTGCACCTCTTGAACAATGTAGCGAGCCAATGCTTCGATACCTTGCAGACGCAGAATGTCGTGTGGGTCTACGGCACCGTCTACGATGGTTTCACCGCGGTTCACCACTTGACCGTCATGTACCAAAATCTGTTTCTCTTTAGAAATCAGGGTTTCGTATGCTACACCGTCTACGTCGGTAATAATCAGACGCTGTTTACCTTTGGTTTCTTTACCGAAGGAAACGGTACCGGTAATTTCAGCCAACATACCTGCATCTTTCGGCACGCGTGCTTCAAACAACTCAGCTACTCGTGGCAGACCACCGGTAATATCGCGGGTTTTAGAAGACGCTTGTGGAATACGCGCCAATACATCACCCTTACCGACTTCCTGACCTTCACGGATGGTAATCACCGCACCGACCGGGAATGCCATAGAAACTGGGGTAGTCGTACCAGGGATGCAAATTTCCAGACCATTTTCATCCAACAGTTTGACAGTCGGACGCAACAGTTTAGAAGCACTAGAGGAACGACGTTTACCGTCAATCACTACCAGAGTAGACAAACCGGTCACATCGTCAGTTTGTTTCGCAACGGTAACACCCTCTTCCACGTTTTCGAATTTCACCATACCTGCGTGTTCGGTGATCATCGGACGGGTATGCGGATCCCAAGTTGCCAAGGTTTGACCGGCTTTAATGGCTTCGCCGTCTTGTACCAGCAGAATTGCACCGTAAGGTACTTTGTGACGTTCACGTTCGCGACCGATATCGTCGTGAATCACTACTTCACAAGAACGGCCGATGACAACCAATTCGCCTTTGTTGTTGGCAACATAACGCATTTGACTGCTGAAACGTGCTGTACCGTTGGATTTGGCTTCTACTTGGCTGGCTGCCGCCGCACGAGATGCCGCACCACCGATGTGGAACGTACGCATGGTCAGCTGAGTACCTGGCTCACCAATAGATTGTGCAGCAATTACACCTACAGCTTCACCAGCGTTAACCAGTTTACCGCGCGCCAAGTCGCGGCCATAACAGTGTGCACACAAGCCATGACGGGTTTTACAAGTAATTGGCGTACGGACTTTAACCTCGTCAACACCAGATTGGTCAATGATATCAACTAATTTCTCAGTCAGCAGTGTACCTGCCTCAACCAAAGTCTCGCCAGTTGAAGGATCAACAACATCTGATGCTGTAACACGGCCTAAAATACGATCGCGCAATGCTTCAATTACGTCACCGCCTTGCACAACTGCCTTCATGACAAAGCCGTCTGAAGTACCACAATCGTCTTCAACAACGACCAAGTCTTGAGTTACGTCTACCAGACGACGGGTCAGGTAACCAGAGTTTGCCGTTTTCAACGCGGTATCCGCCAAACCTTTACGCGCACCGTGGGTCGCAATAAAGTATTGCAATACGGTCAAACCTTCGCGGAAGTTAGAGGTAATCGGCGTTTCAATAATAGAGCCGTCAGGTTTGGCCATCAAACCACGCATACCGGACAACTGTTTAATCTGAGCCGCAGAACCACGGGCACCAGAATCGGCCATCATGTAAATAGAGTTGAAAGACTCTTGATCAACTTCGTTGCCGTCACGGTCGATGACTTTTTGTTTAGACAGGTTGTCCATCATCGCTTTAGCGATCTTATCGCCGGCACGACCCCAAATATCGACCACTTTGTTGTAACGTTCGCCGTTGGTTACCAAACCTTGACGGTATTGGTCTTCGATTTCTTTAACTTCGGCATTAGCCTCGGCCAGCAAGGCTGCTTTTTCTTTCGGAATTTCCATATCGTCAACCGCAATGGAAATACCGCCTTTAGCCGCAAAACCGAAACCGGTATACATCAAGTGGTCGGCGAAAATAACTGTATCACGCAAGCCGCACAGACGGAATGATGCGTTAATCAGTTTAGAAATTTCTTTTTTCTTCAGCGCTTTGTTGATGTACTCGAACGGCAGGCCTTTAGGCAAGATTTCGCTCAACAATGCACGGCCGACGGTTGTTTCATAACGGTTAACAACAGGCTCAAACTCACCTGCTTCGTTTTTCACCCATTCGCGCAGACGTACGGTAATTTTCGTACCCAGTTCAACCTGTTTGGTATGGTATGCACGATGTACTTCTTTCACATCGGCAAACAGGCTACCTTCGCCTTTGGCATTGATACGGTCGCGGGTCATGTAGTACAGACCCAATACGATATCTTGAGAAGGTACGATGATTGGTTCGCCGTTGGCTGGAGACAATACGTTGTTTGAAGCCAGCATCAGCGTACGTGCTTCCATTTGTGCTTCCAAGCTCAATGGAACGTGTACAGCCATTTGGTCACCGTCAAAGTCGGCGTTAAATGCGGCACACACCAATGGGTGCAACTGAATCGCTTTACCTTCAATCAGGATAGGTTCGAACGCTTGAATACCCAAACGGTGCAGGGTTGGCGCACGGTTCAACATAATCGGATGTTCGCGAATGACTTCTTCCAAGATATCCCATACTTCAGGCACCTCTTGCTCTACCAATTTTTTCGCAGCTTTAACGGTAGACGCCAAACCTTGTTTTTCCAATTTGTGGAAAATGAATGGTTTGAACAGTTCCAACGCCATTTTTTTCGGCAGACCACATTGGTGCAGACGCAGGTATGGACCTACGGTAATCACGGAACGACCAGAGTAGTCCACACGTTTACCCAGCAGGTTTTGACGGAAGCGGCCGCCTTTACCTTTAATCATGTCAGCCAATGATTTCAGCGGACGTTTGTTGGCGCCGGTCATGGCTTTACCGCGACGGCCGTTATCCAACAGAGAGTCAACTGCTTCTTGCAACATACGTTTTTCATTACGAACGATGATGTCAGGCGCATGCAGTTCCAACAGACGTTTCAGACGGTTGTTACGGTTAATAACGCGGCGGTACAAATCGTTCAAATCGGAAGTGGCAAAACGACCACCATCCAATGGAACCAACGGACGCAAATCAGGCGGCAATACCGGCAGCACGTCCATAATCATCCATTCCAATTTCATACCGGAACGGTGGAAGGCTTCCAATACTTTCAAACGTTTGGCAATTTTTTTAATTTTGGTGTCAGAACCGGTAGATTCCAGCTCTTGACGCAGGATTTCGATTTCGCCGGTAATATCCAAGGTGCGCAACAATTCACGGATACCTTCTGCACCCATTTTGGCATCGAAGTCGTCGCCGTATTCGTCCAGTTTGTTGTAGTAATCGTCTTCAGTCAGTAATTGACGACGTTGCAACGGAGTCATGCCGGGATCGGTTACCACAAATGCTTCAAAGTACAATACGCGTTCGATATCGCGCAAAGTCATGTCCAGTACCATACCCAAGCGGGAAGGCAGGGATTTCAAGAACCAAATGTGTGCAACTGGTGCTGCCAATTCAATGTGGCCCATGCGTTCGCGGCGCACTTTGGACAGGGTCACTTCTACGCCACATTTTTCACAGGTTACGCCTTTAAATTTCAAGCGTTTGTATTTACCGCACAAACATTCATAGTCTTTGACCGGGCCAAAGATTTTGGCGCAGAACAAACCGTCGCGCTCAGGTTTGAACGTACGGTAGTTGATGGTTTCAGGTTTTTTAACTTCGCCATAAGACCATGAGCGGATGGTTTCGGGAGAGGCAATACCGATTTTGATGGCATCAAACTCTTCTTCCATGCCGGCAGTTTGCAACGGATTAAATAAGTTCAACAAATTCATTTTTGCTCCTTGAAGGAAGTATTTTTACCGCATGGCGGATTTTCGATATTGGAAAACAGTACTTTTGATTTCAGACGGCCTAAATGCCGATTGCTTCATTCTTATTCTGAAACCGCTTTTTCAGACGGCCTTGAAAGGCCGTCTGAAAACTTCTGTTTAGTAACGTTCCAAATCGATATCCAAGCCCAGTGAGCGAATCTCTTTAACCAATACGTTGAAGGATTCAGGCATACCGGCATCGATTTTGTGTTCGCCTTTGACGATGTTTTCGTACATTTTAGTACGGCCGTTCACGTCGTCAGACTTCACAGTCAGCATCTCTTGCAGCGTGTATGCCGCACCGTATGCTTCCAATGCCCAAACCTCCATCTCACCGAAACGTTGGCCACCGAACTGAGCTTTACCGCCCAGAGGCTGCTGGGTAACCAGACTATACGGACCGGTAGAACGGGCGTGCATTTTTTCGTCAACCAAGTGGTGCAGTTTCAGATAGTGCATCACACCGACTGTAACCTTACGGTCAAATGCTTCGCCTGAACGGCCGTCATACAGCGTAATTTGAGTTTTACTGTCGTTGAAGCCCAGTTTCTCAACCTCAGGATCTTCGCTTGGGTAAGCCAAGTTCAACATTTCGCGGATTTCAGACTCTTTCGCACCGTCGAATACAGGAGAGGCGAAAGATGCACCTTTACGCAGGTTGGAAGCCAATTCGATGATTTCTTCATCTGTCAGGCTGTCCAACTCTTCTTTCTTACCGCTACCGTTGTAGAGTTTGTTCAAGAATTCACGCAGCTCGCTGGCTTTGCGTTGCTCTTTCAGCATACGGTCGATGCGTTCGCCGATACCTTTTGCCGCCCAACCCAAGTGAACTTCCAAAATCTGACCGATGTTCATACGGGAAGGTACGCCCAACGGGTTCAGTACGATGTCTACCGGACGGCCGTCAGCCATGTAAGGCATGTCTTCCACTGGCAGAATGCGTGATACCACACCTTTGTTACCGTGGCGACCCGCCATTTTGTCACCGGCTTGCAGACGGCGTTTGATGGCGATAAATACTTTCACCATTTTTTGTACGCCCGGTTGCAGCTCGTCGCCTTGGGTCAGTTTTTTCTTCTTGATCTCATACAACTCATCCGCTTCTTCGCGTTTTTGTTGCAGGCTCAATTTAATCAGCTCCAACTGTTTGGCTAAATCTTCGTCAGCCAGACGGATGTCAAACCAATCATGTTTGCTGGACAGGCTTGCCAAATATTCGGTAGTGATTTCGCTGCCTTTAGCCAGCTTCATCGGGCCACCGTTGGCTTTTTGGCCGACAATCATGCGCTCAATACGGTCAAATGCGTCGTTATCAAAAATACGCAACTGGTCGCTCAAGTCTTGACGGTAACGTTTCAGCTCAGAATCAATAATGGATTGAGCACGTTTGTCGCGTTGAATACCTTCACGAGTAAAGACTTGAACATCGATAACGGTACCGCTCATGCCGGTAGGCATACGCAATGAAGTATCTTTTACGTCAGACGCTTTTTCACCGAAGATGGCACGCAGCAGTTTTTCTTCAGGAGTCAGTTGGGTTTCGCCTTTAGGTGTTACTTTACCTACCAAGACGTCACCAGCTTCTACTTCTGCACCGATGTAAACAATACCGGATTCATCCAAACGGTTTTGCATACGCTCGGACAAGTTCGGAATATCGCGGGTAATGTCTTCCGCACCCAGCTTGGTATCACGGGCAACAACGTTCAATTCCTCAATGTGAATCGAAGTATAGCGGTCGTCTGCAGCTACTTTTTCAGAAATCAGAATCGAGTCTTCGTAGTTGTAACCGTTCCACGGCATAAAGGCGATGGTCATGTTTTGACCCAGAGCCAATTCGCCCAAATCGGTGGATGCACCGTCAGCAATCAAATCACCGCGTTGCAAAACATCGCCTGCTTTGACAGCCGGACGTTGGTTGATGTTGGTAGATTGGTTGGAACGGGTAAATTTAACCAAGTTGTAAATATCGACACCCACTTCACCGGCAGTTGCCTCATCGTCATGGACACGAATCACCACACGGTTGGCATCTACATATTCAACTACACCGCCACGACGGGCAACGATTGCAGTTGCAGAGTCAACGGCAACAGAGCGCTCGATACCGGTACCAACCATCGGTTTTTCAGGGCGCAGACACGGTACGGCCTGACGTTGCATGTTGGCACCCATCAATGCACGGTTCGCGTCATCATGTTCCAAGAATGGAATCAGAGATGCTGCAACGGATACCACTTGACCGGTTGCCACGTCCATATATTGAACCCGGTCAGGCGTTGCCATAATAGTTTCGCCTTTTTCACGACAAGTGACCAAGTCGCCGATCAGATTACCGTCTTTGTCCAAATCAGCATTCGCCTGTGCAATCACATAACGGCCTTCTTCGATAGCAGACAAGTAATCGATTTCTTCAGTTACTTTGCCATCGACAACACGGCGGTAAGGGGTTTCCAAGAAACCATAATCATTGGTACGCGCATAAACGGACAATGAGTTGATCAAACCAATGTTTGGACCTTCAGGTGTTTCAATAGGACATACACGGCCATAGTGGGTCGGATGTACGTCTCGCACCTCAAAGCCTGCACGTTCGCGAGTCAAACCGCCCGGGCCCAATGCAGATACACGGCGTTTATGGGTAACTTCAGACAATGGGTTGGTCTGATCCATAAATTGGCTCAATTGGCTGGAGCCGAAGAATTCTTTAATCGCGGCAGAAACAGGTTTCGCATTGATCAAGTCATGCGGCATCAAATTCTCAGATTCTGCTTGGTTCAAACGCTCTTTAACTGCACGCTCTACACGAGCCAAACCGCTGCGGAATTGGTTTTCAGTCAACTCACCCACAGAACGAACACGACGATTACCCAAGTGGTCAATATCGTCTACTTCGCCATGACCGTTACGCAATTCAACCAATGTAGCAATAGAAGCAACGATGTCTTCAACGCTCAGAACGTAACCACCTTTTTCAGATGCGCCAGCCAAAGTTTCGTTCAACAAACGGCCATACCAAGAGTTTTGTTGTGCTTCAGACAGTTTTTGCTCGTATGTACGCGTATTAAATTTCATACGGCCTACGCGAGACAAATCATAGCTGTCTTCACTGAAGAACAAGCGGTTGAAGAGCTGCTCAACAGCTTCTTCGGTAGGCGGTTCGCCAGGACGCATCATGCGGTAAATCGCTACGCGTGCAGCTTGCTGATCAGCAGTTTCGTCTGTACGCAGAGTGCTGGAGATGTAACCGCCTTGATCCAATTCGTTGATATAAAGGGTCGTAATTTCTTTTACACCATGGATATCAAGTTTGGCCAACAGTTCTTCTGTAATTTCATCGTTAGCAGAAGCCAATACTTCACCGGTTTCCGGATCAATCAGGTCAGCAGCCAATGCTTTGCCTATCAAGCTTTCTGGCTCTACATTCAAACGAGTCAAGCCTGCATTGGTAATATCACGGATATTTTTCGCAGTAATGCGTTTACCTTTGGCAACCAGTACATTGCCTTCTTTATCCAAGATATCAACTTTGGCAGTTTCACCTTTCAGACGGCCTGCAATCAGATCAGTTTGAACACCGTTTGAAGACAAATAGAAAGTTTCTTTGTCGTAGAAAATATCCAAGATTTGTTCATTGTTGTAGCCCAAAGCTTTCAACAAAATCGTAACCGGCATTTTACGGCGACGGTCGATACGGAAATACAGCAAATCTTTTGGATCAAATTCGAAATCCAACCATGAACCACGGTAAGGAATAATACGAGCAGAGAACAACAGCTTACCGGAAGAATGTGTTTTACCACGGTCATGCTCAAAGAACACACCAGGAGAACGGTGCAGCTGGGAAACAATCACGCGCTCAGTACCATTGATGACAAAAGAGCCGCTTGGCGTCATCAATGGGATTTCGCCCATATACACTTCGTTTTCACGAACTTCTTTTACAGTCGGCTTAGATGCTTCTTTATCCAAAATCACCAAACGGATACGGGCACGCAATGGAGCCGCGTAAGTAATGCCGCGCAATTGACATTCAGGAATATCGAATAAAGGCTCGCCCAATGTGTAATGCACAAATTCCAATCGCGCATAACCATTATGGCTCACAATCGGGAAAATAGAATTAAATGCTGCTTGCAGACCATCATCAGTGCGTTGGTCAAAAGCATTTTCCAGCTGCAAAAATTTCGCATAAGAATCAATTTGGGTTGCCAGCAGGAAAGGAACATCTAAGACATTCTCTCGCTTTGCAAAACTCTTACGGATACGTTTTTTCTCGGTAAACGAATAGCTCATATACACTCCGAAAAGCAATTTTAAATAATAGGCCGTCTGAAACAACGGCATGCATCAACCTGATATTTACATTTATTTGCAATGATTTTATAAAGACTATGCAAATAAATGTAAACAATACCTGATGCTTATTTTAAGAAGCAAAATAAGGCTGGCAGAAAACTGCCAGCCTTTATAGGAAGCATCAAATTATTTGATTTCGACTTTAGCGCCGGCTTCTTCCAGTTGTTTTTGGATGTCTTCAGCTTCAGCTTTAGAAACACCTTCTTTCAGAGTTTTAGGTGCACCGTCAACGATGTCTTTAGCTTCTTTCAGACCCAAACCAGTGATAGCGCGGACAACTTTAATCACGCCAACTTTTTGATCACCGGCAGAAGCCAATACTACGTCGAATTCAGTTTTTTCTTCAGCAGCAGCTGCACCAGCACCTGCTGGGCCTGCAACTGCAACTGCAGCAGCAGAAACGCCAAATTTTTCTTCAAAAGCTTTAACCAGGTCGTTCAATTCCATTACGGTCAAAGAACCAACGGCTTCCAAAATGTCTTCTTTAGTAATAGCCATGCTATTTATACTCCAAATATTGTATTAAAAAATAATTGATTAAATGAAACAAAATCGATTAAGCGGCTTCTTCGCCAGCTTTTTTCTCTGCCAAAGCAGCCAAACCACGTGCAAGGCCTGATACAGGAGCTTGCATAACGAACAACAGTTTGGACAACAGCTCTTCGCGGCTTGGAATAGAAGCCAACTCAGCAACCTGAGCAGGGTTCATCACTTCGCCATTGTAAGAACCGGCTTTAACGATAATTTTGTCATCTTTTTTCGCGAATTGGTGCAGCACTTTAGCAGCAGCAACAGCATCTTCAGAAGCAGCGTAAACCAATGGACCAACCATTTGATCGGCCAAACCTGCGAATGAAGTACCCTCTACTGCGCGACGAGCCAGAGTATTTTTCAGAACGCGTAAGTAAACGCCTTCTTTACGTGCATTTGCACGAAGCTCAGTCATGCTGGAAACACTGATACCGCGATATTCAGCGACTACGAGAGTTTGAGCGTTAGCAATTGCTGCGCTAATTTCCTCTACGGCCACTTTCTTGGTTTCAATATTGAGACTCAAGGTCTACCTCCCACTGTTTATAAACAGGATACCGAATGATATCCCACCAGCGCGGTAACCTAAAAAGACATCTTACAAGCAATCTTGCAATGTGTTTCAGGACTACCGTCTGCGTAGGGCAATTACGATTAAATCTTACGATCCCTACGGTCTTGGACATCTACTTAATTTTAAGTAGCCCAAATTCAGGTGACCCAGAAAATCAGATCACCTGAAAATTTCTTAGTTGTTCACGCTTGCAGTATCAACGCGAACACCCAAACCCATAGTGCTGGATACAGCAACTTTTTTCAGGTACTGACCTTTAGCAGCAGCAGGTTTGGCTTTAACGATAGCATCCAGCAACGCATTGAAGTTTTCTTTCAAGTCAGCTTCAGCGAAAGAAGCACGACCGATAGTTGCGTGAACGATACCGGCTTTATCTGTACGGTATTGTACTTGACCTGCTTTTGCATTTTTAACTGCTTCAGCAACGTTAGGAGTAACAGTACCTACTTTAGGGTTTGGCATCAGGCCACGAGGACCCAAGATAGTACCCAATTGACCAACGATACGCATTGCATCAGGAGAAGCAATAACAACGTCAAAGTTCAGGTTACCAGCTTTGATTTCAGCGGCCAGATCTTCAAAACCAACAATATCTGCACCAGCTTCTTTAGCAGCATCTGCATTTGCACCTTGAGTAAACACAGCTACGCGAGTTGTTTTACCGGTACCTTTAGGCAGAACGACTGAACCACGAATAACTTGGTCAGATTTACGAGGATCAACACCCAAGTTGAAAGATACGTCAACAGACTCGTCAAATTTAGCAGTAGCAGCTTTTTTAACCAAAGCAATTGCTTCATCGATTGCGTACAGTTTATTAGCTTCAACAGAAGAGCGAAGAGCTTTCAAGCGTTTAGATACTTTAGCCATTATACAACACCCTCCACATCCAAGCCCATTGAGCGAGCAGAGCCGGCGATAGTACGAACAGCCGCATCCAAGTCAGCAGCAGTCAAATCAGGCTCTTTAGTTTTAGCAATTTCTTCCAACTGAGCACGGGTTAATTTACCCACTTTATTAGTCAGAGGATTAGAACTACCTTTTTGCAGACCAGCAGCTTTTTTCAACAAGATAGAAGCTGGAGGGGTTTTCATCACAAAAGTGAATGATTTATCTGCAAATGCAGTGATCACGACTGGAATTGGCAAACCAGGTTCCATACCTTGGGTTGCAGCATTAAATGCTTTACAGAATTCCATGATGTTCAAACCACGTTGACCCAAAGCAGGACCAACTGGGGGAGATGGATTGGCTTTACCTGCAGGAATTTGCAGTTTGATGTAGCCGATAATTTTCTTTGCCACTTAAGGACTCCTAAAAACGGGTATAACGCGGAACCATTCCGCTTCCCAAACAGAATTTGCGATTATATCCGCTTAGAAAAAAATTTTCAAGCGAATTAAACCACTTAAATCTTTTCAACCTGACCGAACTCTAATTCAACCGGTGTTTCACGACCAAAAATCTGAACCGAAACACGCAGTCTATTACGCTCGTAGTTAACCTCATCAACAATTCCATTGAAATCAGCAAATGGGCCTTCATTCACACGAACCTGCTGACCCACTTCAAATTCAACTTTTGGTTTTGGCTTCTCAACACCTGTTTTGGCTTGTTGCAAAATAGCATCCGCATCTTTTTGAGAAATTGGGATTGGGCGATTTCCGCTACCACCTACAAAACCATTTACTCGAGGGGTACTCTTAACCAAGTGCCATGAATCATCGGTCATTTCCATTTCAACCAATACATAGCCTGGATAGAATTTACGCTCACTGATGGTTTTTCGGCCATTCTTGATATCTACCACTTCCTCCACAGGAACGAGAATCTGACCGAAATATTCTTCCATGTTTTCACGAGCAATACGCTCTTTCAATGTTTTTTGAACATTTTTCTCGAAACCGGAATAGGCCTGTACTACATACCAACGCTTTGACATCTTTACCCTTTCCTATTTAATAAAACATCAAAAAACAACCATGAAATAATTGTATCTGCCGCATAAATGAAGGCTGCTAAAACTGCAACGAAGATAATCACGAATACAGTCATTTTGACCGCTTCATCACGACTCGGCCAAACTACCTTCTTGAATTCAGTCCAAGAGCTCTTAAAATATGCAAACAGACCTTCTTTCTTTTCAGGAGCCGGCTTATTACTTACCACAACTTCCTTTTTCTGATGGTCTTCTTTGCGTCCAGACGGATGTTCTGTCATCTTTACTCACTTATCAATACCCCACCCGCCTTCATTTTAGATAGTGGCATTGATCCATTAATTAATTCCAAATAATCTTAAACTTAAGTACAAAAAAATTAACCGGCACAAGGCCGGTTAATTTTTTATTTGGCAGGCCAAGAGGGTCTCGAACCCCCAACCCTCGGTTTTGGAGACCGATACTCTACCAATTGAGCTATTGGCCTCTAAACTTAAGCGATTACAGAAGAAACCACACCCGCACCTACGGTACGACCACCTTCGCGAATCGCAAAGCGCAGACCTTCTTCCATAGCGATAGGCGCAATCAGTTCTACAGTAATGGTTACGTTCTCACCT
>NZ_JBQCWS010000014.1:0-6262 GCF_051957155.1 Neisseria sp. P0019.S002
GGGCGTATAGTTCGGTTCTTCGCTGCTGACGCGGTGAAGAAAACGAAGCAGACAGTATAACACAGTTAGTTAGAATTTTCGATAATTTTAGTTGACATTTGCTAAATGTACTGTATAATTCGATTCGCTCTTTAAAAAAACAGATTACCGATAAGTGTGAGTGCATTAGGCCTCACACTGTTTGAAAGACAGACAAGATGATGTTTTAGACATTGTCCTGTCGGTTTCTTTGAAGCAGACCAGAAGTTATAAGTTAGAGATTGAACATAAGAGTTTGATCCTGGCTCAGATTGAACGCTGGCGGCATGCTTTACACATGCAAGTCGGACGGCAGCACAGAGAAGCTTGCTTCTTGGGTGGCGAGTGGCGAACGGGTGAGTAATATATCGGAACGTACCGAGTAATGGGGGATAACTAATCGAAAGATTAGCTAATACCGCATATTCTCTGAGGAGGAAAGCAGGGGACCTTCGGGCCTTGCGTTATTCGAGCGGCCGATATCTGATTAGCTAGTTGGTGGGGTAAAGGCCTACCAAGGCGACGATCAGTAGCGGGTCTGAGAGGATGATCCGCCACACTGGGACTGAGACACGGCCCAGACTCCTACGGGAGGCAGCAGTGGGGAATTTTGGACAATGGGCGCAAGCCTGATCCAGCCATGCCGCGTGTCTGAAGAAGGCCTTCGGGTTGTAAAGGACTTTTGTCAGGGAAGAAAAGGCTGTTGCTAATATCGACAGCTGATGACGGTACCTGAAGAATAAGCACCGGCTAACTACGTGCCAGCAGCCGCGGTAATACGTAGGGTGCGAGCGTTAATCGGAATTACTGGGCGTAAAGCGAGCGCAGACGGTTACTTAAGCAGGATGTGAAATCCCCGGGCTCAACCTGGGAACTGCGTTCTGAACTGGGTGACTAGAGTGTGTCAGAGGGAGGTAGAATTCCACGTGTAGCAGTGAAATGCGTAGAGATGTGGAGGAATACCGATGGCGAAGGCAGCCTCCTGGGATAACACTGACGTTCATGCTCGAAAGCGTGGGTAGCAAACAGGATTAGATACCCTGGTAGTCCACGCCCTAAACGATGTCAATTAGCTGTTGGGCAACTTGATTGCTTAGTAGCGTAGCTAACGCGTGAAATTGACCGCCTGGGGAGTACGGTCGCAAGATTAAAACTCAAAGGAATTGACGGGGACCCGCACAAGCGGTGGATGATGTGGATTAATTCGATGCAACGCGAAGAACCTTACCTGGTCTTGACATGTACGGAATCCTCCAGAGACGGAGGAGTGCCTTCGGGAACCGTAACACAGGTGCTGCATGGCTGTCGTCAGCTCGTGTCGTGAGATGTTGGGTTAAGTCCCGCAACGAGCGCAACCCTTGTCATTAGTTGCCATCATTTAGTTGGGCACTCTAATGAGACTGCCGGTGACAAGCCGGAGGAAGGTGGGGATGACGTCAAGTCCTCATGGCCCTTATGACCAGGGCTTCACACGTCATACAATGGTCGGTACAGAGGGTAGCCAAGCCGCGAGGTGGAGCCAATCTCACAAAACCGATCGTAGTCCGGATTGCACTCTGCAACTCGAGTGCATGAAGTCGGAATCGCTAGTAATCGCAGGTCAGCATACTGCGGTGAATACGTTCCCGGGTCTTGTACACACCGCCCGTCACACCATGGGAGTGGGGGATACCAGAAGTAGGTAGGGTAACCGCAAGGAGCCCGCTTACCACGGTATGCTTCATGACTGGGGTGAAGTCGTAACAAGGTAGCCGTAGGGGAACCTGCGGCTGGATCACCTCCTTTCTAGAGAAAGAAGAGGCCTGATGCATTCACACTTATCGGTAAACTGTAAAAAGATGCGGAAGAGAAAAGCTTGAGTGAAGACAAGATTCGCTTAAGAAGAGAATCCGGGTTTGTAGCTCAGCTGGTTAGAGCACACGCTTGATAAGCGTGGGGTCGGAGGTTCAAGTCCTCCCAGACCCACCAAGAACGGGGGCATAGCTCAGTTGGTAGAGCACCTGCTTTGCAAGCAGGGGGTCATCGGTTCGATCCCGTTTGCCTCCACCAAGAACTTTACAAATCAAAGGAAGCCTGCTATACTTAGCAGCTTATTTTGATTTGCGAAGTGAAATATCGACGCATCGATCTTTAACAAATTGGAAAGCCGAAATCAACAAACAAAGACAATGAGTTTGTTTTGATTTTTTGTTCTTTGCAAAGGATAAAAAATCTCTCGTAAGAGAAAAGAAGACAAACACAGTATTTGGGTGATGATTGTATCGACTTAATCCTGAAACACAAAAGGCAGGATTAAGACACAACAAAGCAGTAAGCTTTATCAAAGTAGGAATTTCAAGTTTGCTTCCCTAGTCAACGGGTAGGCAAACGAAGTCAAAGAGGTTCTTGAAATGATAGAGTCAAGTGAATAAGTGCATCAGGTGGATGCCTTGGCGATGATAGGCGACGAAGGACGTGTAAGCCTGCGAAAAGCGTGGGGAAGCTGGCAATAAAGCTATGATCCCGCGATGTCCGAATGGGGAAACCCACCTCTTAGGAGGTATCCTTATCTGAATACATAGGATAAGCGAAGCGAACCCGGAGAACTGAACCATCTAAGTACCCGGAGGAAAAGAAATCAACCGAGATTCCGCAAGTAGTGGCGAGCGAACGCGGAGGAGCCTGTACGTGATAACTGTTGAGATAGAAGAACAAGCTGGGAAGCTTGACCATAGTGGGTGATAGTCCCGTATTCGAAATCTCAACAGTGGTACTAAGCGTACGAAAAGTAGGGCGGGACACGTGAAATCCTGTCTGAATATGGGGGGACCATCCTCCAAGGCTAAATACTCATCATCGACCGATAGTGAACCAGTACCGTGAGGGAAAGGCGAAAAGAACCCCGGGAGGGGAGTGAAATAGAACCTGAAACCTGATGCATACAAACAGTGGGAGCACCCTTGTGGTGTGACTGCGTACCTTTTGTATAATGGGTCAACGACTTACATTCAGTAGCGAGCTTAACCGAATAGGGGAGGCGTAGGGAAACCGAGTCTTAATAGGGCGAACAGTTGCTGGGTGTAGACCCGAAACCGAGTGATCTATCCATGGCCAGGTTGAAGGTGCCGTAACAGGTACTGGAGGACCGAACCCACGCATGTTGCAAAATGCGGGGATGAGCTGTGGATAGGGGTGAAAGGCTAAACAAACTCGGAGATAGCTGGTTCTCCCCGAAAACTATTTAGGTAGTGCCTCGAGCAAGACACTGATGGGGGTAAAGCACTGTTATGGCTAGGGGGTTATTGCAACTTACCAACCCATGGCAAACTAAGAATACCATCAAGTGGTTCCTCGGGAGACAGACAGCGGGTGCTAACGTCCGTTGTCAAGAGGGAAACAACCCAGACCGCCAGCTAAGGTCCCAAATGATAGATTAAGTGGTAAACGAAGTGGGAAGGCCCAGACAGCCAGGATGTTGGCTTAGAAGCAGCCATCATTTAAAGAAAGCGTAATAGCTCACTGGTCGAGTCGTCCTGCGCGGAAGATGTAACGGGGCTCAAATCTATAACCGAAGCTGCGGATGCCAGTTTACTGGCATGGTAGGGGAGCGTTCTGTAGGCCGATGAAGGTGCATTGTAAAGTGTGCTGGAGGTATCAGAAGTGCGAATGTTGACATGAGTAGCGATAAAGCGGGTGAAAAGCCCGCTCGCCGAAAGCCCAAGGTTTCCTACGCAACGTTCATCGGCGTAGGGTGAGTCGGCCCCTAAGGCGAGGCAGAAATGCGTAGTCGATGGGAAACAGGTTAATATTCCTGTACTTGATTCAAATGCGATGTGGGGACGGAGAAGGTTAGGTTAGCAAGCTGTTGGAATAGCTTGTTTAAGCCGGTAGGTGGAAGACTTAGGCAAATCCGGGTCTTCTTAACACCGAGAAGTGATGACGAGTGTCTACGGACATGAAGTAACCGATACCACGCTTCCAGGAAAAGCCACTAAGCTTCAGTTTGAATTGAACCGTACCGCAAACCGACACAGGTGGGCAGGATGAGAATTCTAAGGCGCTTGAGAGAACTCAGGAGAAGGAACTCGGCAAATTGATACCGTAACTTCGGGAGAAGGTATGCCCTCTAAGGTTAAGGACTTGCTCCGTAAGCCCTGGAGGGTCGCAGAGAATAGGTGGCTGCGACTGTTTATTAAAAACACAGCACTCTGCTAACACGAAAGTGGACGTATAGGGTGTGACGCCTGCCCGGTGCTGGAAGGTTAATTGAAGATGTGCAAGCATCGGATCGAAGCCCCAGTAAACGGCGGCCGTAACTATAACGGTCCTAAGGTAGCGAAATTCCTTGTCGGGTAAGTTCCGACCCGCACGAATGGCGTAACGATGGCCACACTGTCTCCTCCTGAGACTCAGCGAAGTTGAAGTGGTTGTGAAGATGCAATCTACCCGCTGCTAGACGGAAAGACCCCGTGAACCTTTACTGTAGCTTTGCATTGGACTTTGAAGTCACTTGTGTAGGATAGGTGGGAGGCTTTGAAGCAGAGACGCCAGTCTCTGTGGAGCCGTCCTTGAAATACCACCCTGGTGTCTTTGAGGTTCTAACCCAGACCCGTAATCCGGGTCGGGGACCGTGCATGGTAGGCAGTTTGACTGGGGCGGTCTCCTCCCAAAGAGTAACGGAGGAGTTCGAAGGTTACCTAGGTCCGGTCGGAAATCGGACTGATAGTGCAATGGCAAAAGGTAGCTTAACTGCGAGACCGACAAGTCGAGCAGGTGCGAAAGCAGGACATAGTGATCCGGTGGTTCTGTATGGAAGGGCCATCGCTCAACGGATAAAAGGTACTCCGGGGATAACAGGCTGATTCCGCCCAAGAGTTCATATCGACGGCGGAGTTTGGCACCTCGATGTCGGCTCATCACATCCTGGGGCTGTAGTCGGTCCCAAGGGTATGGCTGTTCGCCATTTAAAGTGGTACGTGAGCTGGGTTTAAAACGTCGTGAGACAGTTTGGTCCCTATCTGCAGTGGGCGTTGGAAGTTTGACGGGGGCTGCTCCTAGTACGAGAGGACCGGAGTGGACGAACCTCTGGTGTACCGGTTGTAACGCCAGTTGCATAGCCGGGTAGCTAAGTTCGGAAGAGATAAGCGCTGAAAGCATCTAAGCGCGAAACTCGCCTGAAGATGAGACTTCCCTTGTGGTTTAACCACACTAAAGAGTCGTTCGAGACCAGGACGTTGATAGGTGGGGTGTGGAAGCGCGGTAACGCGTGAAGCTAACCCATACTAATTGCTCGTGAGGCTTGACTCTATCATTTGAAGAACTTCAAAAGATAAAAGCTTACTGACTGATTCAGTCATCACTATTTATACCGATTAAGGCTTTACCAATTTGTAACAGTTTAAGTTTGGCGGCCATAGCGAGTTGGTCCCACGCCTTCCCATCCCGAACAGGACCGTGAAACGACTCAGCGCCGATGATAGTGTGGTTCTTCCATGTGAAAGTAGGTCACCGCCAAACACCCATTCCGAAGCCCCCGACTGATGTCGGGGGCTTTTTACATGCCTGTCGTTTCTGTCGGTTTAGCGGCAGAATTGGGATAACAGGTGTTGGGATCAAACATTGGGATAGTGATGTGCCGGTGTTTATGGAGTATTCATGCATCTTGGTATTGGAATCGGAAATATTTACCCTGTTGTTATTCTTGAACAAAAGTACCGAAAGTTACGGTTAACCGTTTGGAATGTTTGAAATCGAACGGTATTTGCGTTATTATGTCGTATGCATTTATATGGAAAAGGGCCGTGTTCTACTGTCGTGTGGCAGTGTCTGCGGGGAAGTAAAACCATCCTACAGACGGCCCGGTTTATTTAATCCAACACGTTATAGGAAAACTCTGATGAAGAAATTTTTATTTGGTGTATTTGCCGCTGTTTGTACGGCATTCTCTTTAGCTGCCGTGAACATCAATACCGCCTCTTCTGCCGAACTGGAGGCATTGCCGGGTATCGGCCCGGCTAAGGCGAAGGCGATTGTGGAATACCGTCAGAAGAACGGTGCGTTCAAATCGGTGGAGGAGCTGAAAAACGTGAAGGGCATCGGTGATGCGGTGCTGAACAAGTTGAAGGCGGAGGCGACGGTTTCTTCTGCCGCTCCTAAGGCCGCCCAGCCTGCCGTGAAAAAATAACCTGACGGACGATCGTGCCGTATACGCCGCCCCGAGGCCGAACTGCTTGCCGGTTCGGGATGACGGGCGGCTTTGTTTGGG
>NZ_JBQCWS010000015.1:0-5671 GCF_051957155.1 Neisseria sp. P0019.S002
GGTATGCGGCAAAGTATCCCGGTATCGGAAGAAGACGATAGTACTGATGCTTCACGTATGAAAGTCATTACGGCTGAAATAGATGCCTCAGTCCCTTTTAAATTGGGTAAGCAACAATTTTCATATGAAACTTCATTGTTTACACAATGGAATAAAACGCCATTAGTTTCACAAGATAAGCTTACTATTGGTAACCGCTATACTGTTCGCGGATTTGATGGAGAACAGAGTTTGTCTGGGGAGCGTGGTTTTTATTGGCAGCATACTTTAGCTTGGTATTTTCATCCACGTCACCAATTTTATTTTGGTGTGGATACGGGACATGTTTCTGGAGAAAGTACCCAATATATGACAAGAAAAGGTTTGACTGGAGCGACAATAGGATTTAAAGGCAGTCAAAAAATAGGTGGAAATCTGTATTACAACTTATTTATGGGTAAGCCGCTACATAAACCTGAAGGTTTTAAGACGGCCAAAACTACTTACGGTTTCAGTGCGAACTATAGTTTTTAAGGCATGATTGCACTGAAACCATATCATATTATCTAGCAATGTTTAAAATTTCTAGATAATTCTGCATTTTAAAATGCGACACTTATATTATAACTAAATTTACCATTAAATTCAAAAGGAATTTTAAGATGAATAAAGGTTTACACCGTATTATCTTCAATAAAAAGCACGGTACTATGGTTGCTGTTGCTGAAAATACTAACAGTCAAGGCAAGGGGCGGCAGGCAGGTTCCTCCTCTAGTCATACTGTTTCAGATAATTCTCATGTTTCTCTTGGGTCTACTCTCAAGACTACTCTTAAGACTTTAGTTTGTTCATTAGTGTCACTTAGTATGGTTGTTCCTGCCAATGCACAAATTATTACTGATAAGTCGGCTCCAAAAAACCAACAAGCAGTTATTCTTAAAGCAAATACGGGTGCGCCGTTAGTTAATATTCAAACGCCAAATGGTAAAGGTTTGAGTCATAACCGCTATACACAGTTCGATGTGGATGCTAGGGGCGTTTTGTTGAATAATGATCGCAATCATAATCCATTTTTAGCAAAAGGCAGTGCAGGGTTAATTTTAAATGAAGTACGTGGCGCTGCCAGCAAACTTAATGGCATTGTTACTGTAAGTGGCCAAAAAGCCGATGTTATTGTTGCTAATCCTAATGGGATTGTAGTTAACGGGGGTGGTTTTAAGAACGTAGGTCGCGGTATTTTAACTACAGGTACTCCTCAAATTGGTAAAGATGGTTCGCTGACCGGCTTTGATGTTCGCAATGGTACATTTACTGTTGGTTCTGCAGGCTGGAATGATAAAGGAGGGGCTGACTATACTGAAATTTTAGCACGTGCGGCATTTCTGCAGGGGAAATTGCAGAGTAAGAATCTAACAGTTTCTACAGGGGCACAAAAAGTAGACTATAGCAATGGTAGCATCAGTGAAGGCCTTGCAGAGGGAGCTAAACCAATTACTGCTATTGATACGGCTGCATTAGGTGGTATGTACGCTGAAAGTATTGCATTGGTCGCTAATGAAAAAGGTGTTGGTGTTAAAAATGCTGGTACATTGGAGGCAGCTAAACAACTTGTTGTTACTTCTTCAGGCAGGATAGAAAACAGTGGGCGTATTGCTACTACTAATGATAGTACAGAAGCATCATCAACGTACTTAAGTATTGTCACTACTGAAAAAGGGGCAGCCGGTGCTTTTATTTCCAATGGCGGTAAGATTGAAAGCAAAGGTTTGCTAGTAATTGATACTGCTGAGGATATTGGTCTGCGTAATGGTGCTACAGTACAGAATACTGGCAGCATTCCTGCTGCTACCGTATTGAATGCAGAAAGAAATTTAGTGGTTGAAGGCCAGGCTAAGGTTGTTAATAACAAAGGTTTTGTCAGCATGTCTGCCGACGGACGTACTGTACTTAAAGATGCAAGCATTCAGGCGGGAGATTATATCCAAAGCAGCAGTGTAGGCAATGTGGAATTGGGTAACAATGCACGAATGTCTGCCGAAAATGTTACTGTATTGACTAATGGTAGTATCGGTAGTTCAGCAATTATTGAGGCAAAAGACACTGCACATATTGAAGCAGGCAAACCGGTGTCGCTGGAGCAGCCTACCATTGAATCTAATATTCAAATGAATGGCGGTAGTATTAAAGCTGGAAAAAATTTAGTATTGATGGCTGATGATAACATCAGTGCAAAAACATCGCAGCTGAATACTTCTGGAAATCTTTATACTCAAGCAGACAAGAGTCTGAATCTGAATGTTGATCAAGATTTATCTGCTCGTAATGTCAATTTGAGAGGTAGTGGTGCCGTCAATGTAAGCGGCAGTGGTAAAACAGTTACCGCTACAGATAACATTAATGTTGAAGCAGGTAAACTTCAAGTTTCCGATGCTAATTTAAATACTACTTCAGGTAGTGTGCAGTTGAGAGCATTAAATGAAGGAATAAATATCCGTAATTCTAAGCTGAATGCTGCTCAAAACATTGATGCTAATACACAGGCGGGTAGCATCGTCGCAGAGGGTCTGAATGCTACTACCAAAGAAGGTAGAATTTCTGTCTTGGCTGATGGTAACGTTGATCTTAATGGCACCAATACCCTTGTGGCTAAATCAGATGTAAATGTAGGTTCTGTTAATAAAGGCCATCTGAAAGCAAGTAACACCAATATCACATCATCAGCAGGTGATGTGAGACTTCTTGCGGGTAACGGCATGGAAGTTGGGGATGGCAAGCAGTCTAATTCTATTAGTGGTAAAAATATTAATATCCAAAATAATGCAGGTAATGCAAGCTTAAAGGATCTGAAACTGCATGCACAAAATGGTGCATTGAGCATTCATTCTGACCGTGCTTTGGGTATAGAAAATGCCAAGTTGGAAGCTACCCACAATATACAGATTAATGCTCAAAATGAGCGTGTAGTATTAAATCAGGTAGATGCCTACGCACATCAGCACATGGTTGTTACTGCTCAAGGTAAAACTGCCGGTCATATTGTACAGAATGACAAACGTCCTTCATCCAATAAACTGGTTGCCAATGGTGCATTGGTACTCAGTTCGCGTTATACCCAAGTTGCCGATAACACTACTTTAAGTGCAGGTGCCATTAATATCCAATCAGGTGGCGCACTTATTAAGCGTGGCAAGATTGATTGGAGTACAGTTCCTACCAAAACTTTGGAAGCTAATGCCGAGCTGAAATCACTGGCCGGTCGCTTAGATATTTCTGCGAAGAGCGGAACATTGACTATAGAGCCTTCTAATCGCATCAGTGCACATACGGATTTGAATATTCAGGGTGGTGATAAACTGGTTCTGACTGCTCAGGGTGGTAATGCCGGAGCTCCTAGTGCGCGTGTTTCTACGTTAGAGGCTAAAGGTGATGTACGCTTACTTGCGGGGGAAGCTGACATTAAGGCTGCAAAAATTACTGCTGGTAAGAAACTGTCGGTAGTGACTACCAAAGGTAAATTGAATATCGAGGCAGTTAACAATACATTAAACAATTATATCCCTGTTCAAAAAGTATCTGAGCTTAATGAAAAGTCAAAAGAGCTGCAGGAGAGAATTGCCAAATTAAAACAGGAAGAACTTGCCAAAAGATTCACGCCAGAACAACTTGCCGAATTAAGAAAACTAAGAAAAGGACCTATTTTTAAAATAGTAAACGGCGCACAACTAGAACCGACTACTCCTCTTATTAAGTCTCTAGAGGCAGATCTGATTCGCTTGATTTTTTACACTAACTCTATTAATAAAGAGGTTAAGGGCAAGAAACCTAAAGGTAGCGAATACCAACAGGCTCGACTTTCTGCACAAAATATCGATCTGATTTCAGCCAATGGCATAGAAATTAATGGTTCAGATATTACTGCGGCTCAAAAGCTGAATATTTATGCTGCAGGAGCGTTACCTAAAGCCGCAAATTCCGATGGTGCAGCCATTGTGATCGATGGTATGACCGATATGTATGAAATCGGTAAGCCTGAATATAAGAGCCACTACGATAAATCTGCATTGAATAAACCATCACGTTTGACGGGTAATACAGGTGTTAGCATTCATGCTGCGACAGCACATGACGATGCACGCATCGTGATTAGCGCATCTGAAATCAAAGCTCCGGCAGGCAGTATAGATATTAAAGCCCATAGTAACATTGTACTGGAGGCGGGACAAAATGATGCTTATACCTTCCTAAAAACCAAGGAGAAAAGAGGTGGCCCTTTTGGAAAAACCACATATGATAGCACTAAAAACCGTTTGATTATTCCGGCTCCGGTAGAATTGACTGCGGCAAAAGGCATTACCGTACAGGCAGGTGGCGGTATTGAAGCTAATACTACCCGTTTTAATGCTCCTGCAGGCAAAGTTAGCCTGATTGCAGGTGAAGATTTGCAACTGTTGGCTACTGAAGGTATCCATCAGCGTGAGCATGATGTGCAAAAAACACGTCGCTTTGTAGGCATTAAAGTAGACAAAAGCAAGTACAGTAAAACTGAATTGAATGAGACCAAGCTTCCCGTACGTGTTGTTGCTGAAACGGCTAAAACCCGTTCTGGTTGGGATACTGTTTTGGAAGGTACGGAATTTAAAACATCCTTGGCAGGTGCAGATATTCAGGTAGGCGTAGGGGAAAAAGCCCGTGCCGATGCCAAAATTATTCTTAAAGGTATTGTTGAGCGCATTCAATCGGAAGAGAAGCTGGAGTCTAACTCAACGGTATGGCAGAAACAGGCGGGACGAGGCAGTACGGTTGAAACCCTGAAACTGCCGAGCTTTGAAGGCCCGACTGCTCCGGTATTGACTGCGCCCGGTGGTTTCATTGCAGATATTCCTAAAGGCAATCTGAAAACTGAGATTGAGAAGCTGGCAAAACAACCAGGATATGCTTATTTGAAAGAGCTGCAGACGGCCAAGAATGTTGACTGGAAACAGGTTAATCTTGCATATGATAAATGGGATTATAAAGCGGAAGGTTTGACGCCTGCTGCCGCGGCTGTAGTTGTTATTGTTGTAACCATACTGTCCTATGGTGCTATGTCTGGAGTAGCAGCAGGTGGAGTAGCAGCAGGTGGAGCAGCTACGGGTGGAGCAGCAGCTACGGGTGGAGCAGTAGCTACCAGTGGAGTAGCAGCTACGGGTGGAGTAGGTTCACTCTCTGCAATGGGAATGGCAGCTGGCAAGGCTGCAGTGGCTGCATTAGCTAGTCAGACAGCAGTTTCTTTGATTAACAATAAAGGAAATATTTCCCATACTTTGAAAGATTTGGGTAAGAGCAGCGTTGTTAAACAGGTTGCGACTGCTGCCGTTACTGCAGGTGTGTTGCAAGGCATAGGCGGATTGAATATACAGGATTCTTTCAACAGCCCCTTGGTTGGTAAGTTTACTTCTAATCTGATTAATTCAGCTGCCTCTGCAGGTGTAAATACTGCTATCAACGGTGGTAGTTTGAAAGACAATCTAGGTAACGCTGCCTTGGGTACGCTGGTAACGACTATACACGGAGAAATAGCCAGTAAGATCAAAGTTAATTTCAGCGAAAACTATATTGCTCACAAAATCGCCCATGCTGTAGCAGGCTGTGCAGCTGCTGCTGCGGCACGACAAGGCAAGTGTCGTGATGGTGCAATCGGTGCAGCTGTTGG
>NZ_JBQCWS010000016.1:0-1954 GCF_051957155.1 Neisseria sp. P0019.S002
TGGGAAGAAGGATAGGCAAAGGCCGTCTGAAAAACGGAGAAGTTTCAGAAACGTCATTCCCGCATGATTTAGGCGGGAACGGCCTCGAAAACCAAACCCGCTTCGTTTGGGACGGCAGCCACCTCTTGCAAGAAATCCAACCGGACGGCAGATATACCTATATCTATACCGACCCGGATTCCTACGAGCCTTTAGCACAAGTCCGCGATTGGACAACCGAAGACGGCGAAAGCCGACAACAAACCCGCTACTTCCACTGCGACCAAATCGGCATCCCAAGAGAGATGACCGATAAGGACGGCAACCTCTTGTGGTTCGGCAACTACACCGGCTGGGGTTGTCTGAAAGAGGAAACCAAGGTAACGGATAGCGCATACCAGCCGTTCCGCCTGCAAAACCAGTATGCCGACCGTGAAACGGGGTTGCATTACAACTTCTTCAGGTACTACGAGCCTGATGCAGGTCGGTTTGTGAATCAGGATCCGATTAGATTATGGGGTGGGGAAAATCTATATGCCTTTAGTCCCAATATTGTTAGCTGGATTGATCCCTTAGGGCTAATTAAAGCATCTGAGATCAAATGGAAAGGTTTTTCTAAGGGTAAATTAGCTCCTCACTATGAAAAACATGTCGTTAATGGATGCGAATTTGGAGAACAAATTTCACAATCCGAATATTTAAAACGTGCTAAAAACTTCGCAGCAAATGACTCACCTGATATTAAAGAACAAGTGGTAGATAACCTTATAGTGAAATTTAACCCTCAGACAAGAGAAACTTTTATTGGACATATTAAAAGTAGAGAAATAAGGACATATTATATAAGTGATAATCGTACAGATACACCATTTGAAGATGCTGTAGATTTAGCCAAAACAAAATGCAATAATTCCAATAGTTGCATTTAATAAGGTTTTATCATGACTAGAACAGAAGCCATTAAAATTTTTTCTGAGTATCAGACTAATTCAATATCTAATTCTGAAAAGATGAATATCCTATTAGATTTTTGGTATTCCTATGAATCTGAACCAGAACATTTAAATAAAGAACTTATAAGCTACTTAAGTACACATGATTTTGATGACATAGAATTTTATGATGATTTTTTTAATCCTGTAGTTACCTTAGGATTAACATATAGAAATTCAATTTTAAGTAATAAATTTCTAGCTAAAAAACTTAGCCTTCTTCTCTCCAAAGAAATAAACGTCTATGGAGACGAGATAAATCAGAAAGTAAAATGTCCATGTTGTCATTTTTATACCTTGTCTAGTAAATCAAACTATGATGTTTGCCCCATTTGTCATTGGGAAGATGATGGCAGTAATGAAGAACAATATTCAGCGGTCAATCATAATAGTTTATCTGAATATAGAAATATTTTTTTTCTTGAGCATGATAAAACTAAACTAGAGGAAAAATATATTTTTGGTAAGCCATAACCTACAGGATCGTCTGAAACTCTAAACCCTCATTCATCCCCCTTTCAGACGACCCCATCCCCAACAGGAGCAAGCCGCCATAGCATTCAATAAAATCGCCCGTAAAGACAGCGACTTCTATGTAATCTGTACCCTCCCCGATTTCTGCTGGGCGCCCCCTCCTGCTCCTCCTGTCACACCGCCCATCCCCTTCACGCTCTTCGCCGACTTGGGCAATGCCCAAACCGTCGCCAAAGACGTCCGCCTCAACCGCAAGCCCGCCTTCGTCTTCAATGCCAGTAAAACCAACCGCACCACCGGTGACGAACCCGCCCTTCCGGGCCGCAAGGGCATACTTTCCCGTACCGCCACCAAACCTGCCTGGCCGATGATGCATTCTTCTTCGGTTAAAATCCGCAAACGCTATATCGTGCGTACCGGCGATATGTTCCATATGAACGGCAAGTTCAGCAAAAGACTCCCCCCTAAAACCTGTTTGTCCTGTAAGGGGGCGGTAGGTGCCGGCCGTC
>NZ_JBQCWS010000017.1:0-1763 GCF_051957155.1 Neisseria sp. P0019.S002
TAGGCAAAGCGGTAGTGCGCACCGTTTTCATTGGTGAGGCCGACTAAGCGGCGGGCTTGGTCGTAATGGTAGCCGAAGGTATGGCCCAGCGCATTGGTGCGTTGGGTCGGCAGACCATCCTGGCCGTATTCGTAGGAAGTGGTGTGGCCTTCGGCATCGGTATGGGTAGTCAGACGACCTGCGGCATCATAGCCGAAGGTCTCTTTGCTGCTGTCGGGATAGAGGGCGAGGGTGAGGTTTTGATTGGTGTCGTAGTGGTATTCGGTGTGCTGTCCCAGCGCATCGGTAATACGCGCCAGCTGTCCTTCGGGGGTGTAAGAGAGTTTGGTTTCGTAACCCGAGCAGTCGGTAATCCGGTTGGGCTGATGGTTTTCGTTATAGTGGTATGCGGTACTGCTGCCGTTCGGATCGGTTACCGACAGCAACAGACCGTTGCCGGCGTATTCGAAACGGGTGATGTGTTTCAGCGGGTCGGTATGGGTCAGCAGGTTGCCCGCTTCGTCATAGGTATAGCCGTGGTAACGGCTTTCGGCATCGCTTTTACGGATCAGACGGTAGTTGTCGTCATAGTCGAAATGCAGGATGACGCCGTCCGGACGGATAATGCTTTCTACCTGGCCTTCGTTGCTGTACTGATAACGGGTAACGCGTCCCATCGCATCGGTATGGCTGAGCAGTCGGCCCAAGTCGTCGCGTTCCATCAGGTTGGTGCTGCCGTCGGCAAACACCCGTTTGGTCAACTCATTGTTGTAGTCGTAATGATATTGCTCGGTACGGCCCAATATGTCGGTTACCTCGGTGTAACCTTCGTGATAGGTAAAACGCCATTCCTCGCCCAAAGAAGTCCGGTTGCGGATGACTTTGCCGGTCGGGGTGTAATGGTCGTATTCGTATTCCGATACCAATCCGGCTGCATCCGTGTGCGACACCATCAGATTGTTCTTATAGCCGAAGCTGCGTTTGACATTACCGTCGCGGCCGATGACGCGGATTAAGTCGCCGCTATTGCTGTACTCGTAGCGGACCAGCGGCGTACCGACCCGAACGGTTTCGCCAAAGGATGGTAAACCCTCCAACAGCGATACCGACAGCAGCCGCATTCTAGGCGACTGCTCATCGGCCACATTGCCGAAGTTCAGCGAGAACACCCGGCCGTTGCCGTCGATGACGTATTGCGGCAGACCGGTCAGCGGATGATAGACGAAACGCTGATGGTTGCCGTTGGCGTCTTCCACCGCGACCAGCGGGAAGAGGGTGGAATCTTCGTCCGAACCGTCTTCAGCGACCACCAAAGGGGCAAAACGCAGCGCTATCGAACCGTCCAGCGAAGCAATGACGTAATGTCCGTCCGGGTTCTTGCTGAACCAAATCTGTTCGCTCTCAAACAATACCGGCTCTTCGTCATCTTCATCGACTTCCGGCAAAGGGAACAAACGGCCCTGATCGTCGATATAGGCCAATCCGGCCGCATCGCGGATAATGCGCTGGCAGCCCGGTACGCTCCAGCCCTCGCCGAGCCAGCCGGTACCGTCTTGGTCGGAATAATAGCTGCGGCTCCAGACCAGCGGCAGGATGCCTTCAAAGGCAAAGTCGGTTTCACCCTCCAAAAACTTCAAACCGTGTATCGGATTGACCGGACGGCCGGCACCTACCGCCCCCTTACAGGACAAACAGGTTTTAGGGGGGAGTCTTTTGCTGAACTTGCCGTTCATATGGAACATATCGCCGGTACGCACGATATAGCGTTTGCGGATTTTAACCGA
>NZ_JBQCWS010000018.1:0-1619 GCF_051957155.1 Neisseria sp. P0019.S002
CAGCTTAACGGTCACTTTATCGTCTCGGGCTTCGGTGGTGATGTTGTCGTCGCCGGCAACGGTCACGGTAGCGCCGAGTTTTTCGACATTGGTGCTGCCGCTGTCGCCGTTGAAGGTCAGGCCTTTGGTGTCAACGGTGGTTTTGGCATCCACACCTTTTTGGATGTCGTCTTTGGTGTCTTGCGCCAAGTCGATGCTGTAGTCGGTCACGTTGTTCGCGTCTGCTGCTGAAGCAGTGACGGTCACTTTGTCGGAACCTGCGCTCGCGGTGGTGCCTTTGGCGTTGACGGTGTAAACGTCTTGGCCGTTGGCGCCGGTCGTTTTCACCACGTCTTTGATGTTGGTGCCGGCGGCAACTTCGGTACGGGCGGCGGCGCTTTGCTGTTTCAGCTGGCTGTAGTTGACGGCGTCGGTGTCATCGGTACCGGCGGCTACGTTGGTGATCTTGTTGCCGGCGGCATCGATGCCGGACTTGGTCACACTCGGGCCGCCGCTGATGGTGAGGCCGTCTGAATTCAGTTTGCTGTCGCCTGCGGTGACGCTGTCAACGGTGATGTCTTTGGCCAGTTTGAAGTCAATCTGGTTGTCGGACACGGTGGTGACGATGTTGCGGTCGCTGCTGCGGTAGGCAACGGTTTCGCCCAGTTGGACGTTGTCGTCGTTACCGTTGTCGGCGGCGATGTTCAGACCTTTGGCCACATTGGCGTTGGTCTCTTTCAGCTGACCGTAGTTGACGGCGTCGGTGTCGTCGGTACCGGCGGCTACGTTGGTAATCTTGTTACCGGCGTTGTTCAAACCGTCTTTGGTCAGTTTGACGTCGCCCGCTTTAACGCCGTCTTGGGTCAATGCGACATCGTCGCCTACTTTCACACCGTCGTTGTTAACGGTGGTATCGCCGGCTTTGACGCTGTCTACCACCAGGTCTTTGTTCAGCTTAACGGTCACTGTATCGCCTTGGGCTTCGGTGGTGATGTTGTCGTCGCCGGCAACGGTCACGGTGGAACCGAGTTTTTCGATGTTGGTGCTGCCGCTATCGCCGTTGAAGGTCAGGCCTTTGGTATCAACGGTGGTTTTGGCGTCTACGCCTTTTTGGATGTCGTTTTTGGTGCCATCAGCCAAGTCGATGCTGTAGTCGGTCACGTTGTTCGCGTCTGCTGCTGAAGCAGTGACGGTCACTTTGTCGGAACCTGCGCTCGCGGTGGTGCCTTTGGCGTTGACGGTGTAAACGTCTTGGCCGTTGGCGCCGGTCGTTTTCACCACGTCTTTGATGTTGGTGCCGGCGGCAACTTCGGTACGGGCGGCGGCGCTTTGCTGTTTCAGCTGGCTGTAGTTGACGGCGTCGGTGTCATCGGTACCGGCGGCAACATTGGTGATCTTGTTGCCGGCGGCATTGATGCCTGACTTGGTCACACTCGGACCACCGGTAATGGTGAGGCCGTCTGAATTCAGTTTGCTGTCGCCTGCGGTGACGCTGTCAACGGTGATGTCTTTGGCCAGTTTCAGCTGTGCACCACCGGCTACGGTTTCGCTGATGATGTTGCTGTCGCCTTTGACATTGATGGTGTCGCCCAATGCGTAGTTGTTGCTGCCGGTGGTACCGCCGAAGTTGATGCCTTTGG
>NZ_JBQCWS010000019.1:0-1413 GCF_051957155.1 Neisseria sp. P0019.S002
GCCTTTTTGTATGGTTTCATCCATATCACGGCGGATTTTTGCCAGTCGGCGGCAGACGGCTGTAAGGCCGTCTGAAGGCTTCGTCAGAAGGCGGACTTGGACGGTGTTGTCCCGTTTGAGTGTGGAGGGCGTGTGCCTGCCGTTGGCGGTATGCGGCATGAAGCAAGGCGGCCGCGACATGGCAAAAGTTCGGTGAATCCGTTATTTCTGTTTGCTTTGCTCTAAAAGCTGTTTTCAGACGGCCTCAAAACCAAACCGGCATATGGGGATACCTTATGTGTAGAAAATCGTCGCGTTGTTTACACCACAGGTTGAGAAAAATAAGCCTGCAAGACCTCAAACGGCGTATCGCCGTTCAAACTGCGGTGTGGCTTCACAGTGTTATAGAAATTAACAAAGCGGCACAACTCCTTTCGCCGGTGTTCCGGACTGTCAAACAACTGTTTCTCATGCCACATCTCCATCAGGGGGCGGATAACCCGTTCCGCCTTACCGTTGGTCTGCGGACGGGCAACCCGGGTAAACTTTTGACCAATCCCGTTCTCATAACAGGCTACACCGAAAGCATGGTTGGCCGAGCCTTTATATTCCGTACCGTTGTCGGAGTAAACGCACTCAATCAGGTATGGGCAGGAATCAATCAGGTGTCCGGTCAGAAACTTGGCGGCACTATCTGCGCTTTTGTCCGGCAAAATGGCGGCGTATAGCTCCCTTGAGAAATCGTCGATGGCGACAAACAGGTAATCCCGCTTATCGGTGGCTTTCTGCCCTTTGAGCAGCGGCAGCCGTTTGGTATCGAGATGTACCAGCTCTCCGGGGTAGGATTTATTGTAGCGTTTGGCCTGCCTTTTGAGTTTTTCCTGAATGCCGCGTTCTACCTTGACCAGGCGTTTCATTCCGTACTTTGCCTGTTTGAAACGGTTGTTGGTACTGGTTTTTGGTTTGAGCAGTCTGCCCCTTGCGGCTTTAAGTGCGCGGTAAATGGTGACGCGGCTGACTTGGTAGCGGCGTGCCAGGGAGGTTACGCTTTCCTTCCAATGCGTGTAGGCCAGCCAAATGGCTTGGCGGTGGTGAGGGGTGAGACGGGTGTTTTTGTGCATGTTCATGTTTCAGTATTCTCCTGGAAATACTGTAAACAACGCTACTAGTTTCTACAGGTAATCAATCATGCCCGTTCGGGTGTCCAATAGCTCACTAAATGCACGGCTCAAACAGTCGATTTGGTCATCGTGCTGACCGTTTGGGAACATCCGCATTTCTGAAATCAGCGCATCTGTATCCCATGTGCCGTCATCCAGCACCATCACATTACCGATGTTGACCTGTGCCGCGAATGGCTCGGCTCGTGTCACCTTATCGCCCGACTCAGGGCTGGCAGATACAGAAAAACCCGCCAATTGACGGGTTAAATAT
>NZ_JBQCWS010000020.1:0-869 GCF_051957155.1 Neisseria sp. P0019.S002
ATTTGATGCTCCAAGCAAAAGAAGTCGGTTCGGGCAAAATCGATTTCGGTCCGATTGCGACGTCGATGATGTTGTGTGAAGACATGAAGTTGGAAGAGGCTTTCTTGAACATGAGAAGCGTGTGGAACTATCGTTTCGACGGCGATGATTTGATTTTGGAGCAAAACGGCAAAACCATGCGCCTGCGCCGTGAGCCGTAAATTTTGAGTTTGCCATTAAGTATAGTGGATTAAATTTAAATCAGGACAAGGCGACGAAGCCGCAGACAGTACAGATAGTACGGCAAGGCGAGGCAACGCCGTACTGGTTTAAAGTTAATCCACTATATCATCTTCCGTTTCTTCTGTTGCATGAACAATCAAACAGGACGACTGCCATTAGTAAAAAGGTCGTCTGAAAACTTTCAGACAACCTTTGAGAAAGTTAGGCGTCCAATTCAAACTACGCCTGTTATGTAAACAACACAGTGTTTTCTTGAAATATCAACAATCCTTTCTTAGGGGAAAGCTATCTAAACTAAACTTTCAGATAACCTTAACTCATTCTTTAACTTTTATCTGATAAAATTTCTTATGATCCTTCTTACCCAATCCCAAAAATCCTCCTGGTCCTCTTATATAATAAGAGATTTCAATCGTAATATCCTGTTTGGTTTGTGGAGTTCCAGAAATATGAACCGTATCATACCACTTATCGATGGGCTTTACAGTTAACCCCGAATTCGGGGGATCCATTTTTACCTTGAAATAATCGGGATAAGTAGCTTGGTTAGCCACATTAAATTCTATGAAATATGGCTTATTTAATTCTGTATCCGGTAATGCCTGAACTTTATGTTTACCGGTGAAACAACCGGATAACGCTATTAC
>NZ_JBQCWS010000021.1:0-819 GCF_051957155.1 Neisseria sp. P0019.S002
ATTGAAAGCCAACCCCGACAAACCTGTCGTTTTGGATTTCTACGCCGACTGGTGTATTTCCTGCAAAGAAATGGCAAACTACACGCTCAACCAGCCACAAGTGCATGAAGCCGTCGATATGGAACGCTTCTTCCAAATCGACGTAACCGCCAACACGCCCGAACATCAGGCACTCTACAAAGAATACGGAATCTACGGCCCGCCGGGCATTTTCGCCATCCACGCCGACGGCCGCCGCAGCGACCCCTTGCTCGGCTTCGCCAAACCGGACGAATTCATCAACTGGTACAAACAAAACGAAAAATAAAGACGAAAGGTCGTCTGAAAACTGAACTGCACCCCAAAAGTTGGACATCCCCTCCAACTCACAAGGTGCAGTTTTTTTATGAGCAAATATACATTACACTTCAAATACCAAGCCGTACTCCACTACCTGCATATACGCAGCCAACAGCGTACCGCAGACCACTACGGCATTTCCCGAACCCACCTGAGACGATGGATACGCGCCTATCAAGAAGGCGGTATCGGCGCACTCGAACATCCCCAATCCAAAACCATGACCGAACACCGCAAAAACCCCTTCATCGCCGACAAACCCGACCACGAAAAAACACAGGCAGAGCTTATCGAAGAGTTGTGCTATATGCGCGCAAAGGTTGCCTACCTAAAGGAGTTAAAAGCCCTCAGCCAAAAGCAGACCGAAAAGGACAAAGCCAAACCGTCCAAACACTGAGGGCGCAACACCCGCTCAAATACCTGCTGCACATCGCAAACCTGCCCAAAAGCAGCTTTTACTACCACCACCAAGACCGACCC
>NZ_JBQCWS010000022.1:0-810 GCF_051957155.1 Neisseria sp. P0019.S002
TTCTTACTGCGACACTAAGGCAGTATTGCAGCCCACCACCTTTGCAGACGACCTTTCCACATATGCATCCTGCTCTGACGGCCGAATGAAGCGGGACAGGCATGGCAGCCTAACCCGCCCGACACAAAGGCCGTCCGACTCCGGACTGGATTCGGACGGCCTTTTCATCACCGGGTTTGCATCGGTGCACATTCCCTATTCGGGAGAACGCACTAGGGTTTATTTTTTAGCGGCGGGGGTGGCGGCTTTGTTTTGAGCGGCCGGGGCGACGGTTGCCTCCGCCTTCAGTTTGGAGAAGATACCCTCACCGATACCTTTGACGTTTTTCAACTCCTCGACCGATTTGAAGGCACCATGTTGTTGACGGTAGTCCACGATGGCTTTGGCTTTGGCAGGGCCGATACCGGGCAGGGCTTCCAACTCGGACGGGGAAGCGGTATTGATGTTGACGGCGGCCAGCGACAGCGAAGCGGTCAGCAGGGAGAGGGCGGCAAAGAGGAATTTTTTCATAAGAAGGTACTCCATAGTTTGTGAATGCGGATGATGCCTGTGTGTGCGGCACCGTAAAATAGTTGGCTACCATATCCGTCTTACCGTTTCCGTTCACACGATACCTGAAGATTTCTTGGTTTACTATCTCTTTATGTATTGATTCTGCAACATCTCTATTCTACCCGCACCCTCCCTATCCGTCACATTTACCCGCTGCGCCATCGTCGCACCCGCCTATCTCCACTCGTGAGCAAGTAAGCCATAGCAAGAAGGCGAGGAACGGTAATGGCGAGTTTCAAGTAAAGATATGAATAAAAT
>NZ_JBQCWS010000023.1:0-792 GCF_051957155.1 Neisseria sp. P0019.S002
AAATATGCAAGCAATAAAAGAAACGCGCCCGAAACGGCGGTTTGGGTTGGGTGGTGGTGGTTTTGTGTTGGGGGGTGGGTGGTGGGTGGTGTGGGTTTTGTGGGTGGTGGTTGGGTGGGGGGGTGTTGGGTGTGTTGGGGTTTGGTTTTTTTTTGGTGTTTGTTTGGGTTGTTTGGGGTTGTGGTTGGTGTTGTTTTTTTTGTTGGCTGTTTGGGTGGGGGTGTTGGGTGTTTTGTGGGGTGGGTTGGGTGTGGTGGTGTTGAGGTTTGGTGTGTTTGTGGTTGTGGTATTTTTTGGTTTTTTTTTGTTGTTGGTGTTTGTGGTGGTTGGGTTTGTTTTTGGGTTTGGTGTTTTTGGTTTTTTTTTTTTTGTTGTTTTTTGTTTGGTTTTTGTTGGGTTGTGTTGGGTGGGTTGGTTGTGGGTGGGGGTGTGGGTGGTTGTGTTTTTTGTTGTGTTTTGGGGTGGGTTGTTTTTTGTGGGTGGGGGGTGGGGGTGTGGTTGTGGTTTTTGTGTGGCTTTTTGGGGTGTGGTTTTTGTGTGTTGTGTTGTGTGGTTTGGTGTGTGGTTTTGTTGGGGTTGTTTGTTTGTGGGTGGTTGGGTTTGGTGGGGTGGTTGTTGGGGTTGGTGGTGGGTTGTGGGTGGGTTGGGGTTGTGGTGGGGGTTGGGGGTTGGTTGGGTTGGTGGTTTTGTGTGGTTTTTTTGGTGGTGTTGGTGGGTGTGGTGTTGTTTGTGGTGTGGGGTGGTTGGGTGGTGTGTGGTGTGGGGTTGGGTGTTTTGTGTTGTGGTTTGTTT
>NZ_JBQCWS010000024.1:0-784 GCF_051957155.1 Neisseria sp. P0019.S002
CCTTTATCCAGCCATTCCTGTGCCAGCCTGCCCGCAAACCATGTGCCTTCGTACCATTCGGTTTCCAGCATGACTGCCCACTTGGGCGCGTCGTTTAAGGTGATTTTCGGGGAAACGGCAGACACGGTTTCCCGACGCGTGTCCGCATCGACGATTTTGTTCTGCCAACGGCGGATGACCGCCTGATAATAAGGTTTCTCCAAATCCAGCTTGCTTTGGCTTGTTTTTAAAAAGATTTTGCATACCGCCCAAGCCAGCAGGCGCGGCAGGATGCCGTAGCAGGCAATGCTGCCGACCAACAAGCCCGACCACGCGCGCGCATCGGCGATGTTGCCGTTCAGACGACCTTCGACCACCGCCCGCGCATCAGGTGCAGGGAAACCGAGTTTCGACGGCAGCCACGCCAACATTTCCACCGCGCGCACCGAAGCGGCATTGCTCAACAGCGTGCTTTCCCAGTTGAACGTATATTGGCGCACCAAAAGCAGCAGCAATACCGACACCAGCATTCCGCTCAGGGTGCAGAGCCATAGACTGTGCGAAGTCGCGCCGGCGATCCAACGCGCCGAAGGCTGCCGCCATTCGTCCGCATACAGCCGGAACACCGCCTGATTGACGGGGTCTTTACCCCGAAACCACGTCGCGGGACTGCTGAAAAACCGCCCCACTTTCACACGCAGGAACAACGTTGCCAACCATACCGCCAACATCAGCGTATTCATACCCAACACGCCCGCCAAAATCAGGAAGAAATTCAGCCCTTGGCTGTCCATCAGAAGGTAAG
>NZ_JBQCWS010000025.1:0-752 GCF_051957155.1 Neisseria sp. P0019.S002
TGTTGTTGTGGGTGGTGGTGGTGTTTGGGGTGGTTTGGTTGTTGGTGGTGTTGTTGGTGGTGTTGTTGTGGGTGGTGGTGGGTTGGGTTTGGGTGGTTTTGTTGTTGTTGGTGGTTTGGGTGTGGTTGGGTTGGGTGTTGGTGTTGTTGGTGGTGGGGTTGTTGGTGTTGTTGTTGGTGTTGGTGGTGTTGGTGTTGTTGGTTGTGGTTGGTTGGGGTGGTGGGGTGTCGTTGCTTGTGTTGGGGTTGTTGTTGGTGTTGGTGTTGGGGGTGTGGTGGGGGTGGTTGGTGTTGGCGGTTGGGGTGTTTGTGTTGTTGGTGTTGGGGGTGTTGTTGTGGGTGTGGGTTTTGGTGGGGTGGTTGTTGTTGTTTTGGTGGTGGGTGTGGGTGGTGTGGTTGGTTGTGGTGTTGGTTTGGTGTGGGGTGTTGGGGGTGGTGTTTGGGGGGGTGTGGGTGTTGGGGTTGTTGTTGGTGTTGGGGGTTTGGTTTTTGGTGGTGGTGGTGGTGGTGTTGGTGTCGGGGGATTCGGTGTTGTTGTGGTTGTTGTTGGTGGTGGTGGTGTTGTTGTTGGGGTTTGGGGTGGTGGGTTGGTTGTTGGGTTGGGGGGGGGTTTGGTGGTGGGTGGTGTTGGGGTTGGTGGTGTTGTTGTTGGTGGTGGTGGTGTGGGGGTGGGTGGTGGTGTTGTGTTGGTTTGGGGTGGTGGTGGGGGGGGGGGTGTCAAACTGACCAAAGACGGTTTGAACAACGCCGGCA
>NZ_JBQCWS010000026.1:0-725 GCF_051957155.1 Neisseria sp. P0019.S002
GTTATACCGAAACGCTGCAATACTTTGACAGCGAAGAATGGGGCCGTCTGAAAGAGGGTTTCGTCCGTGACGCACGTGCCCAAACGCCCTATTTTTGGGGGGTTTTTGGTGGGTTTTTGTGGTGTTGTTGAAGTTTGTTGTTTTTGGGTGGCTTTTTGGTGTTGGTGGGTTTTGGGTGTGTTTGGTTGTTTGTTGGGGTTGTTTGGGTTGGTGGTGGGGTTTTGTTTGTTGGTTTGGGTGTGTGTTGTGTTGTGTTTGTTTGTGTTGTTGGTGTTTGTTGTGGGAGGGTTTTTTTTGGGGGGTTTGGTTGGTGGTGTTGGTGGTGGTGTGGGTTGTGGTGTGGTGTTGGTTGTTGTTGTTGTTGTTTGTGGGTTGGTTGGTTTTGGTGGGTTTTTTGGTTGTGTTGTTTTTTGGGTTGTGTGGGGTGGTGGTTGGTGTTGGGTTGGTGGTTTGTTTTTGTTTGTTTTTGGTGTGTTTTTTGTTGTTTGGGTGGTGGTGTGGTTGGGTTTTGGTGTGGGGGTGGTGTTTTTGGGGTGGTGGGGTGGGTTGGGGGTTTTAGGTGTTTTGTTGTTTTTGGTGGTGGTGTGTTTTGTGTGGTTGGTGTTGTTTGGGTGGTTGTGTTTTGGGTTGGTGTTTGGGTGGTTTGGGTTTGTGGGGGTGGGGTGTGTGTTTGGGGTTTGGTTGTTTTTGTTTTGTGTTGGGTGGTTGTGGGGGTTGTGTGGTGT
>NZ_JBQCWS010000027.1:0-714 GCF_051957155.1 Neisseria sp. P0019.S002
GACCATAAAGAATCACTTCTGCAGAGGCAGCCAGCGGCAAACCGGCAATAACCAAAGCGATAATCGATTTTTTCATTATTCTCTCCAATACAAAGTTAAAATCTCGTGAAAACACGTTTGGCAATATTAATGTTTTCCAACGCTACAAACAACTACTTTCATCTTGATAGATACTTTTATTCATTAGAGTTTAGACTTTTTACAACATTTTCAAATAAAACAGGCCGTCTGAAAACAATTGAACTGGCCCCAAAATCTTGGACACTCATAAAAGCCTTTTCATGCGCTCTGTGTAAGCTGGGTTCTGTATGCGACAGGACTCAGCTTTTTCAATTTCAAACTGCAACGCTCCCGGTTGTAGTAATCCATATAGTCATCTATCTGCTTCATCAATTCATCTACCATCAATTCACCTGCGTTATAGAAACACTCCGTCTTCAACACCGCAAAGAAGCTTTCCATCGGCGCATTGTCCCAACAGTTCGCCTTTCGCGACATGCTTTGAACCATGGAATGCTCCGCAAGCAATTCCCTATACCCCGCCGTACTGTACAGCACACCTTGGTCCGAATGAAGCATCGTTCCTTTATCAGTCAGACGGGGGGCGGCTTTTTCGAGCATTTCCTTCACCATTTCGCTGTCGGCTCTGCGGCTCATGGCGTAGGCGACGATCTCGCGGTTGAACAAGTCCAAGATTGGCGAGAGGTACAGTTT
>NZ_JBQCWS010000028.1:0-712 GCF_051957155.1 Neisseria sp. P0019.S002
TTCCAGCAGGGTGGCGTGAGCCGTGCGTAAGTTGGCTGGGTGGACTGGTTTTTGGTAGGTGGTGAATGTTGTTTTTGTTGGTATCGGGATTGGTGGCGTTGCAACCAACAGCTGCATTAATGGGTAGCCCTTCTGTGGTTGCCCTGTTCTGTTTTCCGTCAAGTGTTTTTAAGTACATATTTTTCTTCTCTTTGTTTTTTATATTTTTATTCAGTGGGGGGTGTTTTGTTTGTTTGTTTTTTTGCTTAGTGTGGGGTTTTTGTTGGTTTGGGTTTTGTTGTTGTTGTTTGGGTGGGGTTGTTTGTTGTTTTGGGTTGGTGGGTGGTTTGGTTTTGGGGTGGTGTGTGTTGTGTGGTTGTTTGTTGGGTTGTTTTTTTGTGGTGGGTTGGGTTGTTTTGGGGGTGGTGGGGGGGGTTGTTGTTTTTGTTTTTGGTTTGTTTGGTGTTGTGTTGTTGGTGTTTTTTGTGTTTTTTGGTTTTTTTGTTGGTTTGGGTGTGTTGTTTTTTTGGTGGTGTTTTGTGGTTGTTTTTGTTTTGGTTGGGTTGGTGTTTGGTGGTGTTTTTGGTTTGGTGGGGGGGGTGGTGTTGGGTTTGGGGGGGTTGGGGGGGGGTTGGGTGGGGGTGGTGTGGTGGTGGGTGGTGTGGTTTTGGGGTGGGTTTTGGGTGGTGTTGTGTCCCCTAAAAAAGAAAGTTTTATGCACACACTCTACCTA
>NZ_JBQCWS010000029.1:0-710 GCF_051957155.1 Neisseria sp. P0019.S002
TACTCGCGCCGTAGCCCGCGCAGGACAAACCTTGCGGCCCCCCACCCACCACACACACCCCACCAAACCACAACAACACCACACCCCCAACCAAACAAACACAAAACACACACACCCCCCCCCCAACACCACAACCAAAACCACAACACCCACACAAAACACAACACAAACCAAAAAACAACAAACCACAAACAACACAACCCAAACCAACAACCCAAACCAAAACCAAACCCCCCCGCCCACCCACACCACCACCAACAACAAACCACCCCCCACACACACCCACCACCCCCAACAAAAACAACCACAAAAAAAACAAACACAAACACACACACAACCACCCAAACAACACACCCCAACACACCAACAAACCACCCAAAACAAACACCACCAACACCAACACCCAACACCCCACACCCCACCACCCCCACCCAACCCACACCCCACCAACACCCCAACCACCACACCAACCAACCCCACCCAAACCCAAAACCACCCCCACCACCAACCAAACCCCCAACAACAAACCACCCAACAACAACAACCCACCACCCACCCAAACAACCCAACCCAACCCACCCCCAACACACCCAACCACCACCCCCCCCAAAAACAACAAACACCAAAACCACCCCCACCACCCCAACACCACCCCCAACCCACACCAACAAACAACAAAACACAAACAACCCCACCAACCAAAACGTAAT
>NZ_JBQCWS010000030.1:0-685 GCF_051957155.1 Neisseria sp. P0019.S002
AAACACGATAGGGACGCGGTGGCGGGTTTGCATATACCACAGCGCGCCCTCAGAGACGGTTTGCCCCGTCATTTCTTCCAAGCACAAGCCTTGGGCGCAGAGTTGAATTTCGTCCATCGGATTGGGTTTGGGCTTGCCGCGTTTGTATTCCACGGGTTTCAGACGACCTGTCTTTGTTTCCACTTCCACCAAATCCAACACGCCGCTGATGCCAAGTTTTTCCGCCGATACATGCACCGTCCGCTCAAAGCGTACGCCCTTGCGCGTTTCCGGCTCGCCCGAATCCACCCGCTCATGCAACGCCTTGCCCTGCGCGGTCAAATAATTCTCCGCCCACGCCTGCTCGTTGTGAATCAACGCACATTGACGCGGGCAGAAGGCATAGTGTTGCAAGGCAGAAAGGGGAATCAGGCTAGTGTCCTGATTTTCCCCTTGGGTTTCGGTTAAAAGTGCGGTCATTTTTAGCCTAATTTCCGCAACAGCTTGGTTTCGCCAAGATTTTGATCGTCCACGCTGACAAGGTAGTCGTCAAACTTCCTTGCCACTTCCACTCCCTCTTTTTTACCAACCTGAATGCGTTTTAAGAGGCTATCAGCAGGTGCGTAACCCAGATTACTGCTGTGTTCAAACACCTAGAGCCCTGTCTCTTATACATATCGGACGTCGCCGACGAAGCGGATAGTGT
>NZ_JBQCWS010000031.1:0-682 GCF_051957155.1 Neisseria sp. P0019.S002
TTTTTTTTTTTTTTTTTTTTTTTTTTTTTTTTTGGTGGTGTGGTGGTTGTTGGGGTTTGTGTTGTTTTTTTTGTTGGTGGTGGTGGGTGTGTGTGGGGGGTGGGGGGGGGGTGGGGGTGTGTGGTGGTTGTTGGGTTGGGGTGGTTTGTGTTGTTTTTTGTGTTTTGTTGTTTGGGGTTGGGTGTTTGTTGTGTTGTTTTTTTTTGTGGGTTGTGTTGTGTGTTTGGTGTTTTTGGTTTTGTTGGGTTTGTGTTGTTGTTTGGAGGTTTTGGTTGGTTGGTTGTGTGTTTGTTTTTGTGGTGTTGGTGGGTTTGTTGTTGTGGGGGGGTTGTTTTTGGGTTTTGTTTTGTTGGGTGGGTGGGTGTGTTTTTTTTGGTTTGTTGGTTTGGTTGGGGTGTTGTTTTTGGTGGTGGGTTTGTTTGTGTTTTGTTTTTGTGTTGCTTGGTGTGTGGTTGGTTTTGGTTTTTGTTTGGTGGTGTGTTTTGGTTTTTTGTGGGTGTGTTGTGGTGTTTTGTGGGGGTGTTTTGGTTTTTTTTTGGTGGTTTGTGGTGGTTTGGTGTTTTGTTGTTGGTGTGGTTGGTGTTGTTGGGTTGGTTGTGGTTTTGGGTTGTTTTTTTTGTTTGTTTGTTGTTGTTTTTGGGTTTTGTTTTGTTTTTGGGGTTGTTGGTGGTGGGGTTTGTAT
>NZ_JBQCWS010000032.1:0-666 GCF_051957155.1 Neisseria sp. P0019.S002
GTTGTGTTTGTTGGGTGGTTGTTGGGGGGGGGGTTGTTGGTTTGGGTTTTTGGTGGTGCTGTTTTTTGTTCTTTTTTTTTGTAGAGTTGAATTGTTTGCCAAGCGTGACATGGGGGGGTAGTATGGTTTTTAACGGGTGTCGGGTGGCGGGGTGTGTGGGTGGGTGTTGTTTTTGGTGTTGGGGGGGGGTTGTTTGGGGGGTTTGGGTGGTTTTTTGGGTGGTTTTTGTTGTGTGGTGTTAGTTGGGGGTGGGGGTTGTTGGTGGGGTTGTGTTGGGTGGGGGTGGTTTGGTTGTGGGTGGTGTCGTGGTTGGTGGTGGTGGTGTGGTTTGTTTTGGTTTGGTGTGTGTTTTTTTGGGTGGTGGTGTGGGTTTTGTGGTCGGTTGGTGTTGTTTTTGTTGTTTTTGGTTTTTTTGGTGGGGTTGTTGTTGTGTTTGGTTTGGGCTTGTTTGGTTTGGGTGTGTGGGTTGTTGTCGGGGGTGTGGACTGTGTTGTCTTTGGTCGTTTTGTTTTGTGGTGGTGGGCTGGGGGGGTTGGGGTGTTGGGGTTTTTTGGTTGTTTCTGTGTTTGTTGTTGTCGTCTCGGTTCGGTTTTGTTGTGGTGTGGCGGGGTTTTTGTCGGGGGTGTTTTTTTGTGGGTGGGGTATGTCGTTTGGGTGTTTGGGGTG
>NZ_JBQCWS010000033.1:0-647 GCF_051957155.1 Neisseria sp. P0019.S002
TTTTTGTTTGTGGTGGGTGTTGGGGGTTTGGTGGGGGCTGTTTTTGGTGTGGGGGGGTTGGGGTGGGTGGGTTTTTGGTGTGTTGGTTGTGGTGCTGGTTGTGTGGTTGGGTGGTTGGGTTTGGGGGAGGTGGGTGTTGGGGGTGTTTGGGTGTGGGGTTTGTTTGGGGGTGGGGTTTCTTTTGTGGTTTGGTTGTGTTGGGGGGTTGTTTGGGGTTAGGGTGTTGATGGGTGGGGTGTGGGGGTGTGGTGGTGTGTGGGGTTGGTTTGTGTTGGTTGTTTGTTGGGTTTGGTTTTGTTGTTTGGGGGGTTTTGGGGGGTGGGGGTTTATTGGTTGGTTTGGTTGTTGCTGTTTGTGTTGGTTGGGGTTTTGTTGGTTTGTGGTGGTTTGGGTTTGGTGGTTGTGGTGGGTTGGTTTTGTGTTTTTTTGTTTTGGGTGGGGTTGTGGGGTGGTTTGGTGTTGGTGGTGGTGTGGTTTTTTTGTGTGGGGGTGGGTTGTTGTTGGGTGTTTGTTTTTGGGTTTTTGGTTGGTGTTGGGGGTTTTTTGTGTGTTTGTTGTTTTTGTTGGTTTGGTGGTGGGGTTGGGGTGGTGGGTGTTGGGGTTGGGTGTTGGGGTGGTGGTGTGTTGGTGTTTGTGGGGTGTTTGTG
>NZ_JBQCWS010000034.1:0-627 GCF_051957155.1 Neisseria sp. P0019.S002
TGTGGTTGTTTTGGGTTTGGGTTTGTGTTTTGTGTGGTGTGTTGTGTTTTTTTTGTTTGTGTGTTTTGGTGGTTTGTGTTTTGGTGGTTTTGGGTGGTTTTGTGTTGGTTGCATTGTTTGGGTTGCTGGTTTTTGGGTTGGTTGTTTGGGTGTTGTGTTTTGGGGGTGTGTTGGTGTTGGTGATTTTTGTGGTTTGTTTTTGTTGGTGGTGGTTGGGTGGGTTGTGGTTTGGGTTGTGGTTGTGTTTGTGTGGTGTTGGGTTGTTTTGTGGTGTGTTTTTGGTTGTGTTGTGTTTGGTTGTGGGGTTGGGGGGGTTGGGGTTGGTTTGGGGGGTGGGGGTGTGGTGTGTTGGGGGTTGTTTTGTGTGGGGTGGGTGTGGTTGTGGGGGGGGGGGTTTGGGGGGGGGGTGTGTGGGGTGGTGTGGGTGTTGGGGGTGTGGGGGTTGGGGTTTGTTTGTTGTTGGTGGTTGTTGGGTGGTTTGGGTTGTGTTGGGTTGGTGTTTTGGTGGGTGGGGGTTGGTGTTTGGGTTGTGGTTGGGGGTTTTTGTTGGTTGTGTGGGGGTGGGTTGGGTGTTGTGTGTGTTGGGTTGTTGTTGGGTGTGGGGGGGGGGGGTGGGGTGGTGGGGGT
>NZ_JBQCWS010000035.1:0-625 GCF_051957155.1 Neisseria sp. P0019.S002
CAATTACTGATGGTCAAATTTTCTTAGAAACTGATTTGTTTAACTCAGGTATCCGTCCTGCCATTAATGCAGGTATTTCCGTCTCCCGTGTTGGTGGCGCTGCCCAGACTAAAGTTATTAAAAAATTAGGCGGTGGTATCCGTTTAGCTTTGGCGCAATATCGAGAGCTAGCAGCCTTCTCTCAATTTGCATCTGATTTAGATGAAGCCACACGCAAGCAGTTGCAGCATGGTGAGGTAGTTACTGAATTGATGAAACAAAAGCAGTTCAGTACATTAAATACAGCTGAGATGGCTTTGACCCTATGGGCTATTAATGAAGGTTCATACGGAGATGTTCCTGTTTCTAAAGCATTATCTTTTGAAGCTGAGTTCTTGAGTTATGTGCGTACTCAATATCCAAAAGTTTTAGAAAGCATCAATGAAACAGGTGCTATGTCTGATGATAATGGAAAAGCCTTAACAGAAGCGATGAAGTCTTTCAAAGCGTCTTATGCACATACGGCATAAGCGATAAAGAAAGGAGTCTAGAATGGCTGTAGGGAAAGAGATTCTCACCAAAATTCGCAGTGTTCAGAATACACAGAAGATCACTAAAGCGATGCAAATGGTGTCAACCTCTAAGA
>NZ_JBQCWS010000036.1:0-621 GCF_051957155.1 Neisseria sp. P0019.S002
GTGTGTGGGGGGTGTGTGTGGGTTGTTGGGTTTTGTTGGTGTGGGGTTGTGTGTTGGGGTGGTTGGTGTTTTTGTTGGTTTGGGTGGGTTGGTTTTTGGTTGTTTTGGTGTGGGGGTTGTTTGTGTTGTGGTGGGTGTTGGTGTTGTTGGGGGTGTTGGGGTTGGTGTGGGTTTTGGTGGTGTGGTGTGGTGTGGTGGTGGGTGGGGTGGTGGGTTTGTGTTTTGGGGTTTTTTGTTTGGTTGTTTGGGTGGTGTTTTGGGTGGTGTTGGTGTTGGGTGGGGTGTTTGTGTGGGTGTTGTTGTTGGGTTGGTTGGTTTTGTTGTTGTGTTGTGTTGTGGTGTTGGTGTGGGGGGTGGTTTTGTTGGGTTTGTTGTGTGTGGTTGTTGTGGTTTTTGTGTTGGGTTGTGTGTTGTTTTGGTTGTGGGGGTTGTGTTGGTGTTGGTTTTGGTTGGTTGTGTTTTGTGTTGTTGTGTGTGGGGTGTTGGTGTTTGGGTTGGTGTGTTGGGTGTTGTTGGGTTGGGGGGGTGGTTGTTTGTTTTTGGGTGTTTTTGGGGGGGTTTGGTTGGGTTGTGGTTTTTGTGTTGTGGTGGTGTTTTGTTGTTGTGTGGTGGGGGTGTGGG
>NZ_JBQCWS010000037.1:0-603 GCF_051957155.1 Neisseria sp. P0019.S002
GCATGTCGTACTGCGCATCGCGCCAGTCGGTTTCGGGCAAACCGTTTTGTGCGTTCTCTTCCTTAGCCGGTACTTTCCATTGGTGCTGGCCGATGATTTGGCCGTTGCCGTTGTAGTCGAAGCAGGTAATGTTGTGGCTGTTGGCGGCACGGACGAGGTTGCCGTCCAGGTCGTATTGGTAAGCGGTTTCCTGAACCTTGTCGTTATCGCGGGCAAGGGTGTGGATTAAGCGTCCCAATATATCGCGTTTGAACTCGGTAGTCCGCAGCGGGGTTTGACTGTCGAGGCCGTCTGAAAGCGGGGCGGCTTCTTTTTGGGGGACGGGCTGTCCGCCCAGCTGCGCCATCAGTTTGGCGGCGAGGGTGGCGTCGTCGCCGAATTCGCGCTGCTCGACCAGTTCGTTGCCGGCGTTGTAGCGGTAGCCGGTCAGCTTATGGTCGAAACCGCTTTCGGCAATCAATCGGTCGAGGACGTCATAGGCAAAGCGGTAGTGCGCACCGTTTTCATTGGTGAGGCCGACTAAGCGGCGGGCTTGGTCGTAATGGTAGCCGAAGGTATGGCCCAGCGCATTGGTGCGTTGGGTCGGCAGACCATCCTGGCCGT
>NZ_JBQCWS010000038.1:0-600 GCF_051957155.1 Neisseria sp. P0019.S002
AGGTAATAGCCAACTTGTGCATCTCGTACCGTCGATATTGCCGTAAATTGTTTGGCTTGGGCATCGTAGTAGTTGCTAAGGTTTTGGTTAAAGCGTTCGATCTGACTGTTGCCTGATGGTGTTGCACCATCTTCCCCATTCAGGTCAGGTATCCATGCAGGGCTAAAGTGCCATACTTGTTCTAAGCCTAGACTGGCGTTGTCGTACTGGTCACTGTGCTGATGTTTGCTTTGTACATTGCCTGCACCTTCTTCAGTTTCAAGAATATCGGCTTGCCAACGGTGAATATGTACTGAAGTCGGTTGGAGTGAACGTATACCTGTAAATGATGTAATCGTGTCTTGCTGTTCTACCGCGGAACTGCGGTGAAAGCGGATGCTTCTGCGTTCTAGCGCAGTGTATTGGCTGTTGTCATCAATTAAACGTAGTTTTTGAGCTTGGATCGGTGCTGAGATGTTGGCAACATTGAGTTCGGCTTCATCAATCAACCAGCTTAAATTTTCACTTCTCATCAAACGAGTAAGTAGATCGTGGTCGCTTTCGTTCATCTGTATAATTAATGGACGAACATCGTAGTCTTTGGTCAGCCCAGTTTTATCT
>NZ_JBQCWS010000039.1:0-600 GCF_051957155.1 Neisseria sp. P0019.S002
TGGTTGTTGGGTGGTTGTTGGTGTTGGTTGTTTTGGTTGTTGGTTTTGTGTTTGTTGTGGTTGTGTTGGTGGGTGTGGTTGTTGGTGTTGGTTTGGGTGTGTTGGTTTGTGCTGTGGGGGTGTGTGTTTTTGTGTTGGTGGGTGGTTTTGTGGGTGGTTTTGTTTTGTGGGTTGTCGGGTTCGTGTTTTGGTGTTTTGGGTGTTTTTGTTTGTGGTTTTGTTGTTGTGGGGTATGCTGGTGTGTGGTTGTGTGGGGTGTTGTGGTTTTTGGTGTGATGCATCGATGTTTTTGTTGTTGGTTTGTTTGTTTGGGTGCTCGGTGTGTTGGTGGGTTGGTTCGTTGGCGTTAGTGGGTGGGGGTTTTTGGTTGTTTTGTTTTTTGGTGGGTTTGGTTGTGTTGTTGTTGGTGGTTTTGTTGGTGTTGTGTTTGTTTGTTGTGTTGGTGTTGGTGTTGGGTGGTGTGTTGTTGTTGTTGGTGTGCTTGGGGGATGTGGTCTGTTTGGGTGTCTGATTGTGGGTTTGTATGGGGGTTGGGGTGGTGGGGTTGGTGGGGGGGGGTGGGGGGGTGGGTGGGGGGGGGGGGGGGGGGGGGGGGGGGGG
>NZ_JBQCWS010000040.1:0-582 GCF_051957155.1 Neisseria sp. P0019.S002
GTTGGAGAAAATGGGCGTGGATGTGATTGAGGCGGGTTTCGCCGCCGCCAGCCCGGGCGATTTCGAATCGGTCAATGCGATTGCCAAAATCATCACCAAATCCACAGTCTGCTCGTTGGCGCGTGCCGTTGAAAACGATGTGCGCAAAGCGGGCGAAGCCGTTTCCCCCGCGCCGAAAAAACGCATCCATACCTTCATCGCCACCAGCCCCATCCACATGGAGCACAAACTGAAAATGAAGCCGCAGCAGGTCATCGATGCGGCGGTCAAAGCGGTGAAAATTGCCAAAGAATACACCGACGATGTGGAATTTTCCGCCGAAGACGCCGTGCGTTCGGATTTGGACTTCCTCGCCAAAATCTTTACGGCGGTTATCGAAGCGGGCGCGACCACCATCAATATTCCCGATACCGTCGGCTACTCCATTCCTTCCGTGTGGTACGAGCGTATCAGCAACATCATCAAAAGCGTGCCCAACGGCGACAAAGTAGTCTGGTCGACCCACTGCCACAACGACTTGGGTATGGCGGTTGCCAACTCGCTGGCCGCCGTTCAGGCAGGCGTGCGCCAGGTGGAATGCAC
>NZ_JBQCWS010000041.1:0-577 GCF_051957155.1 Neisseria sp. P0019.S002
GATTTGGCTGGGTGCGTATCCGAAAGAGTTTATCTCCAAGCTGCGCAACCACGCCAAACTGGTGGTCTATTCGAACTGGGAAGCGCTGACTTTCCTTAAAGAAGATTTTGAAAATATCGAGTTTTTCGACAAATTTTATTTCTTCGATCCGTTTGATCAAAACAAGCTGCCCGAATACGACCATGTATTGCATCCGACCACAAGTTTCTATTTCGACAGCTTCACGTCGTCTGAAAAAACCGAAAACAAAATCCTCTTTATCGGATCGTACGCAAAAGACCGCAATAGCGACATCCGCGCGTTCTGTGATGCTGCACGCGCCATCGGTTTGGATATCGACTTCCGTCTGGCAAGCAAGAAAATTGCCGAAGAGCAAGCCGCACTGGGCATCCCCGAAGTACAGTTCTTCGCGTTTGCCAACGCGTTGTCTTACCGCCAGAATTTAGAAGAAGCCGCCAAATCCTCCGTATTGGTCGACTTCCTCAACCGCAAGCATTACAGCTTGTCTTTGCGGATTTTTGAAGCCATCGGGTTGGATAAAGAACTGATTACCACCAATCCGACCATTGTCCGTTAT
>NZ_JBQCWS010000042.1:0-573 GCF_051957155.1 Neisseria sp. P0019.S002
ATACAGAAAGGAATCAAAATGAAGCACATTGCAAATATTATGCAGATGAACGATTGGGATATGAATCAAGAAAGTACAGTGGGGCGGATATTGGAATATGGTCGCGGGAAGACTAAAAAATTCGTCATCGAATGGTTGGGTGGAGAGAAAACCGAAGTGAAAGGCGGTTATTACGATGCCTGTGCTATAGGTTTGAATGCTGATACTTGGAACTTTATTCGTCGAATTTAATAAGGTTAAACAGGTCGTCTGAAACGGCATTTCAGACGACCTTCTTAATGAATCAGTATTTAATCTACGCCTTTGAGCATTTTATTCAAAATAGGTACAAGCAGCAACAATACCAAACCGGTTATCACGCCTATGCCGCAAATCATCCAGTAGAAATCCAGCGGTGCTTTCTCATTGAATCCCTCTTTGAACAACACGCCACCCAAAGTGAAACCCACTGAAAAACCCAAGAAATTGAGCGCGACCATTTGCGTTTTGAACATGGGCGGGGCGATTTTGGTCGCGATGGAAAGTGCAATCGGCGAGATCATCAGTTCGCCTATGGTGAGGACGAGCAGGAAC
>NZ_JBQCWS010000043.1:0-570 GCF_051957155.1 Neisseria sp. P0019.S002
CGGCGACGAAACCGACGAATACACCGACAGTCCCGATAATTTCAGCATTGTCAGCCTCTCCGCCATTACTGCAGACAATCCCGACATCGCGCTCCTGCTGACTCAGGCAGAAGGCAGCGCGTGGGAATTGAACGGAGACGGCGAGTTCCAAGCCGTTGCCGATTGGCAATCGCAAGAATAACCCACCCATTTCGTTTCAGACGGCCTTCTTTATAACAAGGCCGTCTGAAACCGAGCCGAATCCCTACTTCACAAATATTGAAGGAATCATCATGAACATTATCGAACCACGCCTCGATGGCACCAACCTGCGCATCGGCATCGTTCAAGCCCACTTCACCAACGAAATCGGTAGCGAAATGGTCAAAGTTTGCTGCCGCACCTTAAAAGAATTGGGCGTAGCCGAAGACAACATCACGCTTGCCACCGTTCCCGGCGCGCTTGAAGTGCCTATCGCGCTGATGAACCTCGCTTCATCCGAACAATTCGATGCCCTGATTGCGATCGGCGTTGTCATTCGTGGCGAAACCTACCACTTTGAATTGGTATCCAATGAGTCCGGCGCAGGTG
>NZ_JBQCWS010000044.1:0-570 GCF_051957155.1 Neisseria sp. P0019.S002
GCAGCTTTAGATGTGTGTGGGGGACGTTGGTGGGAAGGTGTGAAGTGTCGGGGGGGTAGTGTCGGTTGTTATGTGCTAGTCCGTAGCCCGCAGTACATAGGGGCGGCGTTGGTGTGTTAGTGGTTGTCGCATCTGGTGTGGTGTTGTCTTCTTTTTTTTTGGTTGGTGTTGTGGTGTTTGTGTTGTTGTTTGGGGGGGCGATTGGTGTGTTTTGGGGGGTTGGTTGGGTGTGTGTTGGAGTCTTGCTTTGCGTTTTTTTGAGTGGGGTTGGTGGGGGGTGTGGTGTGGTGGTGGTTGGGTTGGTGGTGGTGGGTGTGGTGGTGTTGTGTGTGGTTTGGTGGGTTGGTGTGGTGTTTTTTGTTGTTGGGTTGTGGTTTGTGTTGGTTGTTGGTTTTGTTGGTGGTGGGGTTGGTGTTGTTTTGGTTGTTGTTGTTGTGTTGTTTGTGTTTGGGTTGGTGTTTGGTGTGGTGGTGGTGGGTGTTGGTGTTTGTGTGTTGGTTCTGGTTGTTTGGGTGTTGGTGTGGGTGGTGGTGTTGGTTTTGTTGGGGTGAGTTTGGTTGTGTGTGGGGT
>NZ_JBQCWS010000045.1:0-565 GCF_051957155.1 Neisseria sp. P0019.S002
CTACTTTTCCATCTTTGTCTGTAATAATCAGATTGCTTAGGTATTGGACTTTAATCCAAAGTTCGTCTTTCTAAACTTTGACGGCAGGCTTCTCTTCTTGTACGACGGCGGCAGCTGCTGAGACAGCTTGATCATTAGCCGCTTCAGACTTATTGGTGATTTCTTTTTTGCCGTCTTCCGTCATTTCGCTAACGGCAACATTATCCGTTTTTAAAGCAGGCGTTTTCATCGTCTCAGCAACATCTTTGCTGTTTTGAATATTTGCCTGCTCGTTTTCAAAACTGGATTTGCTTTGCCAAAAGTGAACACCGCCTGCAGCCAAAGCCAATGCGGCTACTCCCAATATCCATTTCGGTAAGCCTTGTTTCTCAGTGTCTTTGTAGCTTAAGCCGGTGTTGGCACTGCGTGTTACCGCGTATACATGGTCTTCAAGTTGCGGAGTAATGGAGCGCAAAGGTTTGGCGATGGTTTGTTCGTTGATTTTCAGAAATCGTGCATATGAACGCAGATAGCCTGAAACAAAGACTAAACCGGGAAAGCCTGAATATTCCCCTTTTTCCAAAGC
>NZ_JBQCWS010000046.1:0-563 GCF_051957155.1 Neisseria sp. P0019.S002
CCCAAAGAACACGCTCCACCGGCTCAAAGCCACCTATATTCAAACGTTCGGCCACAGCACGAAGCGCATCGCCCTGATTGCCATGCGTAAACAAATAAGCATAAAGGCTGATCAGATCCCCGCCGGCATCATCAGTCGCATAATCAGCCCATGCGCCCGAATGCGTATTCACCGCAAATGAACCCAAATGACGGTCCGCGCGTGTCGGATTCAGCGCAAAAAACTCATGCCCCTTATACTTGCCGCCGGGCAACCATTCCGCAAGCAAATTATCCACCGCATTCAAAGCAGCATCAGCAACAGATTTAAAGTCTAATTTATTCATTTCAGACGGCCTTATACAAAATTTAGGCGTAAAAAAAGCCTGCCCCCCCCCCTCATGGAAAAAGCAAGTGGAAAAACATTCCGACATGGCGTCTTGGAATTCGGGGTCTTTCAAGACACAGTCAACAAAGCGACAGAATACGAACGGCGGCGATCACTATTCCATTCATTTCACACCTCAACTAATTCAGGCCAAATTTCAGCAAAATCATCAGGGCGTAAATCGCGCCGCGTAACAA
>NZ_JBQCWS010000047.1:0-560 GCF_051957155.1 Neisseria sp. P0019.S002
GATTTAGTCGTCTACGGCAACTACATGGAAGACTTAGAGCCAGCCGACATTAAAACCGACGATGATGGCAATACCACCATGTCTAAACCGCGTGTCAGTCGTCAGTTTGAAGTGGGCGTGCGTAAAAACTGGGGCAATTTCGTGACCACGTTAAACGCGTTCCAAATCAAACGTCCGGGCTACTGGCGCGGTTCTACCACCGGCAAAACAGACTTTGCCGCGTATAAAGCTTTGGGCGGCGCGGCAGGCGACAAACAAGGCATGGAACGCAGCCGTGGTATTGAGTTCAATACCTATGCCAACTTGTTGGACAAAACCCTGCGTCCAAGCTTTGGTTTGATGTATCTGCAATCAACCGTAAAAGATTATCCGAATTTCGCCGACAATTTGGTTAACGGCGTACAAGTCGCCAACCCGCGCGTGATTGCCAAAGCAGGCGTGGAATGGGATACACCGTTTGCCAAGGGCTTGACCTTGAACGGCAATGTTTCGTATTTTGGTAAGTCTTACCAAGACACGCAAAAACAATACGCCTTCCCGTCCTATACCTTGGTTGACGT
>NZ_JBQCWS010000048.1:0-553 GCF_051957155.1 Neisseria sp. P0019.S002
GCTAATGATAAATAGTCGTAAGCCAAGATAAAGGGTTTATGATGAAAGGCCGTCTGAAAGCTGTTTCAGACGGCCTTTTGATGATTTTCTAGCTTGATTTAGTATGGTTGTAGTATAAAATCGTTTTACGCCGTGTTTTCAGACGGCCTGATCAGTTTTGGTTTTGAGAAAAGGATATTGGAAATGGCAAACCCTATTCATGCGTTTTTGGATTATGTGCCGTCGGTTGATGAGTCTTGTTTTATAGATGAGACTTCGGTTGTGATTGGCGAAGTGTCGCTGGCGGAAGATGTATCCGTTTGGCCTTATGCCGTGTTGCGTGGCGATGTGAACAGCATTTCTATCGGCAAACGCAGCAATGTGCAGGACGGCAGCGTTTTGCATGTGTCACATAAGAATGCGGCGAAGCCTGACGGTTCGCCTTTGATTATCGGTGACGATGTGACGATTGGGCATAAGGTCATGCTGCATGGCTGCCAAATTGGGAATCGTGTGTTGGTGGGCATGGGTTCGATTATTTTGGACGATACGGTTGTCGAAGATGATGTGATGA
>NZ_JBQCWS010000049.1:0-551 GCF_051957155.1 Neisseria sp. P0019.S002
CTTTTGGCCAGCATCAAAACAGCGTTGTCCCAAAACGGCTCTCAGCCAACCTCTGGCTTGGGCGAGGCGGTGTAACAATTCTTGGCGGTTGGGGCTGACCAGTTCCGCCGCGCAAGTCGGTATGGGCGCGCGTACGTCGGCGACGAAATCGGCCAGCGCAAAATCGGTCTCGTGTCCAACACCGCCGACGACGGAAATCGCGCAAACTTCGATGGCGCGCCCGACCGGTTCTTCGTTAAACGACCACAAGTCTTCAATGCTGCCGACGCCGCGACAGACAATCCACACATCGCATTCGGCGTGTTGCGCGGCGGTTTTGATCGCTTGGGTACTCTGAAACTCGTTGCCCGCTCCCTGACTGGCAGTAGTATAGACGGTAAAAGGGGTTTCGGGCGTGCGGCGTTTCAAGGTGGTACCGGCATCGCGTAACGCCGCCGCCGACGGACCGGTGACGATGCCGGTACATTGTGCCCAGGTGGGCAAAGGTTTCTTGTGTTCCGACGCAAACGCGCCTTCCGCCTGCCACTGCGCCGTCCGCCGTTCGTAGGCTT
>NZ_JBQCWS010000050.1:0-549 GCF_051957155.1 Neisseria sp. P0019.S002
GTTGTGGGGGTGGGGGGGGGTTGTGGTGTGGTTTGGGGGGGGGGTGGGGGGGGGGGGGGGTGTGGGTGGTGGGGGGGGGTGTTGGGTTTGTTTTTGGTGTTTTGTGGGGTTTTTTTTGGGTGTGGTGATTTTTTGTTGGTGGGGGTTGGGTTGTTGGGTGTGGTTTGGGTGTTGTGTTTGTGGTGTTGTGTGGCGTGGTTGTTGGTGGTGTTGGTGGGGGTGGTGTTGGTGTGTTTGGGGTTGGTGTTGGTGGGGGTGGGGTTGGTGGTGGGGTTGGTTTTGTTTTTGTTGGTGTTGGTGGTTTGGTTTGGTGTCTTTTGTTGTTCGGTTGTTGCTGTGGCGGTGTTAGTTATTTTTGTTGGTTTGGTTGTTTTGTTGTTTTTGGGGTGTTGTGGTGTGTTGTTTGTGTGGTGGGTTGTGTGGGGGGGGGTGTGTTTGTTTGTGGTGGGGTGGCTGGTGGTGTTGTTTTTGTTCGGTTGTTGTTTGGTGTGGGTTTGTGTTGTTTTTTTGTGGGCTTTAGTGGCTTGTTTTTGGTTGGAGGTGTTGTCC
>NZ_JBQCWS010000051.1:0-545 GCF_051957155.1 Neisseria sp. P0019.S002
GTATAGCATTTTGCGTAATTTAATTTGCATTTGATCCGTATCATCTTCGATAGAATCTAATTCTTGGATCATGGTATTCACTAATTTCAGTTCACGGCCTTTGAAACCGGTTTCAAGTAGTTTATCCATTTCTTCGATTACTAAATGAGCTTGATGAATAGAATCCAAACTACGTTGTACATAATGCAAAAATTCTTCCTGCATTTCTTCAGGAATTCCAAATTGGCGACCAATCATACGACCCGCAATGTCTTTTGCATAGTTAGCTAATTTTATCTTGTTGTGTGACTAATTCGAGTAAATCGGTACGATCAATGGGTAAAAATAAACCGCGAGGCAGTTTCAAACGAATTTCGCGTTTTAAACTATCTGCTTCACGTTCACATTGAGAAATATCTAGACGTGTTTTTTCTGCATCATCCCATTGTTTTACAAAGGTATGTTGGAAGAATGGAATTAATAAATCACAACATTCAGTCACTTTATCAGAATGTTTCTGCAGTGGTTTTAAAGGAGACTGGGCAAATAATCCGAGAATACTATTC
>NZ_JBQCWS010000052.1:0-544 GCF_051957155.1 Neisseria sp. P0019.S002
TGCTGGTTGTCGTCGGGGGCACTGTGGTTGGGCTGGGAATATGAGGTGTAGGTGAGGTTGTCGTTGTGTGGGTGTTGGTTTGTTTTGTTGGTGGTTGTTTTGGTGGGGGTGGGTGGTGGGTGTTGTTTTGTGTGGGGTGGTTGTGGGTGGGGGTGTTGTTGTTGGTTGTGTTTGTTTTGTTGTGTGTGGTGTGGTGGGGGTTTTTTGGTGTGGTGTTGGTTTTGGTGGGTTTGGTGTTGGGGTTGTTTGTTTTGGTGGTGTTGTTGGGGTTGTGTGTGGGGGGTTGGGGTGGTTGTGTGGTGTGGTTTTTGGGGGTGTTTTGGTTGGGTTGGGTGTGTTTGTTTTTTTGTGTTTGGTGTTGTTGGTTGGTGTTGTTTTTTTGTGTGGGTTTGTTGGTGTTTTGTGTGGGTGGGGGGTTGGTGTTGGGTGGGTGTTGGGGTGGTGGGGTGGTGGGTTTGCTGTTTGGTTTGGTGGTGTTGGTGGTGGTTATTTGTGTGGGTGTGGGTGGGGTGTGTTTTGGGTTGTTTGTTGTGTTTGTGGTGGT
>NZ_JBQCWS010000053.1:0-543 GCF_051957155.1 Neisseria sp. P0019.S002
TTTGTTGTTGTTGGTGTTTGTGGTGTTGGTTTTGGGTTTTGGGGTGTGTGGTGTGTTGGTTTGTTTTGGGTTTTTTGTTGTGGTGTTGTTGTTGTTTTGGGTGGTGGGTGTTGTGGTTTTGGGTGTTTTTTTGGTTGGTGTGGGTGGGTTTTGGTTGGTTGGTTTGTGTGTGTGGTTGTTTTTTTTGGGGGTTGGTGGGGGTTTTGTTGTGTGTTTGGTGGTGTGTGTTGTGTTTGTTGTTGGGTGTGGGGGGTTTTTTGGTGTGTTGTGGGTTTTGTTTGTGGTGTTTGGGTTTTTGTTGTTTGTGGTTGTGTTCTTTTTTGGGGTGGTGGTTTTTGGGTTGTGGTTTTTGTGTTTGGTGGTGGTTGTTTTTTTGTGTGTTTTTGTTGTGTTTTTGGTGGTTGTTGTTTTGGTGTTTGGGTTGTTTGTGTTTTTGTTGTTGGGTGTGGTTGTGTTTTTGGTGTTTTTGTTTTTTGGCTTTTTGGTGGTTTTTCGTTTTGGGGGTGTTTCGGTTGTTGAGGTGTGTTCGGGGCTGGGTTTGCT
>NZ_JBQCWS010000054.1:0-541 GCF_051957155.1 Neisseria sp. P0019.S002
TCATTACCACTGCCGCCTAATAAAATATCATTTTGATTAGTACCTTTTAAGACATCATCTCCGGCATCTCCATACATATATGCCCCACTTTTTAAATAAGTCTTAGATCTGCCTATCAATAAACTATCACGACTATATGATCCATCAGCAACAATTTTATTATTACCCTTATTGCCAAACGTATCATAATTCGCCATATGCTTAACAAATAATTGTTTGAAATTGGGACTTAAGAATGCTTCTTCAAAGTCTTTGGAAAAATTGGTACGAGTATTCAGGAAATATTCAATATCAGTTTCATAATAAGTCATTCTGATCGATCCAGTTCCATTACTTGGGTACATGCCATACATATTCTGACGAGCAATTAGATCTTTAACCTCTCCAAAACTCTTACCTTTAACGTATGGGTAAAGATTACCACTAATTCCTGTGCTATATGCTCTACCATTATATCTTTCTTCGTAAGCAACCATACGCGCTTCGTTAAAGATTGCCTCAGCTTCTCCATAGCCTCGCGCTTGAGCATAAGCCTTAGCAG
>NZ_JBQCWS010000055.1:0-536 GCF_051957155.1 Neisseria sp. P0019.S002
GGCGTGATGCGTCCCGACGGTTTTGACATTACCGTTGCGTCCGAAGTGATGGCGGTATTCTGTCTTGCTAAAGACATCAGCGATTTAAAAGAGCGTTTGGGCAACATCCTCGTCGCCTACGCCAAAGACGGCAGCCCCGTTTACGCCAAAGATTTGAAAGCGAATGGCGCGATGGCGGCATTGCTCAAAGATGCGATTAAGCCTAACTTGGTACAAACCATCGAAGGTACGCCTGCCTTTGTACACGGTGGCCCGTTTGCCAACATTGCCCACGGCTGCAACTCCGTTACCGCCACCCGTCTGGCGAAACACCTTGCCGATTACGCCGTAACCGAAGCAGGCTTCGGCGCGGATTTGGGTGCAGAAAAATTCTGCGACATCAAATGCCGTCTGGCGGATTTGAAACCTGATGCGGCTGTTGTCGTGGCCACCGTCCGCGCGTTGAAATATAACGGCGGCGTAGAACGTGCCAACCTCGGCGAAGAAAACCTTGAAGCGCTGGCAAAAGGCCTGCCTAATCTGCTGAAACATATTTC
>NZ_JBQCWS010000056.1:0-536 GCF_051957155.1 Neisseria sp. P0019.S002
GCGTACCAGTGGGCGGCCGACCGAGGGTCTTGCGCCGTACCGAGACCGTAATGGTAGAATGCGACCTAAGGCTGCCGCCGCATTTTTATGATGGAACTCGGCCGTTTCCATGTGGTTTTTGCGCGCGGTATTGTAGTCGGCAGGATGGCCGATGGCGTGGGCTTGTGCTTCTGCCAAACGGTAGATGGTTTCGATTTGTTGCTGTTGCAGGGCGGCTGTTTTGATTTGTTCGTATTGTTGCGGATGGTACAGTGCGGCGTCGCCGATGAGTTTTTGTGCCGCGGCGGCAGAACCCAGTGCGGCGGCACGGTGGTAGTAATCGTGCGCGATATGGTTGTCGGCTTTGCTGCCGAGGCCGTCGCGGTAGAGGTCGCCCGTGATTTTTAGCGTTTAGGGGTGGTCTTTCTCGGCAGCAGCTTTGGCATAGCGCGCCGCTTAGAACGGGTCGCGGTCGGAAAGTTCGCCAGTCAGGGCGTATTGGGCCAGCTTGGCCTGTGCTTCCGCTTGCTCCTTATCGGCGGCACGACGCTACCATT
>NZ_JBQCWS010000057.1:0-535 GCF_051957155.1 Neisseria sp. P0019.S002
TGGGTTTGGGTGGGGTGGGTGGGTGGTGGTGTTGGGGTTGGTGGGTGGTGGTGTTGTGTGTTGGGTTGGTTTTTTGTTTTTTGGGTGTTTGGGTGTGTGGGTTTTGTTTGTTGTTGTGTGTGTTTGTTGTGGTTTTGTTGTGTGTGTGTTGGTGGTGTTTGTTGGTGTGGGGGGGGTGTTGGTTGTTTTTTTGTTTGTGGTGGGTGTGGGTGTTGTTTGTTTGTTTGGTGGGGTTGTGGGTTGGGGGGTGGGGTTTTTGGGGTGTTTGGTGTGTTGTGGGTTTTGGTGTTGTTTGGGGGGTTTTGGGTGGTTTTAGTGTCTATTGGTCGTGCGAGGCGTGTTTGTCGGCTGCCAGTGCGGCTTCGTGGACCACTTCGGACAAGGTTGGGTGGGCATGGATAATGCGGGCGGTGTCTTTGTTGCTGGTGGGGGGTTTGGGTGTGGTTGTGTTTTTGGTGGTTGGTTTGTTGGTAGTTGGGTTGATTGTGTGTGTGTTTGGGGTGTGGTTGGTTTTGGTGTTTGTTGGTGTTTTGGT
>NZ_JBQCWS010000058.1:0-534 GCF_051957155.1 Neisseria sp. P0019.S002
TTGGTGGGGTTGTTGGTGTGGTTGGTGTTTGGTTGGGGTGTTGTTTGGGTTTGGTTGGTGTCGTGGTTGGGTTGGTGGGTGGTGGTGTTGGTTGCGGGTAGGTTGGGGGGGTTGGGTGGGGTGTTTGTTTGGTTTGTGGTTTTTGTTTTGGTGTGTTTGTTGTTGGTTTTGTGGGTTGTTTGGTTGGGGTGTTTGGTTTTTTTTTGTTGGTTGGTGGTTTTTGTTTGGTGGTTTGTGTTGGTTGTGGGGGGTTGTTTTTTGGGGTTGGTTGTGTGGTTGTTGGGGTTGTCGGGTGTTATTGTGGGCAGGGCGGTGAGACTGTGTTGTTGCGCAGCGTTGCCGCTGGGGGGGTGTTTGGAGATGTCGTGACCGTGGGCATCGTTATGGGTGGCTCTATTGGTATTATTTTGTGTTTGTTGGTTGTTGTTGGTGGGGTTGGTGTTGGTTTTGGGGTGGTGGGTGTTGGTTGTTTGGGTTGTGTTGTGTTTTGTGTTTGTGGGGTTGTGTTGGGTGGTTGTGGTTGTTGTGTGGGGG
>NZ_JBQCWS010000059.1:0-531 GCF_051957155.1 Neisseria sp. P0019.S002
ACCGGCGAGAAAAAAATCGTTGCCTTCAAAAACTGTATCATTGCAGCAGGCAGCCGCGTAACCAAACTGCCTTTTATTCCTGAAGATCCACGCATCATCGATTCCAGCGGTGCACTGGCTCTGAAAGAAGTACCGGGCAAACTGTTGATCATCGGCGGCGGTATTATCGGTCTCGAAATGGGTACGGTTTACAGCACTTTGGGGGCTCGCCTAGATGTTGTTGAAATGATGGACGGCCTGATGCAAGGCGCAGACCGCGACTTGGTTAAAGTATGGCAAAAACAAAACGAATATCGTTTTGACAACATCATGATCAACACCAAAACTGTTGCTGTTGAGCCTAAAGAAGACGGTGTTTACGTTACCTTTGAAGGTGCAAATGCGCCTAAAGAGCCACAACGTTACGATGCCGTACTGGTTGCCGCCGGTCGTGCGCCTAACGGCAAACTGATCAGCGCTGAGAAAGCCGGTGTTGCTGTAACTGACCGCGGCTTCATCGAAGTAGACAAACAAATGCGTACCAACGTGCCG
>NZ_JBQCWS010000060.1:0-530 GCF_051957155.1 Neisseria sp. P0019.S002
GTTTGGTTGCTTTCAAAACCATCCATTTCAACCAACAATTGGTTCAATGTTTGCTCACGCTCATCATTGCCACCGCCCAAACCGGCACCACGCTGACGGCCGACAGCATCAATTTCATCAATAAAGATGATACATGGCGCATTTTTCTTAGCCTGCTCGAACATATCGCGGACACGGCTCGCACCGACACCGACAAACATTTCTACGAAGTCAGAACCTGAAATACTGAAGAATGGCACACCGGCCTCACCAGCAATCGCTTTGGCCAGCAATGTTTTACCCGTACCAGGGCTACCGGCCAACAAAATACCGCGCGGTACACGACCACCCAGGCTTTGGTAACGGTTAGGCGATTTCAAGTAATCCACGATTTCTTGTACTTCTTCTTTTGCCTCATCACAACCGGCAACATCGGCAAAAGTAACTTTATTGGAATCTTTGTCCAACAAACGTGCACGGCTCTTACCAAAAGAGAATGCTCCGCCTTTACTGCCACCGCCGCTTTGCATGCGCATGAAGTAGAACCATGC
>NZ_JBQCWS010000061.1:0-528 GCF_051957155.1 Neisseria sp. P0019.S002
GGGGGTGGGGTTGTGTGTGTGTTTGTGGGTGGTTTGGTTGGTTTGTTTTTGGTGGTGGTTTTTGTTTGTTTGGGTGTGGTTGTTGTGTTGGGTTTTGGTGTTGTGTTTTTGGGTGTTTGTTTGGTGGTTGGTTTGTTTGGTTTTGTTTTGTGTTGGTTGGGTTTGGTGGTGTTGGGTTGGGGGTGTTGTGGTGTGGTGTGTGGTGTGTGGTTTGTTTTGTGGGGGTGTGGGGGGTTGTGTGGTGTTGTTGTTGTTTTGGGTGTGGGTGGGTTGTTTGGTGGGGGTGGGTTGGTTGTGGTGTGTGTTTGTGGGGTTTGGTGTTTTTTGTTTTGGTTGTTTTGTGTTGTTGGGGTGTTTGTTGGTTTTTTGGGTGGGTGTGTTTTGTTGTGTGGTGTTGTTGTTGGTTTTGGGGTTGTTTTGGGTGGTGGGTGTGGTTGTTTGTTTGGGTGGGTGTTTTGTGTGGTGGGTGGTGTTGGGGGGGTGGTTGGGGGGGTGGGGGTTTTGGGTTGGGGGGGTTGGTGTGGGTGG
>NZ_JBQCWS010000062.1:0-525 GCF_051957155.1 Neisseria sp. P0019.S002
TGAGAGGGTAGTTGTACCGACGGGGTTGGTAATGCCGAAATTAGTGGATACGGTATTCAAGGCTCTTCCAATCGTGGCGATTATGCGCTCGGCTTCTTCGGCCCTAAGGCGGAAGAAATTGTCGGTACGGTTAGTGACGGTGGGGTTGGTTTCGTTGGTTTTTGTTGGTTTGGGTGTGGTGTGGTTGGGGGGTTGTTTGGGGTTGTTTTGGGTGGTTTTTTTGGTTGTTTTTGTTGTGTTGTTTGTGTGGTGGTGGGGTGTTTGTGTGGTTTGTGTTTTGTTGGGTGGGGTGGGTGGGGGTTGTTTTGTTTTGTTGGTGTTTTTTTTTGTGTCGGTTGTTTTTGCTGGGGTATTTGTTGTTTGTGTGTTTGTGTTTGTGTTTTTTGGTGGGTGGTTTGGTGGCGGGGTGTTTTTGGGGGGGTTTGTCGGTGGTGGGTTTGTGGGGTATGGGTTTTTGGGTGGTTTTTTTGTTGGTTTTTTGTTGGGGGTGTGGGTTGGTTGTGTGTTGGTTGGGTGGGGTTGGGG
>NZ_JBQCWS010000063.1:0-524 GCF_051957155.1 Neisseria sp. P0019.S002
TTGTTGGGTTTTTTGGTGGGTTTGGTTTTGTTGTTGGTGTGTGTGGGGGTGGTTTTGGGGGTGGTGTGGGGGGTGTTGGGTTTGTTGGTTTTTGTTGTGTTGGGTGTGTTTTTTGGGTGGGGGGGGGTGTGTTTGGTGTGGGGGGGGTTGTGGTTGGGTTGGTGGTTGGTGTTGGGGTGTTGTGGGGGGGGGTTGGTGTGTTGGTGTTTTTTTTGGGTGGGGTGGTTGGTGGTGTGTTTGGGTTGGTTGGGGGGGTGGTGGGTGGTGGGGTTGGTGGTGGGGGGGGTTGTTGTGGTTGTGTTGGTTTGGGTGGCTTTTGGGTTGGTGTGTGGTGTTTTGAGGGGGTTGTTGGTTTGTTTTGTTTGTTGGTTGGGGTTGGGGGTGAGGTGTTGTTGGGGGGGGTTGGTGTTGGTTTTGGGTGGGTTGGGGGTGTTTTGGTGGGGTGTGGGGTTTTGGGTGGTTTCGGGTTGTGTGGTGGGTTGGGTGGGGGGGGTTGTGGGGTTTTGTGGGTGTTGGTTGGTGTT
>NZ_JBQCWS010000064.1:0-524 GCF_051957155.1 Neisseria sp. P0019.S002
CATGGAGATTGCAGTTAGCTGGGGGCAGGCCGAGGTCCGTTTCTGCGTCACATCGTGTGACATTGTTACGCTAAATTTCCGTTTATAACCATAGCTTTAGGCTTTTTAGAGATAATGGTAAAATCTTCATGTTGGGGGATTGTCGTTGTCGAGCACGCATCGTGGCCAAACTGACCTACCCTGTTTTGTTTGCGTTGTTTGTGTTCGTTTATGGGCGCGTGTTGGTGGTGGGGGTTGTTGTTTTTGGGGCGGGGGGTTGTGGGGTTGTTTTTGGGTTTGGGGTGTTCGGGTAGTTCGGGGGCGGTCGGGCAGGTGGACTCGAGCTCAAATTTTCTGTCAGAATCGACACCTGAGACAGCGAAGTCAAAGAAATGCTTGAAGAATACCTGCCGCTGGTTACCCAGCAGCAGGGCGAAGAGCTGGACAAAGAGCAGGTTGGCTTCCTCGTCGGAGAGGCTCCCGGCGGCGTTAAAATGATGCTCCGGACCAAAGGTTATTTCGACAGCAACGTCAATATTCAAGAC
>NZ_JBQCWS010000065.1:0-521 GCF_051957155.1 Neisseria sp. P0019.S002
TGTTGGGTGTGTGTGGGGGGTGGTTTGTGTGGTGGGTTGGTGGTTTGTGTTTGGTGGTGGGTTTGGTTGGGTGGGGGGGGTGTGGGGGGGTTGGGTTTTGGTGGGGTGGGTGGTTGTTGGGTGTGGGTTTGGGGTTGGGTGGTTTGTTTGTGGTTGGGTTGGGGGTGTTGTGGTGGGTGTTGGGGGGTTGGGTTTGTGTGTGTTGTGGGGTGTGGGGGTGGGTTGTGGGTGGGGGTGGGGGGTTGGGTGGGTTTGGGGGTGGTTGGTTTTTTTTGGGGGTTGTTTGGGTGGTGTTTTGGGTGGGGCGTTGGTGGGGGTGGGGTGTTGTTGTGGTTGGGGGGTTGTTGTGGTTTGTTGGTTTGTGGTGGGTTGGGGGTGTCGTTGGGTGGTTTTTTGGGGGGTGGGTGGTGGGTGTTGGTGTTTGTTGTTGGGGGGGGGGTGGTGTGGGGGGGGGGTGGGGGGGGGGGGGGGGGGGGGGGGGGGTAAACGAAGTGGGAAGGCCCAGACAGCCAGGATGTTGG
>NZ_JBQCWS010000066.1:0-519 GCF_051957155.1 Neisseria sp. P0019.S002
CAAAGGCCTGACCTTCAACGGCGACAGCGGCAGCACCAATGTCGAAAAACTCGGCGCTACCGTGACCGTTGCCGGCGACGACAACATCACCACCGAAGCCCGAGACGATAAAGTGACCGTTAAGCTGAAAAAAGACCTGGTAGTGAACAGCGTCAAAGCCGGCGACACCACCGTTAACAACGACGGTGTGAAAGTAGGCGACGATGTCGCATTGACCCAAGACGGCGTTAAAGCTGGCGATGTCAAACTGACCAAAGACGGTTTGAACAACGCCGGCAACAAAGTGACCAACGTAGCCGATGGCGACCTCAACGCCAACAGCAAAGATGCCGTTAACGGCAGCCAACTGTTTGCGACCAACCAAAACGTCGCCAACAACGCCGCCAATATCGCCAAAGGCATCAACTTCGGCGGTACCACCGGCAGCAACAACTACGCATTGGGCGACACCATCAATGTCAAAGGCGACAGCAACATCATCAGCGAAACCGTAGCCGGTGGTGCACAGCTGAAACTGGC
>NZ_JBQCWS010000067.1:0-518 GCF_051957155.1 Neisseria sp. P0019.S002
GTTTGGGGGTTGTTTGTTTGTGTTTTGGTTGGGTTGTTTGTTTGTGTTGTGTTGGGGTGGGTTGTGGTGTGGTTTGGTTTTGTTGTGTTTGTTGGGGTGTTGTTGTGTTGGGGGTGGGGTTTGTTGTTGTGTGTGGGTGTGTGGGGTTGGGTGGGTTTTTTGGGTGGTTTGGGTGTGTTGGGTTTTTGGGGTGGTGTGTGGGGTGGGGTTTTGGTGTGGGTGTTTTGGTTTGTTTTGGTTGGGTTGTGTTTGGGTTTGTGTGTTGGGGGGTTGTTGTTGGGTGTGTGGTTGTTTTTGTTGTGGGTGTGTGTGGGTGTGTTGTTTGTTTTGGTGGGTGTGGTGGTGGTGGTGCCGTGTTGGAGGTGATGTCGGATGAACCGCGTAACAAATTCCTTGTGTGCGACGGCGATTTGGGACGCGTTATCGGCTATATCGAATCGCATACGTTGCTGACCTTATTTTTAAGAGAGAAGGATGTCCGGCTGACCGACAAGCGCGTGTTGCGTGAAGCCTTGTTT
>NZ_JBQCWS010000068.1:0-516 GCF_051957155.1 Neisseria sp. P0019.S002
GCAGATGCTAAAGCAGTAGCGGCAGATACCAAAGCAGGTGAAGCTAAGACAGCGGCAGCTGCGGCAGATGCTAAAGCGGTAGCGGCAGATACCAAAGCGGGTGAAGCTAAAGGCCGTGCAGACGATGCTTACAATTTAGCAAGTCAAGCAGATACCAAAGCTGATGGTGCGGTAGCGAAAGCTGAAGCGGCAGATGCTAAAGCAGTAGCGGCAGATACCAAAGCTGATGGTGCGGTAGCGAAAGCGGAAGCAGCAGATGCTAAAGCAGTAGCAGCTGATACTAAAGCCGGTAAAGCGGCAACAGATGCAGCAGATGCATTAGCGAAAGCAGGCGAAGCTAAAGATGCAGCGAAAGCAGCAGACAACAAATCCGCAGCGACAAACGCTAAAGCGGTAGCGGCAGATGCTAAAGCAGTAGCGGCAGATGCTAAAGCAGTAGTGGCAGATACCAAAGTTGATGGTGCGGTGGCGAAAGCTGAAGCGGCAGATGCTAAAGCGGTAGCAGCTGATACTAAA
>NZ_JBQCWS010000069.1:0-505 GCF_051957155.1 Neisseria sp. P0019.S002
TGGGGGGGGTGTTTTGGGTTTGGGGTTGGGGTGGTGTTGGGGGTTTGGTTTGTGTTGGTTGCGGTGTTTGTTTTGTGGGTTTGGTTGTGGTTGGTTTTGGTGGTTGGTTTGTGTTGGGTGGTTTTGGAGTTTTGGTTGTCTTGTGTTGTTGGTGGTGTGTTTTTTAGGGGTGGTTGGGGTCGTGTGTGAGAAGGTCTGTTTTAGGGGTGGGTTTTTTTTGTTGGTGGGGTGGGTTTGGGGTTGTTTGGGGGTTTTTGGGTGGTTTTGGGTTTGTTTTGTTGGTGGGGAGGGTTTGCTTTTGAGGTGGGTTTTTTTGTGTGTGGTTTTGGTTGTTTTTTGGGGGTGTGTTGTTGGTGGTGTGGGGTGGTTGGGGTTTTGGGGTTGTTTGGTGTGGGTTGGTTGTTGGGGTCGGTTGTGGTTGGGTTTGTAGGGTGGGTGTTGTGGTTGGTGTGGGCTAGGTTTTTGGTGCTGTTTTGGTTTTGGGTTTGGGGTGTTTTTTTTGTGT
>NZ_JBQCWS010000070.1:0-503 GCF_051957155.1 Neisseria sp. P0019.S002
TCCTTTGCCTTCCGCCCCTCCCTTGCGCTTCCGCGCTCTTTTTGTCCGCGCCCCTGGCGGCGCTTCCCTGCCTACCCCTTCGCTCCCCCCTCCCCCTTTCTCCGGTCCTTTGTCTTCCGCTATCCCGCCGCCACCCCCCTTTCGCCTCGGTCCTTCCCTCCCCCTTTTCCGCACCCCCGTCCTCTCTCTTTTCCTCTCTCTTCCCTCCTCCTTTTCTCTCCTTTGGGAATTTCGTTCTCACCATGAGCGTTGATCTCGTTTGCTCGTTCTGCGGTCTAAAAGTTGAAGGGAGGAAGGACGGGAGTGGTGGGGGTGGCCCAAGCTTGTGAGAAACGCGGGGCGGAAGTGGGGGTGGGGGTGCCGGTGAGGAGGTGAGGGAAGTTCGTTTGGTCATAGACCCGCACTTCGCTGGGGTTGTCGTCCGTCCGAACCCTAGAGGGCGCTGTGGGGAACGTGTAAATCTCCTTCGCTTGTTCTCCGACAAACCCGGCAAGGTGCTGATA
>NZ_JBQCWS010000071.1:0-498 GCF_051957155.1 Neisseria sp. P0019.S002
ACCGTAGGCAATATCCTGCAAGGCGCCGTTTTCCTGCGCCGTCAACTGCGGATGCGCCACGCGGATTTCCGCCAAAACATCCTGAAGATTGCGCCCTTCGGCAACCGCGGCAACGCTGTCGGCGGCCAGTTTTTGGGCGAGGGACATACTCATATTTTTGCTTTCTGATTCATAATTTGATTTCAAGTGTTCGGCGGATTTCAGACGGCCTGTTCGGCAGCCAGCAATACCCGATAATATTCGGCATCTGTTTTGGAAAAACAGCAAAAGATGATTTTTTCCACTGCCGGACATTGCGGCAGGGTTTGCTTCAAACTCTCCAAAGCGATACGTGCGGCGGCTTCGGCCGGGAAGCGGTACACACCGGTGCTGATGCACGGAAAGGCAATGCTGTGAAGATCGTGTTTCTGGGCAAGCAGCAAAGAATTGGCATAGGATTGTGCCAATTTAGCCTCTTCATTTTGTTTTCCGCCAAACCATACCGGCCCGACCGTGTGG
>NZ_JBQCWS010000072.1:0-497 GCF_051957155.1 Neisseria sp. P0019.S002
GTCCATATGCGCAAGCCAATAAAGAAGCTGCAGTTGCTGTAGGTTCTAACGCTACTGCTGCTCAGTCTAACTCTATTGCTGTGGGTCAAACTGCCACTGCGTCTAACAATAACTACATTGCTGTCGGTACTAAATCAGTTTCTAGAGGTGATAACGCAATTGGTGTCGGTGCTTATGCTGAATCAACTGCTCACCGTGCTACCGCTATCGGCGTGTTGTCTAAAGCTAATGGCACAGGCTCATTTGCTGGTGGTGCATCTGCTCAAGCAACAGGTGAAAATTCTGTAGCTATTGGCGGTGCGATGGATGGTAATTTCGGTAATAAAGCCGGTTCTGCTGCTAAAGCAATCGGTAACAACTCTATCGCTTTGGGTACTCAATCTAAAGCTGCTGGCAATAACTCTATCGCTCAAGGTAAAGGTGCAACTGCTAAGCAAGCTGCTGACGTTGCCGTAGGCCATTCTGCTAAAGCTGACGGTACTTCTAATGGCGCTGAT
>NZ_JBQCWS010000073.1:0-497 GCF_051957155.1 Neisseria sp. P0019.S002
ACTTCCCCTGAATACGGTGAATTTTTTGTAAAGGGTGGCGTTTCTATTTCTTCTGATTATGCCTCGAGGTGTTGCAAATCTTCCTTTGAATTGGAGCCAGCATGACTATTACCCTAGATAATTTTTCGCTGCTCAATATCGGTGTTGATGCTTAAGATTTTGCTGATTTTCCTTGCATACCTCCCCTTAATACTAGGGAAAATCGTCGACTCGAAACACAGGGTTATCGTATTGCCATAGATTCACCGAGTATAGAGATTCGTTGCCAGGCTAGCTTTCAATATATTATTAATCCCGGAACAGAAGAGTCATGCACTGTTACCATAAAAAGGGTTTATACTGCTACATTTGATATTGAAGCTAAGAACGACGTTGATTGGCACGCTATCGGTGATGACCCCGAAAAATTGAAAGGCTTGCTCAATCTGACAGCTAATGCTGTACGTTCTAAATTAGATTTATGTTTGTTTGGGCTCGGCATCCACTCTCGTCAGTCT
>NZ_JBQCWS010000074.1:0-497 GCF_051957155.1 Neisseria sp. P0019.S002
TTCTTTTCTTTGTTTTTGGGATCTCTACGAACGAAATTGTTTTAACCCCCCCTCACCCCCTTCCGGTTCTAAAAGATTCGATGGATGGAAAAGTTCTCCTAACAAAAAGAAAACACCCAACCACCGGGATGGTGGTGTTCTCGGGGACGACGGAAAATCGTGTAGCGAGTGGGGGGGTCGGGGGGGTGTACCGAGTGGGTCTGGAGGCAGCTTGTCCAGCAAGACGAAAAAAACCCAACCCCACAACAAAAAACCCCACCCCACCCCCAAACACAACCACACCACCACAAACCACCAACCCCCCACCAACCCAAAAAACAACCCACACCCAAAAACCAAAACCACAAAAAACACCAAAACCAAAACAACAACCACCCCCCAAACACCAAAAAACAACACACACACCCACACCAACCCACCACCCCAACCACCCCCCACCCACACCCCCACACCCCCCCCCCACACCACCCCCCCCCCCCCCCCCCCCCCCCCCCCCC
>NZ_JBQCWS010000075.1:0-496 GCF_051957155.1 Neisseria sp. P0019.S002
GCGCGGAAACGCTCGAAAATTTCTTGGCGGATTTATTTGTTCATTGTTTGGATTATTTTTTTATTGGCGCAGCAATTATAGTGAAATCATGTTGATACGGCTACTTTAATTAAACAAGGCCGTCTGAAGTTGTTTTCAGACGGCCTTGTTTTATAAAAGCATTGCTATTTTAAATGCTGTTTACTTCTTACTCAAAGTCAGTCCTGTCCAGCCACACACCAGCGTCAGAGCCAAGCTCAAGTAGCAGAAGAAGGCGTAAGGCAGATATTCCCAAACGGGCACACCCAAGGCATGGCTGATAAATACGCCGCAGACGCTCCAAGGCCCCAACGGGTTGATGACAGTACCCGCATCTTCAAGCGTACGGGCAAGGTTGCGCGAATGCAGCCCAAGCTTGTCATAAACCGGCTTAAAGGTTTCGCCGGAAAGCAGAATACTCACATATTGCTCGCCAATAAGGAAGTTAACACAAACCGATGTCATGGCCACGCTGAAA
>NZ_JBQCWS010000076.1:0-496 GCF_051957155.1 Neisseria sp. P0019.S002
TGGTGGTTGTTGGGGTTTGTGTTGTTTTTTTTGTTGGTGGTGTTGGGTGTGTGTGGTGGGTGGGGTTTTGGGGGTGTGTGTTGGGGTGTTTTTGGTTGTGTGGGTGGTGGTGTTGGTGTTTGGTTTTTTGTCGTTTGTTGTTTTTTTTGGTGTGTTGGTGGTTTGGTTGTGGGTTTTTTTTTTTTGGGTTTGTGGGTGGTTTTTGGGTGGGTGGTTTGGTTTGTTTTTTGGGTTGGGGTGGGTTTTTTTGGTTGTGTGGTGGGTTGGTTTGGTTTTTGTTGTGGTGTGGGGGTGTGGTTTTGTTTTGGTTTTGGTTTTGTGTTTTGGTTTGTTGTGTGTTTTGTTTTTTGGGTGTTTTGTGGGGGTTGTTTTGTGTGTTTCGGTCTCGTGTTCTTTTTTGTGGTGTTTGGTTTTTGGGTTTTGGGTGTTGTTGGGGGTGTTGTTGGGGTGGCGTGTTTTGTTTTTTGGTTTGTTTTTTGGTTGTTTGTTTGGGTTT
>NZ_JBQCWS010000077.1:0-494 GCF_051957155.1 Neisseria sp. P0019.S002
GATGAGTATTTAGCCTGGGAGGATGGTCCCCCCATATTCAGACAGGATTTCACGTTTCCCGCCCTACTTTTCGTACTCTTAGTACCAATGTTGAGATTTCGAAGACGGGACGATCACCCACTATGTTCAAGCTTCCCAGCTTGTTCTTCTATCTCAACAGTTATCACGTACAGGCTCCTCCGCGTTCGCTCGCCACTACTTGCGGAATCTCTGTTGATTTCTTTTCCTCCGGGTACTTAGATGGTTCAGTTCTCCGGGTTCGCTGCGCTTATCCTATGTATTCAGATAAGGATACCTCCTAAGAGGTGGGTTTCCCCATTCGGACATCGCGGGATCATAGCTGTATTGCCAGCTTCCCCACGCTTTTCGCAGGCTTACACGGCCTTCGTCGCCTATCATCGCCAAGGCATCCACCTGAGGCACTTATTCACTTGACTCTATCATTTCGAGAACCTCTTTGACTTCGTTGGCCTACCCGTTGACTAGGGAAGCAA
>NZ_JBQCWS010000078.1:0-494 GCF_051957155.1 Neisseria sp. P0019.S002
TGTGAGCAGCCCTTTAAAGCGAAGCTAAATTAAGGTCGTAGGAAAGGCTGTCTGAGAGGGTAAAAGTAGCCTGCGCTTTTTTTTAACGAGTGCAGGTTGCTTTTTGTTTTGAATATTGCCTTTTCAGATTTTGAGGCCGGCCGAAAAAACAAACGCAGCACAGGTTTTAGGCAGGTTTGCGGAGGAGGATGCAGGAAAAGCGGTTGCTACATAGCAGTCGCGTTTTCTGTTTCTGTACGGTGTCGGAGAGGCGGTGTGCGAGGGGGGTCAGGGAGAAAGCGGTGTTGGGGAAGGAGGCCTGTTTGGTTCGGGATGGGTGTTGGTTGGTGGGCCAACTCTCCCAGGGGGGTGAGGGGGGGTGCAGGTTGGGTTTAAAGGTGGGGGGGGGCAAGACGTTGAATGGGTTGGTTTGGGGGGTTAGGGGTCAGGGGGCGGTTGGGGTTGGTGTTTAACTTTTTGGTGGCGGCTCGCGGCCTCTTGGGTCTGGCCCACCT
>NZ_JBQCWS010000079.1:0-490 GCF_051957155.1 Neisseria sp. P0019.S002
GTAGTGGGCCGACTCGGTAGAGTGAGAGAAAAGGGACGGCGCAAATCCAAAGAAAACTGAGCCATAAAGGCCAAAAGGTTTTTACTGAAGATTCGGCTAGGCCGTCTGAAAGTGTGTGGTAGGTCATTTTAATGTGTGTTTTTGTTGTTTGATAAATGCAAGGCAGCCGAGGAAAAAGGCAATGCACAATAATACGGAAACGGCGGCGCAAATCCGGCTGGCGAGAGCCGTGTCTGCCAGGCGCATACAGGCTTAGGCAAAGTAAATCAGAATCAGCATGGAGCTGTATTGGTAAGTGTAGATGCGTTTTTTCAAAATGCCGGTCAACGGCAAGCACAAAGGCAGGGCTTTCAGTGCCAACCATGAGCCGCCTTCGCGCAATGGCGCGATCCATAATTCCCATGATAAGGAAAGCAGGATCAGCAGGATAAGGCTTATGGAAGTTGCAAGATAAGGTAATGGGGAGCGTGTATTGTTCACAATATTGAGG
>NZ_JBQCWS010000080.1:0-490 GCF_051957155.1 Neisseria sp. P0019.S002
TGGTGGTTGGGTTTGTTGTGGTGTTGTTTGTGTGTGGTGGTGGGTTTTTTGGGTGGTTGGGGGTTGGTGTGGTTGGTGGTGTTGGTGGTGTTGGGTTTGGGTTTTTTGTTGGGTTGGGTGTGTTGTTTGTTTTTGTGTTGGGGTTGTTGTTGGGGTTGGTGGTGTTGGTGTGTGTTGGGTTTGGGTTGGTTGGTGTGGTTGTTGTGTCGTTTGTGGTTGGTGTGATTGTTTTTTTTGGGTGGGGTGGGGGTTGGGTGGGGGGGTGTGTTGGGGGTGTGTTGGTGGGGGGTGTGTTTGGGGGTGTTGGGGTTGTTGTGTTTTTGGTTGGGTTGTTTTTTTTTGTGTTGGTGTTGGGTGTGGTTGTTGTGGTGGTGGGGGGGGGGTTGGTTGGTTGGGTTGGTGGTGTGTTTGGGTTGGTTGGTTTGGGGTGGTTGGTTTGTGGGTGGGTGTTGGTGTTTGGGGTTGTTGTTGTTGTTGGTGTTGGGTGGGT
>NZ_JBQCWS010000081.1:0-490 GCF_051957155.1 Neisseria sp. P0019.S002
TTTTTTTTGTTGGTGGTGTTGGGTGTGTGTGGGGGGTGGGTTTTGGTGGTGGTGGTGTTGGTGTTTGTGGTGGTGGTGGTGGGTGGGGTGTTGTTGGGTTTGGGGTGGTGTGTGTGAGTGTGGGTTTGAGTGCTGTTTTCGCAGCCGGTAGAGGATGGGTGGAAAGGTTTTCTGGCCTAGTTTAGGTAGGTGTCTTAGTTGGTGCGTTTTGGGGGTGGGTCTTCGTGGGTGGCAGGTTCGTCGGTTTGGATGGCTTTGATGTTGGTTTTTTTTGGGTTTGGTGTTTTGTTGTTTGGGGTTGGTGTGGTTTGTTTGTGTGTGGTGGGGTGGGGGGTGTTGTTGTGGGTGGGGGGTTGTTGTGGGGTGGTGGTGGGGTTGGTTGGTGTGTTTTTTGTTGGGTGTTTGGTTGGGTTTTGTGTGTGGGTGGGTTGGGTGGTGGTTGTGGTTTTGGGGTGGTTTGTGTTGTTGGGGGTGGTGGGTGGTTTTGTGT
>NZ_JBQCWS010000082.1:0-488 GCF_051957155.1 Neisseria sp. P0019.S002
TGCCAAAGGTCGTCTGAAACCTCAAACCGGTTTTCAGACGACCTTTTTTTGTTCAATCAGAATTCGATGTTTTCGTAGGCATCGTCGAATACGAACGGGCCGCGTTCGCCGCCGCTTTCGGATTCGAGGTGGATGCGGGTCATCATCATGGACTGGTCGACTTCTTTCATCATGTCATAAATGGATATGAGGGCGATATTGACGCCGGTGACGGCTTCGGTCGTGATGCTTTTGCCGACTTCAGAGGAAACGGTTACGGTGGCTTTGACGTAGGCGAGTTCGACATCGACATCGAAATCGACGCGGACGTGTTGCAGGGGAAGGGGCTGGTAAAGTGGGACAAGCAGTCCGACCTGCTTGATGCCTTGGACGGCGGCAATACGGGCGACGTTGAGGATGCCTGCGTTTTGGGTGGCGTTTTCCGCCAAAACTTTGATGGCGGAGGTACTCATGTTGATGGAGCCGCTTGCCACGGCGGTGCGGACGGT
>NZ_JBQCWS010000083.1:0-488 GCF_051957155.1 Neisseria sp. P0019.S002
TCCGAATATCACGCCAAACTTGAAGAAATCGATGCCTATACCGCTCCGGCACGCGCTGCCAAACTGCTTAACTGCTTGGGTTTTGCACAAGAAGAACATACCCGCCCCGTCAAATCTTTTTCCGGCGGCTGGCGTATGCGCCTTAACCTGGCCCAAGCGCTGATTTGTCGTGCCGATTTGCTGCTTTTGGATGAACCGACCAACCACTTGGATTTAGAAACCGTGTTGTGGCTGGAAAACCATCTCGCTTCCCTGCCCTGTACGCAAATCATCATCTCCCATGACCGCGACTTCTTGAATGCCACCACAACGCACACCATCGAACTGTCGCAACAAAAACTGACCCAATACGGCTGCAATGACGATTTCTAGCAAGCCGAACGCGCCCAACGTCTGGCGCAACAACAAGCCGCCCACGTCAAACAGCAGGCGCAAATCAAACATCTGCAATCCTTTATCGACCGTTTCAAAGCCAAAGCCACAAAGGC
>NZ_JBQCWS010000084.1:0-485 GCF_051957155.1 Neisseria sp. P0019.S002
CAGTATGCACAGCTTGGTTGGCCGAAAAAGACGATAGCAGTTTCTTGACCGTCAATGATTTGAAGAAGTTCGTCAGGTGTGGTTGGGATGAAGACAGCGACGTGTTGTGCAAAGGCTGCCAATTCTTCATGAGTAGGTTTGGGCGTGGGAATAAATTTGAGGTAGGCCGTCTGAAGGCTTCAGACGGCCTGTTACCAAGGTATAAGGACTTGATTTTTCGTAATAGTTCGCGCAATGCTTGGGCACGGTGGCTTTCGGCATTTTTGATTTCAGGGTCAAGCTCGGCGGCGGTGCAACCATGTTCGGCCAGCTAGAAATGCGGGTCGTAGCCGACGCCGTTTGTACCGGCTGCTTCTGCCTGCCATTGTCCGCGCCAGATGCCTTCGGCGATGCTGGGTTGCGGGTCGTTTTCATGACGGACACGGACGAGGACGCAGACGTAGTAACAGCTTTTATCGTCTTTATCGGCCCTGTCTCTTCTACAC
>NZ_JBQCWS010000085.1:0-483 GCF_051957155.1 Neisseria sp. P0019.S002
TATCGTCGAACAACGCGTCCGGCATAACCACTTGTGTGGTACGGCTGGCTGCATCAAACGTTGCCAATATTGCTCCGGTCTCTTACCAGGGGTTTGTTGCTACCAAAACCTTTTGTCCAACCGATATTCCGTGAATGGCTTTTACGTTGTAGAAGCGATCGTCGAAGAGTATTTACAAATCAGCCGATACTTTGGCTTCTTTGGGCGCACTGAGTGTCAACTCTCTGCAATGTGCCGCAGGAGGTTGCAGGATCAGCTGCTCCGGTTTGATTTTTTTCCACGCCTGATAGCGGGTCATCCCTTGACGGCTGTGAATCTTCGTCCCGTTTTCGTCACTCCTCCCCCGTTCGGCTCAGGCGTTCAGTTGGTCTCTCTCGTTCCCCTCGGTCCCGCGCCCCCCGCTTTCCCCCGCTTTTTCCCCCCTTTCCTTTTCTTTCTCTCCCTTTCCCTTTCTCTTCTCCCCTCTTCCTTTTCCTCCTCCTT
>NZ_JBQCWS010000086.1:0-482 GCF_051957155.1 Neisseria sp. P0019.S002
CATACATTGGCACCAGAAGGGCAGTGGACAGAGTATTTGCTTTACAACCCAACTCAGGGTTTCTTATTGCTGGTTGAAGCTGATGAAGGTTGGAATATTTCCGAAACCTTGAACGATTGGCCGCGCCTCGACCGCAACCGCCAACCGCAATGCTATGGCAAACTTTATGACTATGGCGGACGGGTCAGGATTGCCAGCGGAGCGTTTTATGGGCGTGTCCGAAACGGTGATTTGAACTATTACAGCGATTACCGAGACGGACAAAACCGTAAGATTGGCTCCGAACTAAACAGTCACGAAATGGCATGGACTAGAAGTGCCCCAATTGCTTATCGGGAAATTGCAGATGCATTTGAATTGACCAATAAAATATCATCTTACAACGTGAAAATGAGTGCAGATGATATCGATGAAAAATTACGACTTCTGATGATTGCTATTTTGGTTATCGTCAATACTCCGTCATTGTTTCTGAACGGCTT
>NZ_JBQCWS010000087.1:0-482 GCF_051957155.1 Neisseria sp. P0019.S002
GTTTTGTGTTCACATCCGACCGTAAAGCAGGCTTTACCAACCACCCTCAGTCGGCGTCATCTTTCTCCGATTAGATACCGCGCAACAATTCGTTCACGCTGGTTTTCGCACGGGTTTGCGCGTCCACACGTTTGACGATAACTGCGCAGTAGAGGCTGTGGCTACCGTCTTTGGAAGGCATGCTGCCGGATACGACAACAGAGCCAGCCGGTACGCGGCCTTGATAGATTTCGCCGGTAGTACGGTCAAAGATTTTAGTGGATTGAACGATGAATACGCCCATAGAAATCACGCTGCCTTCTTCGACAATCACGCCTTCGACGATTTCAGAACGCGCGCCGATGAAGCAGTTGTCTTCAATAATGGTCGGGCCGGCTTGCAGAGGCTCGAGTACGCCGCCGATGCCGACGCAGCCGCTCAAGTGCACGTTTTTACCGATTTGTGCGCAAGCGCCTACAGTCGCCCACGTATCGACCATCGCA
>NZ_JBQCWS010000088.1:0-480 GCF_051957155.1 Neisseria sp. P0019.S002
CCCCACAAATACAAAAAGGTCGTCTGAAACTCAACTTTCAGACGACCTTCTTTCTAATCCCATCTACTTCATCGCAGCCTTCAACGCAAACGCTGCCAGCAGTGCGCCGAAGCGGTATTTGCGCGGAATGGCGAGTCCTGCCGTTTTATACAGCAGGCTTGTCTGCGTCAGCTCGTTGCCCAAATCCAGCAGCTTCATCAGCGTGTCCGACTTGCGCTCTTCCTGTTCCTTCAATTTGCGCTGTTTCAAATACGATGCCTCAATCCTCAGGCGGACGAGTTTGGCTTCCAGTTGCAGCAGTTCGCGTGCTTCATCGCGTTCCGTTTTATTCATCGTCCCCTCCTTCCTGCATATCTTGACCGCGCAGGCAGGCGATGTCTGCCCGGATGTCCTGCAAGGTTGCCGCGATTTGGTTGTTTTGGCTGCGCCAGTCTTTTGACACTTTACCGAACAAAATTGCAATGACGATCAGGCTGAGGA
>NZ_JBQCWS010000089.1:0-480 GCF_051957155.1 Neisseria sp. P0019.S002
GGTGTGGAAATGTTCGGTCAATATAGTCGCTTCTGCTGCCTGTGCGGCTGCTACCAAAGCGGTTTTCAGACGGCCTTCATCTTTTAAGATGGCTTCATCGCAGCCGTATAAGTCTAATAGGCCATGGTTACCGGGGGCATGGGTCATTTATGGCCTCCGGAATAACCACTGCCGCCGTAATAACCGCCGGAGTGCATACGCGAGCCGTCGGAGTCGGAAGAGCCGTAGCTAATGATCATGGAGATGACGATGATGATGGTGCTGAAAATAATATAAGTGATTCTCGACATGTTAATCCTCGTCCTCGTCTTCTTTACCCATATTCCACAATATCCAGCTTCCTATAAAGATGGTGATAAATGCAACGGAATTGCCGTCGGTCAGCAGCGCAGGGAGGTTGACGACAACCAAGATAGCGATCATGACAAACCGTAATTGGTTATCGACCCCGTCTGCGTTCATTTTTGCCGTGTATCTGGG
>NZ_JBQCWS010000090.1:0-480 GCF_051957155.1 Neisseria sp. P0019.S002
TTTGGCGGTGGTGTTGGGTGTGTGTGAGGGGTAGGTTGGAGGTTGTTCAGACGGCCTTTGGTTATTCGGTCAGGTATCAAGCTTCAACTGGAATAGTGTCGGTTTTGGTTTGTTGTTGTTTTGGCGTGGTGGTGTGGGTTGATTTGTTGTTGTTGTTTGTTGTGGTGGTTGTGGGTGTGTTTTTGGTTTTGGGTTTGTGGGTTGTTTTTGTGTTTGGTTTGGGGGGTGTTGGGGTTTTGGGTGTTTTGGTGGTTTTGGTGGTTGGGTGTGTTGTGTTGTTGGTGGTGGGGGTGGGTTGGTTGTTGTTGGTTGTTTTTGTGGGGTGGTGATTTGTGGTGGTGTTGGTTGTGGGTGTGGGTGTTGTGGGGTGTTTTGTGGTGTGGTTTTGTTGGTGTGGGGTGGTGGGGTTGTTGGGGTTGGTTGGGTTTTGGTGGTTTGGGGTTTGTGTGTTTGTTTGGTGGTTGTTGGGTGTGTGGGTGT
>NZ_JBQCWS010000091.1:0-479 GCF_051957155.1 Neisseria sp. P0019.S002
TCCTTATCATCCGAACTCCGCAAGGCGGCTACCATACTGAAATGTCCAGCGCATTCAAAAAATTATTAAACTAACCTTCAGGAATACACACATGAAAACCCTCCTCCTTACTTTCGGTATCTTTATCCTTGTCATCCTCGGCATGGCAGTCGGCTATATTTTCTCCAAACGCACCATTAAAGGCAGCTGCGGCGGCATTTCCTCTCTCGGTATGAAGAAAATGTGCGATTGCGATACGCCATGCGATACCTTGCAAAAAGAGCTGGATAAAAAACAACATTCCGACAATCAAGGCATCAAGGTCGATCATTAAGCTTTTTTGAATGTTTATTCATAACTCAAGGCTGTTTATCCCCCATCAGGCCGTCTGAAAAACAAAAGAGCGTGATCCCAATGGATATACGCTCTTTTGTTTTGCCTCTTCCAAAGCAATCCAAAAATATCTTGCCCACCCGTTTAAATCCAGACCACTCCAAACC
>NZ_JBQCWS010000092.1:0-479 GCF_051957155.1 Neisseria sp. P0019.S002
TCGAATGCCGTTTCTTTCACCCGTTTCAACGTTTGCTCTGACGCGCGCTCGGTATCACCCGGGAAGCCTGCGATAAAGTCGTAGCCGATGCACAACTCCGGACGGATTGCACGCAGTTTGCGGATGATGGATTTGTATTCCAAAGCGGTGTATCCACGTCTCATCGCACGCAATACGCGGGCGGAACCGCTTTGGATCGGTAGGTGCAGGGGGGAAACCAGCTTCGGCAGGTCTCGGTAACACGCGATAATCGCGTCGGTAAATTCGCGCGGATGGATGGTGGGAAAGCGCAGGCGTGCTAGGCCGGGGATGTCGTGGACGATGAGAAACAAGGTGGCAAAGGCGCAGATTTCGCCGTTGTACATGTCACCGCGATAGGCAGTGACGTTTTGGCCTAAGAGGTTGATTGCTTTAACGCCTTGTTGCGCCAAACCGGCAAGTTCAGTCAATACGTCGTTAAGTGGGCGGGAGAATTCTTC
>NZ_JBQCWS010000093.1:0-477 GCF_051957155.1 Neisseria sp. P0019.S002
GAAGGAGAAGGAGAAAAAAGAGAGAGAAAAGAGAAGAGGAGGAGGAAGAGGAAGAGAGGGAGAAGAGAAAGGGAAAGAGAAAGAGAGGGGGAGAAGAGGAGGGAGAAGGGGGAGGAGGAGAGGGGGGAGGGAAGAGAGGAGAGGGAAGGAGGGGGGAAGGAGGGGAAGGAGAAGAAGGGGAAGAAAAAGAGGGGGGAGGGGGGAGAGAAGGGGGAAAAGGAGGAAAAAGAGGGGAAGGGGGAAAAAGGGGGGAGGGGAAAAAGGAAGGAAGGGGAAAAAGGGGGAAGAAAAAGGGAAAGAGGAGAAAAGAAGAGGGAAAAAAAAGAGGAAAAAAGGAGAAGGGAAAAAGAGGAAGAAAGAAAAGGAGAAGAGGAAGGAGGAGAGAAGAAGGCAAAAAGGGGAAAAAGGGGAAAAGGAAAGTTCAAACCGCTGTCTTTCAATTGCGCAATGTTGCTGAATTTTTCCATAATATTCAAT
>NZ_JBQCWS010000094.1:0-476 GCF_051957155.1 Neisseria sp. P0019.S002
GTGCGCGGAAATCACTGTTTACGGGGAAGTCGCACAAGGTGTGAGGCTCTTGGGCGGCATTACCCTGCTCGATGCCAAGCAGAAATCTACCGGCTCACCTTTAACTGACGGCAAACACACCATCGGCGCGGCTAAAACCCAGGCCAACATTGGCGTGGAAGGGGAAGTGCCGAAAGTGCAAGGTTTGGCATTCGACGGACGCATGGTTTACACCGGTTCTTCCTACGCCGATGCGGCCAATACGCTTAAAGTCGGCGGCTGGACGCGCTTCGATATCGACGCGCGCTACCACACCCAAATCGGCAGGCACGAAGCCACCTTCCGCGCCCGCCTCGATAATATTGCCAACAAGAAATACTGGGCATCCGTCGGCGGATACCCTAACAGCGGCTACCTGAACGCCGACGCACCGCGCAGCTTCACCCTGTCGGCTTCGGTAGATTTTTAAGGGACGGGCGGCAAACGGCCTCCAACGG
>NZ_JBQCWS010000095.1:0-474 GCF_051957155.1 Neisseria sp. P0019.S002
TGTTGTTTGTGGGGTGTGGTGGTTTGTTTGGTGTGGGTTTGTTGTGGTGGTTTTTGTGTTTGCGTTTGTTGGTTTTGTGCGTGTTGGTTGTGTTGTTGGTTGTGGTGGTTGTGTTGTTGGGGTTTGTGGTTTTGGGTGGTGTTTTTGTGGTGTGGGTGTTTGGTTTTTGGGTTGTGGTGGTGTTTGGGTTGTTGGTTTTTGTGTTGTTGGTTGGGGTTGGGTTGGTGTTTTGTGTGGGGGGTTGGGTTTGTTGGTATTCGCTGTTTTTGGGTTTTTTGTTCTTAACCTCTTTATTAGTAGAGTTAGTGTGAAAAATCAAGCGAATCAGATCTGTTTCTAGGGACTTAATGAGAGGAGTAGTCGGTTCTAGTTGTGCGCCGTTTACTATTTTGAAAATGGGTTCTTTTCTTGGTTTTCTTAGTTTGGCAGGTTGTTTTGGTGTGAGTTTTTTGGTGGGTTTTTTCTGTTTTAGTT
>NZ_JBQCWS010000096.1:0-474 GCF_051957155.1 Neisseria sp. P0019.S002
CTCTTCCCCGCCGAAGTCGTTGGTGGGGAAGGTGTGTTTCAGGGACTCTTCGGTCCTTCTGCCGTCGGTTGGGGGGGGGGGGACGTTGGCATGGGGGGCGTGGAGTGCCTTTGGGCGGGCTTTTTCCCCCACAACCTCTGCGGGGGAGAGGTTGGGTGTGTCTATGCCGTGTTTCCAAACCAGCTGGGACTCCCCCCGAGTGGCAACGACAGGAATCAAGGGGGTGTCGCTGTTGTGGTTGGGTTTTTGTAGGGGTTCTTGCAAACCCCCTCTCTTCTTCCCACCTCCCCACCCGCTGCATCCCAGGACTCTTCCACTCCCACTCAGCCCCACCTTCCCGATTTCCTCTTTCGACTTCAGCACCTTTCACACCCCCTCCAACACCATTTCCGTGTCCGTCCACATAGCCAATTTAAACTCGACTTCCTCGACTTCTCAACTGCCCCCTCCCTCCACTACGCCCCCTCCCCCAAA
>NZ_JBQCWS010000097.1:0-472 GCF_051957155.1 Neisseria sp. P0019.S002
TTACTATACCACGCAGGCCACTGATTCTTTCGCCAATATCAAACACATCCTGCTGACAGGCTTTACCGCACAGCAGGCAGGTTTGGCAGAAAGCATTTTCTCGCAAACCAATACGGCAACAGAATATCTGCATCCGATTTCATATGTGGAACGCAGTGCAAAAGTAGAATTGCCGCAGCTTCAAATTGATGCGCCGTCACTGACCTTGGCGTTCGGATTGGCATTAAGGGGACTTTGAGAACATGATTGAATTAACCAGAATCAACCTTCTTCCTTATCGGGAAGAAATTAAACAGCGCAAGCAGCAGCAATTCAAAATATTGATGCTTGGTGCTTTTGCAGTGGGTTTAGGCTTGGCGGCCGCTACTTATCTCGGTATTGACAGCGCCATCCGCAATCAAGAAGGCCGCAACAACTTCCTGCAAACCGAAATCGACAGACTTGATAGAGAATTGGGTGAAATCGATAAACT
>NZ_JBQCWS010000098.1:0-471 GCF_051957155.1 Neisseria sp. P0019.S002
AAGACAACGGCAACGGTACTCACACTGTAACCATCAAAGACGGTAACGGTAATACCACTACTACCATCCTTAAAGACGGTGCTACTGGCGACAAAGGTGACACTGGTGCAACCGGCGCTAAAGGCGATAAAGGTGACACTGGTGCAGCCGGCGCTAAAGGCGATAAAGGTGACACTGGTGCAGCCGGCGCTAAAGGCGACAAAGGCGATAAAGGTGACACTGGTGCAGCCGGCGCTAAAGGCGACAAAGGTGACACTGGTGCAGCCGGCGCTAAAGGCGATAAAGGTGACACTGGTGCAGCCGGCGCTAAAGGCGATAAAGGTGACACTGGTGCAGCCGGCGCTAAAGGCGATAAAGGTGACACTGGTGCAGCCGGCGCTAAAGGCGATAAAGGTGACACTGGTGAAGCCGGCGCTAAAGGCGACAAAGGTGACACTGGCGCAGCCGGCGCTAAAGGCGACAAAGGCGACA
>NZ_JBQCWS010000099.1:0-470 GCF_051957155.1 Neisseria sp. P0019.S002
TCCGCGACAGCCACGAAGTCGTTGCCCAAGCCGTGCGCCATGCCGATGAAGCTGGCGTGGATTTAAGCGAATTGCCGCTTGAAGTCCTGCGGGGTTTCGGCGGTTTGATTGCCGACGACGTTTACAGCGTGCTGACACCCGAAGGCAGCTTAAACGCGCGCAACCACTTGGGCGGCACCGCGCCGGAACAAGTCCGTTTCCAAGTGAAACGCTGGCGTGAATTGTTGGCTTAAATCCATCTAAACACATAAGTAAAAGGCTGTCTGAAAATTTTCAGACGGCCTTTTGATTACCCGTGTTAAACCCAAACTCAAAATAAAAACAGATAAAAACTAAATTTACCTTACAACGAGAAAACATGCTTAATGACTTTGCCGCACTACTCAAACAAAGGGAGCAAGGATAAAAACTGTCTCTTATATATATCTGACGCCGCAGACGCAGAGGCGAGTGTGGCTCTAGGTGGTCGT
>NZ_JBQCWS010000100.1:0-470 GCF_051957155.1 Neisseria sp. P0019.S002
CCGCATATCAAGCACCTGCCGATGAAAAAAATCCTGCCCACCCTTTTTTTCATGACCGACGAAAGCTGGGCGATGTCCATGGCCGACATCCGCAAACGCAAAGAAGCCGGCCTGCCCCTGCTCAGCCTGCCCTACTACGCCGGCATCTGCGCCACCCTTTACACCATCTGGGTGGCCTCCTCCGCGCTCGGCACCGTCATCGGCCCCTACTTGGACAACATCGATAACTGGGGCTTCGGCATGGCCTTTCCCGCCGTATTCCTCGTCCTGCTGCGCGGCATGTGGAAAGGCTGGAAACCCGCCCTGCCCTGGCTCGTGAGCCTGACGACGGCAATCGCCGCCTACCTGCTGTTCAAAGGCGCGTGGTACGTTCCCGCCGGAGCCGCCGCCGGTTTATTGTGTGCCTACATAACGGGCGGGAGCGGCGCATGATTTCATTCGATTCGATATTGGTCATCCTCGGCATGCTG
>NZ_JBQCWS010000101.1:0-468 GCF_051957155.1 Neisseria sp. P0019.S002
CTTTAACGATGGTATGAGTGGTGTTACCGTTACCGTCTTTGATGGTTACAGTGTGGGTACCTTCGCCGTTGTCTTTAACGTCGTCTGCAGCGTTCTTACCGTCGGCACCAGTGTCACCGGTTGCACCAGTTGCACCGTCTTTAACGATGTTAGTAGTGGTGTTACCGTTACCGTCTTTGATGTTTACAGTGTGAGTACCGTCGCCGTTGTCTTTAACGTCGGCTTCAGCGTTCTTACCGTCGGCACCAGTTGCACCATCTTTAATGATGGTAGTAGTGGTGTTACCGTTACCGTCTTTGATGTTTACAGTGTGGGTACCGTCGCCGGTGTCTTTAACGTCGGCTTCAGCGTTCTTACCGTCTACACCGTCTTTACCGTCTTTAACGATAGTCGTAGTGACTGAACCGGTCTCAAGATCAGTAATAGTGATTGTATGGGTACCGTCACCATTAGCTACAACTTCACCTG
>NZ_JBQCWS010000102.1:0-438 GCF_051957155.1 Neisseria sp. P0019.S002
AGATGTTTAGAAGAGACAGTTCTCATCCTGCCCACCTGTTTCAGTTTGCGTGACAGTTCAATCCACACTGAATCTTATTTGCTTTTCCGGGGAGCGGGGTATCGTTTACTTCATGTCCGTAGACACTCGTCATCACTTCGCGGGGTTAAGAAGACCCGGATTTGCCTAAGTCTTCCACCTACCTGCTTAAACAAGCTAGGCCAACAGCTTGCTAACCTAACCTTCTCCGTCCCCACATCGCATTTGAATCAAGTACAGGAATATTAACCTGTGGCCAAGCGACGACGCAGGGAGGCCGCGCCGTAGGGGCCGACGCAAACTACGCCGATGAACGGTGCGTAGGAAACATTGGGCGGTAGGAGAGCGGGCTTTGAACCAGATTTAGCGCTACTCATGGAAAAATGCGCGATGAGGAGACCTACAGCAGAAGGTACAAGG
>NZ_JBQCWS010000103.1:0-466 GCF_051957155.1 Neisseria sp. P0019.S002
GAAACAGGGTCGATAAGTTTGGGCGTGGTGCTGATAATCAGGCTGAGGTGTTGGAAAGAAACGCGGTTGTAATCGGCTTTACCGGGCGTACCGCTGTAACGGTAGCCGTCGCGCAATTCAAGCGTGCGTTTGTTGTCGGTCAGCGAAAAATTGCCCTCTTTGGCAAAAACGATGTTGTCGTTGCCGTTTTTGTCCTGTTCGCGCAGGAACAGGTTTTTCATGATGCCGGATTCGGTATCGAAGGTTTCGACAAAATAAACCCTGCCGTTGCGCTTGCCCAAGTTATTGAACTCGCCGGCTTCCACCAAAGACAATTCCTGCTTCTGCTTGAGGATTTCGGCATATTCGCGGCTGCGCAACTCTGCCCACGGCATCACCCAAAGCTGCATGACGGCAATCAAAATGGCAAACGGCACGGCAAACTGCATAACCGGGCGTATCCATTGTTTCAATGCCAATCCGCAGG
>NZ_JBQCWS010000104.1:0-464 GCF_051957155.1 Neisseria sp. P0019.S002
ATTCAAAACATGGCGCAAAACCACGACTGCCGAACGCGCGGCCATTTTGAACAAAATCGCCGATGTGATTGATGAAAACGCCGAATTGTTTGCCCTGCAAGAAACCTTGGACAACGGCAAACCGATCCGCGAAACCCGTGCCGCCGACGTGCCTTTGGCTTCCGACCATTTCCGCTATTTCGCCAGCGTGATCCGCGGCGAAGAAGGCACTGCGACCCAGCTTGACGCCGAAGACCTGTCCATCGTTTTGCGCGAACCGATCGGCGTTGTCGGCCAAATCATTCCTTGGAACTTCCCATTCTTGATGGCCGCATGGAAAATCGCTCCGGCATTGGCCGCAGGTTGTACCATCGTCATCCACCCTTCTTCCAGCACTTCATTGAGCCTGTTGTCCTTCGCTCAAGAAATCAACCACTTGCTGCCTAAAGGCGTGTTGAACGTGATTACCGGCCGCGGTTCCAAAT
>NZ_JBQCWS010000105.1:0-464 GCF_051957155.1 Neisseria sp. P0019.S002
TGGTGGGTTTGTGTGTGTTTTGGTGGTTGGTGGTGGTGTGGCGGGGGCGGTTTTTTCTGGTGTGGGTAGGGGTGAGGTAGAGGTTGGATTTGTGTTGAATGCAGGCGTGAAGTGCTTCGATATGGAAAGCATTCCCGAGATCGACCGTATTCAGAAGGTTGCCGCGCGTTTGGGTAAAGTCGCTCCGGTTTCCCTGCGCGTCAATCCTGATGTCGATGCCAAAACCCACCCTTATATCTCCACCGGCCTGAAGGCCAACAAATTCGGTATTGCCTCTGCTGATGCGATTGAGGCCTATCGTCATGCCTACCGACAAAGCCATTTGAACATCGTCGGTATCGACTGCCATATCGGCTAGCAACTGCCCGACCTCAGCCCGCTGGTCGAAGCCTGCGAACGAATCTTGGCCTTGGTCGACCAACTAGCAGCCGAAGGCATTGTGTTGGCACACTTGGACTTGGGCG
>NZ_JBQCWS010000106.1:0-464 GCF_051957155.1 Neisseria sp. P0019.S002
CGTAGGTACGGTCAAGTCCGCGTTGGCGTGAGAGTTCTTCTTGCGACCAGCCGTGGTTAACGCGATAGAGGCGCATGGTGTAGGCGAGAACGGCGCGGAGGTCTTGCGGATCGGGCAGGCTGGGAGGGGGAGTGAGTTTGTTGACCAGGGTGTTTGGGGTTTGTGGTTTGAACGATAAGGGGATTTTATACTATTTTTGCTAGGGTAAAGAAAAGGCCGTCTGAAAGTTTCAGACGGCCTTCAAGAGGGTAGGTATAAAAAAAGGGGGTGGCACTCAGCCACACCCAAACACACATACATCAATAGGAAAGAAAAATCATTTAATAAGAGAGCTTGCTCTTATCGAGGAAACTGGAAGATTCGGGCATGGCCCTGAATTATTGGAAGGCATTATAAATGAAAATAGGATTTGGGTATTGATACAGGTCAATTCTGTTTTAATTTAGAAAATATATCTCCAAGAT
>NZ_JBQCWS010000107.1:0-463 GCF_051957155.1 Neisseria sp. P0019.S002
TGGATGTAGAGCGACAAGGGCGGTAGGGCGGTGAGTTGTCCGGGGCGTTGGAAAGTGATTTGGGTCATGGTATGTGTTGAGGCTCAAGGCCGTCTGAAATTTTTAGGCCGTTATTTTAACTGAAAGTGTCGGCTGGGAAAGTAATCAGTAGGAAATTTGCAAAGTCTAAGCGCTCAAAAATGCTTCAATTTCTTCTTCTGATAATTTGGAATTGCAGACGGATTTTATTTTGCCTTGTGAGATTTTGAGTAATGCGGGAACAGTTTTGATGCCGTGTTGTTTACGAAAAGTTTTTAAAGCTGCTTTGTTGCTGCTGTCGGTAAAGTGGATGGTAAGCTGCTTGTTTAAGGAAACGGTAGACAGTTTTGCAACAAAACGGCGACAGTATGAACAGCTTGGTTTGCCTCAACAGACGATAGTAGTTTTTTGCCCTGTCTCTTCTCCACATCTGCCGCTGCCGACG
>NZ_JBQCWS010000108.1:0-463 GCF_051957155.1 Neisseria sp. P0019.S002
AAACAGGCTGCATTTTTTCAGCAGAGGCAAATGCCGCGCTCCCTAACCCTAAGGCACCTCCTCCCCCCCCCCCTCCCCCCCTTCCCCCCCTTTCCTTTTCCCCTTTCCCTTTTCCTTTCCCCCTCCCTTTCTCCCCCTCCCCCCCTCCCTTTCCTTCTTCTTTTCCCCCCCCTTTCCTTTCCTTCTCCCCCCCCCCCTCCCCCTCCTCTTCCCCTCCCTTCTCTTTTTTTTCCTTCCTTTTTTTCCCCCCTTCTTCTGTCTTTCTTTTTCTTCTTTTTCCTCCCTCCTCCTCTCTTCCCTCTCCTTTTTTCTTCCCTCTCCTTCCCTTCCCTCTCCCTTTCCTTTCCCCCTTTTCCCCCTTCCTCCCCCCTCCTTCTCCTTCCTCGTTCCTCCTCTCTTTTCCTTCCCTCTTTCTCCTCTCTTCCTCTCTTTCCTCCCTCCTCTTTCTTCTTCCTTCTTTTTT
>NZ_JBQCWS010000109.1:0-462 GCF_051957155.1 Neisseria sp. P0019.S002
TCGGACATGTGTAGAAGAGACAGCAGTGCTACAACGTCATTTTTAAATTTTTCCTTCACTTGCGTGTTGTAGCTCCCTTCCCCATTTCGCAGTGCTACAAGCAGCCTGCTGGCGTTGGTAGATACACTCGATTTGTAGCTCCCTTTCTCATTTCGCAGTGCTACAATGCTCTCTTGGTGTCAATACTTAACGACTTGTTTGTAGCTCCCTTTCTCATTTCGCAGTGCTACAATCGCGACTGTTGAACCTACACCTGAACCTGCGTTGTAGCTCCCTTTCTCATTTCGCAGTGCTACAATTCAGGTCGTAGGTGTTGGCTTCCAACGTCTGTTGTAGCTCCCTTTCTCATTGCGCAGTGCTACGATGTAGGCCAGGTTCAGAAGAGGAAAGAAAAGGTTGTAGCTCCCTTTCTCATTTCGCAGTGCTACAATACCTCAACGGGAAACCCTTATCATGTAAGGG
>NZ_JBQCWS010000110.1:0-462 GCF_051957155.1 Neisseria sp. P0019.S002
CATCGAAGCGGGCGACGACTGGATTCCCATCGACATGCAGCAGCGTCCCAAAGCCGTGGACATCCGCACCGTCGTCCACCCCGGCTTCCCGACCGACATGCAGGCGCAATTTATGGCGATGAACGCCGTTGCCGAAGGCGACAGCCGCGTCGTCGAAACCATCTTTGAAAACCGCTTCATGCACGTTCCCGAACTCAACCGCATGGGCGCGAACATCACCACCGAAGGCAACACCGCCTTCGTCAAAGGCGTGGAAAAACTCTCCGGCGCCGTCGTGATGGCGACCGACCTGCGCGCCTCCGCCAGCCTCGTCATGGCAGGCTTGGTCGCAGGCGGCGAAACCATCGTCGAACGCATCTACCACCTCGAACGCGGCTACGAACACATCGAGAAAAAACTCGGCAAAGTCGGCGCGAAAATCGAGCGGGTAAGCGGTTAAGAGCCTTGTGTGAAAAAGGTCGT
>NZ_JBQCWS010000111.1:0-460 GCF_051957155.1 Neisseria sp. P0019.S002
CCGGCCCAACTTCCTGACCGACAAAGAATATTTCCGCAAACAGCCAGTTTATCAAATGGTGGTCTTTGTGGATAAGGAAGAAGAAAAAATCCTGCAACCGCTAACCCAGCAACACGGCTTCAAATCCGGCCGCTGGCATGAATATGCTGTGGACCTGCTGCGCAAAGAAGGTTCAAAAGCACGGGGCATCGCCCACGCAGTGGAAAAACTGGGCATTGAGATGAGCAAAGTAATGGCATTCGGCGACAGCTTCAACGACTTGGAAATGCTGTCAACCGTCGGCTTCGGCGTTGCCATGGGCAATGGCGAAGAAGCGGCCAAAGTCGCCGCACAATTCGTCTGCCCAAGTGTCGATGAAGACGGCGTATTGCGCGGCCTGCAAGAATTAGTTGTAATTTAAAACATCAAATCAAAAGGCCGTCTGAAAAAAATGTTCAAACGGCCTTGTTCTATCTATAAG
>NZ_JBQCWS010000112.1:0-460 GCF_051957155.1 Neisseria sp. P0019.S002
TTTAAAGAGAGGCCGTCTGAAAACTTTCAGATGGCCTTTTAGATGATTGTTTTTTGCGTCGGCTTATCGAAACGGTTTAGTCCCCGTCACGACAACCGTCAATCGCTTCCTGCAAACTGCTGACGCCGTAGATTTTCAGGTTTGGAAACTCTTTTGCATGGCGCGGCATATTGGCTTTGGGAACGATGGCACGTTTGAAGCCGAGTTTTTCCGCTTATTTGAGCCGCTCTTGTCCGCGTGCAACAGGGCGGACTTCGCCGCTTAAGCCGATTTCGCCGAAAACCACGGTTTTTTCGGGTATGGGTCGGTTGCGGAAGCTGGAGAGCATGGCGAGGATGGAGGCAAAGTCAAAGGAAGGTTTTCCGATTTTTCCGACACCGACAGCATTGAAGAACACCTCCTAGTCGCAACAAGCAACGCCGCCGACCCTCCCATCAGCCCCCACATGTCCTCCAGCTTC
>NZ_JBQCWS010000113.1:0-460 GCF_051957155.1 Neisseria sp. P0019.S002
GGTCATGGCGGTTTACTTATGTGGGGTTGCAAAGGTTGGTATTTTAGCCGCTTGCACGGATAGGGGAAAGCGTGGGTTTCCGACGGCCTGAAACCTTGCTATGATGGTCTTTTCTGTTTATTCAGGCACAGATTCTGAACCGACTCGATACTGCCCGCCGTTATTCCCTTTTTCTAGAACGTAATCTTGATTCAGGCAAACTCACGCCCGAAATTTTCCTGCCTATGTTGGACAAAGTTTTAACCGAAGCTGATTTACAAGCCTTTGCCGACTGGGACAAAATCCGCGCGGAAGAAAACGAGGAAGAATTGGCGCGGCAGTTGCGAGAGGTGCGCCGTTAGGTCGTGTCGCAGATTATCGTGCGCGATATAAACCGCATCAGCGATTGGAACGAAGTAACCCGTACGATTACGCTGTGTGCCGATTTTGCCGTCAATACCGCGCTGGATTTCGCCTACGC
>NZ_JBQCWS010000114.1:0-459 GCF_051957155.1 Neisseria sp. P0019.S002
TGTTTGTGTTGTGTTTGGTTGTTTTGGTTGGTGTTTGTTCGTTGTCTGTTTTTTTTGGTTTTGTGCGCGTTGTTGGTTGTATTTTTTATCTGTTTGTGCGGCCTTGCGGTGTGGTGGTGGAAGTTGTTTTTTTGGTGTCGTTGGCAGCATTGTCTGTGTGTGTCTTGCTGTTGTGTGTAGTCTGGTTGGGGGTGGTTTTGGTTTGTTTTTGTGGGTGGGTGGTGGGGTGGGGGGGGGGGTTGTGTGGGGTTGTTTGGGGGTGGTTTTGTTTGGGTGGGCGTTGTTATTGGTTGGCTTTTGTTTGGTGGTGTTTTGTTGTGTGCGGTTTGCCAAGGCTGGGGTTGCCGTGTGTGTTTTTACCGAGGGTTTTGTTGGGGGGGGGGATTTGTGAATGTGGGCAATTGGGGCGTTTGTCTGGTTTTGTGCGAGGGTGGTGTGTTTTGTTGTGGTGTTGGTGGT
>NZ_JBQCWS010000115.1:0-457 GCF_051957155.1 Neisseria sp. P0019.S002
GGTCGGCACGGTGGTAGTATTCGAGGGCGGTAGCGAAGTTTTGGCTTTTGGCCTGACGGTGCGCCAGCACGCCCCAGGCGAATCCGGCCTGTTCGCGGGTGAAGAGGCTTTCCTGGTTGCTCAGGTTTTGGGCTGCCGCCGGGCTTTTTTGTGCGTTTGCGCCGATGATGCCGCGCAGGAGGTTTTCTTGCGCGCCTTGCCCGCTGCCGCCTTCAAGCGGGCTGCCGAGGGCGGCGGCAAGACGGGAGGCATCGGTGGTTTGGTTGTTGGCAATCAGGCCGCGTACGCGCCGCCAGGCATCGGTGGTGTTCAGACGGCCTTCCCGTGCGCGGGTTTCGATTAAGGCGGTGCAGCCTTGCGGCAGGCGGCCGGTTTCGCGGACGAGTTTTGCCGTCAGGCCGGTGTCTTGCAGGTTTTCGGCGTAGCAGCCGACTTCCTGGCTGCTACGCCGAAAACC
>NZ_JBQCWS010000116.1:0-457 GCF_051957155.1 Neisseria sp. P0019.S002
ACCTACACCGGCCTGTTCACCCCCATCCGCGAACTCTTCGCCGGCGTACTCCTCTCGCGCGAACGCGGCTACAACGTCGGCAGATTCTCCTTCAACGTCAAAGGCGGCCGCTGCGAAGCCTGCCAAGGCGACGGCGTAATTAAAGTCTAAATGCACTTCCTGCCCGACGTGTACGTCCCCTGCGAAGTCTGCCACGGCAAACGCTACAACCGCGAAACCCTCGAAATCCAAGACAAAGGCAAAAACATCAGCCAAGTCCTCGACATGACCGTCGAAGAAGCCCGCGAATTTTTCGACGCCGTCCCCACCGTATCGCGCAAACTGCAAACCCTCATGGACGTAGGCCTAGGCGACATCCGCCTCGGCCAGTCCGCCACCACCCTCTCCTGCGTCGAAGCCCAGCGCGTCAAACTTGCCTTAGAGCTATCCAAACGCGACACCGTCAGAACACTCTACA
>NZ_JBQCWS010000117.1:0-457 GCF_051957155.1 Neisseria sp. P0019.S002
ATGCCAATGTTCGTTTTTCAGGCGGATAGGAAGCCATCAGAAGACTTTGAGACAAAGGAATCAACGGCCCGGCGATAAAGCCTTGCAACACTCGGAAAAAAACCAAGGCTTGAAGATTATGCGCCATACCGCACAGCCATGACGTTACGACAAAACCAATCACGGCAGCAATAAAGATTTTAACCTCGCCAAACCGCTTGGCCAAAAAGCCGGTCAGGGGAACGGAAATGGCATTGGCTACGGCAAATGAGGTAATCACCCAAGTGCACTGCGTGGTCGCCGCACCCAAATCCCCTGCGATAACGGGCACGGCGACGTTGGCGATGGTGCTGTCCAAGACTTCCATAAATACGGCCAAGCTGAGCGCCAAAGTTGCCAACACCAGCTTAAACCCTTGTAACGGCGGATAATTCATATTTTTAAACTATAAGACAACCGCCAAAGCGGTCGATTGAAG
>NZ_JBQCWS010000118.1:0-457 GCF_051957155.1 Neisseria sp. P0019.S002
TCACGTCGGGAGCTTGCAGTTTGGCGAGGGCGGCTTCGTGTTGCAAAGCACGTTCAAATTTCGGGCCGTCGCCTTCTGCAAAATACAGACCCAAACCCATGGCGTCGGGGACGGTCAGAATGTCGAAAAACAGAATTGCCGCGTCTAAATCGAAGCGGTCTAAAGGCTGGATGGTAACTTCGGTTGCCAGCTCGGTGTTTTTGCACAAATCGAGAAAGCTGCCTGCGCGCGCGCGCATGGCTTTGCATTCAGGCAGATAGCGTCCGGCTTGGCGCATCATCCAGATGGGCGTGTATTCGACAGGCTGTTTGAGCAGGGCGCGGAGGAAAGTGCCGTTTTTCAGAGCAGTCATGGTAGAGAGGCTTTCTGATTTGGTGTGTTGGACAAAGTTCAGACGGCCTTAGATATGTATTGAGGCCGTCTGCAATGATTAAATAGTTGGTTCTGTTGTAGATTT
>NZ_JBQCWS010000119.1:0-455 GCF_051957155.1 Neisseria sp. P0019.S002
GCCTTCTGAAATAACTCCTCCTCACGAGTGTCATAACAGCCAAAATCTCTATCCCAAGCCACGAAACCCCCTATTTGATTGTTATACATTCAATCAAACAGATATCCCAACATTGTCAATCCCTCAAATAAAAAACCTGTTGACATACGCCGGGAACTCCCTGTAACGGGAGTGAGACTGGGTAGAGTTTGAAACAGAACCCCTTCACATCCGCCGCTTCACGCCGTGGTTGGGCCCACAACCGGCAATAGCGCGTTCCAGCACCACACGCTGCCTTTGCTCAGGGGTTGTCCGAGCCAGGGCACTTAAGAACGGCTCAAGGTCACGGATTACCAAAGGCTTACGGTCCAAGGGCCGTAAGCCTTCATCCATGCCCATCAACTGGTAGCACGAACGCGCCATAGCGTTAGCCAGTTCGTCACGTTCACGCCCTTGGGCAAGAGCGTGTTTTGCAT
>NZ_JBQCWS010000120.1:0-454 GCF_051957155.1 Neisseria sp. P0019.S002
CCTTTAGGTCGTCTGAAACGGCAAATCGCCACTCTCAACGACCTGACGGAAAGCGGCAAAGGAAAAACCAAAGTAGCGGCGGGTTATGCCCAAACCGCCGTCAAACGCAGCTACGGCTACGACCGTACCGGCAACCTGACCCACAGTACCGATCAGCGGACGGGCACGACCAAGTTCGAGTACGACAAACTGGGCCGGATTACCCAAGCGGGCAACGAACTGTTCGCCTTCGACCCCGCGCACAATATCCTGTCCGATCACAATAGCCCTACCGTTCCCGACAACCGCCTGAAAACCTACAACGGCAGCAGCTATTACTACGACCACTTCGGCAACCTGATCCACCGCGAACTGGCCGACGGCGAAGTGCAGAACTATTTCTACGATCTGCATGACCAACTGGTTAAAGCCGAAATCTTCAAAAAAGACGGCACGAAAGAGACTTGGGCCTACA
>NZ_JBQCWS010000121.1:0-454 GCF_051957155.1 Neisseria sp. P0019.S002
TTAGCCGGCATTCTGCTCTGTGGAGCCCGGACTTTCCTGCCCGTATGCCTTACGCGATACGCGGCGACTGTCTGTCCGACCTGTATGAGGTGCGGATTATAACACAGCCGCCATAAGGTTCAGACGGCCTAAATATTTATTTTTTCTTTTTAAATGCTATTTCGGTCAAACCCAATTCCTGTGCTTTTTTGCGAACTGCGGATTCGGGCATTTAGCGTGCCAGGCGGCTGGTGCAGTATTCGGTCATGGTGGTGGCGCAGGCTTTGAAGTTGCCGGTAAAGTCGCTGGCGGCACTTAAAAACGGAATGAGGCGGCCGGCCATGATTTCTTAGGCCGGTGCGTCTGTTTGGGCGGATACGCGTCCGGACTCGACCGCCGAGAAAATTTGTTCTGTAAAGCGTCGGGCGAAGTTTTCTTCTGTTTGGCAGTCTTGGAATGCGGTGTTTTCGTGTTG
>NZ_JBQCWS010000122.1:0-396 GCF_051957155.1 Neisseria sp. P0019.S002
ATCCAAAGGCATTTCTTTAGTAATAATGCCACCCTCACTACCACGCATTGGATTAGGTTTTTGATGGCGTTTCACAACATTAACACCCTCAACAACAACTTTATCACCCAACACTCGAACTACTTGACCTTGCTTACCTTTATCTTTACCGGTAATCACTACACCCTGATCGCCTTTAATGATCTTATTCATCGCGCTATTCCTTATAATACTTCAGGCGCCAATGAAACGATTTTCATAAATCGCTCAGTACGCAATTCACGGGTTACCGGACCAAAAATAAGGGTACCCAGAGGTTCAAGTTTATTATTCAACAACACAGCAGCATTGTTATCGAATTTAATTAACGCACCATCAGGACGACGCACACCCTTAGCATGTCTATTATACACATCT
>NZ_JBQCWS010000123.1:0-454 GCF_051957155.1 Neisseria sp. P0019.S002
ATGGTTGTTTCTAAAAGAATAGCGGTAAATAAGGCTTGATGGCAGTTTCACTAGATAAGTTAGACCGGCTGAAAACTCGGCATCTTTTACAAATCATGGCAAACAACAAACATTCCAAACACACCAATCAAGTACGTATCATCGGTGGGCAATGCAGGGGACGAAAGTTAACATTTTTATCGGCAGACGGTCTGCGTCCGACACCTGACAGCGTGCGTGAAAAACTGTTTAATTGGTTGGGTCAGGATTTAACCGGCAAAACAGTATTGGATTTATTCAGCGGCAGTGGTGCTTTGGGGATGGAGGCTGCTTCTCGTCATGCGGCAAAAGTGGTAATGGTCGATAACCACCGCCAAACTGTTTAAACACTTCAGAAAAATATCCGTGAATTAGGTTTGAAACAAGTAGAAATCGTGTGTTCAGACGGCATGGCTTATCTGGCAAGGCCGTCTGA
>NZ_JBQCWS010000124.1:0-454 GCF_051957155.1 Neisseria sp. P0019.S002
TTACTGGAAATGACATTGTAGCGGGGGTATGACAAAGCGGATAGACGTTTGACCCGCCGGACAGTCGGCATTCCTATTCATTCAAACCAATACTAAAGGAAAATCTTATGTGCAAAAGCGTTCGTGTTGTCAATTTGTCAGATGTTCAGCATGCTCAGTTGAAGGCAATTTTTGAGGCCGTTCAGGCTCAGCCCGGCGGCTTTTTTGATGGGGTCGATGAGCAGGAGGAAGTGTGGAAGGTGGTACGCATTGCTGAGGATTACGGCCTGATTGAAGAGGCGGCTCGTGTGAAGCGTATGCCTGTGCCTGAATTTATCGCGTTTTCGGCGGCTGAATATGCGGATTTCTTCGTGAATGCGTGTGAGGCGGCGGTTGAGGATGTGACTGAAAAAATTAAGGTGGGCGGGTATGAGTAAGCATCGTTCTATCAGCCGGTCGGAAAGTAATTTTGGAA
>NZ_JBQCWS010000125.1:0-453 GCF_051957155.1 Neisseria sp. P0019.S002
AGGTGACCGGGCGCATCCTCGAACGCCACAACTTCGAGGTCAGCGTCGCCCGCGACGGCGTGGAAGCACTGGAGCGCCTGGAAGAACGCGTGCCCGACCTGATGCTGCTGGACATCGAGATGCCGCGCATGGATGGTTACGAGCTGGCCACCGCGATGCGCGCCGACCCGCGCTACCAGGACGTGCCGATCGTGATGATCACCTCGCGCAGCGGCGACAAGCACCGCCAGCGCGCCTTCGAGATCGGCGTGCAGCGCTACCTGGGCAAGCCGTACCAGGAGCTGGACCTGATGCGTAACGTGTACGACCTGCTGGGGATCGCCCGTGTCCGTGAGTGAAGCCCAGGCGGCCCCGGCCGTCGCCCTGCTGGCCCGTCCTGGCGCAGCGCGCGAGCGCCTGCGCGAGGCGTTGTCGCATGCCGATGTGCAGCTGGTGCTGGAAGACGACCCCAAC
>NZ_JBQCWS010000126.1:0-452 GCF_051957155.1 Neisseria sp. P0019.S002
ATCAGGGTACGCCTGAATTGCCGGGTTTTTATTGGCATGCCCATGAAATGATTTGGGGCTATGCCGGATTGGTTGTCATTGCATTCTTATTGACGGCCGTTGCGACTTGGACAGGCCAGCCGCCGACACGCGGTAAGGCGTTGGCCGGTTTGACCGCATTTTGGCTATTGGCCCGCATTTGTATGTTTATTCCTGGTTGTGGGGTAACGGCAAGCGGCATATTCGGTACGATCTTTTTCTGGTATGGCGCGGTATGCATGGCTTTGCCGGTAATTCGTTCTCAAAATAGGCGCAACTATGTTGCCGTGTTCGCTATTTTTGTTTTGGGTGGCACCCATTTCGCCTTCCATCTGAAAGTGCAACCGTTTGATGCCATTGCGCTGATGACCGGTTTGCAATCCGGTTTGATTATGGTGGCCGGATTTATCGGTTTGATCGGTATGCGGATTATC
>NZ_JBQCWS010000127.1:0-452 GCF_051957155.1 Neisseria sp. P0019.S002
TGCGCATGGTTGGCGCAGGTTGTGTTCACCAATCCAACGGTCAAAGCCGCCCCGAATCACGCTCATGGAACCGCGTTTACGCCATGTCCGGTATGGAATGGGGCAAGCTGACCGTTATTCCTAGAGTTTGGATGCGTGCCTTCGACCAAGAAGGGGATGACGATGACAATCCGGACATCAACAAATACATGGGCTACGGCGACTTAAAAGTCCAATACCGTTTCAACGATAAGCAAAATGTTTATTCCGTCCTGCGTTACAACCCTAAAAGCGGACGCGGTGCCGTTGAAGCGGCCTATACTTTCCCCATCAAAGGCAAACTCAAAGGCGTTGTCCGCGGCTTCCACGGCTACGGCGAAAGTCTGAGTGACTACAACCACAAACAAAACGGCATCGGCTTCGGCCTGATGTTCAACGACTGGGACTGCATCTAAATGACCCCATATTATTTC
>NZ_JBQCWS010000128.1:0-452 GCF_051957155.1 Neisseria sp. P0019.S002
GGGAAGGAGGAAAGGAAGAGGAGGAAGGAGGAAGAAAAAGAGGGGAAGGGAGAAGAAAGAAGGAGGGGAGGAAGGGAGGAGGGGGGGGGGGGGAAGAAGAAGGGGGAAGAGAGAAGGGAGAGAAAGGGAAAGGAGGAGGGGGAAAAGGAGGGAGAAGAAGAGGGGGAGAAGGAGGAAAAGGAGGGAAAAAAGGGGGGAAAAGAGGGAAGGAAGGAAGGAAGAAGGAGGGAGGGGGGGGAGAGGGGGGGAAAAGAAGGGAGGGAAAGGGGGAGGGAGGGGGAGAGGGGGGAAAGAGGGAAGAGAGAAGGAAAAAGAAAGGAGGGAAAAGAGAAAGGGGAAAGAAAGAGGGAAGGAGAGGAAAGAGGGGGAGAGAGAAAAGAGAGAAAAGAAGAAGGAGGGGGAAAAAAAAAGAAAGAGGGGGAAAAGAGGGGGGGAAAAAGAGGGGGGGGAGG
>NZ_JBQCWS010000129.1:0-452 GCF_051957155.1 Neisseria sp. P0019.S002
TGTTTGTGTGTTGTGGTGGGTGTTGTGGTTTGGGGTTGTTTGTGGGGGGTTTGGTGGGGTGTGTTGTTGGTGGGTGTTGTGGTGGTTTTGTTGGGGGGGTGTTTTTTGTTTGGGTGGGTTGGTTTGTTGGGTTTGGTGGTGTTGTTTGTGTTTTGGGGTTTGTGTTGGTGGGGGGTTGGGGTGGGTTGTTTGGGGGGTTGGTTGGGTTTTGTGTTTTGTTGGTTGTGTGTTTTGGGGTTGTTTGGGGTGGGTTTGGTGGGGGTGGGGGTGTTGTTGTGGGTGGGTGTGGGGGGGGGGGTGTTGGTTGTTTTGGTGTGTTGTTGTTGGGGGTTGTTTGTGTGTTGGGTGTGGGGGGGTTTTGTTTTGGTTGGGTTGTTGGTTGTTGTTGTTGTTGTGGTAGTGGTGGTTGTTGTTGTGTTTTTTGGTGTGGGTTGGTGGGTTGTTTGTGGGTG
>NZ_JBQCWS010000130.1:0-452 GCF_051957155.1 Neisseria sp. P0019.S002
ACATGGCTCAATTCGCGCTGAACCATCCCGTAGCCGCCCAAGTTATCGGCATGGCAGACGAAGGCTTACTCAATATGAACAGTAATGCCACACGCTTTGCCGAGCGTACAGGTTTGGACGACAAAGCAAACGGCAACAGCAGGGGAACACAGGTCAATGCAGTACGCCAAGCATTATGGCAGGCGGCGATTGCTTATAAATTCGACAGCATTATTGCCGAAAAAGCAGGGAATGCGCGTTTGACGGATATGGAGTTGCGAGGAGGTAAAGACGACTACTTCAGCCGTTACCTTGCAGACCAGGCAGTCGATCAACGTAACAACCGTATCGGCCGCAGTATCGGCAGCGCCAAGCCCAACAGCGATATGAAAACGCTAGCGGCAAACATTCTGTTCTACTAAAACAAAGTAGGCTTGTGGACGGATTCTGAAGTGAACAACCGTTGGCACATT
>NZ_JBQCWS010000131.1:0-452 GCF_051957155.1 Neisseria sp. P0019.S002
TGGGTGGGGTTTGTGTTGTTTTTGTTGTTGGTGGGGGTGGGGGGGTGTGGGGGGTGGGTGGGGTGTTTGGTTGTGGTTGGTGGGTGGGGTGGGGGGGGTGGTGGTTGTGTTGGTGTTTGTGTTGGGTTGGTTTTGGTTGGTGTGGTTTGGTTGGGTGTTTGTGTTGGTGTGGGTGTTGTTTGTGTTGGTGTGTGGTGTGGGTGTTGTTGTGGTTTGTGTTGTGTTTGTGTTGGTTTTGTTGTTTGTGTTTTGGTTGTGTTTGCTGGGAATTTTGTTTGGCGGTGTGGTTGTGCTCCGTGGCTAGAGGGGTGTGGTTTGGGGGTTTTTTGTCTTTGTGGGTGTGTGTGGGGGTGGTTTTGGTGGTCGGTTTTGGCGTGATTGTCTGGTGGTTGGTGTGTTGCTTGGTGTTTTTTGTGTGTGTTTGTTTGTGGTTGTTTTGTTGTGTGTGGTTC
>NZ_JBQCWS010000132.1:0-452 GCF_051957155.1 Neisseria sp. P0019.S002
CTATAGATATATTGATAAGCGCGCTGCCTATGCCTTGCACCCTGAAATCCTTACATACGGCGATATCTTCTATATAAGCGTCCCGGTTCCCATTTTTTCGCAGTTTCACTTTTCCGAAGCATTTATCGTCTTGGTAGTAAAGCTATATTATCTTCTCAGTATTGTCCATCTATTCAAGGCACTCTGCCTCCTCATCCTCTTCATCCTATTCGTCTTGGTAGCTTTTTAAATATGGCGCTTCATAGAGTAATTCTGTCAAGGTCCCATTCTCGTTTTCATACCTCGGTATAATCTTACCTCTCACCTAACATGGTTCGCTGGGTTTATCGATATCTTTCAGGTGCCCTGCTTTTATCGCATCGGTGACAAGCTTTCCTGCAGCGAGTAGCCTGTTGCCGAAGATGGCGAAGCCATTGTCAAGTTGGGCATTTAAAGCGTGATCAAACTGCGTT
>NZ_JBQCWS010000133.1:0-450 GCF_051957155.1 Neisseria sp. P0019.S002
CACCCACACACACAACAAAACAACCCACACCCCACCCCACCCACCCAACCAAAACACCACACACCAAACCCCAAACCAAACCCCCAACAACACCACCAACCCCCCCCAAAACCCAACAAACAAACACAACACCAACAAAAACAAACACACCACAAACAACCCACCCACACACTCCACAAACACACACACCAACAAAACCACCCAAAAACACAACACCAAAAACCCACAAACCCACACCAAAAACCCACAAAAACCCAAACCAACACAGACACAAACACACCCACCACCCAACCAAACCCCCCACAAAAAACAACTGCAGCCCAAAAAAAAGCAAATTTGGTTCCCGAGACCGTCCCCGCATAAATCACACGGAAATGACATCTCTGAAACCTCCACATTTTTCAAACGACCTTTGCCTATCCCTATCCCCAGGGCATCGCAACGGTAAAA
>NZ_JBQCWS010000134.1:0-449 GCF_051957155.1 Neisseria sp. P0019.S002
AAGTCTTACTGTTTGACGAGCCGACTACTGGCCTTGACCCGGCTTCGCGTCAAATGTTTTACGAAGTTGTGCGCGAACTCAATGGGCGCGGCGCAACCGTATTGCTCAGCACCCACGCACTGGCCGAGCTTGACGGCCACGCCGACCGCATCATCGTCATGAAAAACGGCGTGAAAGTTGCCGACGGCAGCATGGATGAGTTGCATGTTCAAAGCGGCCTGCCGCTGACCGTCAACGTCCGCTTGAAAGAAGCGCGCCCGTTGAGCGAGCGTTGGCATCCGCTTTCAGACGGCCTGTCATACCAAGCGCAATGTAAAGCAGAAGAGCGCATGGCTCTTTTGAGCGAATTGGGTGATTTGGGCAGTCTTGCCTACATCGATATCCACACGCCTACACTTGACGATATGTACGCGCAATTCTTGAAGAGGGAAGACGTATGAACCCCGTTT
>NZ_JBQCWS010000135.1:0-449 GCF_051957155.1 Neisseria sp. P0019.S002
GGTGTGTGTGGGGGGTGGGTTTGTTTTGTTGTTGGTGTGGTGGTGGGGGGGGTTGGTGGTTTTGTGTGTTTTGGTGGTGGTGTTGTTTGGGGTTTTGTTGGTTTTGTGGGTGGTTGGTGTTGTTGGTGTGGGTGTGTGTTGTTTTGGTGGGTTGGTGGGGTGGTGTGGGTGGTTGGTGTGTTTTGGGGTGGGTTTGGTGTTTTGTTGGCGGTTGTTTTGTTTTTGGTTGGTGTTTGTTGGACCAAGGAGGTGTGGTGTTTGGCATTTTGACCGGTGATAGTTGGGCCGATGCGGTCAAGCGTGGGGGTGGTGTGGTGTTAGTTGTGGTTGTGGTCGTCTGTTGGTGGCAGGGTGCCGTTGTTTGTGTGTGTTGGTTTGTGGGCGTTGTTGTGGGTGGTGGTGTTTTGGGTCAGGGTTTGTTTGGTTTGTTGGTTGGGTGGTTTGGGTGG
>NZ_JBQCWS010000136.1:0-448 GCF_051957155.1 Neisseria sp. P0019.S002
GAATTACAACCAGAAGTTGTTGTTGCTTACGCATTGAAACATTACAAGCAACCTGACGTGCTGGTGTTGGGCATGGGTTCAGACGGACATACGGCGTCGTTGTTCCCTCAAGCGCCTCAATTACAGGCCGCAATCAATGAAGCCGATGACCCGACATTGATTCATACCACGCCGGTTACCGCGCCGCATGAGCGCGTAAGCATGACTTTGGGTGCGATTGCCAAAACGCCGAATGTGTTTTTGGCCATTCAAGGCGCAGAGAAAAAAGCAGTATTTGATAAAGCTGCCGCAAGGGCCGATACCGAATATCCGACCAGCCTGATTCTCAATCATCAAGGAATTAACTGCCATGTCTACTATGCACACTGAAGCTTATCCCCGCCTGGTCGCCGACATCGGCGGTACGAATGCCCGTTTTGCGCTTGAAACTGCCCCGCAAGTGATTGAG
>NZ_JBQCWS010000137.1:0-448 GCF_051957155.1 Neisseria sp. P0019.S002
GCCTTACATCATAAAGACACCATGCAAACAGAAAGCCGCAACGGCACGCTCTACATCAGCGGCGACGTTACCGGCAAAACCCTGACTGCCTCCGCCTTTGCGCGCTACGAACAACAATGCCGTCTGAAAGAAACAGGCAGCATAGACTTCAGCCAAGTAGGCAAAGCAGATTCAGCCTGCGTTTCCCTACTGCTCAACGCTCTGCGCCGGACAGACAAAAAACCGACCATTCAAAATATTCTCGATTCCGTCCGCGCACTGGCCGAACTTTACGAAATCAAAGACTGGTTTCAATCATGAAAAAAACCACCGCTTCCCTCTGCCTTCTCATCAGCCTTGCCTCCGCGCCCGCACTGGCCGAACGCAATCCGGCCGACCCTTATGAAGGCTACAGCCGCACCGTTTCTAAGTTCAACGACAAAGCAGACAAGTACGTCCTTTCCCCTGT
>NZ_JBQCWS010000138.1:0-448 GCF_051957155.1 Neisseria sp. P0019.S002
TTAACTGCCTGTGCATAATCTTGGTGAACACCTTGCCCATTCGCATACTTCGTACCTAAATTATTTTGAGCTTCGGCACCCCCCTGTTCCGCCGCCTTACGAAACCATTTGACCGCTTCAACATGGTCTTCCCGAACACCTTGCCCTTTTTCATACATCGGACCTAAATTGTTTTGTGATGAAGCATTTCCCTGTTCTGCCGCCTTACGAAACCATTTGACTGCTTCTGCATAGTTTTGGCGGACTCCTTGTCCTTCCTTATCCTTCACACCCAAATTGTTTTGGGCTTCTACATAACCCTGTTCTGCTGCTTTGCGATACCATTTTACAGCCTCAACATAGTCTTGACGGACACCCAGTCCATAGGCATACACTCCGCCCAACTTGTGTTGTGCAGCGCCATGCCTCTGTTCTGCTGCCTTGCGATACCATTTAACCGCTTCAGCAT
>NZ_JBQCWS010000139.1:0-448 GCF_051957155.1 Neisseria sp. P0019.S002
GTGCCTGGACCTGGGGCAGCGACCAGACCCAACGCTATACCTTCGACGGTAACTACCAATTCAACGATACCGCGGCCGGCCGCCTGAACCTGATGACCCATGAAAGCAACGTTGCCGGCCGCGACAAGGTGAACTACGACCGCTGGGGCATCGCCCCGTCGCTGGCCTTCGGCCTGGGCACGCCGAACCGCGTCAACCTCGACTACTAACACCTGGAAAGCGACGACCTGCCGGATTCGGGCATCCCGTACAGCATCCCGTTGGCTGGCAGCGCCGCCCGTACTTCGGCCCACCCGAGCAAGCCGGATGATGGCGGCGACAGCGACAACTTCTATGGCCTGAGCGGTCGCGACTTCCGCAAGAGCCGGGTGGATATCGCCACCTTCGCCATCGAACACGGCCTGACCGACGCGCTGACCGTGAAGAACACCCTGCGCCACGGCAACAG
>NZ_JBQCWS010000140.1:0-447 GCF_051957155.1 Neisseria sp. P0019.S002
TACTATGTATCAGCTCGGCATCTACGTTTTTCGCAGATATCTGATACTGCTGCGGCCACAAACCGCCCAATTCGCCTACCGGCATCAGGCTTTCGGCATTCAGCCGAATGGCCGTATCTTCAAAATCTTCCCCTGTGCGTCGCGCATCCAAATAGGCATCGGCAATCCGACCCTCATGTTGCGGCTCAAACGGTTCGGCAGACTCCCATGCGCCGTCCAAATACGGCTGATCCCAGCTTAAACTTCTCTTCAGCCAAACTTTGACAGGGTTGCGCCAAAAACTGATGAGCTCGCCCTGATGAATGGTTTTGCCCGGCTCTTCCTGATTTAAGGCCTCAAGGAAAAACGGTCGCGCTTCCGCTGGCAGTTGGTTCAACGCATCAGCGTAATCTTGGCGCGTACTGAAGAGGCCGTCTGAAAGCGCGTCCTTTTGGAAATAACGGCGTG
>NZ_JBQCWS010000141.1:0-447 GCF_051957155.1 Neisseria sp. P0019.S002
AGCCAATCTGACTGCCTATCAGCAAAAACTGCGTACGGAAGACGAGGCTGTCGATGCGAGCATTACGCGTATGGGCGCGCGCCAATTAGGTAACTCGACCCGTTATTCCGACTACGTTTTCAATCAGACCATACGCGGGCTGAACGGGCGTAGTGTGTGGGAATTTGACGGCGCGTTCAAACAAACCGTCGTTGCCGGCGCCGAATACAAACACACCGAGACCGCCCGTTCGCATGACAGACGGGCAGCAGACAATCTGACTGGTGCCATGAGCAAATCCCATGCAGGCAGCACATCTCCACATAACCCTTTCTACGCCAAAAAACACACAACATTCAGCGTTTACGCACAAAAAAACATAACCTTTTGCAACAGCACGGTTCTACCTCCGGCCTTGAGTTACGAACAAGAAAAGCCGAACCGTTAGTGGGGACGAGTCTGGCTTAT
>NZ_JBQCWS010000142.1:0-446 GCF_051957155.1 Neisseria sp. P0019.S002
TGCTGTTTTTGGTTCCGTTCGCCGTTGTGTTCGGTTTCGGGGCGGGTGTGCATACGGTTGCCCATGCGCTGGTTGAGGAATATATCCAGTTTATCCTGCTGCTTTTGGCTTTATATACAATTTCGGGCGGGATTTTGGTTTGGGGTAAGCTCAATGGTACGCCTGCGCTGAATACCGGGCTGCTGGCGGCGGGGACGGTGATGGCTTCCTTTATGGGGACGACCGGTGCGGCAATGCTGATGATTCGTCCGCTGCTGAAGGCAAATCATTACCGCAAGAATAAGGTGCATGTCGTTATATTCTTTATTTTTTTGGTGGCAAATATCGGCGGTGGACTGACGCCGTTGGGCGATCCTCCGCTGTTTTTGGGCTTCTTGAAGGGCGTGGATTTCATGTGGACGGTGAAACACATGTTGATGCCCGTATTGATCAGTACGGTGGTGCTG
>NZ_JBQCWS010000143.1:0-446 GCF_051957155.1 Neisseria sp. P0019.S002
TTTAAATATAGGTTATTTGCGAAGCAGGCGGTAATGCTACCCCTATTCGGCAAATTTGGATAGATTATTAGGGCATTTAACAATGTCCAAAACGATATATAGTGGATTAAATTTAAATCAGGACAAGGCGACGAAGCCGCAGACAGTACAAATAGTACGAAAAGGCGAGGCAACGCCGTACTGGTTTAAAGTTAATCCACTATAAAACGAACACAAAAAGGCGTAAATTTATGGCAGGAAACGGTCAATATCTCGATTGGGCGCGCGAAGTGTTGCACACCGAAGCGGAAGGCTTGCGTGAAATTGCGGCGGAACTGGACGAAAACTTCGTCCACGCGGCAGACGCGCTGCTGCACTGCAAAGGCAGGGTCGTCATCACGGGCATGGGCAAGTCGGGACATATCGGGCGCAAAATAGCGGCGACTATGGCTTCGACCGGCACACCC
>NZ_JBQCWS010000144.1:0-446 GCF_051957155.1 Neisseria sp. P0019.S002
ATTCCATACCGGCATAGCCTTGCGTGATGCCGTCGCACATGGCGGGCGTGCCGCCGGCGACTTGGGCAGTCGCGCCGTTTTTCTGTGCTTCGTCTTTGATTTGGTCAGGGAAGTCTTTAAATGGCTGGTGTGCGGACACCATGTCGTTGTAGGCAGTGATGATGCATAAGTTGGGGACGGTTTCCTGAAGCATTTCAATTTTGATGCTTTTAGGCATGGCGGCATAGCCGTGCGCCAAATTGCTGCAGCCGAGCTGGTTGTGCTCTAAGCGTCCCATCTGTTTGGCGCTGCGGATTTTCGACAGATACTTTTCACGCGTCGGGCGGCTGCGCTCGATGCTGCGCTCGGTAATTTCGGCGAGTTTCGGGTGCATAGGAGTGGGGTTCATGTGCGGTCTCCTGGCTAAACGATATGATAGGGATTTTGTTTGCGCGTTTCTGATTTTT
>NZ_JBQCWS010000145.1:0-445 GCF_051957155.1 Neisseria sp. P0019.S002
GTACAAATGACTGCTGCAGACCGTACTGAAATTGAAGAAGTACGCGCTGGCGACATCGCAGCCGCTATCGGTCTGAAAGACGTTACCACTGGTGAAACCTTGTGTGCAGAAAGCGCACCGATCATCTTGGAACGCATGGAATTCCCTGAGCCGGTAATTCATATTGCCGTTGAGCCGAAAACCAAAGCCGACCAAGAGAAAATGGGTATTGCCCTGAACCGTCTGGCAAAAGAAGACCCTTCTTTCCGTGTTCGTACAGACGAAGAATCCGGTCAAACCATTATTTCCGGTATGGGTGAGCTGCACTTGGAAATTATTGTTGACCGTATGAAACGCGAATTCGGCGTGGAAGCAAACATCGGTGCGCCTCAAGTGGCTTACCGTGAAACCATCCGCAAAGAAGTTGAAGCCGAATACAAACACGCCAAACAATCTGGTGGTAAAG
>NZ_JBQCWS010000146.1:0-445 GCF_051957155.1 Neisseria sp. P0019.S002
GCCTTGCAAACTGACTGAAAACCTGATCGAAGCGACCTCCGACTGCGGCGCATATGTGATGGTGCCCGGCGCATTGAAACGCACAGCCGTCAAACTGTCTAAAATCTGTAACGACTTGCGCCTGCTCTCTTCCGGTCCGCGCGCTGGTTTGAAAGAAATCAACCTGCCTGAACTACAGGCCGGTTCTTCCATTATGCCTGCCAAAGTCAATCCCGTGATTCCCGAAGTCGTCAACCAAGTCTGCTTCAAAGTCATCGGCAACGACACCACCACCACTTTCGCAGCCGAAGCAGGTCAGTTGCAGCTGAACGTTATGGAGCCAGTCATCGCCCAATGTATGTTTGAAACCATTTCCCTCTTGGGCAATGCCGCGGTCAACCTTGCCGACAAATGCGTCAAAGGCATTACGGTCAACCGCGAAATCTGCGAACACTATGTCTTCAAC
>NZ_JBQCWS010000147.1:0-444 GCF_051957155.1 Neisseria sp. P0019.S002
GTGCAGACCATCAGCGTATCGATAAAGATACCGATAAATGCAGCCATACCTTGTTGCACAGGGTGTTTGACGTTGGCGGTCGCATGAGCGTGCGGGGTCGAACCCATACCGGCTTCATTGGAAAACAGGCCGCGTGCCACACCGAAGCGGACTGCCTCGCGCATACCGATACCGGCCGCACCACCCAATACCGCTTCCGGATTGAAGGCGGCGACAAAAATATTGTGGAACATCGGGATGATGTGGTCGGAGAATTTGAACAAAATAATCACGGCACACAAGATGTAAATTACCGCCATAAACGGCACGACAAATTGCGCGATACCGGCAATGCGGTTGATGCCGCCGATGATGATCAGGCCGGCGAATACCGCCAAAGTAATACCGACAGCCATCGGAGGAACATCGAAAGCCAAATTCATGGCAGAGGCAATAGAGTTGGAT
>NZ_JBQCWS010000148.1:0-443 GCF_051957155.1 Neisseria sp. P0019.S002
TTTTATCTTAAGTTGGGGGGTTTATGCTGAATTGTGTGGCATTATTGTCAACAATTTTTATTTTATCTTAATAGTCTTCGCGCTTTAAGACGGCCTTTGTGGATCTGTTATACTGCTTATTGATTTCGAAAACCTTAAACATCAATTGGGAAATACCTTTTTATGGATCAAAAGAAAGCGCGCGGCGCAAAACCGTGGATTATTATGGCTTGCGTCATCGCAGCCTTTATTTGGCTTTTATATGCCTTGGTCGATGTTTTGACGCCGTTTATTGTGGCCGCCGTTTTGGCCTATGTTTTGAATCCCTTGGTCGAGTGGCTTCAATTGAAGCGTATCCGTCGCGCACCGGCCTCTATAATTATTATGGCACTGGCTTTGCTGACATTGCTGTCGTTGGTGCTGATTATCGTGCCTATGTTGTTGAACCAGTTTAACAATCTGGC
>NZ_JBQCWS010000149.1:0-443 GCF_051957155.1 Neisseria sp. P0019.S002
TCAGACGGCAATATTCAGGTGAGTTATCCGAAAAACATCAATCCTACTCGAAAAAATGTATTTAAATTCGACACTATCAATCAAATTGTGGTTGGTGTGAACTATTTTCCACTTCACCCAAACGAGGATAATTTGTCGTAGATTAACAAGGTTTTGCCTTCTATTTTGAAAGATGAAATTCAATCTGATTTATATCAAATGGATATAGAAGATTTATTCTTGGTTCTAGATAAATTGGTTCATTATGTCCCAGACGACTGGAATAAGGAAAAATTTATTGCTGGTGTAGAAGCATGAAAGGCACAACGTCCAAGTTTTAAAACTTACGTTTTGATCAAAACAGGACGTAAACTTTCTCGAGCAACTTACACAATGCTTTCGGAAGACGACCGTAAATTAGGAGAAAAATATCCCAATGATTTATTTCTTACACTTTATCAAGT
>NZ_JBQCWS010000150.1:0-443 GCF_051957155.1 Neisseria sp. P0019.S002
CGCCTGAGTTCCCCCAAACGCCTTAGAATTCTCATCCTGCCCACCTGTGTCGGTTTTCGGTACAGTTCAATTCAAACTGAAGCTTAGTGGCTTTTCCTGGAAGCGCGGTATCGGTTACTTCATGTCCGTAGACACTCGTCAGCACTTCTCGGTGTTAAGAAGACCCGGATTTGCCTAAGTCTTCCACCTACCGGCTTAAACAAGCTATTCCAACAGCTTGCTAACCTAACCTTCGCCGTCCCCACATCGCATTTGAATCAAGTACAGGAATATTAACCTGTTTCCCATCGACTACGCATTTCTGCCTCGCCTTAGGTGCCGACTCACCCTACTCCGATGAACGTTGCGTAGGAAACCTTGGGCTTTCGGCGAGCGGGCTTTTCACCCGCTTGATCGCGACTCATGTCAACATTCGCACTTCTGATACCTCCAGCACACTTTAC
>NZ_JBQCWS010000151.1:0-442 GCF_051957155.1 Neisseria sp. P0019.S002
GTAAAATCCTCAAACAAACCTTAAAGCACCAAATCGGTATAGATACCCGCCGCCTCAGCCGTTTGATTTTGATTGCCGCGTTGGGTGCAGGGCAACTGAAGGAACAAATCGAAGTCTGCTCTGATTGCGCTGTTTTTCTCGGTACGCCGTTTTCTTCGCCATCCGTATTTGAAAAAATGGCAGACAATGTGCTGAACCACCACGCCGCGATGCCGTTTGACTTTATTGCCAACCTGCACAACTCCCCAGTTTTTCATGCCGCGCAAGCGTTAGGCACGCATGGTGCAACTTTGGTCATGGCTGCTGACAACAATTTAGATACCTGCTTTCATCCATTGTTACTGGCGATGCAATCTTTGCAAAATGGCGGACAGGCTGCGGTTGGCTGGGCATATGAATATAAAGCAGCGCAGGCAGAGAAGCAGGAAGGAAGTAGGTGGAG
>NZ_JBQCWS010000152.1:0-442 GCF_051957155.1 Neisseria sp. P0019.S002
CATTCACCCTTATCGGTCAACTGTACAACGGTGCGGAAGAGAAAAGCTTGAGTGGGGCCAAGCTTTGCTTACGCAGAGGGTGCGGACTTGTAGCTCCGCTGTCTCGAGCACACGCTTGATAAGCGTGGGGTCGGAGGTTCAAGTCCTCCCAGACCCCCCCATAACGGGGGCCTGGCTCCGTTGGTAGAGTACCTGCTTTGCCAGCAGGGGGTCATCGGTTCGATCCCGTTTGCCTCCACCCAGAACTTTCCAAATCCGTGGAAGCCTTTTATACTTAGCAGCTTATTTTGATCTGCAAAGTTAAATATCGAAGAATAGACCTTTCAAAAACGGGAGAGCCGAAGTCAACAAATAAATACAATAAGGGTGGTTTGATTTTTTGTTATTTGCAAGGGATAAACAATATATCTTAGGAGAAAGGGAGAGGAACCCAGTATGTGGG
>NZ_JBQCWS010000153.1:0-441 GCF_051957155.1 Neisseria sp. P0019.S002
TGAGCAATTCGTACAAGGTTGCGTCTTGCACCAACCCTTTCCCTTATCGGCATAATGTGCTTTAAGTGTGTATGCGCAGTGCGTCAAAACGGCAAAACAGGTTGAAATCGATGCGGGTGATGAGGCTGTGTTCCAGTTCGGGATCGGAGAGGCTGTGCCAGTGTCCGAGCAGGACGGCTTGGAACATGGACAACAGGGGATAGGTAGGACGACCGCGGTGGTCTCGGAGGTAACGGGTTTTTTGACGATTCAGGTACTGTTCGATCGGTTACCAATCAATCACCTGATCCAACTTCAATAGCTGTAAACGGTCGATGTGTTTGTCGATCATGGCTTGGGCGGTTTGCTGGAAGAAGGTGCTCATGAGAAATCCCCTAAATGTCTTGATGGGAATTTAGGGGATTTTGGGGAATTTTGCAAAAGTCTCAGTCAGTTGATTTT
>NZ_JBQCWS010000154.1:0-441 GCF_051957155.1 Neisseria sp. P0019.S002
TGTGTTTGGCGCGGTTTTTCGGCGGCGTAGCTCAAATCCCAAGAGTGCGGATCTTCGATATTCGGGCTCTCGCGTGCAAATGCTTTGATTTCGGCAAAGTCTTTTTCGGCAAATGGTTTGGCGCGGCGGGCAAGGTCGTGCAGGAAATTTAGAACCTGTTCGTGCGTATCCGCCATTTTGGTTGCCAGTGACAGCTCGGCGTAGTTTTTGAATCCGAGCAGTTTGGCGGTTTTCAGCGCGTTTGCAAGCGTTTGTTCGACGTTGGCCGTGTTGTCGAATTTACCTTCGTCAGACAATTCGCTGGCACGGGTAACGGAAGCGCGGTAGATTTGTTCGCGCAGTTCACGGTTGTCGGCGTATTGAATAACGGCGAGGTAGTGCGGAATCTGCAGGCCGATTTTGTAGCCTGTTTTTCCTTCGCTTTGCGCGGCGGCGGCAAAC
>NZ_JBQCWS010000155.1:0-441 GCF_051957155.1 Neisseria sp. P0019.S002
TGTGTATCAAGCTATTACTGCTCTTGACCATGCCGAAACCGCTGACAATCTGCCGATTTTAATCAATATGATTGAGCAAGCAGAGAATCATCAAGTCTGGGACTTGGCAGCAACCCGTATCCAAACTCCGCTTGATACAGGCCGTCTGAATGCGGAAGAAACAGCTGATTATCGCCATCGTTATCTGAACGCTTTCTTTGAGAGCAAACAGTTTGATACTTTGCAAAACCTGTTACCTGATTATCCCGATACCGCAGGTTACTGGCATGCGAAAATGGACTTATATATCGATAATGCTGTTAAAGGGGCGGAATTCTTTGCTGAAAACGAGCATATAGGAACGCAAAATGATTTCCTTATCTCATTGCTTGCAGCCTCATTTCACCAAGCAAAAAGGCCGTATGAAAAACTGTTTGCCCGGATAGGTACGGACCTACCCGA
>NZ_JBQCWS010000156.1:0-441 GCF_051957155.1 Neisseria sp. P0019.S002
TTTTGTGGTGGGGTTTGGGGAGCTGGTGTGACGGCCGGGTGTGTTCTTTCGCGGCTGTCTTAGCGGGAGGTGTTTTGTTTGTGGTGTTGGGCGGTGTGTGGGGGGGCGTGGTGGGTTTGTTTTTGTTGGGGATGGTTTGGTTGGTTTGGTTTTGTTGGCTGTTTTGGTGTCGGTGTGGTGTGTTGGGTTTGGGTTGTTGGTTTGTGGTGTTTGTTTGTTTTTGGTTTTTGTGTGGTTTGGGTGTGTTTGTGTGGTGTTTTTGGTCTGGGTGGGTATTTCGTTTGTTTTGGTAGTGGTGTGTTTGTTGTTTTTTTTTTTGTTTGGGGGGTTTTTTGTGTTGGTGGGGTTGTTTTTTTTTTGGTTGGGGGTGGGGGTTTGGGGGGGGGGTTGGGGGGGGGGGTTGATACACCAACTCATTCTGCTTCAAAAACTGTATTATAC
>NZ_JBQCWS010000157.1:0-440 GCF_051957155.1 Neisseria sp. P0019.S002
ATCATCGGCCAGCACCAATGTAGAGTACCTGCTAATGAAGAGAACGAACAAAACTGTTTGCCCGAAACCGACTGGCGCGATGCGCAATACGACATGCTGTACCTGCCCGTTACCGAAAGCATCCGCTACCACTACGACTTCAACTGTAACCGTACCGCCACCGTCCTGCCCGACGGCAGACAGATCAACTACCTGTATTACGGCAGCTGCCACCTGCACCAAATCAGCCTCGACGACGAAGTCATCACCGACATCGAACGTGATCAGCTGCACCGCGAAATCTACCGCACACATGGTAAACTCGCCAGCCGTTACGAACTTGACCCTTTAGGTCGTCTGAAACGGCAAATCGCCACTCTCAACGACCTGACGGAAAGCTGCAAAGGAAAAACCAAAGTAGCGGCGGGTTATGCCCAAACCGCCGTCAAACGCAGCTACGG
>NZ_JBQCWS010000158.1:0-440 GCF_051957155.1 Neisseria sp. P0019.S002
CCTTATTTCATTAATTTTTTAAAGAGTTCGGATTGTCAGCAAGATGGGCGTATTCTGATGAAAAAATGAAGAAGAAAACGTTTTTTCAGGACGCGTCATAAGCTGCCGCTTTTTCGAGCAGTTTTACCCTTGCCTGCGGCCATTCTTCGCGCAGCAGGCTGTATTCCACCGTATCGCGCACGCTGCCGTCTTTCCGCAATTTGTGGCAGCGCAAGATACCGTCTTGGTGTGCGCCCAGGCGTTCGATAGCGCGTTGAGAGGCGGTGTTGAGGTTTTCGGTCTGCCAGCAGACGCAGCGACAATTCAAAGTATCGAAAACGTAGTCGAGCAACATGATTTTGCATGCGGTATTGATGCGCGTGCGCCGTGCCGACAGGGCGTACCATGTGAAACCGATGTAGAGGCGGGGGATGGCGGGGTCGATGTGGTAAAGTGAGGTC
>NZ_JBQCWS010000159.1:0-439 GCF_051957155.1 Neisseria sp. P0019.S002
CATTAGACGTGTATTCCACATTTCTGGCAGTAGTTTTTCTTTGCGTGATGGCAGCGACATTTTGGCACCTCTCTCGGCTGCCCCCTTCTTTCTCTCCCCCCCTTTTTTCCCTTCTCTCTTTTTTCTTTTTTCTCCCCCTTTTTTTCTCCTCTCTCTCTCTTTTTCCCTTTCTCTCTTTTTCCCTTTTTTTTTCTTCTTTTTCTCCCCCCTTTTCTTTTCCTTTTTCCTCCCTTTTTCCTCCTTTTTTTCTTCTCTTTCCCCTTCTCCTTCCTTTCCTTTTCTCTCTCCTTTTTTCCCCCTTTCTCCTCTTCTCCCTTTCCCCTTCTTTCCCCTCCTTTTTCTCCTTCTTCTTTCTTCTTTCTTTTTTTCTTTTTTCCCCCTTCCTTTCCCTTTCCTCTTCCCTCTCCTCCCTTCCCCCTCTTTCCCTTCTCTCTTTTCC
>NZ_JBQCWS010000160.1:0-438 GCF_051957155.1 Neisseria sp. P0019.S002
TTATACGCACTATAAATCTTTTAAATCAGATTCTGAAACTCCAACTACCATTTACCAAGACAAAGTTAAATTCCAACGTGTTGGTGTGTCAGCCATTTACGCTTTTGACATTAACGCACCTGTTAAACCCTATGTCGGAGCACGCTTAGGAATTAACCGTGTATCTGCAGATGAAAGTGCAACTAGCAAAGTAAGTAATGCTTATTACGAAGAAAGCTATCGCAAAACTCAAACCGGTATCGGAGCATTGGCTGGTGTAAGCTACGAAGTAACGCCTAATATTGCTTTAGATGCTGGCTACCGCTACAACTACTGGGGCAAATTTGAAGATGACAGAGTACACTCTCACGAAGTATCTGCCGGTGTACGCGTAAAATTCTAATTTTTAAATACTTGGCATGAAGCAATCATTGCTTCATACATCAAGTAACAAAAGGC
>NZ_JBQCWS010000161.1:0-438 GCF_051957155.1 Neisseria sp. P0019.S002
GAGGAAGAGGAAGAGGGGGAGAAGAGAAAGAAGGAAGAGGGGAAGGGGGAAGAAAGGGAGGAGGGAAAAAGGGAAAGGAAGGAGGAGAGGGAGGAAAAGGAAAAAGGAAAAAAGAGAGAAGGGAGAAAAAAAGAAAGGAGGGAGGAAGAGAAAGAGGAAGAGGAAGAAAGGAGGAGGAGGAAGGGGAAGAAAAGAGAAAAGAAGGAAGGAGAAAAAAAAAGAGAAAAGGAGGGGAAGAGAAAGAGAGGAGAAAAGGGAAGGAAAAGAGGGGAAAGAAGAAGGGGGAGAAAGAGAGAGAAAGGAAGGAGGAAGAGGGGGAGGGGAAGAAGGAAGGGGAAAAGGGGGAAAGGAGGGGAAAGGAGGGAGGAAGGGAAAAAGGGAAAGAGGAGGGGGAAAGAAAAAAGGACGGAGGAAAAAGAGGAGGAAAAGAGGACGGAG
>NZ_JBQCWS010000162.1:0-438 GCF_051957155.1 Neisseria sp. P0019.S002
ACCTACAATCGCTTTATTCGGTTGGATTGGCATATTACAAAGTTGGCTCACCATTTGGCTGACACGATGAATTTCTTGTGTGTTGATACGTGTATCCACGCTCATAAATTCTTGACGAACTTTCATTGCCATCACCACTTCTTCAAGAGAGGTATTGCCTGCGCGTTCACCAATGCCGTTGATAGTACATTCAATTTGACGTGCACCATTTTGTACAGCGGTTAAGGAGTTAGCCGTTGCCATACCTAAGTCATTATGGCAATGTACGGAAATCACTGCCTTGTCGATGTTTGGCACGCGGTTACGTACTTCAGCAATAATATTACCGAATTGATTAGGTAAGCAGAAACCAACAGTGTCAGGAATATTTACAGTTGTTGCACCTGCATTAATTGCCGCTTCAACAATACGACAAATATTGTCGATACCTGTACGGCC
>NZ_JBQCWS010000163.1:0-438 GCF_051957155.1 Neisseria sp. P0019.S002
GTTGTGTGTGTTTTTGTTTTGGGGTTGGGTGGTGTTGTGTTGGGGGTGTTTTTGGTGTGTGGTGGTTGTTTGGTTTGTGGTGTGGGTGTTGGTGTTTTTGGTGGGTTTTGTGGTGTTGTTGTTTGTGTTTTGGGTGGGGGTGGGGTTTTTGGTTGTGTTGGGGTGGGGTGTTTGGTGTTTGGGTGTGGGTTTGGGGTGGTTGTGGTTGGTGTGTTTGTTTGTGTGTTGTGGGTTGGTTGGGTGGGGTTTTGTGGGGTTGTTGGTGGGGTTGGTGTGTGTTTTTTTGTTGGTGTGGTGTGTTGTGTTGTTTTTGGTTGTGTTGGTGTGGTGTTTGGGGTTGTTTGTTGGGTGGTGGTTTTTTGTGTGTTTCGGTTTGGGATTTGTGTCGGTTTTGTGGTTGTCGGATTGTTTGGGTGTTGCTCGGACGGTATGGGGGGG
>NZ_JBQCWS010000164.1:0-437 GCF_051957155.1 Neisseria sp. P0019.S002
ACGCAACGCTATCGAACCGTCCAGCGACGCAATGACATAATGCCCGTCCGGATTTTTACTGAACCAAATCTGTTCGCTTTCGAACAATACCGGTTCTTCATCATCTTCATCCACTTCCGGCAAAGGGAACAAACGGCCTTGATCGTCGATATAGGCCAATCCCGCCGCATCGCGGATGATGCGTTGGCAGCCCGGTACGCTCCAACCCTCGCCGAGCCAGCCGGTACCGTCTTGGTCGGAATAATAGCTGCGGCTCCATACCAGCGGCAAAATGCCTTCAAAGACAAAGTCGGATTCACTAGTTAGAAACTTCAAACCGTGTATCGGATTCACCTGCCGACCGGCACCCACTGCACCCTTACAGGACAGACAGGTTTTAGGGGGGAGTCTTTTGCTGAACTTGCCGTTCATATGGAACATATCGCCGGTGCGCACGA
>NZ_JBQCWS010000165.1:0-437 GCF_051957155.1 Neisseria sp. P0019.S002
GTGTACAACAAATCGCGTCACGCCGCGATTACCACAGAATTGTCAGAAATTGTAGCAGGTGCAGCGGCAGTTTAATGCCGTCTGAAGCCTGAACCGGAAATTAGGATACGATAATGAGCCAAGGCAAAATCGTACAAGTTATTGGTGCGGTGGTTGACGTGGAATTTCCAAGCGACGCTATCCCGCATGTTTACGATGCCCTGAAATTGGACGAGAACGGTCTGACTCTGGAAGTTCAACAACTTCTGGGTGACGGTGTTGTCCGTATTATTGCAATGGGTAGTTCAGACGGCATGAAACGCGGTATGTCTGTAAGCAATACTGGTGCGCCAATCACTGTGCCGGTAGGTAACGGTACATTGGGTCGTATTGTTAACGTATTTGGTCCCCCTGTTGATGAAGCAGGTCCGATCGATAACGAAAAGAGCAGCGCCAGT
>NZ_JBQCWS010000166.1:0-437 GCF_051957155.1 Neisseria sp. P0019.S002
CTCCCGCTTTAGTGTCACGGCCCAAAGCAAGCAATGCATTAGGTTCTAGGCGTTGAGCTTTCTCTCTCGTCCCTTGCTCAGCGACAACAGTTGTCTAATGCTTGTCAGCGGCTTGAGCCGTTTGAATTAAACTGAATAAGGTTACCGCAACGCCACCAATCACCATGGCATTTGTAGCCGCTTTAACTAAGCTATACAGTGTAGAAGAGGCACTTCCTTCTTCCTCCACCACCGTACTTTGCTTGGCATTTTTGCCTGAAGAAGAGGCTTTTACATGCCCCTTGGCAAGTTCAGATACGGCAACCCAAGCCTCCTGGGCCGCATTCCAAACAATCTTGTATATTTTATTCATAACAGTGAATCTCCTTACTGTATATACATTTATCTAACCTAAGTGCGCTGCTCATTTAAGAAAATGCTAAAAACACACTTTAATA
>NZ_JBQCWS010000167.1:0-436 GCF_051957155.1 Neisseria sp. P0019.S002
TCAGATGTGGATAAGAGACATGGGTACTATTTACGCCGTCAGCGCATCGTCCGAAGATGCAATACAAAACGCACTGATTCCTATCATACACAACACCTGGGGCTTGCCGACTGCCTTTGCCTTCTTGGCTTGGGATGTGTATGCTCCGATGTGTGCCGCAACGTTGGCCGTAATTAAACGCGAAACCAAATCCACGAAAAATATGCTTATGATTACAGGCTATTTGTTCCGGATGGCTTATTTTGCCGCATTCGTGGTTTACCAAATTTCTTCAAGGATACTATCGTCATGACTCAAGATATTATCGTCGGCTTGATTATGCTCGCCTGCGTATTCTTCCTTTTGCGAAAATTCGTGTTCAAGCCGAAAAAACGCGACTTTGCAGCAGCGGCTGCGGCAAATGCGGCGGTTGCGGTTAAATAAAGAGGGTTAGGTA
>NZ_JBQCWS010000168.1:0-435 GCF_051957155.1 Neisseria sp. P0019.S002
CTCTACGACAAACCGCGCTGGCTGGTGCTGAACAAACTCGACATGCTCGATGAAGAAGAAGCCCAAGAACGCACCACCGCCTTCCTCGAAGACATCGGCTGGGACTATCCGAAACCAGACGACCGCTTCCAATTTGACATGGAAACCCCGCGCCTCTCCAAATCAGCGCCCTGACCCACCAAGGCACACAGGAATTGGTACACCAAATCAACCAATACCTGACCGAGAAAAAACGCATCGAAGCTGAAAAAGCCGAAGCGGAGCAGGCTGAGGCAAAAGCAGAAATTGCCGAGCAGCAGCCTAAAACAGATACTGGCGTATTTAAGCCGGAGTAAAAAACTTCAGACAACCTTTTTTATCCACAGGCCGTCTGAAAATACACAACATAGGGCGGGTTTTATACCTGCCCTTTCGGTAAGCAGTATTCTTCTTTTT
>NZ_JBQCWS010000169.1:0-435 GCF_051957155.1 Neisseria sp. P0019.S002
GCATGAGGCGCATTACGCGTGTAATGCAGTTGGTACATTGCCGCCAAAAGCAGGCTTTCTAGCTGCGGATTGTCAATCGGCTTTTTCAGCATTTGTCCAAGCATATATTTCAAACTGCCCAAATACCGCTGGCAACCGTAGGCAATATCCTGCAACGCGCCGTTTTCCTGCGCCGTCAGCTGTGGATGCGCCGCGCGGATTTCCGCCAAGACATCCTGAAGATTGCGCCCTTAGGCAACTACGGCAACACTGTCGGCGGCCAGTTTTTAGGCGAGGGACATACTCATATTTTTGCTTTCTGATTTATATTTGATTTCAAGTGTTCGGCGGATTTCAGACGGCCTGTTCGGCTGCCAGCAATGCCCGATAATCTTCGGCATCTGCTTTGGAAAAACAGCCGAAGATGATTTTTTCAACTGCCGGACATTGCGGCAG
>NZ_JBQCWS010000170.1:0-434 GCF_051957155.1 Neisseria sp. P0019.S002
TCGCCTTTAGCGCCGGTTGCACCAGTGTCACCTTTGTCGCCAGTAGCACCGTCTTTAAGGATGGTAGTAGTGGTATTACCGTTACCGTCTTTGATGGTTACAGTGTGAGTACCGTTGCCGTTGTCTTTAACGTCGGCTTCAGCGTTCTTACCGTCTTTAACGATAGTAGTAGTGGTATTACCTTCGCCATCAGTGATGGTTACAGTGTGAGTACCATCGCCGTTGTCTTTAACGTCGGCTTTAGCATTCTTACCATCTACACCGTCTTTACCGTCTTTAACGATGGTAGTAGTGACTGTACCGGTCTCAAGATCAGTAATAGTGATTGTATGGGTACCGTCACCATTATCTACAACTTCACCTGTGATGCTGCCACCTTTTTCACCAGTGTCACCTTTATCGCCTTTGTCGCCTTTGTCGCCTTTGTCGCCTTT
>NZ_JBQCWS010000171.1:0-434 GCF_051957155.1 Neisseria sp. P0019.S002
CGGAAAGGTTTTTGATGTCGCGCGTCACATAATTTTCTATCCAATAGCGTCGGAACGCCATGGCGAACATGGGCTGTTCATCGCCGACGAGCTGGCCGTGTCCGGCCGCTGCTTGGATGTCGTAACGCGGTACGAAGACAAATTCGTCTATATCGACAGGGTTGCCCAGTGTGTCGGTTGCTGTGGCTTTTGGGGCTTCGGAATCGGGGAAGGGAGAACCTTCGCCTGTCAAAAGCCAGTCTATGCTACAGCCTTTAAGTTGTTTGATTTTTTTTAGCGTTTCCGATTTCGGCAGGCCGCCTTCGTTCCAGATACGGCTGAATCCGGCGATGGTCATATCAATGTCGGCGGCGATCTTGGCTTGGCGGGCTTCATCTTTCCATAAGAAAGCCAGGCGGTCTTTAAAGGTATCCATGTTTATGCCTTTATGGAGG
>NZ_JBQCWS010000172.1:0-434 GCF_051957155.1 Neisseria sp. P0019.S002
GGTCTATGTCTCGTAAGCGTTATCAGATGTTAGATGAAATAGACATGCCAATAAGAAATGTTTTAGCATCTCCAAATTAAACTATCATCTGCCGAGTAATACATGTCATGAATACAACCGACTTCATCCAAATCATTGGGACAGCCGCATTTGCTATTTCCGGCTATTTGGTCGGCTACAACAAGCGATTGGCTGTGCTCGGTGTCGTCATTACCGCGTTACTGACGGCTGTCGGCGGCGGCATGATACGCGATGGTTTGGTCGGCCGGATTCCGCAAGTGTTTTTGCAAACCGATGCGCTGATAGTCGTGTTCGCCACGCTTGCCATTGCATGGTTGATAAGGGTGCAACGTTATCGCCGCACCTATTTGGCCGCCGCTTTCATTATTGCCGATGCTATCGGTTTGGCAGCGTTCAGCATTACCGGTGCACAA
>NZ_JBQCWS010000173.1:0-434 GCF_051957155.1 Neisseria sp. P0019.S002
GTCATCACTGCCGCGCCGCTTACTGTTTGCACACGCCATGCCCCGACCGGCACCCCCCTACTGTCAGCCGTGTCTTCGCCCGTCATTAAAACGTCCAACCGCCTGCCTGCCGACAGCAAAATCAGAAAACCGGGCAAAATGACCGCGATTGCCGCGACAGGCGATGAGAAACCGGCTTCGGCAAGGCTGCCCGACAGCCATGTGGTCGCGCTGCGCAATACCAAATCGTCAGATCAAAACAAAATCATGCTGACCACCGCGCCCGAAAACGCGCTCAACACAAACCCCAACACCAGCAATCCCAAAGTACTGCCGCCGAGCAGTTTATGCACCGCCAAAATCAGCAGGCACACACCCAATGCACCGAGAAAAGCAGCGCCTGGGAGACACAGCGTGAAAGGGCCTAGAGTAGATAGAGCAATTACGGCTAAGGG
>NZ_JBQCWS010000174.1:0-433 GCF_051957155.1 Neisseria sp. P0019.S002
GCATTGGGCGGTTTGTCGTTTGGTGCGCCAACTGAAGGCGAAATTGTCATTGCCGAAGAAATCGCCAAAATCATGCCGTCCGTCGAGCAGCTGCGCCTTGTCAGCTCCGGTACGGAAGCAACGATGACCGCCATCCGTTTGGCACGCGGTTTTACCGGCCGCGACAAAATCATCAAGTTTGAAGGCTGCTACCACGGCCATTCCGACAGTTTGTTGGTGAAAGCAGGCAGCGGTCTGTTGACGTTTGGCAATCCTTCTTCCGCCGGCGTGCCTGCCGACTTTACCAAACACACTTTGGTACTCGAATACAATAATATCGCCCAACTGGAAGAAGCCTTTGCACAAAGCGGCAATGACATTGCCTGTGTGATTTTGGAGCCTTTTGTCGGCAATATGAATCTGGTTAGGCCGTCTGAAGCCTTTGTCAAAGCCT
>NZ_JBQCWS010000175.1:0-433 GCF_051957155.1 Neisseria sp. P0019.S002
GCTTTGACTTCGTTCGGATTTTTCAGCGGAACCAGTTCCAGCTCTTGGCCAATAGGGCGGGTCAATACCGCTTCATCAACTGCGCCGTTGCCCACGTGGACGAAAATATTGACGAACATTTGCGATTGTTCGCAATAGGTGGCACCGGCCAGCTGTTTCAAGGTTTGTTGTTTCCAGCCGTCTTGGTTTTTCGACCAGAAAGTCGGTTTGTAGGTTGCGCTGACCAAGTAGGAGCCTTCAGGCAAAGCGGCTTTGGAAAAGTATTGATAGTTCTCGCCTTTATTTACCAAATCAACGGTTTTCTTTGAGCTGCAGGTCAATTGCAGCGGTTTGAAAATATGCACGCGGTCGTCGGCGATTTTTTCGACATTTGGGAAGTCATGGCTGTAACCCAAATCCGCATGCCGGATTTGGCCGGCAGGCTGATGTGTAG
>NZ_JBQCWS010000176.1:0-433 GCF_051957155.1 Neisseria sp. P0019.S002
GGATTTCGCCAATGCGGACGGATTGTTCTGCCTGCGCCAAGGCAGCGCGCATGAAGGTTTCCATTTCAGACGACGTGGGGAAAACGGCAACGGGCGGATGGTTCTTAACGGCTTGCTCCAAAGCGGTTTTCTGCGTTTGCGGCAGCTCTTGTGACTTGATACCGAGCAGCAGGGCTTCGAGTTGCCAAAGCGTGCTGCGGGTGACTGTCAGTCCGGCGGCTTTGAGCAGCAGGAAGGCTTGGACGGAACCGGTGTCGCGCAGCTCCTCTACGCTGCGGATGCCGAGGGCTTGCAGGGCGGCTAAGGTTTGCGGGGCGACGGGCGGTGTGGTCAACAGGGTCGGCATGGCGTTTTAGATTTGGAAATGGCGGTGGACGAGTGCCAAGGTTGTCTGAACGTGGTTGCCGTCGGTGTAGGGGTCGATGCTGTGCGC
>NZ_JBQCWS010000177.1:0-432 GCF_051957155.1 Neisseria sp. P0019.S002
CCGTTGGGATTCGGGACGCTGGTGTGCGGCATTTTGATTCCGTTTGTTACGGGTTGGTGGGGGCAAGGCTGGCTGCATGTAAAGCTTTTGATGGGCCTGCTGCTTTTGGCTTATCAATTTTATTGCGGCGCGCTGCTGCGCGGCTTTGAGGAAAAACGCAATACGCATTCGCACAAGTGGTACAGGGTGTTTAACGAAGTGCCTGTATTGATGATGGTCGTCGCTTTGTATATGGTGGTGTTCAAGCCGTTTTAAGGTGTGTGCGAAACCTGCAAAACCTGTTTTCAGACGACCTTCTTTTATATTGGAATCAAACAGATGACTATTGAAATCGAACGCCGCTTCCTGTTGAAAAACGATGACTGGAAGCGCGAAGCCTCTGCGCCGCAAGTGTTGCAGCAGGGCTATTTGAGCGTGGAAAAAGAGCGCACC
>NZ_JBQCWS010000178.1:0-432 GCF_051957155.1 Neisseria sp. P0019.S002
CGCTTTGGGCGGCACGGCGGTCGGCACAGGTTTGAACAGCCATCCCGAATACGCCGAAAAAGCCGCCGCCAACCTCGCCGAACTGTCCGGCCTGCCGTTTGTCAGCGCGCCGAACAAATTTGAAGCCTTGGGCGGACGTGATGCCGCCGTTGCCGCTTCGGGCGCATTGAAAACGCTGGCGGCAAGCCTGAACAAAATCGCCAACGACATCCGCTGGCTGGCAAGCGGCCCGCGCTGCGGTTTGGGTGAAATTAAAATCCCCGAAAACGAGCCGGGTTCGTCCATCATGCCGGGCAAAGTCAACCCGACCCAATGCGAAGCGATGACCATGGTGTGCTGCCAAGTGTTCGGCAACGACGTTACCATCGGCATGGCGGGCGCGTCGGGCAATTTCGAGCTGAACGTCTATATGCCCGTTATCGCCTACAACCT
>NZ_JBQCWS010000179.1:0-432 GCF_051957155.1 Neisseria sp. P0019.S002
GTAGTTACCTTTTTGACGGTGGCTGTATGCGGCAAGGCCGTCTGTAATGTCGGTTTTGAAGGCGGCGGACAGCATCAGCTGCCTGTCGTCTTTGAAGTTGGTGTGACTTTTACCGCCCGAGAATTTCGTGTCGGCTATGCCTTCGTCCAACAACAGGGCGGTGGGGGAAGGTTTGCCGGTATAGCCGGTCAGCACGTCCGCCATCCCCGATGTGCCGTCCGCCGTCGCGCCTATGGGAGAGAGGGTGCGGTAGTCGCGGCCTAAGAATTTGCGCAAGTCGTTTTTCTGCGCCACGGTGTTGCCGGAAAACTCGGTTTTTACTTCGATTCCCCAATTTCTTCCCTCGGGAACGATGTCGGAAGGTTCGACTGTGCGGATGGACACCGCACCACCGACCCCCGATTTCCCGACGCGCGTGAGGGCGGGGCTTTT
>NZ_JBQCWS010000180.1:0-431 GCF_051957155.1 Neisseria sp. P0019.S002
GCAGCTCGTTTACGTTGGTTTTGTTTTCTTCGTCCCTGATACATCCTTTCAATGGATTGAGGAGTGGAAAGATGCATAAAGATAGCATCGGTAAACGGATAAACCAAGCAGCACAAAACTGCCTTGTGATAATGCCATGACTTGGAACAATAAATTTACTTGTAAAAGCGGTCAGGCCGTCTGAAAAAATCTAAAGAGGAGTGTTGGCTTTTATGGTTTGAAATGGCCGCAGAAAGATTTAAGGATGCTTAATTTGAAGGGATAAACTGACATTGATTTCAAAAAAACAATACAATGTTATCATCATCTGGAAACAGCCAATTTATCGGAGCATATATGTACTCACACCACAGCGAACGCCATTTCAGCGACCGCAACAACTGGATTCGGGCAAGCGTATTGGGTGCCAATGACGGCTTGATTTCTACTGC
>NZ_JBQCWS010000181.1:0-431 GCF_051957155.1 Neisseria sp. P0019.S002
CCCCTATCCCAACAGCAACGCCGTGCGCGACGGCATACAAGTCCTGCAAAAAGTCTTTATGCTGCGTACCTGCGAAGACAGCGTGTTCGAACACCGCGACCGCCCTTGCCTGCTGTATCAAATCAAACGCTGCACCGCGCCCTGCGTCGGACACATCAGCGAAGAAGACTACCGCGACAGCGTGCGCCAAGCAGCCACCTTCCTCAACGGCAAAACCGACGAACTGACCCGCACCCTGCAACACAAAATGCAGACCGCCGCCGCCAACCTGCAATTTGAAGAAGCCGCCCGCTACCGCGACCAAATCCAAGCACTCGGCATCATGCAGAGCAACCAGTTCATCGACAGCAAAAACCCCAACAACCCCAACGACATCGACCTGCTTGCGCTCGCCGTTTCAGACGGCCTCGTCTGCGTACACTGGGTCAGCA
>NZ_JBQCWS010000182.1:0-431 GCF_051957155.1 Neisseria sp. P0019.S002
GCCGTCTACGCTGTATAAAACCGTCCGCGCGGCGCAGCAGATTATTAAGAAACACCGTGTCGAGTGCGTTATCGGTTTTGGCGGTTTCGTTACTTTCCCCGGCGGCTTGTCGGCAAAAATTTCCGGTGTGCCGATTGTGATTCACGAGCAAAACGCCGTAGCTGGTTTGTCCAACCGCCAACTGTCGCGTTGGGCAAAACGTGTTCTGTACGCTTTCCCCAAAGCCTTTCAACATTAAGGCGGATTGGTGGGTAACCCTGTCCGTGCCGATATTGCGGCATTGCCTGTTCCCGAGGAACGCTTTAAAAACCGTCAAGGCCGTCTGAAAGTTTGGGTGGTGGGCGGCAGTTTGGGTGCGGATGTGTTGAACAAAACCGTCCCGCAAGCTTTGGCATTATTGCCTGAGGAGGCCCGTCCGCAAATGGATCATC
>NZ_JBQCWS010000183.1:0-431 GCF_051957155.1 Neisseria sp. P0019.S002
GCTCTTGATACCGCCAGCTTTGTTCAAAGCGTTTCTGATACTCGGCCGCTTCTTCGCCGCTGTCGAAGCTTTACACTCCTTAGAGGTTTTCAAAGAAAGGGAACACGGCTTCTGCGGCAAGCATGGCGGATTTCCTGGCCGTATGGATGCCTTCGATGCGTGGCATATTCAGGAAACCTGCGGCATCGCCGACCAAAACGCCACCTTTAAACGAGAGTTTCGGCAGGCTTTGCAAACCGCCTTCAATCAGCGAACGCGCGCCATCCGCGATACGGCGGCCACCTTCAAAGGTTTTGCGGATTTCAGGATGGGTTTTGAAACGTTGGAACTCTTCAAACGGCGACAGATAAGGGTTTTGATCATCCAAGCCGACCACAAAGCCAACAGCGACTTTGTTTTCGTCAAAATGATAACTAAACGAGCCGCCGTAG
>NZ_JBQCWS010000184.1:0-431 GCF_051957155.1 Neisseria sp. P0019.S002
GGTTCAGACGGCCTGAACATCAAATTTATCTGAACACATTAAACGAAGCGGAGCGCAACGATATTCAAACCTATGAAGGCAATGCGCATAGCCTGCGTATCGTCGCCAGCCTTGAAATGTATCCGGAGGCGGGCGGAATGCGTCTGACTGCGGCAGCTATCGGCGCATTGCTGAAGTATCCGTGGACAACGCAACATCCGAACGGCAGAAAAAAATTCAATATTTATCAAACCGAGTTGCCGTTTATCCGTCAAGTTGCCGACGAATTGGGGCTGGTTTCCGCAGGAGCAGACAGTTGGGCGCGCCATCCTTTGTCTTATTTGATGGAGGCTGCCGACGATATTTGCTATGCCTTGCTGGACTTGGAAGATGCCGTCGAATTGGATTTGCTCACGGATACGGAAGTAGAAAGTATTTTGTCCGAGCTGACC
>NZ_JBQCWS010000185.1:0-431 GCF_051957155.1 Neisseria sp. P0019.S002
GCTTTGCTGCGTGCCAGCTCGGGGCTGATGGTACCTTGGCGGACAAGGGTTTGCATGGCTTGATCGAGGGTTTGCATACCGTGGGCCTGACCGGTTTGGAGGGCGGCGTTGATTTGGGCGATTTTGTTTTCGCGGATGAGGCTGCGCACGGCCAGTGTGGAAATCAGGATTTCGTGTGCGGCGACGCGGCCGTTACCGTCGCGGGTTTTCAGCAGGGTTTGGGAAATGATGGCGCGCAAGGATTCGGACAATATGGAGCGCACGATTTCTTTTTCGCCTGCAGGGAATACGTCGACAATGCGGTCGATGGTTTTGGCGGCGCCGGTCGTGTGCAGCGTGCCGAGAACCAGGTGGTCGGTTTCGTCGGCGGTTAGGGCGGTGGAGATGGTTTTAGGGTCGCGTGTCTCGCTGGTCAAAATCGCGTTTGGGTC
>NZ_JBQCWS010000186.1:0-431 GCF_051957155.1 Neisseria sp. P0019.S002
AAAAGTCACCGCCCAAGATGGATTTGGTTTTAGTACAAGATGGTGCCAACACTTTCAAACCATTGCTGATGGCTTCACGCGCTTTAGCTTGTTCTTTATTGGTAGATTCAGGGTTTTCCAGCACTTGTACCAAGTTGAATAATTTTTTTTCCATACGGTACAGCACCAAACGGCTGCGACCGCGCATAACAGGATCACCCGGCATCAACTGAGGATGAGGGGAACGCTCATCAATGTATTCGTTGATGATGTTTGATTCGTGCAAAATCAAATCACGCTCAACTAAAACCGGTACTTGTTTATACGGATTCATCAAAGCCAAGTCTTCAGGTTTATTGGACACGTCCACATCTTTGATTTCAAAATCCATGCCTGTTTCGTACAGCACAAAATGGCAGCGGTGGCGGAATGGACAAGTAATACTCGAATAC
>NZ_JBQCWS010000187.1:0-431 GCF_051957155.1 Neisseria sp. P0019.S002
CCTCAAAGCCCTGCGGCTGATGAACACGGCGAAAGACTGAAAAATCTGATTCTTAAGTGAAAATATGGAAAAGGTCGTCTGAAAACAGGGGAAACGGTTTTCAGACGACTTTTTTTGCACACTATGTTTTGGTTGCCAGCCGATCTAGGAAAGAGAACGCAATGTAGCGTGGGCTTTGCCCACGAAGATGATATAGTGGATTAAAATAAAAATGAGACAAGGCGGCAATGCTCGCCGTGTACGAGTAGTACATAAGGGCGTTGGCAACGCCGTATCATTGCAATTTTAATCCACTATAGTAAACTTGCCGCCGGTTTCCCTTCCTCCTTTCCTCCATGTTCCCCATTATCCCCACCGACCGCGCCGCTGCCGAATGGCGCAACGAAAGCACGCAGAAGCCGCCCAAACAGGCGGTTTATGTGCATGAAAGC
>NZ_JBQCWS010000188.1:0-430 GCF_051957155.1 Neisseria sp. P0019.S002
TAACATGATTTCTCCATCAATACGGCATTTTCGCTGCCACCGTCGGGCAGGGCGTAGTAGTTTTTGCGGCGGCCACAGGTTTGGAAGCCGTGTTTGCGGTAGAGCTGTTGCGCGGTTTCATTGCTTGCGCGGACTTCCAGCAGCAATCGGGTTGCGCCTTGCTGTTGAACTGTGTTTTGCCAGTGTTGCAGTAGGGTGGACGCAATGCCTTGGCGGCGGTATTCGGGCGCGACGGCAATCAGGTGCAGCTCGGATTCATCAAACACGGTTTGCCACACGATAAAGCCGGTAATTTGGTGGTCGGTCTGACTGAGCCAAACGCTGTCGGGATGGTGTTGAACCGCCGATTCAAACTGCTGCGCCGTCCACGACGAAGGATTGCCTTGTGCGTCGATGGCGGCAAGGGTGGGGCAGTCGGCAAGTACGGCTG
>NZ_JBQCWS010000189.1:0-430 GCF_051957155.1 Neisseria sp. P0019.S002
GGTTTTTTGGTTTAATCCCGAGTTCTCGGGTGATTAGCTCAGTTGGTAGAGCGTCTGCCTTACAAGCAGAATGTCGGCGGTTCAACTCCGTCATCACCCACCAGTTTTCCTTTCATTGTTGCAAAACAATGATGCGCGGTGGTAGCTCAGTTGGTTAGAGTACCGGCCTGTCACGCCGGGGGTCGCGGGTTCGAGCCCCGTCCGCCGCGCCAAATTTAAAAAGCACCGATTTATCGGTGCTTTTATTTTTGGTCGATGCATTTTATATTTTGGATACTCAATTTAAAAAGGTCGTCTGAAAACAGGTTAAGCGTTTGAATAAAATGCGCTACGTTTGTTTTCAGACGACCTTAATCTCAAAAAGCTTTATTTATGACCATATTCAGCAATATATTGGGCAATTGCAGCTTCAGGGTTAGCAGCGTTAATA
>NZ_JBQCWS010000190.1:0-430 GCF_051957155.1 Neisseria sp. P0019.S002
CTGTACCATATTGCTAATGAAGTTAAAAAACGCAATATGCCTGCTGAAATCGCTTTGCTGCCTTTCATTTCCCTCTCCTTCTTCCCCCCCTCCCCCTCCCCCTTCTTCTCCTCCTTCCTTTTTCCCTTTCTTCCTTCTCCCTTCCTCCCCTTCTTCTTTTCCCCCCCCCCTTTTTCTTCCTTCCTCCCCTCTCTTTCCTCCTCTCCCTCTTCCTCCTTTCCCTCCCTTCCCTCCCTTCCCTTTCTTTTCTTCTCCTTTTCTTTTTCTCTTTCCTCTTCCCCCTTTTTCTCCTTTCCTTTCTTCCTCTCTTTCCCCCTCTCCCTCTCTCCCTTTTTTTCCCCTCCCTCCTCCCCTCTTCTTCTTCCTCCCTCCCCCCTCCCCTCCTTCCCCCCCCTTTTTTCCTTCCTTCTTCTCTTTTCCCCTCCTCCCC
>NZ_JBQCWS010000191.1:0-429 GCF_051957155.1 Neisseria sp. P0019.S002
CTCTTCGTCTGCAGCGTCAGATGTGTATAATATACAGCTCTGAAAGGTTTGTATGGATCAATTTTTCGAACAGCTTCACTGCTGGGTAAACGCCATCAACGACCCAATGTGGTCGGGATTGGTATATATGCTTTTAGGCGCAGGCCTACTTTTTACCATTACCACCGGTTTTGTACAATTCCGCCTCTTCGGCCGCAGTATCAAAGAAATGCTAGGCGGTCGCAAACAAGGTGATGATCCGCACGGAATCACACCGTTCCCAGCATTTGTTACCGGCTTGGCCAGCCGCGTAGGCGTGGGCAACATTGCCGGTGTGGCGATTGCCATCAAACTCGGCGGGCCGGGCGCGGTATTCTGTATTTGAGTAACTGCCTCAATCGGCATGAGTTCGGCGTTTGTCGAATCTTCACTGGCATAACTCTTTAAAGT
>NZ_JBQCWS010000192.1:0-385 GCF_051957155.1 Neisseria sp. P0019.S002
GGTGCTGGTACTTGGTCCAGTGTTGCCTGAAGCATCGGTCCCCGTTCCACTCACCGTACCTGTCGGTTGGTTGATCGCAGAGGTCACTGGTCCATAATTACCTGAACTGTCCACCGCTGTGGTAACTGTGCTGCCATCTGGATAGCGGATTTCAATGTTACTGTTTGGCTCAGCCGTGCCACTGACGCTTACCGAACCATCTGGATTGCCTGTGACATTGACCACTGGTGCTGCTGGATCAATGTTGTCGACATAGTCGGTGCTGGTACTTGGTCCAGTGTTGCCTGAAGCATCGGTCCCCGTTCCACTCACCGTACCTGTCGGTTGGTTGATCGCAGAGGTCACTGGTCCATAATTACCTGAACTGTCCACCGCTGTGGTAACT
>NZ_JBQCWS010000193.1:0-375 GCF_051957155.1 Neisseria sp. P0019.S002
CTCGGGCTTCGGTGGTGATGTTGTCGTCGCCGGCAACGGTCACGGTAGCGCCGAGTTTTTCGACATTGGTGCTGCCGCTGTCGCCGTTGAAGGTCAGGCCTTTGCTGTCAACGGTGGTTTTGGCATCTACGCCTTTTTGGATTTCGGCTTTGGTGTTATCAGCCAAGTCAATGCGGTATTCAGTCACGTTGTTCGCGTCTTCTGCTGAAGCAGTGACGGTCACTTTGTCGGAACCGGCTTTCGCAGTCGTGCCTTTGGCGTTGACGGTGTAAACGTCTTGGCCGTTGGCGCCGGTCGTTTTAACCACGTCTTTGATGTTGGTACCGGCTGCGACCTCGGTACGGGCGGCGGCGCTTTGCTGTTTCAGCTGGCTGT
>NZ_JBQCWS010000194.1:0-372 GCF_051957155.1 Neisseria sp. P0019.S002
CAATACACCTACGTTGTCACCAGCTTGACCTTCGTCCAGCAGTTTGCGGAACATTTCAACACCGGTACAAGTGGTTTTTTGAGTTTCTTTCAGACCTACGATTTCGATCTCGTCACCAACGTGGATGATACCGCGCTCTACACGACCGGTTACTACTGTACCACGGCCAGAGATAGAGAATACGTCTTCGATAGGCAACAAGAAAGGTTTGTCCACAGCACGCTCAGGTGTTGGGATGTAGCTGTCCAAAGCAGCAGCCAATTCGAAGATTTTTTCTTCGTAACCAGCGTCACCTTCCAAAGCTTTCAGTGCAGAACCTTGTACGATTGGGCAGTCGTCGCCTGGGAAGTCGTAGCTTGACAACAAGTCACG
>NZ_JBQCWS010000195.1:0-315 GCF_051957155.1 Neisseria sp. P0019.S002
CACTCTTTGCCGACCTCGGCGGTGCCAAGACCGTTGCCAAAGACGTACGCCTCAACCGCAAACCTGCTTTTGTCTTTAATGCCAGTAAGACGGATAAAACTTATGGCGACGAAATCGCCCTTCCGGGCCGTAAAGGGGTAAAGAGCCGTACTGCCACCAAACCGGCCTGGCCGATGCGCCATTCTTCCTCGGTTAAAATCCGCAAACGCTATATCGTGCGTACCGGCGATATGTTCCATATGAACGGCAAGTTCAGCAAAAGACTCCCCCCTAAAACCTGTTTGTCCTGTAAGGGGGCGGTAGGTGCCGGCCGTC
>NZ_JBQCWS010000196.1:0-258 GCF_051957155.1 Neisseria sp. P0019.S002
TACGGTCGTAGCCGTAGCTGCGTTTGACGGCGGTTTGGGCATAACCCGCCGCTACTTTGGTTTTTCCTTTGCCGCTTTCCGTCAGGTCGTTGAGAGTGGCGATTTGCCGTTTCAGACGACCTAAAGGATCGAGTTCGTAACGGCTGGCGAGTTTACCCTGTGTGCGGTAGATTTCGCGGTGCAGCTGATCACGTTCGATGTCGGTGATGACTTCGTCGTCGAGGCTGATTTGGTGCAGGTGGCCGCTGCCGTAATACA
>NZ_JBQCWS010000197.1:0-255 GCF_051957155.1 Neisseria sp. P0019.S002
GTGTGACGACCACCCTCTTCTTTGCTCAGTACGTATACTTCTGCTTTGAATTTGGTGTGAGGAGTGATAGTACCTGGTTTAGCCAATACTTGACCACGCTCTACGTCTTCACGTTTAGTACCACGCAGCAATACACCTACGTTGTCACCAGCTTGACCTTCGTCCAGCAGTTTGCGGAACATTTCAACACCGGTACAAGTGGTTTTTTGAGTTTCTTTCAGACCTACGATTTCGATCTCGTCACCAACGTGGATG
>NZ_JBQCWS010000198.1:0-255 GCF_051957155.1 Neisseria sp. P0019.S002
GGGGGGGGGGGGGGGGGGGGGGGGGGGGGGGGGGGGGGGGGGGGGGGGGGGGGGGGGGGGGGGGGGGGGGGGGGGGGGGGGGGGGGGGGGGGGGGGGGGGGGGGGGGGGGGGGGGGGGGGGGGGGGGAGGGGGGGGGGGGGGGGGGGGGGGGGGGGGGGGGGGGGGGGGGGGGGGGGGGGGGGGGGGGGGGGGGGGGGGGGGGGGGGGGGGGGGGGGGGGGGGGGGGGGGGGGGGGGGGGGGGGGGGGGGGGGGG
>NZ_JBQCWS010000199.1:0-246 GCF_051957155.1 Neisseria sp. P0019.S002
TACGGTCGTAGCCGTAGCTGCGTTTGACGGCGGTTTGGGCATAACCCGCCGCTACTTTGGTTTTTCCTTTGCCGCTTTCCGTCAGGTCGTTGAGAGTGGCGATTTGCCGTTTCAGACGACCTAAAGGGTCAAGTTCGTAACGGCTGGCGAGTTTACCCTGTGTGCGGTAGATTTCGCGGTGCAGCTGATCACGTTCGATGTCGGTGATGACTTCGTCGTCGAGGCTGATTTGGTGCAGGTGGCCGC
>NZ_JBQCWS010000200.1:0-228 GCF_051957155.1 Neisseria sp. P0019.S002
ACACTGGTGCAGCCGGCGCTAAAGGCGATAAAGGTGACACTGGTGAAGCCGGCGCTAAAGGCGACAAAGGTGACACTGGCGCAGCCGGCGCTAAAGGCGACAAAGGCGACAAAGGCGACAAAGGCGACAAAGGCGATAAAGGTGACACTGGTGAAAAAGGTGGCAGCATCACAGGTGAAGTTGTAGATAATGGTGACGGTACCCATACAATCACTATTACTGATCTTG
>NZ_JBQCWS010000201.1:0-208 GCF_051957155.1 Neisseria sp. P0019.S002
TGACACTGGTGCAGCCGGCGCTAAAGGCGATAAAGGTGACACTGGTGCAGCCGGCGCTAAAGGCGACAAAGGCGATAAAGTTGACACTGGTGCAGCCGGCGCTAAAGGCGATAAAGGTGACACTGGTGCAGCCGGCGCTAAAGGCGACAAAGGCGATAAAGTTGACACTGGTGCAGCCGGCGCTAAAGGCGATAAAGGTGACACTGGT
>NZ_JBQCWS010000202.1:0-201 GCF_051957155.1 Neisseria sp. P0019.S002
TGTAGTCGGTCACGTTGTTCGCGTCTGCTGCTGAAGCAGTGACGGTCACTTTGTCGGAACCTGCGCTCGCGGTGGTGCCTTTGGCGTTGACGGTGTAAACGTCTTGGCCGTTGGCGCCGGTCGTTTTAACCACGTCTTTGATGTTGGTACCGGCTGCGACCTCGGTACGGGCGGCGGCGCTTTGCTGTTTCAGCTGGCTGT